>NZ_JAUFPN010000175.1 GCF_030409335.1 Paeniroseomonas aquatica
GCGCCGGGCGGCGCCGAGCTCGCGGCGGAGCCCGGCCAATTCCGCCTCGGCCGCCACGCGGGCGGCCGCCAGGCTCGCCAGCCGGGCCTCCTCGGCCTCCCTTGCCGCGCGCAGGCCGGCCAGGTCGCCCGCCGCGGCGGTGTCGGACGGGGCAGCGGAGATGGGCGGCGGCGGGCCGGGGGCGGCCGGAAGGCTGGCCGTGGGGACCGGTGGGCGCGGCCGCAGCCCGAGGCCCAGGGTCAGCCCGCCGGCCAGCCCCACGGCCCCGAGCGCGAGGCTGATCAGCACCAAGCGGGCGGAACGCCGCGGCGGCCGCAGCAGGGGCGGTGGAGGTTGACGCTTCAGTGGCAGGTGGAACGTGCTCATGCAATTGGACCGAGGCGCGAGGCCGGACCCTTGGGCCCGATCTCACGCTCTGGAGGTCGACGAAGCCTGGCAGGATAGCAGGTCTGGCCGCCAGGGCCAGACCTGCGGCCGCTCAATGCCGCTCGAGGACTTCCGCGGCCAGGGCCGCGGCCGGGCTCTCGGCCAGCGCCGGGTTCTCGGCGAGGCTCTGGGCGGCCAGCGCGCGGGCCATCTGGCTCAGCGCTTCCTGGTGCTTCTCATTGTCGATGAGGGCGAAGTTGCGCGCCAGCTCCAGGCACATGCGCTGGCGCGGCGACACCTCGTTGGGCTCGGCGTCGTCGGTCAGCCCCTCGAAGAACCAGGAGACGGCGACGGCGAGGACCTGGGCGATCTCGAACAGCCGGCCGGCCGAGATGCGGTTCAGGCCGCGCTCGTACTTGTGCGCCTGCTGATAGGTCACGCCGATCATGCGGGCGAGCTGCTGCTGGGACAGGCCCATCATGACCCGCCTCTCGCGGATCCTGGCGCCGACGTGACGGTCCGCCGCATTGGCCCGCTGGCCAACCTTGGCAACGGCGGCGCGTGGCGCCTCCGTATCGGTGGTCGATGGCATGGTGAATCCCTTAGGCCGATGAGTGTCTCACCTAGGGCAATGCCGTGACACCGTCCCCGTTCCACCGGGACGCGTGACGAGCGCGTGAGGTCAGCGCGGTCGAGTGCCTTCACCCCCCACGCGAGGTATCCGGTTTGGTTTTTTGCGCCTCGGCCAGCTGGCGCCGCAACAACTCGACCTCGGCCTTCAGCGACTCAACGGTCGGCGGGGCATCCGGTGCCCGGAACGGTGCGAAAAGACTCATCGCCCGTTCCATCATCGCCATGTTCTGCTTGCTGACTTCCTCGATGCTCGGGAAGGGCAGGAACCCGCCCATGGCCTGTTCCATCGAACGCCGCATCTGAACCTGCTGGCGGGCGAAGCCGTTCATGGCGACGTCGAGGTAGCGGGGCAGAACCGTCTGCAGGCTGTCCCCGTAGAAGCCGATGAGATGGCGGAGGAAGCCCTCGGGCAGCAGGTTGCGGCCCTTCGATTCTTCCTCGACGATGATCTGCGTGAGCACGGACCGGGTGATGTCGTCGCCCGACTTGGCATCATAGACCACGAAGTCCCGGCCCAGGCGGACCATGCCGGCGAGGTCCTCCAGCGTCACGTAGCTGGAGGATTCGGTATTATAGAGGCGGCGATTGGCGTATTTCTTGACCACGACGGGCTGCGTCGGCGCTGCCGAAGTCGCGTCATTCGCGGGTTCAACGCGGGCGGTGCTCTCGGCCATGACGTTTCCGATGCGGTTATTGCGTGACAGGCCTGGCAACCTAGCACGTGGCGACGGGCCGGGCGGAAGCCGGATTTTTTGCGTTGCACACCAGGGGCCGTCAGGGTCCGCCGAGGCGGGACCGGTGGAGGGGCAGGCATGCGGAAGACGACGCCGGAGCAGGCAGCGGCCGCAGCGCCGGACCCCGGGCCGGCCTCCGCACCGGCGGATGCGGCGCTGGCCGCCGCACCGGCGGATGCGGCGCTGGCCGCCGCACCGGCGGNGCTGGCCGCCGCACCGGCGGATGCGGCGCTGGCCGCCGCACCGGCGGATGCGGCACCGGCCGCCGCGCCCGGGATCGACCGGCTGGCGGAGGAATGGATAGGGCTTTGGCAGGAGGAAATCACGGCGCTGGCGGCCGACCCGGACCTCGCCGCCCTCTGGCGCCAAGCCATGGCGGCCGGCGGCGGCCTGATGGCCATGGCCCCGGCCTCGGGCCGGCGGCATGACCGGCCGCCGGGGACCGCGGCCCCTGGTGCTGCACCTGGGGCTGGCGGCGCTGCGGCGGGCGGCGACGCTGGCCAGCCTGCCGCTGGCGCAGGCGGGACCGGCGCTGGGGCCGGCGCTGGGGCCGGGGATGCCGCCGCCCTTTGGGCCCGGATCGACGGGCTGGAACGCCGGCTGGCCGCGCTCGAGGCCGGGCCGGGCGGGGATGGCGCGGATCGCCGCGGACCTCGCCGCCGGCGGCCACCGGCCTGAGGCCTTCGCCGCCGCGGTCTGGCAGGCGCTCGGGCGGGCGGATGCCGGCTTCCTCGCCGGCGTCGCCGCCTATCGCGGCCATCCCTGGCGGCGGGAGCTGGCGGACCCGCCGGCGGTCTGGGCCGAGGGCGGCAGCCGCCTGCTCGACTACGGCGGCGCCGGGCCGGTGGTGGTCTTCGTGCCCTCCCTGGTCAACCGGGCGCAGATCCTGGACCTGCTGCCCGAAGCCACGATGCTGCGCTTCCTGGCCGGGCAGGGGGTGCGGCCGCTGCTGCTGGACTGGGGCGAGCCGGGGCCGCTGGAGCGCGGCTTCGGCCTGACCGATTACGTCGCCGGCCGGCTGGAACGCGCCCTGGCCGCCGTGCCGGGACCGGTGGTGCTGGTCGGCTACTGCATGGGCGGGCTGCTGGCCCTGGCCGCGGCCCAGCGCCGGCCGGACCGGGTGCGGGCGCTGGCGCTGCTGGCGACGCCCTGGGACTTCTGGGCGGCCGACGCGGCCCAGGCCCAGGCCGTGGGCGCCCTGCTGCCGGCGCTCGAGCCGATGCTGGCGGCGCTCGGCGCGCTGCCGGTCGATGCCATCCAGGCCATCTTCGCCGGGCTCGACCCCTTCTCGATCGCTGCCAAGTACCGCGGCTTCGCCCGGGTGGACCCGGCCTCGGGGCGGGCGCGGCGCTTCGTCGCGCTGGAGGACTGGCTGAACGACGGCGTGGCGCTGGCGGCGCCGGTGGCGCGGGAGTGCCTGGCCGGCTGGTACGGCGGCAATGCCCCGGCGCGCGGGGAGTGGCGGATCGCCGGGGAGGCGGTGGTCCCGGCCCGGCTGCGGCTGCCCAGCTTCCTGGCGGTGCCGGCGCGGGACCGGATCGTGCCGCCGGCCGCGGCGCTGGCGCTGGCCGGGGTCCTGCCGGGCGCCCTGGTGCATCACGCGGCGGCGGGCCATATCGGCATGGTGGCCGGCAGCACGGCCGAGGCGGCGCTGTGGCGGCCCTTGCTCGAGTGGGTCCTGGGGCTGCCGCCATAGCCTTGCGCCTGCACCCCGCTTGTGGAGCCTCGGGGGGCGGGCCAGACTGCGCCGCAGCAATCGAGGGTGGGAGACCCCAGTCATGACCGATATCGTCATCGCTTCCGCGGCGCGCACGCCGGTCGGCAGCTTTTCCGGTGCCTTTGCCTCCATGTCGGCCCATGCCCTGGGCACCATCGCCATCCGCGCCGCGCTGGAGCGCGCCGGCGTCGCGCCCGAGGAGGTGGACGAGGTCATCCTCGGCCAGATCCTGACCGCCGGCGCCGGGCAGAACCCGGCCCGCCAGGCGGCGGTGGCCGCCGGCATCCCGGTGGAGCGCACCGCCTTCGGGATCAACCAGCTCTGCGGCTCGGGGCTCCGCGCCGTGGCGCTGGCCGCCCAGCAGATCGCGACGGGCGATGCCCGCATCGTCGTCGCCGGCGGCCAGGAGAGCATGACCCAGGCGCCGCATGCCCAGCAGCTCCGCGCCGGGCAGAAGATGGGCGACCTCGCGCTGGTCGACACCATGATCAAGGACGGGCTCTGGGACGCCTTCCACGGCTACCACATGGGCACCACCGCCGAGAACGTGGCGACCAAGTACCAGATCACCCGCGAGCAGCAGGACGAGTTCGCCGCCGCCAGCCAGGCCAAAGCGGCGGCGGCGATGCAGGCCGGGCGCTTCCGGGACGAGATCACCCCGGTCACGGTGAAGGGCCGGAAGGGCGACGTCGTCGTCTCCGACGACGAGTATCCGCGCCCCGAGACCAACCTCGCGGTGCTGCAGAAGCTGCGCCCGGCCTTCTCAAAGGACGGCACGGTGACGGCGGGCAACGCCAGCGGCATCAACGACGGCGCCGCCGCGCTGGTGGTGATGTCGGCCGAGGAGGCCAAGCGCCGCGGCATCACCCCGCTGGCGCGCATCGCCTCCTGGGCGACCGCCGGCGTCGATCCCTCGATCATGGGCACGGGGCCGATCCCGGCGAGCCGCAAGGCGCTGCAGAAGGCGGGCTGGGACATCGCCAGCCTCGACCTGATCGAGGCCAACGAGGCCTTCGCGGCGCAGGCCTGCGCGGTGAACAAGGACCTCGGCTGGGATACCTCGAAGGTGAACGTCAACGGCGGCGCGATCGCGCTCGGCCATCCGATCGGCGCGAGCGGGGCGCGGGTGCTGAACACGCTGCTGTTCGAGATGCGGCGGCGCGAGGCCAGGCGCGGCCTGGCGACGCTCTGCATCGGCGGCGGCATGGGCGTGGCGATGTGCCTCGAGCGGGTCTGATCGCCCAAGGCTGACCGAAGGGGTCGGGGGTCCTGGCGGTGCCGGGACCCCCGGCCTTTTTCATGTCAGCAGAAATGCGCCCCGCGCGTCTCCACCGGCACCATGTAGAGCGACTGGCTCGCCGTCATGTAGAGGTGGTTCCGCCGCGCCCCGCCGAAGCAGAGGTTGGCGCAGATCTCGGGCAGGCGGATCTGGCCGATGCGCTGGCCGTCCGGGGCGAAGACGTGCACCCCGTCGTAGCCCTCGCCCACCCAGCCGGCGCCGACCCACACATTGCCCGCCTCGTCGCAGCGGATGCCGTCGCCGAAGCCGGACTTGCCGCCCATCTCCATGTCGCAGAAGGTCCGCGGATTGCTCAGCCGGGCGCCGTCCACGTCGTAGACCCAGATGATGTTCTTCGCCTCTTCGTAGTGGGACTTGCCGCTGTCGGCGACGTAGAGGCGCCTGTAGTCGGGTGAGAAGCAGAGGCCGTTCGGCTTGAAGGGCTCGTCGGCGACCTTGGCCACCTGGCCGCCGGCATCGATCCGGTAGATCGCCTCCTTGATGAAGGGGCGGGGGCTGCTGGCGGATTCCGCGGTGCGGTTGCCCTCGTAGTTCATCAGCGCGCCGTAGCCGGGATCGGTGAACCAGATGGCGCCGTCCTCGGGGTGGACCACCCCGTCGTTCGGGGCGTTGAAGGCGCCGTCCGGGCCGCGCGATGCCAGCACGGTGGTGGTGCCGTTCGGCTCGTAGCGCAGCACGTCGCGGTGGAAGTGGCGGAAGGCGATCTGCCGTCCCTCGCGGTCGAAGGTATTGCCGTTGGAGAAGCCCGAGGGGCTGCGGAAGCGGCGATGGACGGAGTGGTCCTCCTCGACCATGCGCAGGCATTCGTCGTTCGGGATGTCGGACCAGATCAGGAAGCGGCCAGTGGCGTGCCAGGCGGGCCCCTCGGCCCAGCCGTAGCGGGTGCCGATGCGGCGGATGGCGGTATTGCCGAGCATCGCCTTGAAGCGCTTGGGGTCGATGGCGACGATGTCGGCATCGGGGTAGCGGACCGGGGCGGCGCCGCGGTCGTAGCTGCGCTGGGCATGGGCGGGCACGGCGGCGCCGGCGGCCAGGGCGCCGGCGAGCAGCCCCAGCGCGCGGCGCGCGATCGGTGGTGTCTCGGACATGGTGTTTCCTTCCCCAGGCCGTCTCGTGCGGACGGCCTGGGGAAGGGTCGCATGGGAGACGGTGACCGCGGCAACCCCGGCGGCGGCTGCTCGCGACCGGGTGACGTCAGCTCAGCGTCGTCAGGTCCTGGAACCAGTGCTGCGCCTGGGTGTAGCCGCGGATGGTGCGGGTCGCGACATGCGGGTTGGTGTCGTGCACGACGAAGACCAGCAGCGCCTCGTCCACCGCTTTCTCGTGCACGCGGGCCATGAGGCGGTCGACCTCGGCCGCATCGAAGGTGCTGGTCGCGGTGTCGATCAGCCGGTCCATCTCGGCGTCGCTGTAGTGGCTCCAGTTCACCCCGGTGGGGGCGACCTGCTTCGAGTGGAAGAAGCGGATCAGCGCATAGAGCGGGTCCGAGGTGACGTAGGCGACGTTGTTGGCGGTGACGTCGCGCGCCAGCTCCCCGGTCGCGCCCTGGCGCCAGCAGGTATAGAGCACCTCCAGCTCCACCGGCTTGAATTCGACCTCGATGCCGACCTCGCGCCAGGACTGCTGGACGTATTCGTTGATCGGCATCGACAGCATCTGGCCGCTGCCGCCCGTGGCCACGATGAACTTGGTCTTCAGTGGATTGCGCGTCGAATAGCCGGCCTCGGCGAGCAGGCGCCTCGCCTCGGCCGGGTCGTGCCTGATCTTGAAGCTCGGGTTGCCGAACCAGGGGGAGGTGGGGTCCACCACGCCGACCGCCGGCTTGGCCAGGCCGTTCATCAGCGCCACCACGCCGTCCCGGTCGATCGCGAGGTTGGCCGCCTTGCGCAGCCGGATGTCGCGCCAGGGCGAGCCTTCCAGCAGGCTGAGGTGGTAGTTCCAGACATGCGGCGTGACGTTCTCGATGATCCGGGCGCCGGATTGGCGGAGACGGGGGACCATGTCGGGGGCCGGGGTCTCGATGAAATCCACCTGGCCGGTCAGCAGCGCGTTGCTGCGGGTCACCGCCTCGGGCGCGCAGACCAGGATGATGCGCTCGGCCTTGGGGACGCGGGCAGGGTTCCAGTAGGCCGGGTTGCGGACCAGCTCGGCGCTGGCGCGGGGCACCAGCTTCGCCAGGCGGAAGGGGCCGGTGCCGGAGGGCTGGTCGGCGAACCTCTCCCAGCTGCGGCCGAGCTTCTCGTACTGCGCCGGGGAGGAGATGAGGAACCACAGGAGCTGGTAGGGGAAGATGCTGTCCACCGCCTTGGTGGTGACCTCGACGGTCATCGCATCCAGCTTCCGCCAGGCGGCGACGCTGGGCAGGCGCGGGCGGACCTGCGCCGCCTGGCGGTTGTCGAAATGCGGCGCCTGCGGGTTCAGCACCTTCTCGAAGTTCCAGACCACGGCATCGGCGTCGAACGCCGAGCCGTCGTGGAATGTCACGCCCTCGCGGAGCTTCAGGGTCCATTTCTTGCGGTCGGCCGGGTCGGCCTCCCAGCTGGTGGCAAGGCCGGGGACCAGCTTGCCGGGCCGGTCGGCGACGTCCATCTCCCAGGCGATCAGCGGGTCGTACAGGGTATAGCCGGTGAACTGGTAGGCGCCGGCGCCGCGGTCGGGCTGGCCGGTGGTCTGCGGGATATCGGCCATGGAGATGCCGTAGCGGATGACGCGTTCGGCCGCCTGCGCCTGCGCCGGGCTGACTGCCCAGGGGCTGGGCAGGCCGGGCAGGGCGGCGAGGCCGGAGGCGCCGAGGAGGGCGCGGCGTGACAAGGACATGCGGTGGACCCCGGGCTGGTGGATTGCCCGGGGAGAGCAAACGGCGTGCCGCCCGGCCGGGGATGCGGCCGCGGGCATGGCCGGAGGCATCAGGCGCTCTCGGCCACCACCACCCGCCGCCGCCGGCTCACGGTGGGCATCGCCCCGGCGGGGATGAGCTCGGAGAAATCCTTGGTCGCCTCCATCAGGGTGACGCCGGCGAAGCCCGGGGCCAGCCGAGCGCCGAGCCTTTCCCAGGCCATGGCGCCGCGCAGCAGCATGCGGGTCTGGAAGGGCGGCACGAAGAGCGCCGGCTCCCGCCGGATGACGGCGAACATCTGCCGCCGCAGCAGGCGCTCGAGCTGGTTGGCGGAATAGGGCTCGCCATGGCCGAAGGGGGTGCGCTCGAGATGCGCCCAGAGCCCGCGGCGGTTGGGGGTGACCACCAGCAGCCGGCCGTCGTCCTTCAGCACTCGCCAGGCCTCGCGCAGCAGGCGGCGGGCATTCTCGGCATGTTCCAGCCCATGCACCAGCAGGATCCGGTCGAAGCTGAGGTCGGGGAAGGGCAGGGCCTCGCCTTCGCCCACCGCGGTGCGGCTGGCGTCGCCGCGCGGCCAGCGCCAATGCGGCAGGTGCGCCGGGACCAGGCTGATGCAGCGGGCGGCGCCGCCCGGCACGTCGGGCCGCCAGAGCCGGAGGAAGGGGCTGGCATAGCCGAGGCCGAGCACCGCCTGGCCCGGCAGCCGGGGCCAGATCCGGCGCAGGCGGTCGCGCAGCAGCCGGGCCGCCACCAGCCCCGCCGGGGTGGCGTAGAAATCCCGCAGGCCGTGGACCTCATGACGCATGGGAGGGATATAGAGCAATCGGCCCGCCGATTTCATGGGCCAAGCACATCGGGCCTGCGTTTCCCCGCCAGCGTGGCGCGCGGGAGGCGCCGCCCCGCCGAAGGAGAAGCCGCCATGCCGGTCACCGTCACCGCCGTCCCCTGCCTGTCCGACAATTACGCCTGGATGCTGCGCGACGAGGCGACGGGCACCGTGGCCCTCTGCGATCCCGGCGAGGCCGGGCCGGTCATCGCGGCGCTGGAGGCGGCGGGCGGGCGCTGCGACCTGATCCTGCTGACCCACCACCACGGCGACCACATCGACGGCGTGGCCGGGGTCCAGGCCCGCTTCGGCTCCAGGGTGGTGGGGGCCGCGGCCGATGCGCACCGCCTGCCGAAGCTCGACGTCGTGCTGCGGCCGGGCGAGACGGTGGCCGTGGGAGCGACCCAGGGCGTGGTGATCGACACCCCCGGCCATACCGTCGGGCACATCGCCTTCCACTTCGCCGAGGGCGACGTGCTGCTCTGCGGCGATACCCTCTTCTCGCTCGGCTGCGGCCGGCTGCTGGAGGGGACGCCGGCGCAGATGCACGGCTCGCTGCAGGCGCTGGCGGCGCTGCCGGAGGCGACCCTGGTCTGCTGCGGCCATGAGTACACCGAGAGCAATGCCCGCTTCGCCCTGACGGTGGAGCCGGAGAACGCCGCGCTTGCCGCCCGCGCCGCCGAGGTGAAGGCCCAGCGCGCCGCCGGCCGGGCGACGGTGCCGACGACCCTGGCGCAGGAGAAGGCGACCAATCCCTTCCTCCGCGCCCGGGACGTGGCCCGGCTGGCGGCGATCCGCGCCGGCAAGGACAATTTCCGCTGAACCTGCGCGACCCGGGGCTGGCGGCGGCCGCGGTCATCGCCGCCCTCGGCCTCCGGCCGCACCCCGAGGGCGGGCACTACCGCGAGGTCTGGCGCGATGCCCCGGCCGGCGGCGGCCGCGGCGCGGGCACCGCCATCCTCTACCTGCTGGCGGCCGGGGAGCGCAGCCACTGGCACCGGGTCGACGCCGCCGAGGCCTGGCACTGGCATGCCGGCAGCGCCCTGGCGCTGGGGCTCTGGGCGGAGGGCCGGGGCGGCGAGGAGCGACGCCTGGGGCCCGACCTCGGCGCCGGGGAAGCGCCCTTCGCCCTGGTGCCGGCAGGCTGCTGGCAGGCGGCGCGCCCGCTCGGGGCCTGGGTGCTGGTGGGCTGCACCGTCAGCCCCGCCTTCGACTTCGCCGGCTTCGAGATGGCGCCGCCGGGCTGGTCGCCGCCCGGGGCGCCGGTCGGAGCCCCGGCCTAGGTCCTGTGGACTCTAGGGATTCCCGGATTGGCC
>NZ_JAUFPN010000176.1 GCF_030409335.1 Paeniroseomonas aquatica
ACACTTCCAAAACCGATAAAGTTTTAAAAGAACAAAGCCTCACATCTTTCTAACAGACCGGAGCCTTTTAGCAAGACCGGCGGGGCGAACCCGCCGGGGAGGAGAACCGCACTTCCGTGCGGGAGGCGGCTTTTACTGGCGCCCCCCGCACCCGTCAACGGCTATTTTCAGGCTTCGGCATTTTTCTGCCGGCGCCCGGCAAGCCCCCTTAGAAATCGGTGACGCGGCCCTTCCGCTCCCAGTCGCCGTAGCGGGTCGGCTCCGGCCCGGTCGGGCCGCCGACCTCCTTCATGCGCAGCGGCGGCTCGCCCGGCGGGTCGCCGGCGGGGGGCGTCGCGGGATCGCCCGGCACGGGGGTCTCCTGGCCCGGCGGATCCTCGATCGGCGAGGGCGGCACCTCGGGGCCGGGGGGTGCCGGCGGGACGGGGGGCATCGGCACCGGCGGGTCGCTCGGCGGCAGCGGGGTCGGGTCGGACATCAGGCACTCCTCGGGTCTTGCGGGGACTTGGTCATGGCTATCATCTGGTGCGCCATCGACCGGGTTCCACCGGCACCCGCGCCTGCCCGAGGCCGGGCACGGGCCAGGCGGGGCGGCAGGGGGCGGGGCAGCGAGGGGGGCGGCAGGGATGGAAGGGTATCTGCGGACGGCGGTGCTGCTGGCGGGGCTGACGGCGCTCTTCATCGGCATCGGCTACGGGCTGGGCGGCCAGCAGGGCATGGTCATCGCCTTCCTGGTGGCCTGCGGCACCAACCTCTGGGCCTGGTGGAGCAGCGACCGAGTGGTGCTCGGCATGCACAACGCCGAGCCCATCGCGCCCGAGAGCGCGCCGCGCCTCTATCAGATGGTCCAGGGCCTGGCGCAGCGGGCCGGGCTGCCCATGCCGGCCCTCTACGTGATCCACGAGGACCAGCCGAACGCCTTCGCCACCGGCCGCAACCCGGAGAACGCCGCGGTCGCGGTGAACACCGGCCTGCTGGACCTGATGTCGGAAGCCGAGATCGCCGGGGTGGTGGCGCATGAGCTGGCCCATATCAAGCACCGCGACACCCTGCTCATGACCATCACCGCGACGCTGGCCGGCGCCATCGGCATGCTCGCGCAATTCGGCTTCCTCTTCGGCGGCCGGGACCAGGAGGGGCGGCGCAGCCCCTTCGGCCCGATCGGCGCCCTGCTGCTGATGGTCGTCGGCCCGGTCGCCGCCATGCTGGTGCAGATGGCGATCAGCCGGTCCCGCGAGTACGAGGCCGACCGGCTGGGCGCCGAGATCTGCGGCGACCCGCGCTGGCTGGCCAGCGGCCTCTCGAAGCTGGAACAGTACAAGCACGGCCGGGTGAACCAGGCGGCCGAGGCCAACCCGGCCAGCGCCCACATGTTCATCATCAACCCGCTCTCGGGCCTGCGCCTGGACAGCCTCTTCACCACCCATCCGCCGACCGAGGAGCGCGTCCGCCGGCTGCTGGCCATGGCCCCGCCCGCCCGCGGCGGCTGGCCCGCCGCCCCGGCCGCGCCGCGCCGCGCGGCCGTCCCCGATGCCTCCCCCTGGAGCAGCCAGGGCCGGCGCAACCCCTGGGGCTAGCCGCCATGCCCGGCTGCTTGACGGCGCCCGGCCCCACGCGCATCTGCGGCCGGTGGAACAACCCACCCCAACCGGAGACGCCGCCCGCATGCCCCGAGCTCCCCTGATCGCCGCGCTGCTCCTCGGCACCGCCCTCCCCGCCGCCGCGCAGGATGCCGAGGCCGGGCAGCGCGTCTTCAATCAGTGCCGCGCCTGCCACTCCATCAATGCCGGCGGCCGCAACGGCGTCGGCCCCAACCTCCACGGCATCCTGGACCGCAAGGCCGGCACCGCCGAGGGCTTCCGCTACTCCGCCAGCCTGCGGGAGAAGGCCGCGGGCGGCCTGGTCTGGGACGAGGCGACCCTGCGGGCCTATATCGCCAACCCGAAGGCGGTCGTCCCGGCCGGCTCCATGTCCTTCCCCGGCCTGCGCAACGAGCAGCAGCTGGGCGACCTGATCGCCTACCTCAAGTCCAATAGCTGAGGCGGCGCCTCAGCCGAGGAAGACCGGCCGCGCCGTCGGGTCGAAGGGGATGCCGTCGGCCCGGAGCGAGGCCGCCAGCGCCTCGGGATCCATCCGCGCATGCCGCGCCAGCAGGCCGAGGTACATCCCGACGAAGACCGGCCCATGCCCGGCGCTGGCGCCCTCCGCGGTGCTGGTCATCGCATGCGCCAGCTCGTGCAGCAGCACCCAGCTCGGCAGCGCCGGCGGCGCCTCGATCGCCAGCCGGCTGGCCCGCGCCACGGTGCCGCGGGCCTGGCGCGGCAGCGGCCGCACCCGGGGCGGGAAGCGCAGCCCCTCGGCCGCCCAGACATGGTCGACCAGCGCCTGCAGCCGGGCGAAGGGCACGGCGGCGGTATCGCGCGGCGCCACCTCCCGGTCCTCCCAGGCATAGAGAAGGCGGGCGGCGCGGTCGCCCCGGCTCACTCCACGCCCCTCATCGCCTGCCCCTCACTTGAGCCCCTTGGTCCCCGGCCCCGCCCCGACCGGGCGGCCCAGCCCGACCCGGCCGCCCGCCGCGGCGCCATGGCCATAGGCGCCGCGGTCGCGCACCGTGGCGCTGCTGGTCACGGTCCGCAGCCGGATGCCGAGGCCGCGCATCCCCTCATCCACCTTCCGCGCCTTGGCCAGGACCAGGGCGGTGCCGGCCGGGGCCGCCGCCCGCCGCCGCTCGGCCGCCGCCTGGCGTTCGCTGACCATCGCATCCAGCCGCTTCGCCACCCGGTCGGCGAAGCCGTAGCGGAAGCTGCGCAGCACCGCCTGGCCGGGCAGCGGATTGGCCCGGTAGGCCGGGCCGCGGCGGTACTGGGCTTCCTCCCAGGCCAGCGCGCCCTCGATCACCCGCAGCAGGTATTCCGCCATCTGCACGTCGGGCTCCAGCCCGAACAGCACGAAATCCTGCCGCCCATCGGTCCAGCCGCGGCATTCGCAGAGGCGCAGCACCGAGGGGAACAGCCAGCGCAGCGCCAGCCGGCCGGGACCGGGGGCGGTGACGCGGGCCTGCACGCAGGCCTCCTCCCGCAGCTCGACCTCGGACATCGACAGGCCATAGACCTCGAGCAGCTCGCCGACCTTGGCGGCGGCGGCCATGGCCTCGGCCTCGGAGCAGCCGCGCTCGACGGTCTTGGCGGCCAGGGCGCGGATGCGGCCCTTCACCTTGGCGAGTTCGCTCTGCTGGTCCATCGGCGGAAGATGGTTGGGCGGCGCGGCATGGGTCAAGCCATGGCCCGGCGTTCCCCTTCCCCCTGGCCCGCCGGTCCGTTCCGGGCCTAGGCTCGGGGCAACCCTGGGGGAGGCGACCATGCCCGACTACACCTTCGACCACGTCCACCTGCGCAGCCCGGACCCGGAGGCGACCGCCGCCTGGTTCGCCGACAAGCTCGGCGCGCAGGTCATCCGCAGCATGCAGGCCGGCAAGCCGCGGATCGACCTGAAGGTCGGCGGCGCCGACATCTTCATCATCCAGGCCGATGCCAGCGCCGCGGCCGCCCCCTCCGCGCCCTACCAGGGGATCGACCACTTCGGCCTCAGCGTCACCGGGCTCGACGCGGCGGTCGCCGGGCTGAAGGCCAAGGGCGTGCAATTCACCATGGAGCCGATCGAGCCGCGCCCGGGCATCCGCATCTGCTTCATCCGCGGGCCGGAGAACATCTCGATCGAGCTGCTGGAGCGCACGCCCGTTTAGGGCGCGGCGCTAGCTCTCGTTGCGGCGGGCGGCGGCGACCTCCGTCCCCGCCCAGCCCTCGGTGATCCGCACCAGTTCGGTCACGTCGCCCTTGGCGCCGCCGCCGGCCATGGCGAGGCCATAGAGCATCTGCGCGGCACGGCTGGTCGGCATCACCAGGCCCAGCGCCTCGGCCTCCTGCAGGGCGAGCCGCATGTCCTTGGCCATCAGCTCCATGCGGAAGCCGAAGTCGAAGCGCCGGCTCAGCGCCGGGCCGGTGAAGCGCTCGGTCGGGAAGCTGCGGCCGGAGGATTTGTTGATGACGTCGATCATCAGCTCGGGGTCGATCCCGGCCCTGGCGCCCATGGCCAGCGCCTCGCAGGCTGCGGCCCAGGTGGTCGCCGCCAGCAGGTTGTTCACCAGCTTCAGGGTCTGGCCCTGGCCGGGCTTGTCGCCGACCAGCACGGTATTGGCGCCGATCACCTCCAGCACCGGGCGGACCCGCTCGAAGGCCGCCCGGTCGCCGGCCGCCATCACCGCCAGCGTCCCGGCCTCGGCCCCGGCGACGCCGCCGCTGACCGGGGCATCGAGCGCCACCACGCCGCGCGGCGCGAGGCCGGCCGCCACCGCCTGCGCCGCCTGCGCCCCGGTGGTCGAGAGATCGACATAGATCCGCAGCGCATCGCCCTCGACCAGCCCGGCGGCGCCGAGCGCCACCTGCCGCACCACCTCGGGCGTTGGCAGGCTGACCAGCACGATGGCGGCTTCCCCGGCGACGGCGGCGGGGCTGTCGCGGGCCACCGCCCCGCGCGAGACGGCGGCGGCCAGCGCCACCGCATCCACGTCATGCGCCAGCACCCGGTGCCCGGCCGCCAGCAGCCGCCGGACCATCGGCGCGCCCATGGCGCCGAGGCCGATGAAGCCCAGGGTCTCCGTCATGGGGGTCTCCGTCATGGCTGCACCAGCGGGCAGCCGCCCTCGGCCAGCGGGCGGAAGGCCCGCTCACCGGGGATGGTCGAGAGGATGCGGTAGAGGTCCCAGGGGCCGGTCGATTCCGCGGGCTTCTTCACCTCCACCAGATGCACGTCGTGCACGTGCCGGCCATCCGCCCGCACCCGGCCGCCATGGGCGAAGACGTCGTCGACCGGCAGCTCCCGCATCTTCGCCGCCACCGCCATCGCCTCGTCCGTGCCGGCGGCCTCGATCGCCTTCAGCCAGTGGCGCACGCCGGAATAGACGCCGGCCTGGTACTGCGTCGGCATGACGCCGCGGTGGCGCTCGGCGAAACGCTGGGCGAAGGCGCGGGATTCCGCGTTCTGGTCCCAGTACCAGGCATCCACCGAGACCACGCCCTGCGCGGTCTCGAGGCCGAGCGACTTGATGTCGGTGATGTTGACGAAGAAGCCGACCAGCCGCTGGCCCTGCCGCGTCAGGCCGAATTCGCCCGCCTGCTTCACGGCATTCACGGTGTCCGTGCCGGCATTGGCCAGCGCCACCACCTGGGCGCGCGAGGACTGCGCCTGCAGCAGGAAGGAGGAGAAGTCCCCGGTGTTCAGCGGGTGCCGCGCCCGGCCCATGACCCGGCCGCCCTCGGCGTTCACCACGGCTTCCGAGCCGCGTTCCTGGGCATAGCCGCCCTCGTAGTCCACCGTCAGGTAGTACCAGCTCCGGCCGCCCTGGGCCATGACGGCGCGGGTGATGCCGCTGGTCAGGGCGTAGCTGTCGAGCACCCAGTGGAAGCCGACCGGCGAGCATTGCCGCCCGGTCAGCTCGGTGCTGGCGGCCGAGGTATTGATGATGATGCGGTTGCGCTCCCGCCCCACCTGCTGCACCGCCAGCGCCACGGCGCTGTTCGGCATGTCGATGATCATGTCGACCCGGTCGGTGTCGATCCAGCGGCGGGCCAGGGCGGCGCCGACGTCCGGCTTGTTCTGGTGGTCGCCGCCGACCACCTCGATCGGCTTGCCCAGGGCGCGGCCGCCGTGGTCCTCGGCCGCCATGCGGGCGGCGACCATGGAGCCGGGGCCGGAGAAATCCGCATAGGGGCCGGAGACATCGGTCAGCACGCCGAGCCGGACGACGTTGTCGGAGACGGCAGGCGCCGCCGTCTGGGAGACCGCCAGCGACGGCGCGAGCAACACGGCGAGCGCCGCGGCGGCGCCCCGGACCTTGGACATCATGCTTCCTCCTGCCCGGCGCTTCAGGGCGCCTTGCCGCGGAGGCTACACCACTGCGGCGAAACGGCCAGCCGCGCCCCGCCACCATCCGGGCCCGCCGGCGTTCCAACCGGACACGGCAGCAGCGGGACCCGCACCATGGCGACCATGACGAAGCAGGAATTGGCGACGGCCATGGGGAAGATCGACTTCGCCATGCTGACCACCCGCACCGAGGGCGGCCAGCTCGCCACCCGGCCGATGAGCAACAACGGCGAGGTCGGCACCGACGGCGATTCCTACTACTTCAGCTGGGACAGCGCCCGCACCGTCGGCGACATCGAGGCCGACCCCAAGGTGGCGCTGTCCTTCCAGGGCAGCGCCGGCCTGTTCGGCAAGCCGCCGCTCTTCGTCGCGGTGGAGGGCACCGCCCGGATCGTCCGGGACCGGGCCGCCTTCGCCCGGTACTGGACCCGCGACCTGGAGCGCTGGTTCGCCGATGGCATCGAAACCGAGGGCATGGTCATGATCCATGTCCATGCCGACCGCATCCACTACTGGGACGGCCAGGACGAGGGCGAGGTCACCGGCTGAGCGCCGCGGCCACCGCCCGCGCCACGGCCGCCAGCGTGGCGTTGCGCGTCTCGGCCGGGGCCGTGGTGCCGGTGAGGTAGGCGGCCACCAGCACCGGCGCCCCGCCGGCGACCTCGCCCGGCGGCCAGACCAGGCCGACGTCGTTGGTGGTGCCGTGCTCGCCCGAGCCGGTCTTCTCGCCGGCCCGCCAGCCGGCCGGCAGCCCGGCGCGGAGCCGGGCATCCCCGGTCCGGTTGTCCCGCAGCCAGCCGAGCAGCCGCTCCCGCGAGGCTGGCGCCAGCGCGGTGCCGAGGGTCAGCGCCCGCAGCCCCGCCAGCATGGCCGCCGGGGTGGTGGTATCGCGCGGGTCGCCCGGCGTGGCCTCGTTCAGCGTCGGCTCGGTGCGGTCGAGCCGGGTCTCGGCATCGCCCAGCGAGCGGGCGAAGGCGGTCAGCCCCGCCGGCCCGCCGAGGCTGCCGAGCAGCAGGTTGCCCGCGGTATTGTCGCTGAGGATCATCGCCGCCTCGCAGAGCGCCTCCAGCGTCATCCCGTCCTTGCCGGCATGCGGCTCGGTCAGCGGCGAATAGGTCACGAGCTCGGCGGGGCCGAAGTGGATGCGGCGGTCGAGCCGGTCCTGCCCGGCATCCACCCGGGCCAGGACGGCGGCGGCGGCCAGCAGCTTGAAGGTGCTGGCGAGGGGGAAGCGTTCCGCCGCCCGGTGGCCGGCGGTGGCGCCGCTGGCGCCGTCCAGCACCGCGACGCCGAGCCGGCCGCCGCTGGCCGCCTCGATCGCCGCGAAGGCCGCCGGCAGCCCCGCGAAGGGATCCGCCGCCGCCCGCGCGCCGCGCGCCGCCGCCATGAGCCCCAGCCCTGCCATCATCCCGCCTGCCGCCATCCCGCGCCTGCCGATCATGTCCCGCACTCCCTTGCTGCACGGCCCTGATGCCCTGCCGGCCGGGGGCTCGACAAACGACCATCCCTCGCGCCAAGCATGAGGAAAACTAGGGCACCCCGATGATCCGGCCGAACCTGCCGCTGAATGCGCTGCGCGCCTTCGAGGCCGCCGCCCGCCACCTCAGCTTCACCCGGGCGGCGGAGGAGCTGTGCGTCACCCAGGCGGCGGTCAGCCATCAGGTGAAGGGGCTTGAGGAAAACTTGGGGCTGCGGCTGTTCCGCCGGCTGCCCCGCGGCCTCGCCCTGACCGACGAGGGGCTGGCGCTGCTGCCGGTGCTCGAGGAGAGCTTCGGCCGAATCGGCGCCGCGCTCGGGCGCTTCGAGGGCGGGCACTACCACGCCGCGCTGACGGTGGGCGTGGTCGGCACCTTCGCCCTGGGCTGGCTGCTGCCGCGGCTGGCCGGCTTCCAGGCGGCGCATCCCTTCATCGACCTGCGGCTGCTGACCAACAACAACCGGGTCGACCTGGCCGGCGAGGGCCTCGACTGCGCCATCCGCTTCGGCGACGGCGCCTGGCACGGCACCGAGGCGACCCGGCTGCTGGCGGCGCCCCTCGCCCCGGTCTGCACCCCCGGGCTGGCGGCCCGGCTGCGGCGGCCCGCCGACCTGCTGGGGCAGCCGCTGCTGCGCTCCTACCGCACCGAGGAATGGTCCCGCTGGTTCGCCGCCGCCGGCCTCGCCGGCCCGGCGCTGCGCGGCATCGTCTTCGACAGCTCGCTCGCCATGGCCGAGGCGGCGGCGCAGGGCCTCGGCGTCGCGCTGCTGCCGGTGCGGATGTTCGCCCACGACCCGCGGCTGGCACGGCCCTTCGCCCTCGAGGTCGCGGCGGGCGAGTACTGGCTGACCCGGCTCAGGTCGAAGCCGCCGACCCCGGCGATGCAGGCCTTCCAGGCCTGGCTGCTGCACGAATCAGCGCGGGGCGGCGGCGCGGGCGAGGCGGTCGTTGATGGCGGCGCCGAGCCCGGCCTCGGGCACCGGCATGGCGGCGATGCCGCGGCAGCCGTGGGCCGCGCCCTCGGCATCCAGCCAGCGCAGCCCGGCAAACAGCCGGGCGGCGGCCTCGGTCGCGTCGCCGGCCGCTGAGAGGTTCCAGACCACCGCGGCGCCGGGCAGCGCCGGGCCGAAGGCGAGCAGCGCCTCATCCGCCGCGACCGCGGTGGCGCCGAGCCGCACCGGCAGGCCGGGCGCGTAGTGCGACAGCATCATCCCCGGCGAGCGCAGCGAGGCGGTCGCCGCGGCGGCGGCCAGCGGCAGCGGCCGGCCGATGCGGCCGAGCAGCGCCTCCAGCGCCTCGACCGGCACCCCGCCCGGGCGCAGCAGCACCGGCCCGGCGCCGGTCAGGTCCAGCACGGTGGATTCGACGCCGACCGCCGAGGGCCCGTCGTCCAGCACCGCGGCGATGCGGCCGGCGAGCCCGGCCAGCACGTGCTGCGCCGTGGTCGGGCTCACCTGCCCCGAGCGGTTGGCGGAGGGGGCGGCGACCGGCCGGCCGACCGCCCGCAGCAGGGCGAGGGCCAGCGGATGGTCCGGCACCCGGACGGCCAGCGTATCCAGCCCGGCCCCGGCCAGCAGGTCCACCGGGCAATCCGGCCGGCGGGGCAGCACCAGGGTCAGCGGCCCGGGCCAGAAGCGGGCCGCCACCGCCCGCGCCCGGTCGTCGGCATGGACATCGGCGAAGGCCGCCGCGGCATCGGGGTAGTGGCAGATCAGCGGGTTGAAGTGGGGCCGGCCCTTGGCCTCGAAGATGCCGGCCACGGCGCGGGCGTTGCCGGCATCGGCGCCGAGCCCGTAGACCGTCTCGGTCGGGAAGGCGACCAGCGCGCCGTCCCGCAGCAGCGCCGCCGCTTGGCCGACCTCGGCCGGGGACAGCAGCGCGGTCATGCCCCGCTGCAGACGAAATCCGGGTTGCGCCAGTCGGGCTTGCCGTAGCGCAGCGGGGTGCCGTCGACCAGCGTCACCGCCCCGCCGGCGGCCTCGACCAGCGCCTGCCCGGCCGCCGTGTCCCATTCCATGGTGGTGCCGAAGCGGGGGTAGAGGTCGGCCGCGCCCTCCGCCACCCGGCAGAATTTCAGCGCCGAGGAGGCGGCGCGGCGGGCCGCCACCGGCCGCCCGGCGAGGAAGGGGCCCATGCGCGGGTCGTCGGCGTAGTGCCGGCTGGCCAGCACGGTCAGCCCCTCCGGCGGCGCCGTGCGGCAGCGGATGGCGCGGCGCGGCGCGGCATCCTCCTTCCAGGCGCCGGCCCCGAGCAGCCCGCCGAAGACCTCCCCGGTAGCCGGCAGCACCAGGGCGCCGAGCACCGCCCTGCCGTCGCGGACCAAGCCGATGCAGACCGCGTATTCGTCCCGCCCCTTGGCGAAGTCCCGGGTCCCGTCCAGCGGGTCCACCAGCCAGAAGGCGGGGCAGGCGGCGGTGACGAGGCCGCCCGCGACCTCCTCCTCGGCCACCACCGGGATGTCCGGCGTCGCGGCGCGGAGCCCCTCGACGATCAGCGCCTCGGCCACCCGGTCCGCCTCGGTCACCGGGCTCTCGTCCGACTTGCGGTCCACCACGAAGCCGGCCCGGCGGACCGCCTGGATGGCATCCGCGGCGCGCCGGGCGAGGCCGGCGGCAAGTTCCAGCAATTCGGCATCGGTCATGGCACCGGCATTACCATCCTGCCCCTGGTCCCGCCAGCCGCGGAGGGTGCTATCCTGCCGGCCATGGGCCGGCTCCGGCCGCATCGAGGAATCCCGCCGCATGATCGACATCGCTTTCGTCAAGCCCGCCCTCCCCCGCCATGGCGCGCTGGTCCTCCCGGTGGTCGAGGCGGCGGAAGGCATGGCCGGGCTCGCCCCGGGGCTGGCGGCGGCGATCGACCAGGCGACCGGCGGCGCCGTGCTGCGGGCGCTGACCGCGGCCGGCTTCAAGGGCCGCAAGGGCCAGAGCTGCACCATCTGGGCGCCGGCCATGGCCGAGGGTGCCGCCGGCCCGGCCCGCATCGTCGCCATCGGCCTGGGCAGGGAAGCCAGCGCCGAGGCCGCCGAGGCCGCCGGCGGCACGCTGTACGGGCTGATCCAGGCGGAGCGCGAGGTGGTGGTCGCCGCCGAGGGGCTGGCGCCCGGCGTCGCCGCCTCGCTGGCGATGGGGCTGCTGCTGCGCAGCTACCGCTTCGACCGCTACCGCACCACGGTGAAGGAGGAGGACAAGCCGAAGCTCGAGCGCCTCGCCGTCGCCACCGAGGCCGGCGCCGCCGTCAAGGCGGCCTGGGGCCCGATGCGCGCCATCGCCGACGGCGTCTTCATCGCCCGCGACCTGGTGACCGAGCCGCCGAACATCCTGACCCCCACCGAGATGGCGGACCGCTGCAAGGCGCTCGAGAGCCTCGGCCTCGTGGTCGAGGTGCTGGGGCCGAAGGAGATGAAGAAGCTCGGCTTCGGCGCCCTGCTCGGCGTGGCGCAGGGCAGCGCGCAGGAGCCGCGCATGGTGGTGATGCAGTGGAACGGCGTCTCCCGGGGCAAGAAGGCGGCGGCGAAGCCGGTCGCCTTCATCGGCAAGGGCGTGACCTTCGACACCGGCGGCATCTCCATCAAGCCGGCCGGCGGGATGGAGGACATGAAGTGGGACATGGCCGGCGCCGGCACGGTCATCGGGCTGATGGCGGCGCTGGCCGGGCGCAAGGCCAGGGTCGATGCGGTCGGGCTGGTCGGGCTCGTCGAGAACATGCCGGGCAGCAACGCCCAGCGGCCGGGCGATGTCGTCACCACCGCCAGCGGCCAGACGGTCGAGGTCATCAACACCGACGCCGAGGGCCGGCTGGTGCTGGCCGACGTGCTGCACTACTGCCAGGAACGCTTCGCGCCGCGCTTCATGGTCGACCTCGCGACACTGACCGGCGCCATCATCGTGGCGCTCGGGCACGAGCATGCCGGGCTGTTCAGCAACGACGACGAGCTGGCCGGGCGCGTCATGGCGGCGGGCAAGGTCGTGGGCGAGGCCTGCTGGCGGATGCCGCTGGGCGAGGCCTACGACAAGCAGATCAAGTCCGAGATCGCCGACATGAAGAACGTCGGCGGCCGGCCGGGCGGCTCGATCACCGCGGCGCAGTTCATCCAGCGCTTCGTGGATACGAAGAAGGGGCCGATGCCCTGGGTCCACCTCGACATCGCCGGCGTCGCCTGGAGCAGCAAGGACCTGCCGACCGCGCCGAAGGGCGCGACCGCCTTCGGCGTGCGGCTGCTCGACCGGCTGGTGACCGAACACTACGAGGGCTGAACCCGGGACCTATGCTGAAGGTCAAGCTCCGCCGCACCCCGCGCGAGGCCGCCGGGCAGCCCTGCGCCCTGCCGCTGGCGGATGCGGCGGCGGTGCCGCCGGCGC
>NZ_JAUFPN010000177.1 GCF_030409335.1 Paeniroseomonas aquatica
GGCGGCGCGGCGGCGGGCCGGGCCACCAGCAGCGCCGGGACATGGCCGATCCGCGCGGCGCCGGCCGCCAGCGCGGCGCGCAGCCCGGCGGCGAACCAGCCCTCCGCCTCCGCCTCCGGGGCGGTGGCGGGCAGCAGCCCGGGGCGGAAGGCGGCGGCATGGCCGAAGAGGTCGGCGCCCAGCAGCCGGTCGAGGTCGAAATCCGGCTTGAACCAGGGATGCGCGCCGGGATGCAGGCCGTCCGGGCGGCATTCGTCGCCGTAGAGGATCGCCAGCTCCGGCTGCGCCACCGCCGCGGCGGCGAGGCGGTAGAGCGCGGTGTCGAACAGCGTGTCGCCGGCGGCGAGCGGCATGACCCAGGTGGCCGCATCCGCCGCCGGCAGCGCCCAGGCGGCGGCATCGGGTCCGGCGACCGGAACGATCCGCGCCTCGCCGCCGGGGAGGCCCCCCCGGGCGGCGCCCAGCACCTGCAGCTCCCAGGCCGGGTAGAGCTGCGCGGCGAGGGAGCGGCAGGTCGACGCCACCGCGGCCGGGGCGGCGCCGCGGGCATCGAGCCGCAGCACGAAGCGCGGCCGGGCCGGAAAGGCGGCGATCTGCGCCTGGATGGCGGCGAGGTCCCCGGGCCCCGGCGTGGCATGCGCGGCGATCCAGAATTCCATGTGGCCGGGCCGCAGCGGATTGCCGCGCGGCACCGCCGGCGGCGCCCCCAGCAGGCGGCGGATCATCGAGGCGAGGCGGATGCGGCCGGCGGCCGCGCCCTCCGGCAGCCGCGCCCAGAGCCAGCGCCAGGCGGTGGCGCCGCGCCACAGCAGCCGCTGCCGCCGGGTCCAGGGCCGGTCGACGGCATCGCCGAGCGCCGGCATTCCCTCCCGGGGCGGGCGCCGGCCCTCGGGCTCGTCGGGCGGCAAGGGGGAAGGCATGCGGGCAAACCTCGGGCTGGCTGGGGCGGTGGCGGCGGGTCGGAGTCGCGGGGCGGGCCTGGGCGCTGCGTAACCCAAACCACGCCAGGGGGCCACCTGGGGGGGCCTTTCCCTCGCGCCCGCCCTGGCCAGGGCCGGTGCAGCAGGGCATGACGCCGGGATGTCCCCCGAGCCCTTTCGCCTCACCGACCTGACCGAACAGCCGCCCGGCCTGCGCCGCGCGGTGCATGGCTACAGCACCGCCGGCACCTGGCGCCGGCTGGCGCGGCGGGTGGCGGAGGTGGGGCTCGAGGTCGCCGCCGCGCTGCCGCGCGACGCCTGGCGGCGGCGCTTCCCCGGGCCCTCGCCGCTGCTCCGGCTTGAGGCCGGGGAGGATCCGCGGCCGGGCGCGCGCAGCGTGGCGCTGTATGTGCACTACGCCGCCTCGGGCCGGGTCTCTGCGCTGGTGCTCGAGCAGCTGCGGCTGCTGGCGGCGGCCGGGTTCGCGGTGGTCTTCATCAGCAACGCGCCCGGCCTGCCGGCGGCCGACTGGGAGGCGGTGCGGGCGGTGGCGGCGCTGGTGGTGCAGCGGCGGAACCTCGGCCTCGACTTCGGCGCCTGGCGGGACCTGGCGCCGGAGGCCCGGCGGCGCTGGCCGGCGGCCGGGGAGCTGCTGCTGGCCAACGACAGCGTGCTCGGGCCGATCCGCCCCTTCGGTCCGATGCTGGCGTCGCTGCGGGACGGCGGCCCGGGGCTGTTCGGCCTGACCGAGAGCATCCAGGGCGGGCCGCACCTGCAAAGCTACTTCCTGCTGACCCGCGGCGCCGCGGCGGTGGCCGACCTGCACCATTTCCTCGCGGCGATGCGGGTGAGCCATTCCAAGTGGCTGGTGGTGCAGCGGGGGGAGCTGCGCTTCGCCCGCTGGATGCGGGCGCGCGGGCACCGGGTGGCGGCGCTGTTCGGCTACGGCCGGCTGGTGGCGGCGACCCTGGCAGACCCGGCCGAGCGGGCGCAGCTCGCCGCCTCCCACCCGCTGCTGCACGACCTGGAGGCGCTGGCGCCCGAGGCGCGGGCGGCGCGGCTGCGCGAGCAGCCGCTGAACCCGGCGCATCACCTGTGGCTCGCCCTGGTGCGGCGGCTGGGCTTCCCCTTCCTCAAGACCGAGCTGGTGCGGCGCAACCCGGGGCGGCTTCCGGGCGTGGCGGACTGGCCGGCGCTGGTCCCGGCGGAGGCCCCCTGCTCCGTCGCCATGATCCGGCAGCACCTGGCGGTGCTGGAGGGCGGTTGCGGCCCCGCAACGCATGCCGTATTATTAGATCCGAACCAATAATTATACCTTTTTCGTAATGAATGGAAGGCTGCCGCATGGCGCGCTGCCTCCGGGGCGGTGCATGGGCGGCGGATGAAATGCGTGGAATGAACGGGTTACATTGCGACTCTGTTGCAAGTTGCTGGACAGCGCCGGGGAGACGGGGCAGGCTATGCCGGTCCGGTACGATCCAGGGTTGCAGCCGGGCCGCTCCCTACACGGCGTTTTGTTCCGGGACCGAAGCCTGATGATGGAATGCCTTGCCGCACCGGACGCCGCCGGCCTGCCGCTGCACTGCACCGGCCCCGCCGGGCTGGACGCCCTGCGCCAGCGCCTGCCGCCGGCCGCCGCGGGCTTCCTCGCGGCCAGCGGCTTCGCCGCCCGGGCGCAGGAATGGCAGCTGCTGCCGGGCGAGGACGGGATCATCGGCGCCGTGCTCGGCCTGGGGGAGGCCCCGGTCGCCCCGCAGGCCTTCGGCGCCCTCGCCCAGGCGCTGCCGGCCGGCTCGGCCTGGCGGCTGGCCGACCCCGCGGCGCATGCCGAGGCGGCGGTGCTCGGCTGGTGCCTCGGCGCCTATCGCTTCAGCCGCTTCAAGGCGCCGAAGCGGAGCCCGGCCAGGCTCGTGCCGCCGCCCGGCACCGAGGCCGCCGTGCAGGCCGCGGAAGCCGCCTGGCGGGTGCGGGACCTCATCAACACCCCGGCCAACCTGCTCGGCCCGGCGGAGCTGGCCGGCGCGGCCGGCGAACTCGCGGCGCGGCACGGCGGCCGCTGCAGCGTCATCGAGGGCGAGGCCCTGGCGACCGGCTTCCCGGCGCTGGCGGCGGTCGGGCGCGGCGCCACCGCGGCGCGGGCGCCGCGCGTCGCCCTGCTGGAATGGGGCGACCCGGCGGCGCCGCTGGTGGCGCTCTGCGGCAAGGGGGTCTGCTTCGATACCGGCGGGCTCGACCTGAAGCCCTCCGCCGGCATGCTGCGGATGAAGAAGGACATGGGCGGCGCGGCGATCGTGCTGGGCGTCGCCGAGATGGTCATGCGCGCCCGGCTGCCGGTGCGGCTGCTGGTGCTGATCGGCGCGGTGGAGAACGCGGTCTCGGCCGAGGCCTTCCGGCCGATGGACGTGCTGCGGACCCGGGCCGGGCTCACCGTCGAGGTCGGCAATACCGACGCGGAGGGCCGGCTGGTCCTTTGCGATTTGCTCGCCTACGCGGCCGAGCAGGCGCCGGCGCTGCTGATCGACTGCGCCACCCTCACCGGGGCGGCGCGGGTGGCGCTCGGCCCGGACCTGCCGGCGCTCTTCACGCCGGACGACGGGCTCGCGGAAACGCTACTCGCGGCGGGACGGGATGCCGACGATCCGCTGTGGCGGCTGCCGCTGTTCGACGGATACGATTCCTGGCTGGATACGCCGCAGTGCGACCTCAACAACGTGTCGTCCCGCCCGATGGCGGGGGCGATCGTCGCGGCTCTGTTCCTGCAGCGCTTCGTGCCCAGGTCCGTGCGCTGGGCGCATCTCGATATCTACGCCTGGAACGATGCCGGCCGGCCCGCACGGCCGGAAGGCGGAGAGGCCCAGGCGATGCGCGCCCTGGCGGCGGGCATCGCCAATATGTTCGCGGGCGAACCTGCACCGGCACCGTAAGACGCCGGCGCGATAACGAAAACGAGATGATGCGGAAACTTTTCGGCTCGCGACGCTCTCACAACTACACGACGCGTTAGCCGGTTTGCAGCGTTCAGTGGCGTGTCTATCCCGGTCCGATGAGGCAACCCCTTGTCGTCACCCGGTTCATGGCCCGGATGGGCAAGGGGATTGGAGATATGGCGATTCAGAGCAACCCCGACCAGTTGGTCGGCATCCTGCGTGACACGGTCGTCGCCCTCGTCCGGCGCGACGGCCCCGACCTTTCGGCGCGGCAGCTGGGCGTCTTCCTGACGGTCTACCTCACCGACGGCCCGCATACCGTGCGCGGCCTGGCGGCGGAGCTGAACGTCTCGAAGCCCGCCATCACCCGGGCGCTGGACCGGCTCGGCGAACTCGACCTTGCCCGCCGCAAGGTGGACCCGATGGACCGCCGCAGCGTCATCGTGCAGCGCACGCTGAAGGGCACGGCCTTCCTCCGCGACATGCGCCAGATCATGTCCGAGGCCGAGACCCAGACGCATGAGATGCCGGCCGAGGCCGCCAACGCCGAGCGCGAGACCCGCAAGGCCGGCTGAGACGGCCCGGCCTGGCGGTGGCCCTGCCACCGCCGGCGGAGGCGCCGGTCAGTAGCCGGCGCCGAAGTCCACGCGGTTGATCAGGGGCCTGCCCTCACGGGCGCGGTGGATGTTCTCCACCACCTGGGGCGCGGCGCTGCGCGGGATGGTGATGCTCGCCGCATGCGGCGTCAGCACCACCTTCGGATGCGCCCAGAAGGGGTGATCGGCCGGCAGCGGCTCCGGCTCGAAGACGTCGAGCGCCGCCCCGGCCAGATGGCCCGCGTCCAGCGCGGCCAGCAGGTCCGGCTGCACCACATGGCCGCCCCGGGCGGCATTCAGCAGGAAGGCGCCGCGCGGCAGCAGCCCCAGGCGGCGCGCATCGAGCAGGCCGCGGGTGTCCGGCGTCAGCGGCAGCAGGCAGACCAGGATGTCGCTGCGGGCCAGCATCGCCTCCAGCCCCGCGGCGCCGTGGAAGCCCTCGACCCCCGGCAGGTCCTTCGGCCGGCGCGACCAGCCCATGACCGGGAAGCCGAGCGCCAGCAGCCGGCGCGCGGCATCGCCGCCCAGCTCGCCCAGGCCGAGGATGCCGATGCGCCGCGCCGCGGTGTCCGGCGCCGGCAGCTCGTGCCAGATCCGGGCGGCCTGCTGGGCGCGGTACTCGGCGTCCTGCCGGTGGAAGCGCAGCACGTTCAGCAGCACCCATTCGGTCATGCCCTGGGTCAGCCGGGTGTCGACCAGCCGCGCCACCGGGATGCCGGGCGGCGGCCCGGGCGGGCGCATCAGGTGGTCGACGCCGGCGCCCATGGAGACGATGAGCCTGAGGTTGGGGTAACGGCGCAGCTCGGCCATGTCGTGCGCGGTCCAGCAGACCGCGGCCTCGATCTCGGCGGGGTCGCCGGCCTCGGGGAAGAGCCGCACCTCGAGGCTCGGGTCGACCTCGAGCAGCGCGTCGCGCCAGGCTGCCATGGTGGCGGATTTGGTGGAGAGCAAAATGGCCATGGTCATTCTCCCTGGTGCCGCCGGTCGGGCGACAGGGTCTCGAGGTCCTCGGGCAGCGCGCGGACCCAGGCGCGCCAGTCGTTGCGGCCGGTGGCGGCGCGTTCCTCGCCGTCGGTCGCCTTGGCATAGAGGCTGAGCACGCCCTGGGCCCACCACATCTGGAAGGTCCGGTCATCGGCCAGGACCATGGCGGCGGTGCGGTCGAAGACGCCGTCCTTCACCCGCGGCATGTGCTTGCCGAGCCACCACCAGCAGCCTGCCAGCAGCACCGCGAAGCCGAGGTAGAAATGCACCAGCATGGTGCTGCCGAAGGAGCCGATGAGGATGGCGGCGGCCGGGGCCACGTTCTCGAAGCTGCGATAGACCGGGGTGCCCGGCGTGTTCATCTTGCGGATATGGACGCCGAGCTTGACCTTGTCGGCGTCCAGCAACTCCCGCAACCGCTCCAGCTCCGTCACCCGCGCAGGCCTCCCGTCTCGGCGCGCAGCTCGAATGCCGCGGCCATCAGGGCGCGGGTATAGGGCTGGGCGGGCGCGGCGGTAAGCCGCTCGGCCTCGCCTTCCTCGACCACCCGGCCGTCCTTCAGGACGATGATGCGATGCGCGAGCGCCCGGACCACCCGCAGGTCGTGGCTGATGAAGAGGTAGGCGAGGCGGTGCTTCGCCTGCAAGGCCCGCAGCAGCTCCACCACCTGGGCCTGGACCGAGACGTCGAGCGCGCTGGTCGGCTCGTCCAGCACCACCAGCCGGGGCTTGAGCACCAGGGCGCGGGCGATGGCGATGCGCTGGCGCTGGCCGCCGCTGAACTCATGGGGGTAGCGCTGGGCGGTGGCGGGGTCGAGCCCGACCTCCTCCAGCGCCCGGGCGACGGCGGCCTCGCGCGCCGGCCGGGTCAGGCCGGGCTCGTGCACCTCCAGCCCCTCGCCGATGATCTCGGCGGCCGAGAGCCGCGGCGAGAGCGAGCCATAGGGGTCCTGGAAGACGATCTGCAGCCGCCGCCGCAGCGGCCGCAGCGCCGTGGCCGAGAGCGGCTGGAGGTCGCGGCCCTCGAAGAGGATGGCGCCCCGGCTGGCCTCGAGCCGCAGCAGGGCAAGGCCGAGGGTGGTCTTGCCGCTGCCGGATTCCCCGACCAGTCCGACCGTCTCGCCCTCGCGTATGGTCAGCGAGACGCCGTCCACCGCCTTCACGTAGCCTGCCGTCCGCCGCAGCAGGCCGCGGCGGATGGGGAAATGCACCTGCATGCCCTGGCCCTCGACCACCACCGGGGCGTCCTCGGGCACCGGGGCGGGGCGGCCGCGCGGTTGGGTCGCCAGCAGCATCCGGGTATAGGCGTGCCGCGGCGCGGCGAAGACCTCGGCCGCCGGCCCCTGCTCCACCGCCTCGCCATCCTTCATCACCACCACGCGGTCGGCGTGGTGGCGGACGATCTGCAGATCGTGGGTGATCAGCAGCAGGGCCATGCCGAGGCGCTGCTTGAGCTCGGCCAGCAGTTCAAGAATTTGGGCCTGGATGGTGACGTCGAGCGCGGTGGTCGGCTCGTCGGCGATCAGCAGCTTCGGCGAGCAGGCGAGCGCCGCGGCGATCATCACCCGCTGGCGCTGGCCGCCCGAGAGCTGGTGCGGATAGGCGCCGAGCCGCTCCTCGGCGCGCGGCAGCCCGGCCTGGCGCAGCAGCTCGAGGATGCGGGCGCGCAGCGGGGCGCCCGACAGCGGCTGGTGCAGCACGATCGCCTCGCCCACCTGGCGGCCGATGCTGTGCAGCGGGTTCAGCGAGGTCATCGGTTCCTGGAAGACCATCCCGGCGACGCCGCCGCGGAGGTGGCACAGCGCCGCCGCGTCGGCGCCCAGCACGTCGATGCCGTCGAGGGTGATGCGGCCCTCGGGGATTTCGGCGGCCGGCGGCAGCAGCCGCAGCGCGGCCAGCGCCGAGACCGACTTGCCGCTGCCGGATTCGCCGACCAGGGCCAGGGTCTCGCCGGGGTTCACCTGGAAGGAGACGTCGCGGACCACCCTTCGGCCGGCGAAGGCGACCGAGAGGTGCTCGACCCGCAGCAGCGGCGGCGTCATCGCCCGCCACCCGGCAGCTTGCGGGGATCGAAGGCGTCGCGCACCGCCTCGCCGATGAAGATCAGCAGGGTGAGGACGCCGCCCAGCACCACGAAGCCGGTGAAGGCGAGCCAGGGGGCCTGGAGGTTGTTCTTGCCCTGGGAGAGCAGCTCGCCGAGGGAGGGCGAGCCGGGCGGCAGGCCGAAGCCGAGGAAGTCGAGGCTGGCCAGGATGGTGACGCTGCCCGAGAGGATGAAGGGCAGGAAGGTCAGCGTCGCCACCATGGCATTGGGCAGGATGTGGCGGACCATCAGCCGCGTGTCGGAGACGCCGAGCGCCCTCGCCGCGCGGACGTAGTCGAGGTTGCGGCCGCGCAGGAACTCGGCGCGGACCACGCCGGTGAGGCCCATCCAGGAGAAAACCAGCAGGAAGATCAGCAGGGTCCAGAAGCTCGGCTCGATGACGCTGGCCAGGATGATCAGCAGGAACAGCTGCGGCATGCCGGACCAGATCTCGATGAAGCGCTGGAACAGCAGGTCGGTGAGGCCGCCGTAGAAGCCCTGCACCGCGCCGGCGGCGATGCCGATGGCCGAGGCGACGATGGTGAGGGTGAAGCCGAAGAGCACCGAGATGCGGAAGCCGTAGATCACCCGCGCCAGCACGTCCCGCGCCTGGTCGTCGGTGCCGAGCAGGTTCTTCGCCGAGGGCGGCGAGGGCGCCGGCCGGCCGAGGTCGCGCACCACCGTCGCATAGGCGTAAGGAATGGCGGGCCAGAGCAGCCAGCCGCGCTGCGTCACCTCCCGCATGAATTCCGGGTCGTGCCAGTCCACCTCGGTCGGCAGGCCATCGGCCAGGATGTCGCTCTCGGCGTAGTCCACCAGCACCGGCACCAGCCAGCGGTCGTCGACCCGGGCCAGCAGCGGCCGGTCGTTGGCGAGGAACTCGGCGAAGAGGGTGACGAGGAAAAGGACGGCGAAGATCCAGAGGGACCACCCGCCGCGGCGGTTGGCGCGGAAATTCGCCAGCCGGCGTTGGGTCATCGGGGTCATCGGCGCCTGTCTACCAGCACGGCGGCCACGGCCGGAAGGGGTGCGGCACCGGCACCGTCGCGGCGAAGGCGGGCCGCGCCTCCAGCCGGGCGCCGAGCGCGATGCGGCCCTTGCGGGCACGGGGGCTCGGGAGGGGGCTCGGGGTGGCGCTGCTGCGCGTGAGCATGGGTGCTACCGCCGGGAGTCGAAGTCGATCCGCGGATCGACCAGCGTATAGGCGAAGTCGCCGACGATCTGCATCACCAGCCCGAGCAGGGTGAAGATGTAGAGCGTGCCGAACATCACCGGGTAGTCGCGCCGGATCGCCGCCTCGAAGCCGAGCAGGCCGAGGCCGTCGAGCGAGAAGATGATCTCGACCAGCAGCGCCCCGGTGAAGAGGATGCCGATGAAGGCCGCCGGGAAGCCGGCGATGATCAGCAGCATGGCGTTGCGGAAGACATGGCCGTAGAGCACCCGCTGCTCGCCGGCACCCTTGGCCCGGGCGGTGGTGACGTAGTGCTTGTTGATCTCCTCGAGGAAGGAGTTCTTGGTCAGCATGGTCAGCCCGGCGAAGCCGCCGATCACCAGCGCCAGGGTCGGCAGCACCATGTGCCAGGTGTAGTCGGCGGCGCGGGCCAGGAAGGGCGCCTGCTCCATCCCCGGCGAGAGCAGGCCGCGCAGCGGGAACCACTGCACGAAGCTGCCGCCCGCGAAGAGCACCACCAGCAGGATGGCGAAGAGGAAGCCGGGGATGGCGTAGCCGACCAGCACCACCGCGCTGGTCGCCACGTCGAAGCGGCTGCCGTCCCGCACCGCCTTGCGGATGCCTAAAGGTATGGAGACGAGGTAGATGATCAGCGTCGACCAGAGGCCGAGCGAGACCGAGACCGGCATCTTCTCCAGAATCAAATCCACCACCGGGCGGTCGCGGAACAGGCTGCGGCCGAGGTCGAAGCGGGCGTAGCCGGCCAGCATGGTGGCGAGCCGGTCCTGCCAGGGCTTGTCGAAGCCGAAGGTCCGCTCGATCTCGGCGACGATGGCGGGGTCGAGCCCCCGCGCGCCGCGGTAGGCGGTGGTATTGCCGCTGTTCTCGTTGCGCGGCGAGCCGCGGGTCTCGCCCTGGCCCTCGCCGGAGATGCGGCCGAGGCTGCTGCCGGCGTCGCCCTTCAGCTCCGCCAGCATCTGGTCCACCGGGCCGCCGGGGGCGAATTGCACCACGGCGAAATTGATCAGGATGATGCCGACCAGGGTCGGCACCACCAGCAGCAGGCGGCGAAGGAGGTAGGCGCCCACTACTGCGGCTTCGCTTCGCGCTTGCCCTGCTCGACGCTGCCCTCGCGGGTCCGCTCGACCCACCAGCTGTCCAGCGCCAGCGCGTATTTCGGATTGCGCGGCGGCCGGCCGAACTTGTCCCAGTAGGCGACGCGGAAGGTGCGGCTGTGCCACTGCGGGATCATGTAGTCGCCCCAGAGCAGCACGCGGTCCAGCGCCCGGGTGCGGGCGACCAGCTCGGCGCGGTCGGGGGCGGCGATGACCAGCTCGACCAGCTCGTCGACCACCGGGTTGGCGATGCCGGCGACGTTCTGGCTGCCGTTCTCCTGCGCCTTGGCGCTGGTCCAGAAGTCCCGCTGCTCGTTGCCCGGCGACAGCGACTGGCCCTGGCCCTCCACCGTCATGTCGTAGTCGAAGGCGTCGATCCGGACTTGGTACTGCGCCGGGTCGATGGTCCGCACCCGCGGCTCCATGCCGAGGCGCTGCAGGGTCTGCACATAGGGCAGCGCGACGCGCTCGAAGCTCGGGCCGTTCAGCAGGATCTCGAAGGCGAAGGGCTGGCCCTGGGCATTGACCAGCTTGCGGTCCTTCACCACCCAGCCGGCCTCGCGCAGCAGGCCCAGCGCCCGGCGCAGCCCCTCGCGGTTGTTGCCGGAGCCGTCGGTGACCGGCAGCGCATAGGGCTCGGTGAACAGCCGGTCCGGCACGCGGCCCTTGTAGGCCTGCAGGATCTCGAGTTCGCGCCCCTCCGGCAGGCCGGAGGAGGCCAGCTCGGAGTTGGAGAAGTAGGAGGTGGTGCGGGCGTAGCTGCCGTAGAACAGGTTGGCGTTCATCCACTCGAAGTCGAAGACCTCGATCAGCGCGCGGCGCACGCGCGCGTCCTGGAACAGCGGGCGGCGCAGGTTCACCGCGAAGGCCTGCATGCCGGTCGGGATCTCGTGGCGGATCTCGTCGCGCTTCACCAGGCCGCGCTGCACCGCGGGGAAGTCGTAGGCGGTCGCCCATTCCTTGGCGATGTTCTCGGTGCGGAAGTCGATCTGCCCGGCCTTGAAGGCCTCCAGCGCCACCGTCGCGTCGCGGAAGTACTCGTAGCGCATGACGTCGAAATTGGCGGTGCCGCGGGCGGTGGGCAGCGCCGCCGCCCAGTAGTCCGGCACCCGGCGGTAGGTCAGGCTGCGGCCGCTCTCGAAGCGTTCCAGCTGGTAGGGCCCGGAGCCGAGCGGGGCCTCCAGCAGCGGCCGGGCGAAGTCGCGGCCCTCCCACCAGTGCTTCGGCAGCACCGGCATCTGGCCGAGGATCAGCGCCAGCTCGCGGTTCTCGTTCGACTTGAAGCGGAAGGCGACGCGCTTCGGCGCCTCGGCCACCACCTCGGTCACGTCGGCCCAATAGGCGCGGTAGAAGGGCCGGCCCTGCTGGCGGAGGGTGTTGAAGGTCCAGACCACGTCATCCGCCGTCACCGGCCGGCCGTCGTGGAAGCGGGCGTCCGCATGCAGCTCGAAGGTCACGCCCATGCGGTCGGCCGGCTGCTCGATGGCCGCGGCCAGGTGGCAGTATTCGGTGCTGGCCTCGTCCGAGCTGTTCTTCAGCAGGGTGTCGTAGAGGTTGGTCAGGCCGACCGCCGGGGTGCCGCGCAGCACGTAGCCGTTGAAGCTGTCGAAGCTGCCGAGCGCGGTCAGCGCGATCTCGCCGCCCTTCGGGGCGTCCGGGTTGACCCAGGGGAAATGGGTGAAGCCCGGCGGCAGCGCCGGGTCGCCGAGCAGCGACAGGGCGTGGCTGCGGCTTTGCGCCCGCGCGGCGGCGGGCCGCAGGAAGGGAAGGGCGAGGCCCGAGGCCAGGAGGGTGCGGCGATCCATGCCCGGCAGGATGGGGGTTCGCCCGGCCGGCGACAACAACTAGCGGGAAGGGAGAAACATCTGTTGCATCAGCCCCGCCGCCATGAAACGTTTGGACCATGCTCGCCGACCGCCTCCGCGCCGCGCTGCCCGGCCTGCCGCCGCAACTGGCGGCGGCGGGGCGGCATGTCTCGGCCCGGCCCTTCGATGCCGCGACGCGCTCCATGCGCGCCCTGGCGGCCGAGGCGGGGGCCAGCCCGGCGACCTTCACCCGGCTCGCCCAGGCGCTCGGCTTCACCGGCTGGGAGGCGCTGCGGGCCGCCGCCATCGAGGAGCACCGCCGCCCGGCGCCCTATTCCAGCCGGGCCGGCGGCGGCGGGCTGGACGCCATCCAGGCGGCCGAGGCGGCCAATATCGCGGCCCTGGCCAGCCTGCCGGAGGCGGCGCTGCGCGAGGCGGCGGCGGCGCTCGACCGGGCGCCGCGTATCCATGTCGCCGGCTTCCGGTCGTGCCGGGCCGTCGCCAGCCTGCTGCACTACCAGCTGCGGCTGTTCCGGCCGGACACCGCCCTGGTCGGCGAGGCCGCGCTCGACCTCGACCTCGGCGCCATGCGGCCGGGGGAGGCGCTGGTGCTGATCGGCTTCGCCCCCTATGCGCGCGCCGGGCTGGCGACGCAGGCGGCGGCCCGCGACGGCGGCCTCGCCACCATCGTCCTGGCCGACAGCCCGGCGGCACCCATCGCCCGCGGCGCCGACCACCTGCTGGGCTTCGCCACCGCCACCCCGGCCTTCTTCCCCAGCCTGACCGCGGCCGTGGCCCTGGCCCAGGCGCTCGCCGCCGCGGTCCTGGCCGCGGGGGGCGAGGCCGCGCTGCGGCGGCTGCGCGCCAGCGAAGCCCGCCTCGCCAGCCTTGGCGCCTATTGGACCGAACCGGAGGACCCCCGATGAGCCATCTCGTGCACCGCAGCCTGCGCGCCGACCCGCCCCTCGCGGTGCGGGGCGAGGGCATCTACCTGTACGACCAGGCCGGGCGGGAGATCATCGACGGCTCCGGCGGCGCCGCCGTCGCCTGCCTCGGCCATGGCCACCCCAGGGTGATCGAGGCCATCAAGGCGCAGCTCGACACCCTCGCCTATGCCCATACCGCGCTGTTCTCCTGCGAGAGCGCGGAGCAGCTGGCCGACATCATGGTCGGCCATGCGCCGGGCGGGCTGACGCATGCCTATTTCTGCTCCTCCGGGAGCGAGGGCAACGAGGCCGCCATCAAGCTGGCGCGCCAGTACTTCCTCGAGATCGGCCAGCCCCAGCGGGTGCGCTTCATCGCCCGGCGGCAGAGCTACCACGGCAACACCCTCGGCGCGCTCTCGGCCGGCGGCAACGCGATGCGGCGCGCGCCCTATGCGCCGCTGCTCTCGCCCGCCTTCAGCCATGTCTCGCCCTGCTACGCCTACCGCGACCGCGAGGGCGAGGAGAGCGACGCGCAATACGTCGCCCGGCTGGCCGCGGAGCTGGAGGCGGAATTCCAGCGGCTCGGCCCGGATACCGTCATCGGCTTCATGGCGGAGACGGTGGTCGGCGCGACGCTCGGCTGCGTCGCCGCCCTGCCCGGCTACTTCCCGGCGATGAAGGCGGTCTGCGACCGGCACGGCGCGCTGCTCATCCTCGACGAGGTCATGAGCGGCATGGGCCGCTGCGGCACGCTGCACACCTGGGAGCAGGAAGGCGTGACGCCGGACATCCAGATCGTCGCCAAGGGGCTCGGCGGCGGCTACCAGCCGATCGGCGGCATCCTGGTGCATGGCCGGGTGATCGAGGGGCTGAACGGCGGCAGCGGCGCCTTCATGCATGGCCATACCTACCAGGCGCATCCCGTCGCCTGCGCCGCCGCCGTGGCGGTGCAGCAGGTGATCCGGGACGAGAAGCTGCTGGACAACGTGAAGGCCCAGGGCGCCCTGCTGGAGCAGCGGCTGGTGGAGCGCTTCGGCAACCACCGCAACATCGGCGACATCCGCGGGCGGGGGCTGTTCTGGGCGGTGGAATTCGTCACCGACCGCGCCAGCAAGGCGCCCTTCGACCCCGGCCTGAAGCTGAACGAGCGGGTGAAGCAGGAAGCCTTCGCGCGGGGGCTCGCCTGCTACCCCATGGGCGGCACCCTCGATGGACGCCGCGGCGACCATGCGATATTGGCGCCCCCCTACATCGCCACGCCAGGGCAGATCGAGACCATCGTCGACCGCTTCGGCGCGGCGGTGGATGCGGCGCTCGCCAGCGTGCAGGCATAGGAGGAAACGACGATGAAGAGCTGGATCCTGGCCGCGGCACTCGCCGTGGCAAGCATGGCGGGCGCCGAGGCGCAGACGCTGGCCGCCGTGAAGCAGCGCGGCATCCTCAACTGCGGCGTCAGCCAGGGCTTCGCCGGCTTCTCCGTCCCCGACAGCCGGGGCGAGTACCGCGGCCTCGACGTCGACTACTGCCGCGCCGTCGCCGCGGCGGTGCTCGGCGACGCGACCAAGGTGCGCTTCGTGCCGCTGACCGCGCAGGCCCGCTTCACCGCGCTGCAGACCGGCGAGATCGACGTGCTGTTCCGCAACAGCACCCAGACCTTCCTGCGCGACGCCTCGCTCGGCCTCAACCAGGGGCCGGTCACCTTCTACGACGGCCAGGGCTTCGCCATCCGCCGCGACGCCAGCGTGAGCAAGGTGCAGGAGCTCGACGGCGCGACCATCTGCGTGGCCCAGGGCACCACGCACGAGCTGAACCTGAACGACGTCTTCCGCGCCCGGGGCATCAAGTTCAGCCCCGTGGTCTTCGAGCGCGTGGACACGATGTACGAGGCCTTCTACGCCGGCCGCTGCGACGCCATGACCCAGGACAGCAGCGCGCTGGCCGGGGCGCTTACCGCGGCGCGCGACCCCGCCGCCTACCGGGTGCTGGAGGAGACCATCAGCAAGGAGCCGCTCGGCCCCTTCACCCGCAACGGCGACGACCAGTGGTCCAACATCATCCTCTGGACCCATTACGCGCTGGTCGAGGCCGAGGAGCTCGGCGTCACCGCCGCCAATGCCGAGGCCCAGGCGGCCGGGGCCAACCCGACCGTCCAGCGGCTGCTGGGCGCGGGCGGCGAGTTCGGCAGCCGGCTCGGGCTCGACAACCGCTGGTCCTACAACGCCATCCGCGCGGTGGGGAACTACGGCGAGGTGTTCGAGCGCAACGTCGGCCAGGGCAGCCCGCTCAAGCTGCGGCGCGGGCTGAACGGGCTCTGGACCGGCGGCGGGCTGATGTACGCGATCCCGTTCCGTTGACGCGCCCGTGGCCGGAACCATCCGGACCGGCCCCGCGTTTCCATCCCGAAGCGGCTGCATGTCGCGGCCAGCGCAGGGAGAGCACAGCATGGACAAGGACCGGATCGAAGGTATCGGCAAGCAGGTCAAGGGCGCGGTGAAGGATGTCGCCGGCAAGGTGACCGGCGATGCCGCGCTGCAGGCCGAGGGCAAGACCGACAAGGCCGAGGGCAAGGTGCAGAACGCCGTCGGCGGCGCGAAGGACAAGGCCCGCGACGCGACCGACTGAGGTTGGACGCCAGGCTGCGGAGGGGGCGGCGGACAGGGTCCGTCGCCCTTTTTGCGTGAGGAAGCCTTTGCGCTCTGCGCGCCAATGGCTTGTGGCGCTGCGCCAAACCCCATATTTTGCTGCCGTACAGGATCCGGGGCGGGGCAGGGCGACCATGAGCGTTAACCACGACGACGTCGTCGCCTCCTTCCAGATGGTGCTGGGCCGGTCCCCCGACAGCGAGGAGGCGGTGAACTACCACCTGCGCCTCGGCTTCCGCGACCGCCTCGAGCTCGGCGCCTACATGTGCAGCACCGGCGAATTCCGCGAGCGCTACGACCGGATGGTGGCCGAAGGCCGAGCCCCCCGCAGCCCGCAGGAGCCGGGCGGCCGGCAGCGGCCGGTCACCGTCTTCCTCGGCGACCGGGTGCTGACCGAGACGCACCGCGGCTTCAAGATCTACGTGCCGCCGACCGACATGGACCTCGGGCCGCATATCCTGCTGAACGGCATCTGGGAGACCCATGTCGAGAAGGCCCTGCTGCGGCTGCTGCAGCCGGGGATGCTGGCGGTCGATGTCGGGGCCAACATCGGCTACCACACCCTGACCCTGGCCGGGGCGGTCGGGCCCGGCGGCCGCGTGCATGCCTTCGAGGCCAGCCCGGGGCTGACGCCGCTGCTGCGGGCCAGCATCTTCATCAACGGCATGACCCCCTGGGTCACGGTGCACAACCTCGCGGCGCTGGACCGCCCGGGGATGGTGACGCTGGCGGCGCAGCCGGACCACTTCGGCAGCGGCAACGTGGTGCCCCCCGGCGCCGAGGCCGGCTACCACGCGGATTACTCCAGCCAGGTGCAGGTGCCCGGCATCGCGCTGGATTCGCTGCTGGCGGAGGGGCCGCCGCTCGACCTCATCCGCATCGACATCGAGGGCTCGGAGCCGCAGGCGCTGCGCGGCGCCGCCACCGCCATCGGGCGCTCGCCGGCGCTGCGGATCATCAGCGAATGGTCGGTCGGGATGATGGCGGCGCGGGCGGACCTCGGCGGCTTCATCGCCTGGCTGCAGGGCATGGGCTTCCGCTTCTGGCTGGTGAACGCCGGCGGCGGCTTCGAGCCGCTGGCGGCCTCCGCCCTGCTGGCGCTGCCGCACAGCGACGTGCTGATCAGCCGGCAGGAACCGGGCTGAGCGCCAGCGCGCTCAGAGGCTGCGGCGGGCCTTCAGCGCCGCGGCCAGGGTGCCCTCGTCCAGCACGTCGAGCGCCCCGCCCATCGGCACGCCCTGGGCCAGCCGGGTGACCTGCACGCCGCTGCCCTGCAGCCGGTCCGAGAGGTAGTGCGCCGTGGTCGCGCCATCCACCGTGGCGGGCAGGGCCAGGATCACCTCCTCGACCGGCACCGCCGCCTCGGCGATGCGGGCGAGCAGCGGCTGCACCGCCAGATCCTCCGGCCCGACGCCGCCGAGCGCCGAGAGGGTGCCGCCCAGCACGTGATAGAGGCCGCGGTGCGCATGGGCGCGCTCCAGCGCCCAGAGCTCGGCGACCCCCTCGACCACGCAGATCAGCCCGCGGTCGCGCCGCGCATCGGTGCAGATGCCGCAGGGGTTGCGGGCCGAGAGGTTGCCGCAGACCCCGCAGGGCTGCACCGCGGCGGCGGCGGCGCGCAGGGCTTCCGCCAGCGGCAGCATCGCCTTCTCCGGGTGCATCAGCATCTTGAGCGCCGCCCGGCGGGCGCTGCGGCGGCCGAGGCCGGGCAGCCGGGCGAGCAGGCCGACCAGGTGTTCTATGGGGTCCCGGGGCAGGTCCCTGGGCGGGTCCCCGCGGGGGTCCTGCTCGGCCATGCGCGGGTCAGAACGGCAGCTTGAAGCCGCCGGGCAGGCCGCCGGGGATGTTCAGCCCGGAGGTCGCCTGGGACATCTCCTCGGCCATCATCGCCTCGACCTTGGCCTTGGCGTCGGCATGGGCGGCGACCAGCAGATCCTCCAGCACCTCGCGGTCCTCGGCGACCATCAGGCTGGGGTCGATGGCGACGCGCCTGAGGTCGCCCTTGCCGGAGAGCGTGACCTTCACCATGCCGCCGCCGGCGGCGCCGTCCATGGTCGCGGCCTCCAGCTTGGCCTGCATCTCCGCCATCTTGGACTGCATCTGCTGGGCCTGCTTCAGCATGTTGCCGAGGTTCTTCATCGGGGGCTCCCTATCGGTCTTCGTCGGGGGGTGGAACATCGTCGTAGTCGGCCGGTTCGCTCTCGTCCGAGATGCTGGCCGCATCCTCGGGCTCGGCCGGGGCCGGGGCGGCGAAGTCGGCCGGGCCGGCATCGGTCAGCCCATAGGCATCGGCGCTGGCATCGCGGACGGCCTCGATGGTGGCGCCGGGGAAGGCCGCCAGCACCGCCTGGACCAGCGGGTGGGTGGCGGCGATGCTGCGGCGCCCGGAATCCGCGGCGCGGCCCTGCTGCGCCAGGGTCGGCTCGCCCTCCGCGTTGCTGAGGGCGATGGTCCAGCGCTGGCCGGTCTGCTCCGCCAGCAGGGCGGAGAGCTCGGCCGCCAGGTCGCGCGGGGCGCCGGGCTGCACCCGGACCTCGATCCGGCCGGGGGCGAATTTCACCGGATGGACGCTGTGGACCAGATGCGCGTGCAGCATGGCGCGGCGGCCGGAGGCGAGCGCGACCACGTCCCGCCACTGCTGCGGCCGGGCCTGGCACTCGGCCGCCACCGCCTGGGCCAGGATGGCGCCGCC
>NZ_JAUFPN010000178.1 GCF_030409335.1 Paeniroseomonas aquatica
GGGCGCGCCGGTGCCGCCGGGGGGGCCGCCAGGCCGGCCATGGCCGGCGCCGGGGCGGGGACGAGCGGCGGCCCGGCGGATGGCGCCTCTGCGGGCGGGACCGGCCCCGCCGGCAGCGGCGGCGGCCCCTGCTCCGGCAGCAGCAGCGCCAGGCCGAGGCAGGCGGCGCCGAACAGCAGGAAGGCCAGGCCGCCGGCCAGCAGCAGCTGGTGCCGCTGGCGCCGCCGCCGGGCCCGGATGCCGACCCGGGCCGGCAAGGCGGGGGAGACCTCGGTCTCCAGCGCCTGGCGGGCCATCGCGACCCAGGCATCGCCGCCGGGCAGCGCCAGCGGTGGGCCGGCGGCGAAGGCCCGCTCGACCGCGCTGTCGGCCCCGGGCAGGCGCAGGACCGGCAGGGTGCCGGGGTAGATGGCGGGGAACCGGGCCCGCTCCAGCCGTTGCCGGACCAGGGCGGCCGCCTCGACCGGGCCGCCGCAGACGGCGATGCCGAAGCGGGGATGCAGCAGCACCAGCGGCAGGACATGTCCGGCCACGCGGCAGTCCCGCACCTCGAGCCAATGCCCCTGCGGCGCCGCGGCCGAGGGGGCCAGCGGATCGGCCTCCGGCGGGGCAGCCTCCGAGGCCGTGCGGGCGGGCCCGGCGCCGAGTCCGGCCGCCATCCGCGCCTGGGCGAAGGCGGCCCGGCCGGACCGCCGCTGCGCCGGCTGGCCGCGCCGCAGCTCGGCCCCGGCGAACTCGCCGGGCGCGGCCTGGGCGCCGGTCACCCGGGCCGGCGTCATCCGGGCCTGGGAATCCCAGCCCTGGACGGGCGGGGAGGAGGTCAGCTCGGGGGATGGGACTTCGGTTGCCATGCGCTCCTGCAGGAACGGCCGGGACCGAGGGGGCGGTCCGGCCGGCTTACGCCATGGCAAAGCGGCGAGGCGGCGGCGGGTCGCATTGCGGCCCACTCACACTGCCGAGAGTCGTGTTACCGCCGGTGACGGTGCCTCAGCCCGGCTTGGCGTCGGGCGGCCCGGCGCGGGGCCGGTCGAGAAAGGCGCGCATCATCCGCCGCGGCTCGTCGCCCGCCCAGGCGGCGGCGAAGGCGGGGATGCCGGCGGCGATGGCTTGGCTGGCCGGCAGCTCCTCCCAGCGGCGGATCAGCGCCTTCTGCAGCCGCAAGGCCTGCCGCCCGGCGGCGCCGAGATGGGCGAGCCACTCCGCCAGGGCCGCATCCAGCGCCCCGGCCGGGACCACCCGTTCGAGGAAGCCCCAGTCCAGCGCCTCGGCGGCGCCGATGGTCTCGCCCAGCAGCAGCAGCCGGCGGGTGCGGCCCCAGCCGATCAGCCCCGGCAGCAGCGCCGCCTCGACGACCGAGGGAATGCCGACGCGCACTTCGGGCATGCCGAACCGGGCGTGGTCGGCGGCGAGGCGCAGGTCGCAGGCCGCCGCCAGCTCCAGCCCGGCGCCGAGGGTCCAGCCGTTGATGCGGGCGATGACCGGCGCCGGGCAATCGCGCACCGCCCGGCAGCAGCCGTGCACCTGGGTGATGAAGGCCTCGGCCGCGGCGGCGTCCTCGATCGCCGCCATGGCGCCGATATCGGCGCCGCCGACGAAGGCCTTGGGGCCGGCGCCGGTCAGCACCACGGCCTGCAGCGTGACGTCGGTGGCGAGGCTGCCCAGGGTGGTGACGAAATCCCGCATCAGCGCGGGGTTCAGGGTGTTCAGCTTGGCCTGGTGGTCGATGGTGACCCAGGCGACGCGGCCGGTCGCCGCCGACTCGCGGATCTCGGCCTGGATGGTGCCGGGCATCAGCGCGGCACCGTGAAGCCGGCGACCTGGGCATAACCCCGGGCGATGGCGGCGAGGTCGTCCATGGCGATCACATCCTCGATTCGGGTGAAGCCCCGGGGGGCGCGCTCGGCCACCACGTCGACCACCCGTTCCGGGCCGCCGCGGCGGTTGCTGGCGACCAGGGCGGCGGTCTTGGGCAGGCGCTCGGCCGCGTAGCCGGCCAGCGCCTCGGGCACCGGCCGGGAGGCCAGCAGGTCGGCCAGGCAGCGGGCATCGAGCACCGCCTGCGAGGCGCCGTTGGAGCCGACCGGGTACATCGGATGCGCCGCATCGCCGAGCAGCGTCACCCGCCCCTCGGTCCACCAGGGCAGCGGGTCGCGGTCGCACATCGGATATTCCAGCCGGGCCGGGGAGGCGCGGATCAGCGCCTCGACATCGAGGAAGGGCAGCTTCAGGCGGCGGGCCAGCGGCAGCACGTCGCGCAGCCGGCCGCGGCGGGACCAGTCCTCGCGCCGCGGCGGCGGCCCCTCGCCGCTGCCGGTGCGGGCGTAGATCACCCAGTTGGTCAGCCGGCGGTCCGGCGCGCTGCCGGGGGCGATGGGGTAGAAGACCAGCTTGGCCTCGCGGTCGCCGGCGATGAGCATGACGTCGCCGCCCTCGAAGGCCGGCCAGTCGACCGCGCCGCGCCACATCTGGATGCCCTGCCAGCGGATGCCGCCATCGGCCGGGTGCAGCAGGGCGCGCAGCGCCGAATGGATGCCGTCGGCGCCGATCAGGGCGCTGCCGCGGAGCTCGCGGGCGGTGCCGTCGGCCGCGGTGAAGGTGGCGGTGACGCCGGCCGCATCCTGGGCGAAGCCGGCCAGGCGATGGCCGCAGCGGATCGCCTCCGGGGGCAGCCGGGCCTGCACCGCCCGCCACAGCACCCCGTGCAGCCGGCCGCGGTGGATCGAGAACTGCGGCTGCGGATGCCCGGCCTGCAGCCCGCGCGGCTCGGCCCACAGGGTCTGGCCGAGGTGGTTGAGGTAGCGCAGCTCCCGGGTGCGGATGGCGACGGCATCCAGCGCCTCGAGCAGGCCGAGCGCGGCCAGTTCGGCGATGCCGTGCGGCAGGATGTTGATGCCGACGCCGAGCTCGCGGACCTCGGTCGCCGCCTCGAGGATGGTGCAGGGGATGCCGCGCTGCTGCAGCATCAGCGCCAGGGTCAGGCCGCCCACGCCGCCGCCCGCGATCAGCACCATCCGCCCTGCCCTCCCCATTGGCCGGCGATGCTAGCCCGGCCGCGGGTCGGGCGGCAGGGGCCGGGGGAGGATTCGGCGCCGCCGGTGCCCCGAAGCGGCAGCGGCACACGCAGACGTCACCAGGCGTCGAGGCGCATTCGCTCGACCGGAATCTCGCCTCATGGTTGATTATTCATAGTCCCGACCTCAACGCACCGGTCTGCCCGGACCATCCGGCACGACCGCCGCGCTGCGTACTTCGCCGGGCCGGTTTGCCTGCGCCGCGGCACTCCGCCGCGGCCGATGCCACCACGAATGGCGGTCGCCCGGGGTCCGCGCCCCGGGTGACGCGACCCAAGGAAAAACGCATGCCCATCCGGACCGTCGGCCCCACCTCCACCTATCCCTCCATCGCCGCGGCCATGCAGGTCGCCGGCCCCGGCGACAGCATCGTGCTGGAGGCCGGCTACGGCGGCGAGACGGCGACGGTCACGCGGAGCGGCCTGACGATCGACGGCGGCGCCACCTCGCTCGGCGTCGTGCTGCAGCTCGGCCTCGGCGTCGCGGCGGTCGGCCTCGCCGGCACGGCGCCGATCGCCATCCTCGATGCGCTCGATGCCAATGGCATCGTCGGCAATGCCGGCGACAACCTCATCACCGTCACGGGCGGCGCCGATGCCGTGGACGGCGGCGCCGGCACCGACCGGCTGGTGGTCGACTACCGCGCGGCGATCGGCGCGATCACCGGCGACTCCACCGCGAACTTCACCGAGGCCGGCGGCGGCGCGCGCTCCGTCACCGTCACCAGCGGCACCATCGAGCACTTCACCATCCTGACCGGCGCGGGCGCCGATACCATCACCACCGGCCCCGGCGACGACCGGATCGAGCTCGGCGCCGGGCCCAATACCGCGACGGCCGGCAACGGCGATAACACCGTCATCGGCGGCGCCGATGCCGATACCATCACCACCGGCGACGGCAACGACCTCGTCGAGGCCGGCCGGGGCGCCAATACCGTCTCCGCCGGCCAGGGCGCCAATACCGTCCTCGGCGGCGCGGACGCCGATACCATCACCGCGCTCGACGGCGGCAACCGCATCGACGGCGGCGACGGCACCAATGTCCTCACCTCGGGCGATGGCGCCGACACCATCCTCTCGGGCACCGGCTCCGACGTGATCCATGCCGGCGGCGGCGCCGATCTCGTCACCCTGCGCGGCGGAGCCGACATGGTCGATGCCGGCGCCGGCGACGACCGGCTGGTCGTCGATTACGCGGCAATGGCCACCGCCGTCTCGGGCGGCGTCACCAGTGGAACCCTGGGCTCGGGCTACACCGGCTACTTCGTCGACACGGTCGCCGCGACCGCCACCTTCCAGGCGATCGAGAATTTCACCGTCACCACCGGCAGCGGCCGCGACCTGATCGTCACCGGCGACGGCAGCGACGTGATCCAGGGCGGCGCCGGCGCCGACACGCTGGCGGGCGGCGGCGGCAACGACACAGTCGACGGCGGCCTCGGCGCGGACAACCTCTACGGCGGCGACGGCAACGACAGCCTGGTCGGCGGCGCCGACAACGGCACCGACATCCTCATCGCGGGCGCCGGCAACGATACGCTCGACGGCGCCGGCGGCCTCGGCGAGCAGGACTTCCTCGACGGCGGCGCCGGCAACGACACCTACCGGGTCGACAGCGCCGACGACCAGGTCTTCGAGGCGGCCGGCGGCGGCACCGACACGGTCATCGCCTCGGCCAGCGTCTATCTCTACCAGGACGTCGAGGCCCTGGTGCTGGCGGCCGGCACCACCGGCTACTTCGGCGTCGGCAACGACCGCGACAACAGCATCACCGGCAACGCCGGGGCCAACCTGCTGCTGGGCGGCGGCGGCAACGACGCGATCGACGGCGGCACCGGCGACGACAGTCTTTACGGCGAGGCGGGCAACGATACCCTCTCTGGCGGCGGCGGCGCCGATGCGCTGGTCGGCGGCACGGGCAACGACACCTACTTCGTCGACGGCATGGAGGACCTGATCTTCGAGAGCGCCGGCGGCGGCAGCGAGGACTTCGTCAATGCCACGGTCGGCGCCGGGCCGGACAATGCCTACTACCTCTATGCCGAGATCGAAGGGCTGCGGCTGCTGGGCAGCGCCAATGCCCAGGGCGTCGGCAACGGGCTGGACAACTTCATCCAGGGCAACGCCGGCGACAACTGGCTCTTCGGCGGCGCCGGCAACGACACCATCCTGACCGGCGGCGGCTCGGACGTGCTGTTCGGCGAGGCCGGGGCGGATACCTTCACCTTCCGCACCGCGACCGGCGCCACCGCCATCCTCGACTTCACCCATGGCGAGGACATCGTGCGGCTCGACCGGATCGGCTTCACCAGCTTCGCCCAGGTGCAGGCGGCGATGCGGGAGGTCGACGGCAGCACCGCCATCGACCTCGCCCCGGACTACCTGCTGGTGCTGACCGGAGTGGCCAATGCCACCCTGACCGAGAGCGACTTCCTCTTCACCTGACGCCGCCGGCCGTCGGCCGCCAGCGATCGGGGGCGCCCTGGTGGCGCCCCTGTTTCGTGGCGGCCGGCGATCAGCCCTGGCCCGGCCCGGCGAGCTGCCGCGGCAGGCCGGCGGGCAGGCGCTGCTGCAGCGCGGCCAGCCGGTCCCCGAGGTTGGTCGGCGGCAGCGCCTTGCCCGAGGCCGCGGCCATGGCGGCGGCGATGTTTGGGTCGTCCTGCTCCGGCTTGCTCGGGGCCAGCAGCTTCGCCTTGGCATTGGCCGCCTCGGCGACGGCCAGGTTGCGGGCGGCGTTGTCCTGCATCGCCTTCAGCGCGACCGAGAGCCCGCTGGTGGCGCTGCTGAGGCCGGCGGCCTGGCGGGCACCCTCGGCCCGGCGCTCGGCGACGTCGCGCTGCTGCTCGGCCCGGGTCATGTCGCGCTGGGCGCGGTTCAGCGCGTCGCGGGCGGATTTCAGCTTCTGCCCGGCCTGGGCGTAGGTGTCCTCGAGCATCTTTAAGAACTGGCCGGCATCCTCGGCGTCCTGGGCCTCGCGGTCCACCTCGGGCGCCATCTGCTCCAGCATGCCGACCAGGGTGCCGAGGCTGCGCTCGAGGTCGGCCTTGCGGGCCTGGTCGGCCTCGCCGGCCAGGCGCTGCTGCAGCTGCTCGGCCGCGGCCATGCGCTGGCGCGAGAGCTGGGTGATGGTCTCGGCCTCGCGCCGCTCGCGGTCATAGGCCTGGCGGGCCTCGGCGACCTGGCGGCCGAGCTGGTCGAGGTGCTGCTCCATGGTGCGCAGCTCCGCCTCGGTGGCGGCCTTGGGGTCCCAGCGGACCAGCGCCTCGACGGCGCCCTGGACGGCTTGGTCGGTCTTCACGCCGACCAGGTTGCGGAAGAAGGAGATCATGGCGGGTATCCTCGGATGGGTTGCAGGGCCAACACCGGCCCGGGCTTTCGGTTCAGCCGGCCATGGCGCCGGCGTTGATCAGCGCCACGGCGAGCTGGATGCCGACGACGACGCAGGCGGCGGCGACGTTCCCCGCCTCGATCATGCCACGCAGGCCGCGGAACAGCAGCGTGGTCAGCAGGAAGGCCAGCAGCTGCAGCACCACCGCGACGATGCCCCAGACCAGGATGTCGAGGGTGACGAGGCTGCTGGCGAGCGTGGCCGCGAGCGGGATGGCGAGCGCCACGATGGCGCCCATCAGCACGATGCCGCCGGCGGCATTGCCGGCGCGGACCAGCCGCATCTCGTGGAACGGGGTCACCGCCATGTAGCAGGCGATGCCGGCCCCGAGCAGCGCCAGGGTGATCGCCATCTGCAGGACCAGGACGGGGAGGCCGAGCCGCAGGGTGTCCAGGATGCTGTCCAAGGCGGGGATCCTCAGGTGAGGGAAAGGGAGGCGGGGTTGATGTCGATGCCGGCGCGGATCTCGACGCCGGCGCGATCGCCCGCCTCCAGCGCGGAGACGAGGATGTACTCGGCCTCGGGCGCCGGCGCGGCGGCGCCGGTCGGGGCGGCGTAGAGCATGGCCTGGAGGCGCAGCTCGCGGGTGCCCTCCAGGGTCTCGATGGTCTCCACCATGTCCCGCGGCGGCACCGGGTTGTCGCCGGGCGCCCAGGCCCGGGCATAGGTCTTGCCGTCCTTGGTCTGGAACTCGGGCCAGCCGATCATCCCCTGCTGCGGGTCGAGCCAGGCGGACCATTCGGCGGCGTCGGCCGGCGTCACCTCGTCGATGACGGCAAAGTAGCGGCATTCGTCCATCTGGCCGGCGCCATCGAGGTGGATCTGGAAGTAGCCCTGGCCATTCGGCAGGTAGAGCCGGGTCAGCTCCTCCCCGCCCTCGCGGATGCGGCCGATGGCCTGGACGCTGACCTGCGGGGTCCCCTGGGTGAAGGACGGGGCCGGGACCTTCAGCGCGGCGCCGCCCAGCAGGAAGGGCGTCGGGTCGCAGGTCAGGGTCATGCCGAGGCGGAAGCGCGGCGCGGCGCTGAAATCAGCCCCGGGACGCGGGGTGGCGGGGCGCAGGTCGCGGCCTCCGGTGGCGGGCGTGGCGGCGGCACCGGCGCGCCTGCGGCGGAAGGCCAGCAGCGCGAAGGCGCCGCCGCCGCCGAGGATCAGCAGCCAGAGCAGCGAGGGGGAGCCGGCCTCGGGCGCGGCGGCGGTGCTCGGAGTGCGGGCGTCGTCGCGCGGGGCCATGGCGACCTCGGGCGGGACATCGGGCGGCAGGTAGTTCGGGTCGCGCGGCTCGTCGCGTCGCGCCGCCAGGCGGCGGTCGAGCTCGTCAAGCTGGCGGCGGATCTCGGGATCGGCCTGCGCCTGCTGCTCCGCCTGGGCGCGCCAATCGCGGTAGCCGGGGTCGTCCTGGTGGTTGTGGAAGAAGTCGGTCGAGCCGGCGCGGCCGAGGTTGCTCAGCAGGTAGCCGAGGAAGACGCCGCTCCAGAGGCCGAAGCGGCCCTGGCCGAGCCCGCCCAGGCCGCCGGGCGAGAAGCCGCGGTCGCGGAACCAGCCGCCGTTGCGGGTGGCGGGGGCGCCGGCATAGCCGCCGCCGTAGCCGCCCTGGGTGCCGCCGCGCCGCCACCAGCCGGGGTCCGCCTGGGTGCCGGGCTGCGATCTGGGCGGCTGCGAGGTGGGGGGCAGCGGCTGCGGGTGCGTCGCCTCCTGCTGCTGCCGACGCATCCGGTTCAGCGCCTCGGAGGAGCGTTCCTGCGAATAGCCGCGGTCCCAGCCCGAGCTGGTGCCCGGCGGCAGGATCGAGGGGCGCCGCGCGCCGGGGCTGGGCAGACCATAGCCGCCGCTGCCGCCGTAACCGCCGCGGGTCGAAGGCGTCCGCGGCGCCACGCGCGGTCCGCCGAAGGAAGGGGTGCGGGCATAGCCGCCCGAGCGCGGCCGGGAATACCCGCCGCTGGAGCGTGCCTGGGCCGCCGCCTCGGTGCCGCCGCCACCGGCCAGCAGCAGGCCGAGCGGGACGGCCAGCGGCGGTTGCAGCAGCAGCGGCAGGCTGAGGAGGCAAGCACGCAGGCGCGCCGACATGCGATATCCCGTGACGACGCCCGGGCCGGCAGTATGCCGGCCCGCGGTGATCGCTGGCTCAACGGCAGGCCGGCGGGATTGTTCCGCCGAAACCGGCAGCGGCGGGGAAGAACCCCCGCCGGCCGGGATCAGATCGGGTTGGCGCCGGCGATGGGGCCGATGTCGCCGGCCAGGGTATCGGTGGCGGAGACGCTCTCGTGGTCGTCCTTCCACGAATTCCGCTGCTTCATCATCCGGCGGGCGAGGCAGGCACCGCCGACCAGGGCGGCGCCGGTGCCGAGGCCTGCGGCGAAGGCGAGGCCGGCGGCGGCCATGCCGGCGGCGGCGGTGGCGGTGGTGGCGGCACGCATGAACATGGGGGCAATCCTTCGGATGATGCCGCTAGAGGTGGGCGGCGCCCGGCAGGGGTCAACCGGGGGCCGGTGCCCGGCGGGGCTCGGGCCGCGGTTCCCGGTAGGTGAAGCCCTCCCCTGCCCCGGCCGCCTCCTCGACCGCGAGCGCCAGCAGGCCATGGTCGGGCGAGAGGGCGCAGGCGGGGTCGGTGGCGGCGGCATCGCCGGTCAGGGCGAAGGCCTGGCAGCGGCAGCCGCCCCAGTCGACCTCGGCCCGGTCGCAGCCGCGGCAGGGCTCGGGCATCCAGCCGGTGCCGCGGTAGCGGGCGAAGGCCTCGGAGCCTTCCCAGGCGGCGCGCAGCGAGGAGGTCCGGACATTGGGGAAGTCGAAGCCGGGCAGGCTTTCCGCCGCATGGCAGGGCAGGATGCGGCCGGCCGGCGAGACCGCGAGGAAGCGGCGGCCCCAGCCGCCCATGCAGGCCTTGGGGCGCTTCGCATAGTAGTCCGGCACCACGTAGTCGATGACCAGGCGGCCGCGATGGGCGGCGCGGGCGGCCTCGACGGTCGCGGTCGCGGCCTCGAGCTGGGCCCGCGTCGGCAACAGGGCGTCGCGGTTGCGCAGCGCCCATCCGTAGTACTGCACATGGGCGACCTCGAGCCGGCCGGCGCCGAGGTCCAGCGCCAGGTCGATCAGCGCCGGCAGCCGGTCGAGGTTCTGCCGGTGGACCACGGCGTTCAGCGTCAGCGGCAGGCCGGCGGCGGTGACCAGCCGGCCGACCGCGAGCTTCTTCGCATGCCCCCCGGCATAGCCGCCGATCCGGTCGGCCGAGCCGGCCTCGGCGTCCTGCACCGAGAGCTGCACATGATCGAGCCCGGCCTCGGCCAGCGCCGCCAGCCGGCCGGCATCGAGCAGCACGCCGGCGGTGATGAGGTTGGTATAGAGCCCGGCGCCGCCGGCGGCGCGGACGAGGTCGAGGATGTCGCGCCGGGCGGTGGGCTCGCCGCCGGAGAGATGCAGCTGGAGGCAGCCGAGCTCGGCGGCCTCAGCGAAGACCCGGGCCCAGGTCGCGGTGTCCAGCTCCTCGCCCGGGCCGGTGAGCGCGGTGGGGTTGGAGCAATAGGGGCAGCGCAGCGGGCAGCGGTGGGTGAGTTCGGCGAGCAGCGCCAGGGGAGCGTCGGTCATGCCGTGACAACGCCCCGGGCGGCGAGATCGTCCAGCATGGCCAGCACATCGGCCAGGATCTCGGCCCGCGGCGCGGCGAAGCGGGCGGCCAGGTCGTCGGCCAGCGCATCGACGCTGCGGGCACCGTCGAGCAGGCGGAGGATCTCGAGCGCGATCTCGTCGGGGACGAACATGCGCTCGGGGCCGAGCACCACCCATTGGCCGCGCGCCTTGTCCTCGCGCAGCCTCATGCCGCGGGCGAGGCGGGGGATGCTGCCGCCATTCACGGCCTGTAAGCGCCGGGCGGCGGCAGGGCGGGCTCCACATAGGCGAAGTGCAGCGCGTCGAGCTGGGCCCAGAGCAGGTCGCATTTGAAGCGGAGCGCCGCCATCACCTGCTCCTGCTCGGCCCGGGTGGCGGGCACGCGCTTCACGTAGTCCATGGCGAAGGCGACATCCTGCGGCGCCTGGGTCAGCCGCGGGGTGAAATAGGCCAGCGTCTCGGCCGAGACGAAGTCGTAGTTGCGCAGCATGCCGGAGACGCGCTGGGAGATGATGTCGGGGGAGAACATCTCGGTCAGCGAGGAGGCGACGGCTTCGAGCACCGAGCGGTACTTCACGAAATTCACATAGGCATCGACGGCGTAGCGGGTGCCGGGCAGCAGGCCCTCCAGCGAGACCACGTAGTCGCGGTCGAGGCCGAGGCCGTCGGTCAGCCGCAGCCAGCGCTCGACGCCGCCGGGGTGGCTGCCGTCCCCATCGTGGTCGACCAGCCGGCGGCGCCATTCGCGGCGCAGCTCGGGCGTCGGCAGCCGGGCGACGAGGGAGGCGTCCTTCGCCGGGATGCTGGCCTGGTAGTAGTAGCGGTTCAGCGCCCAGGCCTGGACCTGCGCCTTGCTCAGCCTGCCGCCGTGCAGCAGGTGATGGAAGGGGTGGAGGATGTGGTAGCGCTCGGCGCCGATGGCGCGGAGGCGGGCCTCGAGCTCCTCCGGCGGGAGCAAAGCGGTGTCGCTCACGGGACGATCTCCATGCCGTCCGCCGCGACCTCCCAGCCGGCGGCGGTGACCGCGGCGCGTTCGGGGCTGTCGGCGAGCAGGACGGGGTTGGTGTTGTTCAGATGGATGAGGATGCGGCGCCCGATCCGCAAGCCCGCCAGGGCGGCGATCGTGCCCGCCTCCCCGTCGATGCTCATGTGGCCCATGCGGGCGCCGGTCTTGGGGCCGGCGCCGGCGCGGATCATCTCGTCGTCGCGCCAGAGGGTGCCGTCGAAGAACAGGCAGTCGGCGCCCTCGATCCGGGCGGCGAGCGCGGGGGTCATGGCGGCGCAACCGGGGATGAAGACCAGGGAGCGGCCGGCGGCTGAGAGGCGGAGGCCGATGGTCTCGCCGTTGTCGGCCCGGCCGGGGTCCTGCCCCTGTTCCTGGAAGAGCGGGACCTTGCCGGGGACGGCGAAGGCCTGCAGCACCAGGCCGAGCGGGGTGCCGGCGGCGTCCGCGAGCGCCAGGGGTTCATCCAGCGGCAGGGTCCGGCGAGGGACCGTCGCAGGGTTCACCGCGAGGAAGATGGGATTGGCCGCCAGGGTCTCCAGCGCCGCCGGGGCGGCGTAGAGGGCGAAGGGGTGGCCCTCCCGCAGGGTCAGCAGGCCGGCGATGGTATCGACCTCGGCCCCGGTCAGGACCACGGCGGCGATCGGCGAGTTGCGCAGCGGCGCCGGGCGCGGGTGCAGCGCGGGGGTCGATTCGAGCTGGGCGCGGAGGTCGGGGGCGGCGTTCAGCAGCACCCAGCGCGCGCCATCGGCGGTGACGGCGAGCGAGGCCTGGGTCCGCGGCAGGGCGGCGGGGTCGCCGGCGCGGGCGCGGCGGCAGCCGGGGCCGGCCGAATTCCATTGCGGGAAGCCGCCGCCGGCGCCGGCGCCGAGGATGATGGCGCGCAGCGTCACCGGATTGCCCTGGCCATGGTCATGCGTGCCCTCCTGCGGCGCCCTCTATCGCACCGCCCTGCACTCGGGTCGATCCCGGGCGGTATGGGCCCGGCTCAGCGGCCGGGCACCGTGGCGGTGACCTCGATGGCGGCGTACCAGGCGGCGAGGTCGGCGATCTGGGCGTCGGTCAGCTCCCGCGCCATCAGGCTCATCTGCTCCTGCTGGCGGGCGCCGCTGCGGAAGGCGGCAAGCTGGGCGGCGAGGTAGGCCGGGTTCTGCCCGGCGAGGTTGGGCGCGTCCGGCTGCACCGCGATCCCGTCGTTGCCGTGGCAGACGGCGCAGCGGGCGCCAGCCAGGCGGCGGCCGGCGCGCGGGTCGGCGGCCTGCGCCGGCAGGATGGCGCAGGCGAGCAGCAACCCGAGCAGCAGCCGCATCAGCGCCGCCGGTCGTAGGAGATCCGGTAGAGGGCGCCTGCCATGTCGTCCGAGACCAGCATCGAGCCGTCCCGCAGCAGCGCCACGTCGACCGGCCGGCCGAGGTATTCGTTGGTCTCGGCATCGAGCCAGCCCTCGGCGAAGGGCTTGTGTTCGCGCACCGTGCCGTCGGCGTTGAGGAAGGTGACCATGATGCGGGCGCCGACCGGCGTGGTGCGGTTCCAGGAGCCGTGCTGGGCGTTGAAGATCGCGCCGCGGTATTCCTCGGGGAACATGCGGCCGTCGTAGAAGGTCAGGCCGAGGTCGGCGGCATGGGCCGCGGTCTCGACCATCGGCGGCACCGTCTCGGCCGGCGGCTGGGCGCTGCGGTATTCCTGGGTGCGGACGCTGCCGCCGCCGAACCAGGGGAAGCCGAAATTCTGGTTGGCCGCGGTGATGCGGTTGAGCTCGCCGGGGGGCGTGTCGTCGCCCATGCCGTCCACCTGGTTGTCGGTGAACCAGAGCTCCGGCCGCCCGGCCGGGGTGCCGGGGCGGAAGGCGATGCCGACGCTGTTGCGGATGCCGCGCGCATAGACCTCGCGGCCCTGGCCGCTGCGCTCCATGCGGATGATGCCGCCCATGCCGACGCGGTTGAAAATCTCCTGCTTGGCCGGGCTCGGCACGTTGAAGGGCTGGCCGAGCGAGACATACAGCTTGTTGTCCGGGCCGATGCGGCAGACCCGGGCGCCGTGGTTGAAGCTCTCCTCGGCGGCAGGGATGAGCTGGCCCTGCGGGACCACCATCTCGGCCGCGACATCCGGCGTTTCGTAGAAGAATTCGGCGGCGGGGAAGGCGATGACCCGGTTGTGCTCGGCGATGTAGAGGATGCCGTCGGGCGAGAAGCAGACCCCGTTCGGGACGCTGAACTGCACCGAGGGGGCGAAGACCTTCACCTCGTCGGCGACCCGGTCGCGGTCGCGGTCGGTGACCGCCCAGACCCGCTGCTTGCGGGTGCCGACGAAGATGACGCCGGAGGAGGGGCCGACGGCGATGTGCCGGGCATCCGGCACCACCGCGAAGAGCTCGATCTTGAAGCCCTCGGGCAGGCGGATCTGCTCCAGGTTGCGGCGCAGCGCATCGGCGCGGCGGCCTTCCTGGGCGACCGTCTCGATCGCCATGGAGGTGCCGGTGGTGCGGAATTGCTGCAGCCGGTCGAGGTTGCCCTGGCCGGGCGTCGGCAGCGGCCCGGTGGGCGGCGGGCGGACGTTGGGGGCGGTCTCGCCGGGGACGGCGCCGCCGGTATTGGTCTGGGCGCGCCCGGGTTGCGCCTGGTTCTGCGCCAGGGCCGGTGTCAGGGCGGGCAGTGCCGCCAGGGCCAAGCCTGCGCCGAGCAGCCACATCGATCGTTTCATGGTCGCCTCCCCCATCCTGCCGCCATCGATCCTGCCGCCGTAGCCCGGCGGTCTGTCGGACAGCATGCGCAAACCGGAGCGGATGCAGCGATGACAGTCGTGTGAGCAGGCACTGGCTCGTTCCGGGCATGAAAAAGCCCCGCGCCGGGCGAGGCCGGTGCGGGGCTTGGTCAGTGACCGCCGGAAGCGGCCGGCCAGGGTCAGCCGACCTCGGCGCAGGCGTAGCTGTTGATCTCGAGAGCGAGCGACACTTCGGTCACGCGCGGCTTCTTCCAGGCCATGAAATCCCTCCTGCGGTTGCGGCAATGCGCCGACCCCATAGTGGGGGCTGCCCCCGGCGGCATCAAGCGCTGCCGGCGGGCCTTGTCGCCGCCTTGAACCGGGGGGGGCCAGCGCCTACAGCATGGCGCGGCCCGCGCAGGCGGCCGGCAGCCAGATTGGGGAATGCAGCATGGTCTACAGGGTCGCGGTCGTCGGCGCCACCGGAGCGGTGGGGCGCGAGATGCTGAAGACCCTGGCCGAGCGGGAATTCCCGGTCGGCGAGGCGGTCGGGCTGGCCTCCCCCCGCTCGGTCGGGCAGGAGGTCTCCTTCGGCGACAAAACCGTGCTGAAGATGCGCAACCTCGAGACCTTCGACTTCAAGGGCATCGACCTGGCGCTGTTCTCGGCCGGGGCGGCGAGCGCCGCGGCGCATGCGCCGCGGGCGGCGGCGGCCGGCGCGCTGGTGATCGACAATTCCAGCCAGTTCCGCATGGATTTCGACGTGCCGCTGCTGGTGCCCGAGGTCAATCCGCAGGCGCTGAAGCGTGGGGTGAGGCGCGGGATCGTCGCCAACCCGAATTGCTCGACCATCCAGATGGTGGTGGCGCTGAAGCCGCTGCACGACATCGCGCGGGTGAAGCGGGTGGTGGTCTCGACCTACCAGTCGGTCAGCGGCGCCGGCAAGGAAGGCATGGACGAGCTGTTCAACCAGACCAAGGGCAGCTTCGTGAACGACGCGCCGACGGTCGAGCATTTCAGCAAGCCGATCGCCTTCAACTGCATCCCCCACATCGACGCCTTCATGGAGGATGGCGCGACCAAGGAGGAATGGAAGATGGCGATGGAGACGCGGAAGATCCTCGACCCCGACATCGCCGTCGTCGCCACCTGCGTCCGCGTCCCGGTCTTCATCGGCCATGCCGAGGCGGTGACCGTGGAATTCCACGACCCCATCAGCGTCGAGCAGGCTTGGGAGGCGCTGCGCGATGCGCCGGGGGTGCAGCTGGTCGACAAGCGCGAGGACGGCGGCTACGTGACGCCGCTGGAATCGGCCGGCGAGGATGCGGTCTTCGTCAGCCGCATGCGGCGCGACCCGACGGTGCCGCATGGGCTGTCCTTCTGGTGCGTGGCCGACAACCTGCGCAAGGGCGCGGCGCTGAACGCGGTGCAGATCGCCGAGCTGCTGGACCAGCAGGGGCTGATCGGCAAGCGCCGCGCGCTGGGTTGATCGGGGCCGCGCGGAATCCGCTGGCGCGGCCGCGGCGGCCCCGGCATTATTCAACCACAAATCGTAACGAACGGGCAGGCGTGACAATGGATCGCGACGCATCGCAGCCAGGCTACCGGCCGCTGGTCCCCCCGGAGCCGCCGGACCTGCTGGCGCTGCACCGGCACGGCCTCGAGATGATGACCGCGGCGAACCGCCTGGCGCTGGGCTGGATGCAGCAGGCGGCGCAGCAGCACGCGGCGCTGACCCGGCGCACCTTCGCGCAGATGACCGAGACCGCGCGCCGGGTCGCCGCCGCCGATGCGCCGCCCGAGCAGGCCCAAGCGGTGCTGGCGATGCTGGCCGATGCCCGGGCCCTCAGCCTGCAGACCGCCGAGGAGATCGCGGCGCTGATGACCCGGATGCAGGACGAGGCGACGGCGCTGCTCGACCGGTCGATGCGGCCGCCGGAGGCCTAGCCGCGCCGCAGACAGGCGGTGAGGCGCGCCAGCGCCTCCGCCAGCGTCGTGTCCTGCTGGGCGTAGCAGAGCCGGAAATGCCCCTCCCCGCCCGGGCCGAAGGCGGAGCCCGGGGCGAGGCCGACCTTGGCCTCGTGCGCCATGCGCTTGGCCGCGGCCAGGCTGTCGGTCAGGCCCTCCACCCGGAAGAAATTATAAAGGCCGCCCGCGGCGACCGGGGCGGTGATGCCGGGGATGCCGTTCAGCGCCGCCGCGGTCATGTCCCGCAGGCGGTGGAAGCGGGTGGTGAGCTCGGCGACGAAATCATCGCCCTGATCGAGGGCGGCGACGCCGGCGCGCTGGACGAAGACCGGGGCGCAGGAGGTGTTGTACTCGACGATCTTGGCGAGGCCGTCGAGCAGCGCCGGCGGCACCACCAGCCAGCCGAGCCGCCAGCCGGTCATCGCCCAGGACTTCGAGAAGCTGTTGATGCTGATGACCCGGTCCTCGGGCGTGGCGATGTCGAGGAAGGAGGGCGCGCTCGGGCCTTCGAAGTAGATCCGGTCGTAGACATCGTCGGCCAGGATCCAGGTGCCGGTGCGGCGGCAATGGTCGAGGATGGTCCGCTGCTCCGCCGCGGTGAAGGCGAAGCCGGTGGGGTTGCCGGGGGAGTTCAGCAGGGCGAGCTTCGTCGCCGGCGTGATGGCGGCGAGGAGCTGCTCCACGTCGACGCGCCAGAGGCCCTGGGAGAGGTGCAGCGGCACGGTGCGCAGCGCGGCGCCGAGGATCTGCGGGATGGCGCCGATGTTGGGCCAGTGCGGCGCCAGCGTCACCGCCTGGTCGCCGGGGTCGAGCACCGCCTGGCAGGCCAGCATGATGGCGTTCACGCCGCTGCTGGTGGCGCAGATCCGGTCCGGCGCGATGCTGCGGCCGCGGCGCTGCTGGTAGCGGGAGATCGCGGCGCGCAGTTCCTCGATGCCGAGGTTCGAGGAATAGAAGGTCTCGCCGGCCGCCAGGGAATCCGCGGCGGCGCGCCGGATGAACTCGGGCGTGGCGATGTCGCCCTCACCGATCCAGAGCGGGATGAGGCCGGGGATGCCCTGGCCCGCGTTGAAGACTTCCCGGATCCTGGAGGATTCCAGCGCGGCGATGGTGCCGCGGGGGCCGGTGGGGAGCGACATGGTCAGCGTCCGGTGAAGGTCGGCTTGCGCTTCTCGAGCATGGCGTTGACGGCCTCCCGGTGGTCCTCGGTCGTATGCGCCAGGGCCTGGAAGGCGGCGGACATCTCGAGCAGCGTGGAGAGCCGGGTATGCTGGCCCTCGCGCAGCAGCTTCTTGGTCATGCGGACCATCTCGGGCGGGTTGGCGGCGATGCGGCCGGCGAGTGCCAGGGCGGCCGCCATCAGCTCCTCATGCGGGACGACCTTGGAGACGAGGCGGACGTCCTTGGCCTCCTGCGGGCTCAGCAAATCGCCGGTGAAGCTCATCTCGGCGGCGACGGACATGCCGACCACGCGCGGCAGCAGCCAGGCGCCGCCGTCGCCGGGGACGATGCCGACCTTGACGAAGCTCTCGGCGAAGGCGGCCTTGTCGGAGGCGATGCGCATGTCGCACATGCAGGCGACGTCGAGGCCGAGGCCGATGGCCGGGCCGTTCACCGCGGCGATGGTGGGCGCGTCGCAGTCATAGAGCGCATTGGCCATGGCCTGGACGCCGCGGCGGTAGTTCTCCCGCACGTCGGCATGGCTGCCTTCCAGGATGCCCTTCCGGTCACGCATGGCCTTGAGGTCGCCGCCGGCGCAGAAGGCGGTGCCGGCGCCGGTGAGGATGACGCAGCGCACCGAGCGGTCGCGGTTCACCCGGTGGACGGCGGCGACGACGTCGTCGCAATCCTGGAAGGTGGAGATGGCGTTGCGCTTCTCCGGCGCGTTCAGGGTGAGCGTGACGATCGGGCCATCCTGCTCGTACTTCACGTAGTCGGTCATGCGGCGGTTTCCTCGTCTCGGCTGGTCAGGTCGGCCCAGAGATTGCTGCCGCCACGGGCGAGCGCGACGGTGCCGATCCGGCTGGCCCAGAGCCGCTCGGGCCCGGCGCCGTCGCGCCAGCCCCATAGGCGGCGGGTGTGGAGGTGCAGCGGGTGTTCGTCGGTGAAGCCGATGGCGGCGTGCACCTGATGGACGATGTCGGCGGCGATGCCGGCGGCCTCGCCGGCCACCACCTTGGCGCTGGCGATCTCGAATTCGGCGCCGGCCAGGCCACGGCGGTCGGCGGCGCGGCCGGCGTTGGTGACGGCGACGGCGGTGGCGGCGACCTCGCCGGCGCAGCGGGCGAGAAGCTGCTGCACCGCCTGGAAGCCGCCGATGGCGCGGCCGAACTGTTTGCGGGTATTGGCGTAGTCGACGGTCATGTCGAGCACCGCCTCCAGCGCGCCGGCGATGCGGGCGGCATTCAGCAGGGCGCCGGCGAGCAGCGCGGCATCGGGGCCATGGGCGGCGGGCAGCCGGCCTTCGGTGAGGGCGGGGCCAAGGCTCGGCCGGTCGGCCGGCTCACGGGCGATGAGGCCCCTGCCCTGCTGCCAGCCGGTCGGGGCATGGAGGGCCACCGCGCCCCCCGGCGCCACCGCCAGATGGCTCGCCCGGCGGCCCCAGGCGACGGGCTCCGATCCGATGCCGAGGCCGATGAAGCCAGCGGGCGCGGCGATGCCGGCGGCCGAGAGCAGCGCCGCCGCGGCCATGCTCTCACCCAGCGGGATCGGGGCGGCGTGGCGGCCGAGCACGTGCCAGACGGCGGCCGCATCGGCCCAGCCGAGGCCGGCGCCGCCCTGGTCCTCCGGCACCATCGCCAGCGGCAGGCCGAGCGCCTCGGCCTCGGCCCAGAGAGCTTCGGGCCAGGTGCCGGCTTCCGCGGCGCGGAGCAGGGCGGGGCTGGTGCGGTCGGCCAGCAGGCGTTCGACCTGCTCGACCAGGATGTCGCGGATCTCGCTCATGGTCAGCGGAGCCCCAGCTGGCGGGCGATGATGCCGCGCAGGATTTCGCGGGTGCCGCCGCGCAGGCTGTAGCTGCGGGCGACCATGGTCATCAGGCCCAGCATCTCCTGCACCTGCGGCGGGGTGCGGGCGGGGTCGATCAGGGTGCGGAGTTTCTCCGGCAGGGCCTGCTCGTAGTCGTTGCCGGCATCCTTCACCAGGGCGGCCTCGCGCGCCGGGGTCTTGCCGTCCTGCAGCATGCCGGCGACGGCCAGCGACATCTGGCGCAGCGTCCCGGCGCGGGCCAGCAGCCGGCCGACCGCCTCGGGGGCGGCGGGTTCGGCGCGGAGGTCGTCCAGCGCCTCGGTCAGCAGCGGCAGGGACGACAGGTAGCGTTCGGGGCCGGCGCGCTCGAAGGCCAGCTCGGCGGTCGCCTGTTCCCAGCCCTGGCCCTCGGTGCCGACCAGCATGCTGTCGGGGACGAAGACGTCGTCGAAGGTGATTTCGTTGAAGCCCTCCTCGCCCACCAGGTCGAGGATGGGGCGGATCGAGATGCCCGACAGGCGGCAATCGACGAGGAACTGGCTGAGGCCCTGGTGGCGGGCCTTGGGGTCCTGGGCCGGGCCGGTCCGCAGCAGGGCGATCATGAAGTCGCAGCGGTGGGCGTTGGTGGTCCAGACCTTGCGGCCGTTGATGCGCCAGCCGCCGGGGACCTTCTCGGCCCGGGTGCGCAGGCTGGCGAGGTCGGAGCCGCTGTCGGGCTCGGAGAGGCCGATGGCGAAGGCCAGCTCGCCGCGGATGATGCGGGGGAGGAATTCGCGGCGCTGCTCCTCGGTGCCGAGGCGGAGGATGAGGGGGCCGGATTGCCGGTCGCCGATCCAATGGGCGCCGACCGGGGCGCCGACGGCCAGCATTTCCTCGAGCACCACGTAGCGTTCCATGGCGCTGCGCTCGCCGCCGCCGTAGGCCGCGGGCCAGGTCATGCCGATCCAGCCGCGCTTGCCCACTTCGCGGGAGAAGTCCCGGTCGAAGCCCATCCAGGAATAGGCCGGGACGATCGGCGGCCAGTCGCGCCCGGCCTCGGCCAGGAAGGCGCGGAGGGTGGCGCGGAGGGCGGGCGCGCCCGCCGGGGTATCCCTGAGGTCGAAGCGGAGCCCCGCCATGCCGTCTCTCCCGAGGTTTGTCTTGGCGGTCTAGGTGGCGCAGATCGGCGCGGGGCGCCAGCCCCCCGGCGTGAGGTTCAGCCGGCGGCGGCGCGTTCCAGGGCGGCGATGTCGAGCTTCACCATCTGGGTCATGGCGGCGAAGGCGCGGGCGGCGACGGCGGGGTCGGGGTCGGCGAGGAGGCGGGGCAAGGCCTCGGGGACGATCTGCCAGGGGATGCCCCAGCGGTCGCGCAGCCAGCCGCACTGGATGGCGGCGCCGCCATCGGCGGTGAGCGCGGCCCAGAGGCGGTCGACCTCGGCCTGGTCGGGGCATTCGACCGAGATGGAGGCGGCGGTGCCGTAGTCGGCGGGGGTGCCGCCGTTGAGGGCCTGGTAGCGCTGGCCGGCGAGGGTGAAGGACAGGAGGATGACCTCGCCCGCCTGGCCGCCGGGCCAGTCGCCGGGCGAGCGCATGGTATGGGTGATGTCGGAGCCGGGAATGAGCGAGACGTAGAAGCGGACGGCGGCTTCCGCGTCCTTGCCGAACCAGAGGCAGGTGCTGACCTTGGCCATGGAACAGTTTCCCTTCCTGGGTTTTTTGGTTCGATAGCACATCCTGCCAACTGATGGCGCGGTCCGGGGCCAAGCTTTGGCCCCGGGGTGGGGTTGGACGCACTGCGTTCAACGGGCAGCGTCCCAGCCTTGCCTTCCCCCTCCCACAAGGCTTTGCTCCCCCATGAAGCGAATGGGGTGGCAACGTGGATAAATTCGGCATTGGCCAACCGGTGCGGCGCAAGGAGGATGTCCGGCTGCTGACCGGGCGTGGCACCTATACCGACGACATCAACGCCCCCGGCCAGGCGCATGCCTACGTGCTCCGCAGCCCGCATGCGCATGCGCGGATCGTTGCGATCGATGTCGCGGCCGCGCAGGCGGCGCCGGGGGTGGTGGCGGTGCTGACCGGGCGGGATGCGGCCGCCGACGGGATCGGGCACTTCCCGGTCATGGTCGACGTGCCGGGCAAGGGCGGGGCCAAGCTCTTCCCGACGCCGCGAGAGATGCTGCAGACCACCAAGGTGCGCTTCGTCGGCGACCCGGTGGCGCTGGTCGTGGCCGAGAGCCGGGCCGAGGCGCAGGACGCGGCTGAGCTGATCGAGGTGGAGTACGAGATCCTGCCGAGCGTCACCGACACGGGCGGGGCGCTGGACGCCGATGCGCCGGTGATCTGGGAGGAGCATGGCAGCAACCTCTGCGTGCTCTGGGACAGCGGGCGGGAGGTGGAGGCGGAGGCCGGCTTCGCCGGGGCGGCGGCGACCGTTTCGATCGAGCTGGTGCAGAACCGGCTGGTCGGCAACCCGATGGAGCCGCGGGTCGCGCTCGGACAATACGATGCGGCGACGGAGAGTTACACGCTGCATTCGCCGACCCAGGGGGTGATGCGGGTGCAGGACGGGCTGGCGAGGCTGATCCTGAAGGTGCCGAAGGAGAAGCTGCGGGTGATCTCGCCGGATGTCGGCGGCGGCTTCGGGCTGCGGGGGAAGATCTTCCCCGAATCCGGGATGGTGTTGTGGGCGGCGAAGAAGCTCGGGCGGCCGGTGAAGTGGATCAGCGGCAGGACCGAGACCTTCCAGTGCGACCCGCATGGGCGGGACCATGTGACACGGGCCGAGATGGCGCTCGGTGCCGATGGCAAGGTGCTCGGCGTCAAGATCCGCACCTTGGCGGCGATGGGCGCCTATCTGCAGGATTTCGGGCCGCGGGTGCCGACGGTCGCCGGCGGGCGGATCATGGGCACGGTCTACGACATCCAGGCGCTGAACTGCCAGGTGAGCTGCGTCTTCACCAATACCACGCCGACCGACGCCTATCGCGGCGCCGGGCGGCCGGAGCAGGCCTATGTGCTGGAGCGGCTGCTCGATCAGGGCGCCGCGGCGCTCGGTATCGGGCGGGACGAGATCCGGCGGCGCAACTACATCCGGCCGGAGCAGATCCCCTATACCAACGTGGTCGGCAATGCGATCGACAGCGGGCTCTTCGCCGAGACCCAGGCGATGGCGCTGACGCTGGCGGATTGGGACGGCTTCCCGGCGCGCAAGGCGGCCGCCGCCGCGCAGGGGAAGCGGCGCGGGATCGGGATCGGCTATTTCATCGAGGCCTCGGGCGGGCAGCCGAGCGAATGGGCGCGGGTGCGGTTCGAGCCGGACGGGATGGTCTCGGTCACCGTCGGCACCTTCAGCCACGGCCAGGGGCATGAGACGGCCTATGCCCAGGTGCTGCACGACAAGCTCGGCGTACCCTTCGAGAAGGTGCGGCTGGTGCAGGGCGACACCGCCGTGGTCGAGCAGGGCAACGGCACCGGCGGCTCGCGGTCCTCGCAGATGGGGGGCGTGGCGATCAGCCGGGCCTCGGAGCTGGTGGTCGCCAAGGGGCGGCGGCTGGCGGCGCAGCTGCTGGAGGCCGGGGTCGATGACGTGGAATTCGACCGCGGCACCTTCCGGGTGGCCGGCACCGACCTGAGCGTCGGCTGGGACCGGGTGTACGAGGCGGCGCAGAGCCCGCCCGATGGCGAGGCGCCGGGCCTCGACGAGGCCCTGCTCTATACCCGCAACACCGAATGCAATTTCCCCAATGGCTGCCACGTGGCCGAGGTGGAGATCGACGCGGAGACCGGGCAGGTCAGCATCGTGCGCTATGCGGCGGTGGACGACGTGGGCAATGTCATCAACCCGATGCTGGTGCATGGGCAGAGCCATGGCGGCATCATGTCCGGCATCGGCCAGGCGCTGCTGGAACATGCGCTCTACGACAAGGAGAGCGGCCAGTTCCTGACCGCCACCTTCCAGGACTACTGCATGCCGCGGGCGGCGGATGCGCCGGACTTCGACCTCGGCTTCAACATCGTGCCCTGCCCGAACAACGACCTCGGGGTGAAGGGCGCCGGCGAGGGCGGCGCCTGCGGCGCGCCGCCGGCCATCGTCTCGGCCATCTGCGACGCGCTCGAGGTCGGGCATATCGACATGCCGGTCACGCCGGAGAAGGTCTGGCGGGTGCTCGCCGGCAAGGCGGCGGCATGAGCCAGGCCTTCATCCCCGCCACCTTCATCCGCGGCGGCTCCTCGAAGGGCGTGTTCTTCCACGCGCGGGACTTGCCGGCCGACCGCGCGGCGATCGATCCGATCCTTCTCGGCGTGCTCGGCAGCCCGGATCCCTACGGCCGGCAGCTCGACGGCATGGGGGGCGGCATCTCCTCGCTGTCCAAGGGCGTCATCATCGGGCCGCCGACGCACCCGGAGGCGGACGTCGACTACACCTTCGCCCAGGTGGCGGTGGACAGGCCGGTGGTCGACTGGAAGGGCAATTGCGGCAACCTCTCCTCGGCCGTCGGGCCCTTCGCGGTGGATGAGGGGCTGGTGCCCGCGGCGGATGGCGAGGCGCTGGTCCGCATCCATCAGGTGAACACGCGCAAGATCATCCATGCCCGCTTCCCGGTGCGCGACGGCCGCGCCGAGGTGCGGGGCGACTTCGCCATCGCCGGCGTCGCCGGGACCGGGGCGCGCATCCGGCTCGACTTCCTCTCGCCCGGCGGGTCGCAGACCCCGGCCCTGCTGCCGAGCGGCCGCGTGGTCGATGTGCTTGACGTGCCCGGCTTCGGGCCGCTGCGGGCGAGCCTGGTGGATGCGGCGAATCCGGCGGCCTTCGTCGATGCAGGGGATCTCGGGCTGAGCGGGGCGGAGAGCCCGGATGAGATCGAGGCGCGGCCGGACCTCATGGCGCTGCTCGACCGCATCCGGCGGATCGCGGGCGTGGCGATGGGGCTGGGGGCGACGCCGGAGGCGGTGGGGCTGGCCAGTCCGCGCATCGCCTTCGTCGCCGGGCCGCTGGCGGCGCGGACGCTGGATGGGCTGGTGCTGGACCCGGCCGGGCATGACGTCACGGTGCGGATGCTCTCGATGGAGCGGCCGCACCGGGCGGTGCCGATGACTGGGGCCATGGGCCTCGCCGTCGCCTGCCGGATCGAGGGCAGCATCCCGCATGTGCTGGCGACCCGCGGGGTGCGGCCGGAGGAGATCCGGGTGGCGCATCCCTCCGGCATGCTGACGGTCGGCGCCGAGGTGCGCTGCGGCGAGGCCGGCTGGCAGGCCGACAGCGCCGTGGTCTTCCGCACCCAGCGGCGGCTGATGCAGGGGGCGGTGGCGCTGCGGTGACCCGCCGGGCGGATGTTCTGCGGCCGGCCGGTGGCCTGGGCCGGGCCGCCCTCGCGCTGGTCCTCGCGCTGGTCCTGGCGCAGCCCGTGGCGGCGCGGGCCGCCGGGGACCCGCTCGAGGACTGGAACCGCCGGGTCCATGCCGCCAATGCCCGGTTGCAGGCCCAGATCCTGGCGCCGCTCGCCCGCGCCTATGTCGCGGCCACCCCGGCCTGGGTGCGGCAGGGCGCCGGCAACATCCTGGCCAACCTCGGGGAGCCGCTGACCGCCCTCAGCAGCCTGGCGGGCGGCGAGCCGGGCCAGGCGGCGCATGCGGCGGCGCGGGTCGGCATCAACTCGACCCTCGGCCTGGGCGGCCTGCGGGACCGCGCCGCCGCGATGGGCTATTCGCGCCAGAGCTTCACTTTGGCCGATGCGGCATGCGGCTGGGGCGTGCCGGCCGGGCCCTACCTGGTGCTGCCGCTGATCGGGCCCTCCACCCTGCGGGATGCGGCGGCGCTCCTGGCCACCAGCACGGCGCTGTCGCAGGCGCTCGGGACCGAGCCGGTGCTGGCCTGGAGCGGCGGCGACCTCTTCCTCGGCTATGCCGCGGCGCACGAGGACCTGGCCCGCATCGAGGCCGAGGCGCTCGATGCCTATGCCGTGCTTCGCAGCGCCTATCTCCAGCGGCGGGCCAGCCGCTGCCCGGCCGACCGGCTCCCGCCAGCGGCGGAGGCCGACTGACGCCTCAGCCGCCGGCCAGCAGCCTCGGCAGGCTGGCCGCCAGCAGCACCGCGCCGGAGACCGCCAGCAGGCCGAGCACGATGCGCTGGAAGCCGATCTCGCCCAGCGCCTGGTAGGCCCGGGCGCCGAGCAGCGCCGAGGCGATGACGATCGGCACCATCACCGGGAAGAGCCAGGCCGCCTCGGCGGTGATGGTGCCGGTAACGAGGTAGCCGGTCATGGTGGTGACGTGCATGGTCAGGAAGACCAGCTGGAAGACGCTGCGCTGGGTGACCCGGTCCCAGCCGCGCAGCACGCACCAGAGCGTCGGGATCGGCCCCGGCAGGCCGCCGATGCCGCCCATGATGCCGCCGAGCATCCCGGCCACGCCGTCGGCCAGCTTCCCCCCATGGGCGATGCGCGGCAGCTTCGTCGCCAGCAGCATGGCCGGGCACCAGACCAGCAGCAGCGCCCCCAGCCCCGCCTGGAACATCTGCGGATTGACCCGCGGCAGCAGCACCACCCCGAGCGGCACCCCCGCCAGCCCGCCCAGGATGAAGGGGATGGCCCTGGGGATGGCCGAGACCTTCAGCAGCCGCATGCCCATGCCCTGGCCGATGATCGAGCAGAAGACCACCAGCGGCCCCGCCACCGCCGGCTCCAGCGCCCAGGACCAGAAGGCCATGGCCACCAGGCCGAAGGCGAAGCCGGACATGCCCTGGACGAAGCCGGCCACCGCGGCGCCGAGCAGGATCACGGCCATTCCCAATGTCACGCGCGCCGCCCCTGCCCTGTCAGTGGCCCGGGTTTTCGCCCGGCCCCGCGCGGGATACAACCGGGCCAAGGCTGACAACGAGGAAACCCAAGCATGTCCGAAACGCGCCGCTTCCGGGTCGGCTACCTCTCCTACGTGCCGCATCCCTCCTTCCTCGAGACCGCGGCGCGGCACCCGGAGGTGGAGGTGGTCCGCATCCCGCTCGACCAGCCGGAGGAGGGCGTGCTGGAAGGGCTGCAGGGGGTGGACGCCTATTACTGCATGGCCTCGCGCGACGAACTGCCGAGGCCCTTCCACGTCAGCGCCGCGCTGCTGGCGAAGCTGCCGCGGCTGCTGATGGTCGGCAGCACCGGCGCCGGCTACGACCCGATCGACCCGGTCGCCTGCACCGCCGCCGGCGTGCTGCTGGTGAACCAGGCCGGCGGCAATGCCGAGGGCGTGGCCGAGCATGCGGTCGGCATGATGCTGGCGCTGCTGAAGCGGATGCCGGAGGCCCAGGCGGCGATGCGCGCGGGCAAGGCAAAGGACCGCAGCGCGCTGATGGGCCGGGAGCTGCGCGGGCGCACGGTCGGGCTGGTCGGCATCGGCAATGTCGGCACCCGGGTGGCGGAGATCGTCCGCCTCGCCTTCTCCTGCCCGGTGCTGGCCTGCGACCCCTACGTCGATGCGGCGACCGTCGCGGCCCGCGGCGCCCGCAAGGTGGAGATGCCGGAGCTGCTGGCCGAGAGCGACGTGGTCAGCCTGCACCTGCCGCTCGCCCCCGACAGCCGCGGGCTGATGAATGCCGAAAGCTTCGCCCGCATGAGGCAGGGCGCGATCTTCGTGACCACGGCGCGGGGCAACATCCACGAGGAGCCGGCGCTGCAGGCGGCGCTGGCGAGCGGCCACCTCGCCGCCGCCGGTCTCGACGTCTGGGAGCAGGAGCCGCCGCCGCCCTCGCATCCGCTGCTGAACATGGACAACGTCATCGTCACCCAGCACACCGCCGGGGTGACGCACGAGAGCCGCAGCAACATCACGCGGATCGCGGCGCTCGCCTTCGTCGAGGCGGCGAATGGCCGGCTGCCGCCGCGGGTGATCAACCCGGAGGTCACCCCGCGCTTCGCCGCGCGCTACGAGGCCGCCTTCGGCCGGAAGCTGGCGGTCTAGCCGGCCACGCTGTCCCAGGCCCAGGGGCGCGCGGCGCTGTCCCTGGCCTGCCAGGCGAGGATCTCGGCCTCGCGCTGCCGGGTCAGGGCGATGTCGTCCAGGCCCTCCAGCAGCGCCTGCTTCTTCCGCGCATCGATGGCGAAGGGCAGCGCCTCGCCCCAGGGGGTCACCACCTCCTGGCGGCCGAGGTCCAAGGTGACCCGGGCATTGCCGGGGCTGGCTTCCATGGCCTCGGCGATGCGGCGGATCATGCCCAGCGGCAGCCGCACGGGCAGCAGGCCGTTCTGGAAGCAGTTGGCGTGGAAGATGTCGCCGAAGCTGGGGGCGATGACGCAGCGCAGCCCCATGCCCATCAAGGTCCAGACCGCCCCCTCGCGGGAGGAGCCGCAGCCGAAATTCTCCCCCGCCAGCAGGATCGGCGCGCCGGCGAAGGGCGGCTGGTCCAGCGGAAAGTCGGGGCGGCCGCGGAAGCGCTCGAAGCCGTAGGGGCCGAGGCCGTCCCGCGTCGAGCCGACCAGGCGCTGGACCGGGATGATCATGTCGGTATCGACATTGGCCCACATCAGGGGCGCGGCGAGGCCGGTGACGGTGGTGAAGGGCTGCATCAGGCGCGCCTCGGATCGGTGATGGCGCCGGCCAGCGCCGCGGCGGCGGCCATGGCCGGGCTGGCCAGGTGGGTGCGGGCGCCGGTGCCCTGGCGGCCCACGAAATTGCGGTTGCTGGTGGAGACGCTGCGGGCGCCGGGCGGCACCGTCTCGCCATTGGCGGCGACACACAGGGAGCAGCCGGGCTCGCGCCACGCGAAGCCGGCGGCGAGGAAGGCGCGGTCGAGCCCCTCGGCCTCGGCCTCGCGCTTCACCGTCTCGCTGCCCGGGACCACCCAGGCGGTGACATGCGGCGCGACCCGGCGGCCGCGCAGCATGGCGGCGGCGTCGCGCAGGTCCGAGAGCCGGCTGTTGGTGCAGGAGCCGATGAAGACCCAGTCCACCTTGGTGCCCTCGATCGGCCGGCCGGCCTCGAGGCCCATGTAGTCCAGCGCGGCGCGGTCGGCGGCGCTGGCGGGCGCGGGGATGCGGCCGGTGATGGGCAGCACCTGCTCGGGGCTGGTGCCCCAGGTGACCTGGGGGGCGATGTCGCCGGCCTCGATCCAGTGGTCGGCGTCGAAGGCGGCGTCGGGGTCGCTCGGCAGCCGGCGCCAGTCGGCCAGGGCGGCGTCCCAGGCGGCGCCCCTGGGGGCGAAGCGGCGGCCCGCCAGGTAGGCGTAGGTGGTCTCGTCCGGGGCGATGAGCCCCATCTTGGCGCCCAGCTCGATCGAGAGGTTGCAGAGTGTCAGCCGCGCCTCCAGCGGCAGGGCGCGGACCGCGGCGCCGGCGTATTCCACCGCGAAGCCGGTGCCGCCGGCGGTGCCGAAGCGGCCGATGGCGTGCAGGATCATGTCCTTGGCGGTGACGCCGGGCGGCAGGGTGCCCTCGAAGCGGATGCGCATGGCGCGCGGGCGGCGCTGCATCAGGGTCTGGGTCGCCAGCACGTGGCTGAGCTCGCTGGCGCCGATGCCGAAGGCGAGCGCGCCGACGCCGCCGTTTGTGCAGGTGTGGCTGTCGCCGCAGACCAGGGTGGTGCCGGGCAGCACGATGGCGAGCTCGGGCGCCATGACATGGACGATGCCCTGGCCGGGCTGGCCCAGGTCGAACAGGCGGATGCCGGTCTCCCGCGCGCGCTGCCGCAGCCCGGCGAGCGGCGCGGCGCCGCCGGGGAAGGTCTCCCCGGTGCGGCCGGGAGCGGTGGAGATGGCATGGTCCGGGGTGGCGAAGACCAGGTCGGGGCGGGCCAGGGCATGGCCGGCGGCGGCCACCTCGGCCAGCGCCCGGGCGCCGGAGAGGTCGTGCAGCAGCACGCGGTCGATGTGCAGCAGGGACCAGCCCTCGCCCAGGTCGGCGACGACATGCGGGTCCCACAGCTTGGCGAAGAGGGTCCTGGTCATCCGGTCATCATCGACCCGCCCGGTCTTGCGAGGCAAGGCTCCCCGGTCCAGCATTCCGCCAATCGCAAGGGGTTGGGGTCATGGTGGATCTGGTCATCACCGGGGATTGCGTGGTCACGCCGCACAGCATCGGGCCGGCCGACGTGGCGATCGCGGGGGGCAGGGTGGTGGCGGTGGCCGCGCCCGGCGCCTTCCCGATCTCGGCCGGGGCGCGGCTGATCGATGCGCGGGGCAAGATCGTGATGCCCGGCGGGATCGACCCGCATACCCATTGCCTCTGGCCGGTGGTGGTGCCGGACGGCACGCCGACCCTGACCCAGGGGCCTTCGGTGGTCGGCAAGGCCGCGCTCTTCGGCGGCACCACCACCATCATCGACTTCACCCGCTGGATGCACGGCAAGACCGTCATGGGCGCCATCGAGGAGCGGATGGCCGACTGGACCGCCGATGGCTGCCCCTGCGACTGGGCGCTGCACACCATGGTGGAGGGCGACCTGCCGCCCGAGATCCCCGGCCAGCTCGCCGAGGCCATCGCCGCCGGGCACCCGACGGTGAAGATCTTCACCACCGACATCACGCCATCGCGGAAGGGCCGCATGGTCGATTTCGGCGACATCTGGGAAGTCTTCCAGGTGCTGGCCAAGCACGGCGGCCTCGGCGTCATCCATGCCGAGGACAATGACATCGTCATGCACATGTACGCCAAGCTGTTCCGCGAGGGGCGCGCCGGCTTCGAGAACATGGCCGAGGTGCACAACACCCTGTCGGAGGACCTGTCCTTCCGCCGGGTGCTGCGGCTGGCCGAGCAGGTGCCGGGGACGGCGCTCTACATGCTGCATGTCTCGGCCGCCAACGGCGTGCAGGCGATCCGCGAGGCGCGGGCGAGGAACCTTCCCGTCTATGGCGAGAGCCTGCACCAGTACATGCTCTACACCTCCGAGGACTACAAGCGGCCGAACGGGCAGATGTACCACACCTATCCCTCCCTCAAGTCGCAGGCGGACCAAGATGCGCTGTGGCGCGGGGCGATGGACGGCAGCATCAATTGCGTGGCGACGGATGAGCTCTGCTGCTCGCTGGCGGTGAAGACGCAGGGCAACCGCATCGACGATACGACCGGCGGCAATTCCGGCGTCGAGCCGCGGGTCGCGGTGATGTATTCCGAGATGGTGGGCAAGCGTGGCTTCACGCTCCGGCAATTCGTCGATGCGGTCTCGACCAATGCGGCGAAGGTGATGGGGATGTATCCGCGGAAGGGTGCCATCGCCCCAGGGGCCGATGCCGACATCTGCATCCTGGATCCGGCGCTGAAGCGGACGGTGCGGGCCGAGGTGATGCACGAGGCCGACTACAGCCCCTGGGAGGGCCGGACCGTCGATGCCTGGCCGGCGATGACCATCCTGCGCGGCAAGATCATGGTCGAGGGTGACCAATGGCTCGGCGACATGGCCGATGGCCAGTGGATCCACCGCAGCATCCCGGCCGAGATCAGGGCCGGCGCCGCCTTGTGAGCCCACCGGAGCTGCGCGACCTGCTGGCGGATGCGCTGGCGCTCTGGGGGGTGCCGGGGCGCGTCGCGGTCGCCGAGGGCGGCGTGGCGCTGCGGGCGCCGGACGGCACGCCGCTGCGGGTGGTGGCGGCCGCGGCCGCCGACCGGCCGATCCGCTGGTGGGTGGAGAAACCGGGGCAGCGGCGGCCCTGCACCTCCGTCGTCGGGCTGCTGCGGACGTTGCGCAATGCGGTCGGCGCCGGGGATGGCGAGGCGCGGCGGCTGCGGGTGGCGATGCCATGATCCCGGTCTCGGTGGTGACGGGCTTCCTCGGCGCGGGCAAGACCACGCTGCTGCGGCGGGTGCTGGGCGACCCGGCGTGGGCGAACAGCGCCGTCATCGTCAACGAGTTCGGCGAGGTGCCGCTCGATCATGAGCTGCTGGCGGCCAGCGAGGAGGTGCTGGTCAATGTCTCGACCGGCTGCCTCTGCTGCGTGGTGCGCAGCGACCTGACGGCGACGCTGATGGAGCTGCTGCGGCAGCGCGCGGCGGGCACGGTGCCGCCCTATGCGCGGGTGCTGATCGAGACCTCGGGCCTGGCCGACCCGGCGCCGATCCTGCACGCGCTGATGACGGACGAGGCGGTGGCGGCGACCCACCGGCTGCAATCCGTGGTGACCCTGGTGGATGCGCTGCATGGCGCGGGCACGCTGGCGCGGCACCCGGAGGCGCAGCGCCAGGCGATGCTGGCCGACCGCATCCTGCTGACCAAGCCGGACCTCGGCGGCGACACCGCGGCGCTGGAAGCGGCGCTACGGGCCCACAACCCGGCGGCGCCGGTCCGCGCCGCGGTGCAGGGCGCGGTCGAGCCCGCCTGGCTCTTCGCCGCGGGCACCCTGCCGGAATTCCTCGATGCCAGCGCCCGGCACAGCGAAGGCGTCGCCGGCATCACCCTCGAGCGGGAGGCGCCGATCCCGGCCCTGGCGCTGACCCTCTGGATGCAGGCGCTGGCCGAGCATGCGGGCGCCCGGCTGCTGCGGCTGAAGGGGCTGGTGGCGCTGGCCGAGGACCCCGGCCGCCCGGTGGTGGTGCATGCCATCCAGCACATGGTGCATCCGCTGGAATGGCTGGAGGCCTGGCCCGGCGCCGATACCCGCAGCCGCATCGTGCTGATCGGCCAGGGCATCCCGCGCCACCTGCCGGCCCGGCTGCTGGCGGCGATCGAGGCGGAGGTGCGGGACGCCGGGGGCTAGGCGCCGGCGCCCTGCCCCGGCCCATTCCGGTCCGCATCCGGCAACGCCCCGGCACCGTCGACCCTGTTGTTGCGAGTGATTCCTAATTGCATAATTCATGTAGCTTGGGTAACCCCTCCTCCACCCAGGACGGAGCCGCCCCATGCCCATGCCTCGTGCCCACACCCGACGACCCTCGCGGCACGCCCATGGCGCCGTGCTGCTGCCGGCGATCCTGCTCGCGGCCATGCCGCCGCAGCCCGCCGCGGCCCAGCCGGCGGCGGTGACGCAGGAGGCCACGGCCCTGCCCGAGCTGAACGTGAATGCCGGGCTGCCGCGCGGGCATGGCCCGGTGCGCGGCTATGTCGCCGGGGTCAGCGCGACCGCGACCAAGACCGACACGCCGCTGCTCGAGACCCCGCAGTCTCTCTCGGTCGTCACCCGCGACCAGATCGAGGCGCAGGCGGCGCAGAACCTCAACGGGGCGCTGCGCTACACCCCCGGCATCGCCACCGATACCCGCGGCGCCGTGGCGCTGCGGCTGGACCAGTTCTCGGTGCGCGGCTTCACCGTGCCGCAATTCCTCGACGGCATGCGGCTGTTCGGCGGCCGCGACGCCAATCCCAGCGTCGACTTCTACCGGCTCGAGCGGATCGACGTGCTGCGCGGCCCGGCATCGGTCATGTACGGCCAGGCCAGCCCGGGCGGCGTCGTCAACCTCGTCAGCAAGCGCCCGACCGAGACGCCGCAGCGCGAATTGCTGCTGCAGGGCGGCAGCTACGGCACCTTCCGCGGCGGGCTCGACCTGAGCGGCGCGCTGAACGAGGACCGCACCATCCTCGGCCGGGTCGTCGGCTCCTACTACCGGTCCGATACCCAGATCGAGCAGGTGGAGGAGGAACGCTTCTACCTCGCGCCCTCGGTCACCTTCCGGCCCACTACCGATACCTCGATCACCCTGCTCGGGCTCTACCAGCGGGACCCGCAGGGCGGCTCCTACGGGTCGGTGCCGGCCTATGGCTCGGTGCTGGGCAATCCGAACGGCCGCGTCGCCACCAACCGCTGGGACGGCAACCCCGGCTTCGACCGGCTCAACCGGACGCAGTACCAGGTCGGCTACCTCGCCGAGCATCGCTTCAACGATGCCTTCACCCTGCGGCAGAACTTCCGATATGCCCATTCGGAGGGCTACTACCGGCAGCTCTACGGCACCTTCGGCGCCAACCTGCTGCCGGATTTCCGCACGGTGCAGCGCTCCACCACCGGCTCGGACGTCCGCTTCGACACCGTCACCGTCGACACCCACCTGCAGTCGAAGTTCGACACCGGGCCGCTGGGCCATACCCTGCTGACCGGCGTCGACTACTACAACACCAGCAGCCGGACCTTCAGCGGCTTCGACGCGGTCGCGCCCGCCTACGACCTCTACGCCCCGAACTTCGGCAGCCTCGCCATCCGGCCGCTGACCTACCAGACCAATGCCCGGCAGACCCAGAACAGCCTCGGCTTCTATGGCCAGGACCAGATCCGGATCGGGCGCGTGGCGCTGCAGCTCGGCGGCCGCTACGACCGCTACGACAGCGCGACCGAGACCGAGACCTTCGCCACCCGGCGGACGACGCGCAGCGAGCAGGAGGTCGGCGCCTTCACCGGCCGCGCGGGTCTCGTGTACCTCTTCGACAACGGCCTGGCGCCCTACCTCTCCTATGCCGAGAGCTTCGAGCCGCAGTCCGGCACCTTCGCCCCCGCGCGCGGGGCGGGCGCCTTCGAGCCGACCACCGGCCGGCAATACGAGGCCGGGCTCCGCTACCAGCCGCCCGGCACCAATGCGCTGTTCTCCGCCGCGGTCTTCGACCTCACCCGGCAGAACGTCCTGACCACCGACCCGAACGACAACCGCTATTCCGTGCAGACCGGCGAGGTCCGCTCCCGCGGCGTCGAGTTGGAAGCGAAGGCGAGCCTGGCGACCGGCCTCGAGGTGGTCGGCGCCTTCACCTGGCTCGACCACGAGGTCACCAGCAGCAACGCCACCGTGACCGAGAACCGCGGCATCGCCGGCGCCCCGACCCCGACCCGGCCGGAGAAGGGCACCACGCCGGTCGGCGTCCCGAGCGTGTTGGGCTCGGTCTGGGCCAACTACAGCTTCCAGCCGGACACCGCGCTGGAAGGGGCCGGGCTCGGCGGCGGCCTGCGCTACGTCGGCTCGAGCTGGGGCGATACCGCGAATACGCTGAAGGTGCCGGACTATACGCTGGTGGACCTCACGGCCCGCTACAACCTCGGCAAGCTCGGCGCCGCGAATACCGAGCTGCAGCTCAACGTCAGCAACCTGTTTGATAAGGAATACGTCTCCACCTGCAACACCTACGCCTGGTGCTGGTACGGCTTCCGCCGCAGCGTCATCGCCACCCTGCGGCACCGCTTCTGATGCGCGGCCCGCGCTGGCTCGGCATCCTGTCGCGCTGCATTGCCGCCGTCCTCGGCGGCTACCTGCTGGCGGCGCTGGTTGCCATCGGCTGCGCGCTGTGGCTCGGGCCGCCGCGGGCGGAGGCGGTGCTGGTCGGCATGCTGCTGAGCTTCGCGGTTCATGCCGGGGCGGTGATCTGGGTCTTCGCCGCGCGCAGCGCCCGGCGGGCCTGGGCTGGCCTCGCGGTGCCGACCCTGGCGCTGGGCGCGGCGCTGGCCCTGACCGGCGGCCTGCCATGAAGGAGGGCTTCCGCCAGTGCATGGCATGGCTGCATACCTGGTCCGGCCTGCTGGTCGGCTGGATCCTGTTCGCCATTTTCCTGACCGGCACCGCCGCCTACCTGCGGCCGGAGATCACCACCTGGATGCGGCCGGAACTGCACGCGACGGCTGCGGGGCCGGCGGCGGCCCAGGCCGCGCTCGATCACCTGCAGCAGGTCGCGCCCCGGTCGCCGAGCTGGTTCGTCAACCTGCCGGATGCGCGCCAGCCGGCGCTGCAGGTTTTATGGCGGGAGGCGGCGGCGGGCCGCCGCGGCTTCGCCAATGCCTGGCTCGACCCCGCCACCGGCGAGACGCTGACGGCGCGGGAGACCCGCGGCGGCGAGTTCTTCTACCGCTTCCATTTCCAGCTGCACTACCTGAACGTGCCCCTGGCGCGCTGGATCGTCAGCTTCTGCGCCATGATGATGCTGGTCGCCATCATCAGCGGCATCGTCACCCATCGCCGCATCTTCGCCGACTTCTTCACCTTCCGCCCCGGCAAGGGGTCGCGGTCCTGGATCGACGGCCATGCGCTGGTTGCCGTGGCGGCGCTGCCCTACCACCTGATGATCACCTATACCGGCCTCGTCACGCTGATGCTGATGACGATGCCCTGGGGCGCCGAGAAGGCCTATGGCGGCGACCGCGCCGCCTTCACCGCGGAGGTCTTCGGCACCGCCCCGCCCGGCCGCGCCGCAGGCCGGCCGGCGCCGCTCACCGCCGTCGCCCCGCTGCTGGAGGCCGCGACCCGGCATTGGCAGGGCGGCAGCGTCGGCCGCATCGCCGTGCAGCACCCGGGCGATGCCAATGCCACCATCCTGCTGACGCGGGACGATGCCGAGCGCATCTCCAGCAACCCGCAGACGCTGCTGTTCGACGGCACCACCGGGGCGCTGCTGGCGAGCGCGGGCGATACCGGCGGCGCCGCGGCGGCGACCCGCGGCGTGATGTACGGGCTGCACATCGGCCGCTTCGCCGGGCCGCTGCTGCGCGGGCTGCTGCTGCTGTCGGGGCTCGCCGGCACGGTCATGGTCGCCACCGGCTGCCTCCTCTGGGCGGTGAAGATCCGGCAGCAGGCGCTGAAGCGGGGGCGGATCGGCTTCGGCCTCCGGCTGGTCGAGCATCTCAACGTCGCCGCCATCGCCGGATTGCCGGTGGCCATGGCGGGTTTCTTCTGGGCCAACCGGGTGCTGCCGCCGGGCCTCGCCGGGCGGGCGGAGTGGGAGATCCACCTGTTCTTCATCGCCTGGGCGATCTGCCTGCTGCATCCGCTGCTGCGGCGCGGCCGGCAGGCCTGGATCGACCAATTCGCCGCCGGGGGGTTGATGTTCGCGCTGCTGCCGGTGGTGAGCCTGGTCACGACCGAGCGGCATCTCGGCGTGACCCTCGCCGCGGGCGACTGGGCCTTCGCCGGCTTCGAGTTCGGGCTGCTGGCCATCGGCGCGGCGCTCGGGGCGATCGCCTGGCGGCTGGCCCGGCGCCGCCCGGCCGCGGCAGTGGCGCCGCAGCGCCGTCAGCCCACGGCCCGGCTCGCCGCGGGGGCGGCGGAATGATCGCGCTGTCCCTCGCCCTGGCCTATGCCGGCTTCACCGCGCTGAGCCTGGCAATGGAGCGGCACCATGAGCAGGCCCATGGGCATCGCCGCATCCCCGCCGGCCGGCGCCGCCTGCTGCGGATCGCCGGCTGGGGCTTGGTCGCGGCCTCGCCGGCGCCCTGCATCGCCCTGGCCGGCTGGGGCGATGGCAGCGTGCTGTGGTGCGGGCTGCTGACCGCGGCGCTGCTGCCGCTCGCCCTGCTGCTGGCCTATGCGCCGCGCGTGGTGGCCGCCTCGGCCGTGGTGGCACTGCCCGCCGCAGCGGTCGCGGCGCTGCTCGGCGCCTGATCGCCCAGGGCTTCCGCGACGATCGTGTTATCCGCGGTGGCGGCGAAGCCCGGCTTGCGGGTGATGGCGCCGGCCGAGGCCATCGCCGTCTCAAGCCGGGTGAAGGCCTCCTCGGGGTAGTAGGGATCCTGGGTCCAGAGGCCGAGCGCCTGGTAGCGGGCGATGCAGCGGGCCAGCCTTGCCGGCGGCATGTCCGGGAAATAGCCGGCGATGGTGGCGGCGATCGCCTCGGGCGCGGTGGCGGCGAACCAGGCCAGGGTCTTCGCCAGGCCACGCAGCATGGCCTGGAACTCGGCGCGGCGCGCCTGCATGCGCCCGGTGCTGCTGGTGAAGCTGGTATAGCCGGTGAGGCCGCGCCCGGCCGCGACATGCCAGACATGGGCCGTGCCGGCTTCCTCGGCCATGGTCACGAAGGGCTCGAAAACCTGCGCCACGTCCAGGGTGCCGGCGGCGACGGCGGCGAGGTTCTCCGCCATGCCGCGGTCCGCGACGCGCCGCAGCGTGGTGGGGTCGAGCCCGGCCTGGCGGATATCCTCCTGCAGGGTCCACCAGGGGGTCGGCACCTCGGACACGCTGCCGAGGGTGAGCCCGGCCAGGTCCTTGAGGGTGAAATCCGGCCGCGGCGCGCGGCCGACCAGGAAGAAGGGGTCGCGCATCACCACCGCGCCGAAGTTCCGCAGCGGGCTGGCCGGGTCCGCCTCATGCGCCAGCAGGATGCGCATCGGCCCGCCCCAGGCGAGGTCCGCCAGGCCCGCCAGCACCGCATCCTTGGCATCGGCCGGGACGGTGCCGGTGCGGAGCGTGACCTCCACGCCCTCCGCCGCGTAGTCGCCGCGGGCCAGCGCCGCGTAGAAGGGCGCGTAGAAGACCGCGCGGAAGGGTTCCTGGAGGGTGATCGGATGCAGGGCCATGCGCCAGCCTGGCGCATCCGGGGCAGGTGGGAAAGCCGTACGCCCCGACCTTGCCTTGCCCCCTGCGGCGGTGGTCAAGTGCCGGCCAATGGGAGGGGCCGGATGATCGATACGAAGGGCCTGTTCGGGCTCGAGGGCTCGACGGCGATGGTGACCGGCGCCTCGGGCGCGCTCGGGGCGCATTTCGCCCGGGTGCTGCACGCGGCGGGCGCCCGGGTGGTGCTGGCGGCACGGCGGGTCGAGGCGCTGGAGGCGCTGGCGGCGGAACTCGGCGCGGGCGCCGCGGCGGTGGCGCTCGACGTGGCCCGGCCCGAGAGCGTGGCCGCCGCCTTCGAGGCCGCCGAGGCCGCCTTCGGCGCCCCCTGCGACCTCATCGTGAACAACGCCGGCATCGCCGTCTCCGGCCCGGCGCTGCAGCAGACCGCGGCGGATTGGGACAGCGTGCTCGACGTCAACCTGCGCGGCTGCTTCCTGGTGGCGACCGAGGCGGCGCGGCGGCTGGTGGCGGCCAAGCGCGGCGGCGCCATCGTCAACATCGCCTCGATCGGCGGGCTGCGGATTTTGCAGGGCGTCGTGGGCTATACCGCCTCCAAGGCCGGGCTGGTGCAGATGACGAAGCAGCTCGCGGTCGAATGGGCGCGCTACGGCATCAGGGTGAATGCGCTCTGCCCCGGCTATGTCGAGACGCCGATCAATACCGAATTCTTTGCCTCCGAGGCCGGGCAGGCCGTGGTCAGGCGGGTGCCGCAGCGGCGCCTGGGCCAGCCGGCCGACCTGACCGGGCCCTTGTTGCTTCTCGCCTCCCCAGCCGGCGCGCACATGACAGGCGCGGCGCTGGTGGTGGATGGCGGACATTCCGTGAACGCGCTCTAGGACAGACAGATGATCGATTTCAGCCTTCCCCCCGAGGTCGAGGCGACCCGGGCCCGCATCCGCGACTTCGTCGAGCAGCGGCTGATCCCGCTCGAGAGCGATCCGGCGAGCTTCGATGAGCACGAGAACATCACCCCCGAGCTGCTGGGCCGCATGCGGGCGCAGGCCAAGGCCGAGGGGCTCTGGGCGCTGGGCATGCCGAAGGAGCGGGGCGGCGGCGGCTATCCCATGACGGCGCTGGCCGCCTTCTACGAGGAGATGAACCGCAGCATCTTCGGCCCGGTGGTCTTCCATGGCGCCGCGCCGGACGACGGCAACATGCGGGTGCTGAACATGGTCGGCACCGAGGCGCAGAAGACGCGCTGGCTGCAGCCGATCATCGATGGCGAAGTGCAGTCGAGCTTCGCCATGACCGAGCCCGACGGCTGCGGCAGCGATCCCTCGATGACCTATACCAAGGCCGAGCGGAAGGGGAACGACCGCTGGGTCATCAGCGGGCGCAAGCACTACATCACCGGCGCCGGCACCTCGAAGCATTTCATCCTGATGGCGCGCACGGGGGAGGATGACCGGACCGGGCTGACCGCCTTCCTCTTCCATGCCGACCAGCCCGGCTGGAAGATCATCCGTCGCATCCCGATCATGGGGCCGGAGGAGCACGGCGGGCATTGCGAACTGGAATTCGACGGGCTCGAGGTCACCGACGACAACATCCTCATGGGCGTCGGCGACGGGCTGCGGGTGACGCAGATCCGCCTCGGTCCGGCCCGCCTCACCCATTGCATGCGCTGGACCGGCATGGGGCGCCGCGCGCTCGAGATCGCCATGGCGCATATCGAGCAGCGCCGCAGCTTCGGCACCCGCCTGGTCGAGAAGGAGGCGGTGCAGCAGATGGTCGGCCAGGCGGCGATGGAGCTCGAGATCGGCCGTCTCCTGACCATGCGCGCGGCCTGGCTGCTCGACCAGGGGAGCCTGGCGCGGAAGGAGGTCTCCATGGCCAAGATCGTGGTCGCGGATGCGCTGCAGAAGGCGGTCGATACCTCGCTGCAGCTGCTCGGCGCCAAGGGCTATTCCAAGGACACCCCGGTCGAGTGGATGTACCGCTACGCCCGCCAGGCGCGGCTGGTCGATGGCGCTTCGGAAGTCCACCGGATGGTGCTGGCCAATTTCCTCCGCCGCCAGGGGAAGGATTTCTTCGCCTGGGGGACCAATCGTGGATGACGGCGACCTGCCGCGGCAGGCGGCCAATCATGTGCCGCTCTCGCCGATCTCCTTCCTGCTGCGGGCGGCGCGGATCTATCCGCACCGGACCGCGGTCGTGCATGGGGCGCGGCGATACACCTACGCGGAGATGGCAGAGCGTAGCCGGCGGCTCGCCTCGGCGCTGAGGCGGGCGGGGGTCGGGGCCGGCGACGTGGTCGCCATCATGGCGCCGAATACGCCGGAGATGCTGGAGGCGCATTACGGCGTGCCGATGGCCGGCGCGGTGCTGCTGACGATCAACATCCGGCTGGACGGGCCGGCGATCGGCTTCATCCTGCGGCATTCCAAAGCGAAGTTCCTGCTGGTGGACCGGGAGTTCACCAAGGTGGTGCGTGGGGCGGTGCCGGAGGGCCTGCCGGTGGTCGATATCGTCGACAGCGAGGCGCCGGCGGGCGAGCCGCTGAGCGACCAGGACTACGAGGCCTTCCTCGCCGGTGGCGATCCGGCGGCGGCGATCCACACGCCGGCGGATGAGTGGGAGGCGATCAGCCTCTCCTATACCTCGGGCACCACGGGCAACCCGAAGGGCGTGGTGGCGCATCATCGCGGCGCCTACCTGAATGCCACGGCGAATGCGCTTGCCTTCACCCTCACGCCGCGCAGCGTCTATCTCTGGACCTTGCCGATGTTCCACTGCAACGGCTGGACCTATACCTGGGCGGTGACCCTGCAGGGCGGCACGCATGTCTGCCTGCGACGGGTCGAGCCGGGCGCCATCTTCGCCGCCATCGCCGAGCATGGCGTGACCCATATGTGCGCGGCGCCGATCGTCCTCACGCTGCTGATCCATGCGCCGGAGGAGCAGAAGCGGCGCTTCGACCATGCGGTGGCGATCGCCACCGGCGGGGCCGCGCCCCCCTCCCCGGTCATCGCCCAGATGGAGGCGATGGGCTTCTCCGTCACGCATCTCTATGGGCTGACCGAATGCTACGGCCCGGCGACCATCTGCCTCTGGCAGCCGGGGCTGGACGAGATGCCGTTGGACGCCAAGGCCGCCTTCATGGCGCGCCAGGGCGTCAACCATCCGATGCTGGAGGAGGCCGCGGTGCTGGATGCCGCCACCATGGTGCCGGTGCCGATGGATGGGCGCACGCTCGGCGAGGTGATGCTGCGCGGCAATACCGTGATGAAGGGCTATCTCCGCAACCCCGACGCCAATGAAGCCGCCTTCGCGGGGGGCTGGTTCCACACCGGCGACCTCGGCGTGATGCACCCGGACGGCTATATCGAGGTGAAGGACCGGGCCAAGGACATCGTCATCTCCGGCGGTGAGAACATCTCGACCCTTGAGGTGGAGGAGGTGCTCTATGCCCATCCCGGCATCATGGAGGCCGCCGTCGTCGCCGAGCCGGATGGGAAATGGGGCGAGGTGCCGCATGCCTTCGTCACGCCGAAGCCGGGCGGGCCGCCGCCGAGCGAGGCGGAGGTGATCGCCTGGTGCCGCGGGCGGCTGGCGCATTTCAAATGCCCGAAGCGGGTGAGTTTCGGGCCGCTGCCCAAGACCTCGACCGGCAAGATCCAGAAATTCGAACTGCGCGGGCGGCTGCGCCCCGTGTAGCCTGCCCGAAAATCGGGAGGCCAATCCAATGAAGACGACGCGCCGGCTGCTGCTCGCGGCCCCTGCCCTGCTCGCCGGCCCGGTGCGGGCGCAGGCCTGGCCGGACCGGCCGATCCGCATCATCGTCCCCTATACCCCCGGCGCCTTCAACGACACGCTGGCGCGGCTGGTCGGCGAGCGCATGGGCGATGCGGTCGGGCAGATCGGCGTGGTGGAGAACCGGCCGGGGGCGAGCGGGTCGCTCGCCATCGCCGCGACGGCCCAGGCGACGGACCACCACACCATCGCCGTCGCCAATACCGCCAACCTGACGATGAACCCCTTCCTCTTTGCCAATACCGGCTATGATTCGACCAGGGACATCGCCCCGCTCTGCGTCGCCGCGCGGCTGATGAACTGCCTGGTGGTGAACAGCGACAGCGGCATCACCAGCCTGGCGGGGCTGATCGAGCGGGTGAAGGCGGGGCCGGGCACGCTGAGCTACTACAGCTCCGGCGCCGGCAGCAGCCCGCACCTGGCGGCGGAGCTCTTCCGGGTGAAGGCGGGGCTCGAGATGGTGCACGTGCCCTATCGCGGCAGTGCGCCGGCGATCGCCGACCTGATCGGCGGGCGGGTCGACCTCGGCATCGACAACCTGCCGAACGTGCTGCCGAACATCCAGGGTGGGCGGTTGCGGGCGCTCGCGGTGACCGGCAATGCGCGCGACGTGGCGTTGCCCGATGTGCCGACGTTCGCCGAGGCGGGGCTGGCGGATTACGAGGTCTATGTCTGGTTCGGCTTCATCGGCTCGGCGAGCATGCCTGCCCCGGTGCGGGACCGGCTCTCGGCGGCGATCATCGGCATCGTGCAGGGGGCGGAGACGGCGGAGAAGATCCGCCGCGGCGGGGCGGCGGTCTGGCCGCAGGATCAGGGCCAGTTCGCCGCGCTGATCCGCAGCGAGCTGACCAAATGGGACGGCGTGATCAAGGCCGCCGGCCTGAAGCTGGAATAGCCGCGGCCTCCCCGCACGGCCAATGCCAACTCAGAAAAATAGATGAGGGGTCCGGGGAGAATACCTTCTCCCCGGCCTTTGCCTTCCCTGTCACGCAATCTCCCGCACCAGCTTCGCCCGCAGCGCGCGGGCGATATCCCGCCGGTCCTCCGCACTGACGACGAAGGCGCCGGGCCCGCCGATCACCTCACGCCGGTAGGTCTCGGCCAGCGGCTCGCCGAAGCGGGTGACCTGGCCGGCGGCGGCGACGGCGAGTGCATTGATGGTGATGCCGGCGGCGACGGCGGCATCGCGGGCGGTGGCGGCGGGGATCAGGGAGCGCAGGTCGGGGCCGTCGCCCGAGAGGTCGATGACCCGCTCCACCGCACGGAAGGGCGCGGCGGCGATCAGCCGGGTGCAGTGCTCCAGCGCATCGCCGATGGCGTTCCAGCTCTGCGGGCTGCGCGGGGCGGCGAGCACGGCCTCCGCCAGGGCGCGGGCGCCGGCGGCATCGGCGACGCGCATCCATTCCACCACCGTCGCGGCGCCGCCGGGCGAGCCCCATTCGACCATCGCCACGCCGACGGCGCCGCGCGGCTTCGCCCCGATGGCGGCCAGCACGGCGGGGTGGGAGAGCGCCTCGGCATAGCCCTCGCGTTGGAGCTGGAATTCATCGGCGTCGATCGAGCCGGAGGCGTCGACGGCGAGGACGAGCAGCGCATCCACTTCCCGCCCCTGGGCCAGGGCTGGGGTGGCGGCCAGGCTGGCGAGCAGGGGGCGGCGGCGCATGCGGGGCTCCTCGCACAAGGGATGGTGTGCCGCTGGCGCTTGGCGAGCGGCGCCGGTCCGCGCATCCTGCGGCCCAACCAGGGAGACGGCCATGCCGAGTTGCACCGTGAACGGCTATTCGATGGAATTCGTGGAGGCGGGCCAGGGCGAGCCGGTGGTGCTGATCCATGGCTCGCTGAACGACTACCGCTACTGGGCGCCGCAGATGGAGCCGCTCGGCGCGGCCTACCGCGTGGTGGCGCCGAGCCTGCGGCATTACTGGCCGGAGCGCTGGGACGGCAGCGGCGAGGGCTTCCGGATCGACCAGCACGTGGAGGACATGGCGGCCTTCCTCGCCGCGCTCGGCCAGGGGCCGGTGCGGCTGATCGGCCATTCCCGCGGCGGGCATATCGCCTTCCGCCTGGCGGAACGGCACCCCGGGCTGATCGGCCGGCTGGTGCTGGCGGAGCCGGGTGGCGAGCTGGACGAGAGCCTGGGCGGCGCGCCGGTGGCGGGGCCCGGACGGCAGGCGCAGGCCTTCGCCGAGGCGGCGGCGCTGGTGAAGTCCGGCGACGTCGAGGGCGGGCTGCGCCGCTTCGCCGAGCATACCGGCGGCCCCGGCGCCTGGGAGAAGCGGAGCGAGACCCGCAAGACGATCGGCCGCGACAATGCGCATACGCTCGCCGGGCAGATCGACGAACGGCGCCGCCCCTTCTCCCGCGCCGCGGCCGAGAGCATCCGGGTGCCGACGCTGCTGGTGCATGGCGCCAATACCCAGCCGAGCTTCATCGCCATCATTGATGCGCTGGAGAGGACGATGCCGGGCTTCGCCGGACGGGTGAGCATCCCGGATGCGGCGCATGGCATGAGCAGCGACAACCCCGCCGCCTTCAACGCCGCGGTGCTGGCCTTCCTGGAGGCGCGCTGAGATGCGCAGCGTCGTCGTCACCGGCGGCAGCGGCAAGGCGGGGCGCGCCGCGATCCGCGAGCTGCTGGCGCATGGCTATAGCGTGATGAACGTGGATGTGGCGCCGCCGGCCGAGCCGCTCTGCCACTTCCTCAAGGCCGACCTCAACGACCTGGGCCAGGCGGTGGATGCGCTGCGCCGCGCGGCCGGCACGGTGGACCGGCGGCGGGAGCCGCTGGGGCAGCCCTTCGCGGTGGTGCACATGGCGGGCATCCCGGCGCCGGGACTGGCCCCCGATGCCGTCACCTTCCAGAACAACCTGATGACCACCTACAACATCTTCAGCGCGGCGACCCTACTGGGGCTGGAGCGGGTGGTCTGGGCCTCGTCGGAGACGACCTACGGCCTGCCGCTGACCCGCTCCCCGCCCGCCTTCGCCCCGGTGACCGAAGAGCATGCGCTGGTGCCGGAGAGCGGCTATGCGCTCGCCAAGGTGCTCTGCGAGCGGATGGCGGAGGAGATGCACCGCTGGAACCCGGCGACGCGCTTCGTCGGCTTCCGCATCTCGAACATCCTGGAAGAGGCGGATTACGCGCTGATCCCCGGCTTCCAGGCGGATGAGACGCTGCGGCGCTGGAACCTCTGGAGCTGGGTGGACAGCCGCGACGTCGGCCTCGCCTGCCGGCTGGCGCTGGAGGCCGAGGTGCCGGGCTGCGACGTCTTCACCATCGCCGCCGCGGATACACTGATGGAGCGGCCGAGCGCGGCGCTGATGGCGGCGCATTTCCCCAACGTGCCGCTGCGCGCGGTGGCGGAGCATGGCACGCTGCTCAGCATCGACAAGGCGCGGCGGATGCTGGGCTACCAGCCCCGTCATAGCTGGCGGTCGTAGGCCCGGTCCCGGCGGGGTACCCCACCGGGACCGGCTGCCGCCTCAGGCCGTGGCCCGCACCAGCCGGCCCGGCCGCGCGCCGGTGTCCCTGCCCTTCTCGAAGATCGGCACGCCGGAGACGAGGGTCATGTCGTAGCCCTCGACCTGCTGCACCAGCCGGCGGCCGCCGGCGGGGAGGTCGTAGATCATCTCCGGGTGGTGCAGCCGCAGCGCGTCCATGTCGATGACGTTGACGTCCGCCTTCTTGCCCACTTCCAGCCGGCCGCGGTCGTGGAAGCCGAAGAAGTCGGCGGTCTCGCTGGTCTGCCGCTTGATGATGAACTCGAGCGGCAGGCGCTCCCCGCGCGAGCGGTCGCGGACCCAATGGGTGATCATGTAGGTGCAGAGCGAGGCGTCGCAGATCACGCCGCAATGGGCGCCGCCATCGGACAGGCCGAGCACCGTGTGCGGGTCGGTGATCATCTCCTGCACCACCGCCAGGTCGCCATGGACGTAGTTGGTGACGGGGAAGTACAGCATCCGGCTGCCGTCGCCGCCGGTGAGGTAGTCGTAGCAGAATTCCTGCGGCGTCTGGCCGGCGCGCTCGGCCATGGCGGCGATGCTGCGCTCGGGGCCCGGCTCGTAGTCCGGCGGGTCGCCCAGCAGGTACATGCGGTCCCAGCGGGTGGCGATCTGGCGGGAGAGCGGCGGCAGCACCTCCATCAGCCGGGGGGAGGCTTCCTCCGCCAGCACCGCGGCGCGGACCGCCGGGTCGCGCAGCCGGGCGAGCTGCGCGGCCGGCGAGAGGGTGGCGGTCTCGGCATAGGCCTCGCGCAGGGCGAAGGGGTTCAGCGAGGTGGTCAGGCCGAGGATCAGCCCGACCGGGCGGCCGGCGACCTGGGCCGACATCGGCAGGCCCTCGGCCCGGGCGGCGCGGACGCCGTCCATCAGCCGGCGCCAGCGGTCGGGGTCGTAGGAGCGGTCGGTCAGCAGGAACCAGAGCGGGCGCTTGTTCTCGCGGGCGATGGTGTTCATCCAGCCGAATTCGGCGGCCTCGTCCTCGAAGTCCGACAGCATGCCGAAGGCGCCGCGGCCGGCGCGGCCGAGCGCCCGGCCGATGCCGATCAGCTCCTCATGCTCGGCGTAGCGGCCGGGGACGAGGTCGCCGTCCGGGGTCTTGTGCTGGTCGGTGCGCGAGGTGGTGAAGCCGAAGGCGCCGGCCTTCAGCGCCTCCTCGGTCAGGCGGGACATCTCGGCGATGTCTTCGGCGGTCGCCATCTCGCGGCGGATGGCGCGGTCGCCCATGACATAGACCCGCAGCGGATGGTGGGCGACCTGGGCCGCGATATCGATGGTGCGCGGCAGCCGCTCCAGCGCGTCGAGGTATTCGGGGAAGCTTTCCCAGTCCCACTTCAGCCCCTCGGCCAGGGCGATGCCGGGGATGTCCTCGACGCCTTCCATCAGGTCGATGAGGCCCTGGTGGTCGCGCTTGCGCACCGGGGCGAAGCCGACGCCGCAATTGCCGAAGAGGATGGTGGTCACGCCGTTCCAGGAGGAGGGCGCCAGCACCGGGTCCCAGGTCGCCTGGCCGTCGTAATGCGTGTGCACGTCGACCCAGCCGGGGGTGACGAGGCGGCCGGCGGCGTCGACCTCCCGGCGGCCCGGGCCGGCGGTGCCGCCGACCTGGGTGATGCGGTCGCCGTCGATTGCGAGGTCGCCGGTGAAGGACGGCTTGCCGGTGCCATCGACGATGGTGCCGCCGCGGATCACGATGTCATGCATGGGGGGTCTCCTGTGCTGGAGAGGCGTCTTGGTCGGTCGACCGGCAGGATGACCGCCCGGCGCGCGGGAGGCAAGCGCGCGGCGTTGACGCTGCGCCCCGGTGACTGCCTTATTCGCCGCCATTCATGACGCCGCCGGCCTGGAATCCCCGCTTGACCCATATCCTGTTCGGCCGCCGTGCCGCCTTCGGGGCCGCCCTGGCCCTCGCCGCCGCCAGGGCCGAGGCGGCCGAGACCGTCACCCTCACCTTCCTGCACGTGAACGACGTCTACCAGCACCTCGGCACCGCGTCCCATGGCGGGCTGGCCGAGCTGGGCACGCTGGTGGAGGCCGCCCGCGCCGCCGCGCCGGGGCCGAGCTTCCTGACCTTCGGCGGCGACCTGATCTCGCCCTCGCTCGCCTCCTCCGTCACCGGCGGGGCGCATATGGTCGAGATCTTCAATGCCCTCGGCACCGACGTGGCAGTGCTGGGCAACCATGAATTCGACCTCGGCCTGCCGGTCATCCGCCAGCGCATCGCCGAGAGCCGCTTCCCCTGGCTCGGCGCCAATGTGCGGGAGGCCGACGGCCGGGTCTTCGGCGGCGCGGTGGCGACGGTGCTGCGGGAGGCGGCGGGGCTGCGCATCGGCTTCGTCGGCATCCTGACCAGGGCGACCGGGGATCTCGCGGTCGGCGCCGGCAGCCTCAGCTTCGGGCCGGAGCAGCCGGCGCTCGAGGCCGGCATCGCCGCGCTCCGCCGCCAGGGCGCCAATATCGTCGTCGCGCTGACCCACCAGGACCTGGCCGAGGACGAACGCATGGCCCGCGAGGTCGAGGGCCTCGACCTGGTGCTGGGCGGGCACGACCACGAGCCGGTGCTGAAGCGGGATACCGGCGCCGCGGTGGTCAAGGCCGGCGGCGACGCGGAATGGCTGGCGGTCGCCGAGCTGCGGGTGGAACGCCCGGCCGGGAACCGCCCCGCCCGGGTCCGCGCCATCGGGCTCAGGCTGATCCCCAACGTGGACGTGCCCCCCTCCCCGCGCATCGCGCCGTTGGTGGCGGCCGTGGAGGCGCGGCTGCAGGCGGTGCTGGGGCAGCCGCTGGGCCGGCTGGCGGTGCCGCTCGATACCCGCACCGCCGTGGTCCGCACCCGGGAGGCGGCGATGGGCGACCTGATCGCCGATGCGCTGCGGGCGCATTTCGGCGCCGATGCGGCGCTGGTGAACGGCGGCGGGCTGCGCGGCAACCGGGACTATCCGGTGGGCCACGAGCTCACCCGGCGCGACCTGATGGCCGAGATGCCCTTCGGCAATGCGGTGGTGCTGCTGGAGATCACCGGCGCGGCGCTGCTGGAGGCGCTGGAGCACGGCGTCTCGGCGGTGGAGGCGGCGGCCGGGCGCTTCCCGCAGACCAGCGGCATCGCCGCGGTCTTCCACCCGGCGCTGCCGCCCGGCCACCGGCTGCGGGAGGCGCTGGTTGGCGGCGCGCCACTCGACCCGGCGCGGCGCTACCGGCTGGCGACGGTGGACTACCTGGCGCTCGGCGGCGACGGCTATGCCGCGCTGAAGGCGGCGAAGGTGCTGGTGGATGCCTCCGGCGGGCCGCTGCTGGTGAATGTGGTGGCCGAGGCGGTGCTGCGGGCGGGGGTGGTCGATATCAGGACGGGGGGACGGGTGCGGGCGGCGGGGGGCGGGTAGTGCGGGGATGCCTTCAGAAGTGGCCGCTCCGCCCGATGCGGCCGCTAGCGGGTATCGGTGCGGCCGGCCTTGGTTTCCTGCACGGCACTCGCGGGCGGCGTGAGAAAGGCATCGAAGCGCGCCTTCACGACCGCGTAGCACTCGCAGGAGGATCTCTCCAGTCCGGCGCGGTCCAGCACCTGCATCAGGCCGCGGCGATAGCTGATGAGGCCCTGATTCTGCAGGGATTGCGCCGCAAGCGTGACGGAGGTCCGGTTCGCGCCCATGATGCGCGACAGGAATTCATGGGTGTAGGTCAGCATTTCGCCTTCCGCCCGGTCATGCATCATGAGCAGCCAGCGGCACATCCGCTCCTCGACCGTATGGAGCGAGTTGCAGGCGACCGTCTGCATGACCTGCGACAGCAGGGTCTCGGAATAGCTGACGAAGAGATCCTGAATATGGGCGCTGCTGTGGAACACCGACTGCAGGTACTGGATCTCGCAGCGGAGCATCGGACCTTCGAGCTGGACCATGCAGCGATTGAAGGAGACGCGGCTGTACATGGCGGAGAAGAGGCCGAATGCGCCCTCCCGCCCGATATTCGCGCACTCGATCTCGGACCCGTTGTCCAGCACGGTCAGCAGCGAGAGAACGCATCCCTGCGGGAAATAGGCGTGCTCCAGCAGGCCCCCGGCCTCGCAGACGACTGCCCCGAGCTTCAGGTGAACGGGCTGCATATGCTGCATGATCTTGCGATGGACCGCTGGCTCGAAAGCGCCGATTAATTGATTTTTGTGAACAAGTTTTTCAACTTGAGGTTTCTTCACAATATATCGCCCTCGTAGAACTGTATTGTGGAAATTTAACTTCTGGCATTTGTTTTGGTTGCGACTTTCTGTTGGGTGGGCAACAGACACGCTCCCTGAAACGAGCCACACTGGCAGAGACGACGATGTAGCGACGTCGCCATATGCGCGAGAGGTGTGCCGGGATGGGAGAAGCGGGCAGCGTTCCAGCGGCTTGGGATCATGCACCCGTGGCCGATCTCCTGCCCGCGGAGGAGCGACTTCGGCTGGCGGCGGAAGCGGCGGATATCGGCTGGTGGGACTGCGAGGAGGTCCATAGCCGGTTGACCTGGACGCCGCGGATGAAGGCGATGTTCGGCATTTCGCCCGACATGCCGGTCGGGCAGGAGGACTTCTACCAGGGCCTGCACCCGGACGACAGGGCGCGTGTGGCCGAACGCTACGCCAGCGCGACCGATCCGGCCCGTCGGGCGCCCTACGACGTGGAATACCGCACGATCGGCAAGGAGGATGGGGTCGTCCGGTGGATCGCCGCCAAGGGCCGCGGCGTGTTCGATGACACCGGTCGGTGCATCCGGGTGATCGGCATCGCCATCGACATCACCGAACGAAAATGGGCGGAGGAACAGCGGCACCTTCGCCCGCCGGAGGCGGATGGATGGCGGGAGCAATTCATCGTGGTGCTCGGGCACGATCTCCGGAACCCGCTCGCCTCGGTTGCCGCCGGCACGAAGCTGCTGATCCGCCACCCCGAAAGGGCCGCCGAGATCGCCGAGCAGATAGAGCGCAGCATTTCCCGCATGTCCGGGCTGATCTCGAACCTGCTCGACTTCGCGCGGGGCCGGCTGGGCGGCGGGTTCGTCACCGCCCGCGACTGCGACCAGCCGCTGCAGCCCGTTCTTCTGCGGGTCGTCGAGGAGTTCAGCGGCATTCACCCGGAGCGTCGCATCGCGGTCGATATCGACCTGCGCGAGGCGGTCGAGTGCGACCGCCAGCGCATCGGGCAGCTCCTCTCGAACCTCCTCGGCAATGCGCTCACCTATGGCACGCCGGCCGAGCCCATCCTGGTGCAGGCCCGTGCCGAAGCCGGCCATTTCACGCTGCTGGTCGCCAATGCCGGAGACACCATCGAGCCGGCCGCCCTCGAACGCCTGTTCCAGCCGTTCTTCCGGGGCAGCCAGCGCGGCAGCCGTGGCCGCGAAGGTCTCGGCCTGGGGCTCTACATCTGTTCCGAGATCGCCAAGGCGCATGGCGGGACCATCGGCGCCTCATCGGACCATGGCCAGACCCGCTTCACCCTGCGGCTGCCCACGCAGGCCAGCCGCCCTGGGTGACCGGCGCTGAAAGCCGGGCAGCCGTCCCCTACCGCGACGCCGTCCCCGGCCAGTCCTTCGGCGCAAACCGCAACACCACATACCCCAGCAACCCCGCGACCAGCGAGCCGGCGAGGATGCCGATCTTCGCCTCCGCCTGCAGCAGCGGCTCCCCGGGGAAGGCCAGCAGGGTGATGAACAGGCTCATGGTGAAGCCGATGCCACACAGCAGCGCCGTCCCGGCCAGCTGCAGCCGGCCGGCATAGGCCGGCATGTCGGCCCAGCCGAGGCGGATCGCCAGCAGCGCGGCGCCCAGCACGCCGACCACCTTGCCCACCAGCAGCCCCAGACCGACGCCGAGGGTGACCGGCGCAGCCAGGGCCTCGGCGGGCAGGCCGAGGAAGGGCACCCCGGCATTGGCCAGGCCGAAGATGGGCACGATGAGGAAGCCGACCGGCAGGTGCAGGGCATGCTCCAGCCGGTGCAGCGGGCTGGCCGCCTCCTCGTCCGGCCGGCCCGGCGTGGGCTGCAGCGGGATGGTGAGGGCGAGGATCACCCCGGCCAGCGTCGCATGCACGCCGGAGCGCAGCACCAGCACCCAGAGCACCAGCCCGAGCAGCAGGTAGGGCGTGAGGGCGCGCACGCCGAGCCGGTTCATCCCGGCCAGCACCGCGATCACCAGGGCGGCGCCCGCCAGGTCCGGCAGCGACAGCCCCGCGGTGTAGAACAGCGCGATGATGACGACGGCGCCGAGGTCGTCGATGATGGCCAGCGCCGCCAGGAAGACCCGCAGCGAGGCGGGCACCCGCCGGCCCAGCAGCGAGATCACCCCGAGGGCGAAGGCGATGTCCGTCGCCGCCGGGATCGCCCAGCCATGCGCGGTCGGGCCGGGGTTGAAGGCGAGGTAGACCAGCGCCGGCACCGCCATGCCGCCGGCGGCGGCGATCCCCGGCAGGGCGCGGCGCGACCAGGTCGAGAGCTGCCCGTCCAGCATCTCCCGCTTGATCTCGAGCCCGACCAGCAGGAAGAACACCGCCATGAGCCCGTCGTTGATCCAGTGCCCGAGCGACAGCGGCCCGACGTAGGCATGCAGCAGGGCCTCGTAGCCCGGCCCGAGCGGCGAATTGGCGATGGCCAGCGCCAGGGCGGCGGTGCCCATCAGCACCAGCCCGGCGGAGGACTGGCCGGCCAGGAATCGGCGCAGCGCGCTCGGGTGGGTATGGTGATGGTCGGCCATGGGCGCCTCCGGACGCGGGATTCCGTCGCTGGCGGCCCGACCAGCGCTAACCCCTGCAAGGTCCTGTCGGAACCCGGCACCCGGGACGGCTATCGCATCGGCGGCGACCGGATGCAACCGTCCCCGGCCGCTCAGCTGGCGATGGCGTAGGCCGGACGCCGCGGGTCCGCCCCCGCCGCCAGCAGCCCCGTCTCGGGGTTGCTCAGCACCACCTCCACCGTCCCGGCCAGCCAGGTGCGGTGCGGCCAGTCCTTCACCTCATGGCCCTTCGCCGCCAGCGCGTCGCGCGTCGCCTGGGAGATGCCGTCCTCCACCGCCAGCCGGCCGGGGAAGTAGTCGAAGGGCGCGAAGGATGACGGGAAGGAGTAGCTGGCGATCCGTGGCGCCTCGATCGCCTCCTGCACCTCCATGCCGAAGTGCAGGATGTTCACCATCACCTGCAGCATGGCCTGGATCTGCACGTCGCCGCCCGGGGTGCCGAAGGGCATGACGCCGCCCGTCTCGGTCACCACCATGGCCGGGTTGGGGGTCAGCCGCGGCCGCTTGCCCGGGGCGACGCCGCAGGGGTGGTTCGGATCCGGGCGGGACTGGCTGCCGCGGTTGCTCGGGATGATGCCGAGGCCCGGCACGACCGGGGAGTTCCAGGACCCGTCGGAGGGCGTGGCGCTGAAGGCATTGCCCCAGCGGTCGACCACCGCGCAGTAGGAGGTATCGGCCTCGACCATGGGCATCGAGCGCTCGGCGGGGTCGTACTGGGCGGGGGCGTTGCGGCCGAGCAGCGGGCCGGGCATGCCGGCCAGGGCACGGTTGGGGTCGATCTCGGCGAGACGCCCGGCGAGATGGCCGTCGGCCAGCAGCCGGTCGAGCGGGACGTCGACAAAGGCGGGGTCGCCGAAGTGGTATTCGCGGTCGGCCATGGCCGCCTTGATGCATTCGGCCATCAGGTGGAGGTATTCGGGGCTGTTGTGCGCCATGCCGGCGAAGCCGCCCTTCTCGAACAGCAGCAGCGCCTCCAGCAGGGCCGGGCCCTGGCACCAGGGGCCGCAGGTCAGCACCTCATGCCCGCGCCAGGCGCGGCGCACCGCGGGCTCGATCCGCGACCGGTAGCCGGCGAGGTCGGCCATGGTGAGGTAGCCGCCCTCGCGTTCCATGAAGGCGGCGATCTCGCGGGCGATGTCGCCCTTGTAGAAGGCGGCATGGGCGGCGGCGAGGCCGGCGAGCCTCCCCTTCCCCGCCGCCTTCCTCTCCTCGTCGGCCATGTACTGCAGGGTGCGGGCGAGGTCGCTTTGGATGAATTTCTCCCCCACCTCGGGCCGGCGGCCGCCGGGGAGGAAGATGGCGGCATTGCCGGGCCAGCGGGCGTAGTCGGCCTCGTGGGTGCGGATGTTCTCGGCCAGCAGCGGGTAGACGGCGTAGCCGTCCCGGGCATGGCGGATGGCGTGCCGGGCGACGTCGTGGAAGCCCATGGTGCCGTGGCGCTCGAGCGCGGTGATCCAGGCATCCGGCGCGGCCGGCACCACGGTGCGGAGCACGCCGTTCGGGATCTTGCCGCCGTGCTCGCGCATGAAGAGGTCGGCGGGGATGGAGGCCGGCCAGGGTCCGAGGCCGGCGATGGTCTCGACGGTGCCGTCGGCCATGCGGATCAGGATGGGCGCGACGCCGGCGACATTCACCAGATCCGGCAGCAGCACGCCGAGGGCGATGCCGGCGGCGCAGCCCGCATCCACCGCGTTGCCGCCGGCCTCCAGCACCGAGAAGCCGGCGGCGGCGGCCAGGTAGTGCCCGGCGGAGACGGCGTGGCGGGTGCCATAGAGGGTGGGGCGGGTGGCATGCATGGCGGGGGCTCCCTCGGGTTGGGTCAGGCTCGGCCCGGCGCCAAGCGGCTGTCAATGCGCTAAGACGGGCGGGAACCGGAGGAACCGCCATGTCCGAAGCCGCCCCCGTCCTGCTGACCCGCGATGCCCGCGGCATCGCCACCGCCACGCTGAACCGGCCCCAGGTCGGCAATGCCTACAACGCGGCGATGCTGGCGGGGCTGATCGACGGGCTGGGCCGGCTCGCCGCGGACCGCGGCGTCCGCGCCCTGGTGCTGCGCGGCGCCGGGCGGCACTTCGCCGCCGGGGCCGACATCAACTGGCTGTCCGAGGTCGCCGGCTACCCGCCCGAGGCGGCCTACGAGGCCTCGCTGGCCACCACCCGCGCCATGCAATTGCTGAACGAATTCCCGAAGCCCACAATCGCCGTCATCCAGGGCGCGGCCTTCGGCGGCGGCTGCGGCGTGGTCTGCTGCGTCGACGTGGCCCTCGCCACGCCGGCCGCCGTCTTCGGCCTGACCGAGGTCCGGGTCGGCGTCTCCCCCACCCCGATCTCGGCGCAGATGGTCCAGGCCATGGGGCTGCGCCAGGCCCGGCGCTACGCCATCACCGGCGAGCGCTTCGGCGCCGCGGAGGCGCTGCGGATCGGCCTGGTGCATGAGGTGGTGGAGGCGGCGGCGATCGAGGCCCGGCTGGAGGAGGTGCTGGCGGCGGTGCTGCTCTCGGCCCCCGGGGCGGTGGCGGCGACCAAGGACAGCCTGCTCGGCGTCAACGGCATGAAGCTGGATGCGCGGCAGATGGCGCTGCTGGCGCATGAGGGCTGGATCCAGCGCGCCTCGGCCGAGGGCCAGGAAGGGCTGGCGGCCTTCCGGGAAAAACGGCGGCCTAGCTGGGCAGGATGAACAACAGATGACCGGGGCACTCATCCTGTCCTCTGTCATATAAGCTTCATCGAACTGCAATCTCTCCGTCGCATCGCCGGCCTAGGAAGGCGCCGCCTGCCGGGGGGCGAAAGCTGCTCCGGCCGACCAAATCCGTGGAGAGACCCCCGTGCAACGTCGCCAATTCCTGATCGGCTCCGGCCTCGCCGCTGCCGCCCCGCTGCTCGCCGGCACGTCCCTCAGCACCCCGGCCCTGGCGCAGGGCGGCCAGATCACCGGCGCCGGCGCCACCTTCCCCAACCCGGTCTACCAGAAATGGGCCGAGGCCGGCCGCGCCGCGACCGGGCTGACGGTGAACTACCAGTCGGTCGGCTCGGGCGCCGGCATCAACCAGATCAAGAACCGCACCGTGGATTTCGGCGCCTCCGACGCGCCGCTGACCGTTCCGCAGCTCGAGGAGGCCAGCCTCCTGCAGTTCCCGGCCGTCATGGGCAGCCTGGTCGCCATCGTGAACATCCCGGGCATCGAGAACGAGCAGCTCAAGCTGACCGGCGAGGTGCTGGCCGACATCTACCTCGGCAAGATCACCAAGTGGAACGATGCCCGCATCACCGAGATGAACGCCGGCCTCACCCTGCCGAACCTGGCGATCGCCCCGGCCTACCGGGCGGACGGGTCGGGGACCACCTTCGTCTGGGTCTCCTACCTCGCCGCGGTCTCGCCGGAGTGGAAGCAGAAGGTCGGCGTCGGCACCTCGGTCCGCTTCCCCGCCGGCACCGGCGCGCGCGGCAACGAGGGCGTGGCCGGCACCGTAAAGAACATCCGCGGCGCCATCGGCTATGTCGAGAACGCCTATGCCATCAGCAACAAGCTGGTCACCACCCAGCTGCGCAACAAGGCGGGCCAGTTCGTCAAGCCGACGCATGAGGCCTTCATCGCCGCCGCGACCAACGCCGACTGGACCACGCCCGGCATGGCCGCCAGCCTGATCGACCAGGCCGGCGCCACCTCCTGGCCGATCGTCTCGCCCACCTTCATCCTGCTGCCGAAGAATCCCTCGGATGCCGAGCGCAGCCGCAACGTGATGAAGTTCTTCGACTGGGCTTTCAAGAACGGCGCCACCCTGGCGCAGGAGCTGGAGTACATCCCGCTGCCCGCGCCGGTGCAGGAAGCCATCCGCACCGCCTGGAAGGCCGAGGTGAAGGCCAACGGCCAGCCGGTCTGGAACGGCTGAGGCAGCTTCCGGAGCGCTGAGCATGCAGCAGGCCACCACCTTCCCGACCGCCGCGGCGAAGCCCGCCCGGCGCGGCGGCGCCGATCTCGGCGACGCCATCTTCTCCGGCGCCTGCCACGTGGCCGGGGCGCTGGTCCTGCTGCTGCTCGGCGGCATCATCGTCGAGCTCTTCCTCGGCGGGCTGCCGGCCTTCCGGGCCTTCGGCCTGCCCTTCATCTGGTCCACCGAATGGGACCCGGTGACCGAGGTCTTCGGCGCCGGCGTCTCGATCTACGGCACCGTGGTCACCGCCGTGCTGGCCATCATCATCGCCGTGCCGGTCGCCTTCGGCGTCGCCTTCACCCTGACCGAGCTGGCGCCGCCCTGGCTGCGCCGGCCGGTCGGCACCGCGGTCGAGCTGCTGGCCGCCGTCCCCTCCATCATCTACGGCATGTGGGGCTTCTTCCTGGTCGCGCCGATCATGGCGCAATACGTCCAGCCCGCGCTGATCGACAGCCTGGGCGAGCTGCCGGGGATCGGCGTGCTGTTCCAGGGCCCGCCCTTCGGCACCGGCATCCTGACCGCGGCGCTGATCCTCGCCATCATGATCCTGCCCTTCATCGCCGCCACCATGCGCGACGTCTTCGAGCAGGTGCCGCCGGTCTTCAAGGAGAGCGCCTACGGCCTGGGCGCCACCACCTGGGAGGTGATGAAGGGCGTGGTGCTGCCCTATACCCGGGTCTCGGTCGCCGGCGGCGTCATGCTCGGCCTGGGCCGGGCGCTGGGGGAGACCATGGCGGTCACCTTCGTCATCGGCAACGCCAACCGCATCACCACCACGCTGTTCGGCCCGGGCAATACCATCGCCTCGGTCGTGGCGCTCGAGTTCGGGGAGAGCGAGACCGGCTCGCTGAAGCTCTCGGCCCTGCTGGCGCTCGGCTTCATCCTCTTCGTGCTGTCGTTCATCGTGCTCGCCACCTCGCGCTACCTGCTGCGCTCGCGGCTGAAGGTGTGACCCGATGAGCGCCTCCGCCTCCCACCCCGCCCTCACCCCGGTCAAGGACCGCGCGATCGCCACCCGGCTCGGCCGCCGCCGCCGCCGGACCGACCGCATCGCCCGCACCCTCTCGCTGGTGGCGACCGGCATCGGCCTGGTCTTCCTCGCCTCGATCCTGGCGACGCTCTTCGTGAAGGGCTTCGGCGCCCTCAACCTCTCGGTCTTCACCGAGGTGACGCGGCCGCCGGGCTCCGACGGCGGGCTGCTGAACGCCATCGTCGGCAGCCTGATCCAGGTGGCGCTGGCGACCCTGGTCGGCACCCCGATCGGCATGCTGGTCGGCACCTACCTGGCGGAATACGCCCGCGGCTCCCGCTTCGGCGACGTGGTGCGCTTCGTCTCGGACATCCTGCTCTCGGCGCCCTCGATCCTGATCGGCCTCTTCGTCTACCAGCTGCTGGTGCTGCCCTTCGGCGGCTTCTCCGGCTGGGCCGGGGTGGTCGCGCTCAGCATCATCATCATCCCGATCGTGGTCCGCACCACCGAGGACATGCTGAGCCTGATCCCGAACACCCTGCGGGAGGCGGTGATCGGCCTCGGCAGCCCGAAGTGGAAGATGATCGTGCTGGTCTGCTGGCGCTCGGCCATCTCGGGCATCATCACCGGCATCCTGCTCGGCATCGCCCGCATCGCCGGCGAGACGGCGCCGCTGCTCTTCACCAGCCTCGGCAACAACGCCTGGTCCACCGACCTCAGCCAGCCGATGCCGAGCCTGCCCATCACCATCTATTCCTACGCCGGCTCGCCCTTCCAGGACTGGATCGAGCTGGCCTGGGCCGGGGCGCTGCTGATCACCCTCGCCGTCCTGCTGTTGAACATCGCGGCCCGCAGCCTGCTGCGCGGCGGAAAGTAAGGGAGGCCCTCATGAGCTCGACCACGACGACCGCCACCAGCCGCCCCGCCCTCGGCGCGATGCAGGCCCGCTCCGGCGCCGCCCTGAACGAGGCCAAGGTCGCCATCCGCAACCTCGACTTCTTCTACGCCGACAACAAGGCGCTGAAGGGCATCAGGCTCGACATCCCGGACCGCCAGGTCACCGGCATGATCGGCCCCTCCGGCTGCGGCAAGTCGACCCTGCTTCGGGTGCTGAACCGGATGTACAGCCTCTACCCCGGCCAGCGGGCGACCGGCGAGGTGCTGCTGGACGGCCAGAACATCATCAGCGACGACATGGACCTGAACGAGCTGCGCTCCAAGGTCGGCATGGTCTTCCAGAAGCCGACCCCCTTCCCCATGACCATCTACGAGAACATCGCCTTCGGCGTGCGGCTGCACGAGCAGCTCTCGAAGGCGCAGATGGACGAGCGGGTGGAATGGGCGCTGACCCGCGCCGCGCTTTGGACCGAGGCCAAGGACCGGCTGAACTCCTCCGCCATGGGCATGTCGGGCGGGCAGCAGCAGCGGCTTTGCATCGCCCGCACCATCGCGGTGCGGCCCGAGGTCATCCTGTTCGACGAGCCCACCTCGGCGCTCGACCCGATCAGCACCCTGAAGATCGAGGAGCTGATCGACGAGCTGAAGCGCGACTTCACCCTGGTCATCGTCACCCACAACATGCAGCAGGCCGCCCGCTGCGCCGACCAGGTGGCCTTCTTCTACCTGGGCGAGCTGATCGAGGTGGCGCCGGCGCTCGAGATGTTCACCGCGCCGAAGCACGCCAAGACCCAGGAATACATCACCGGCCGGTTCGGCTGAGGCAGGGGCCAGGATCATGGAACAGATGGCCAAGCACACCGTCCGCAGCTACGCCGAGGAACTGCGCCGTCTGCGCGACATGATCGCCCGCATGGGCGGCCTCGCCGAACGCCAGGTGAACGATGCCGTCGCCTCGCTGCTGCGGCGCGACACCGACCTCGCCACCGAGGTGGTCGGGCGCGACGCCGCGATCGATGCGCTGGAGCGGGAGGTGGAGCAGTTCTGCATCCAGATCCTGGCGCTGCGCCAGCCGGTCGGCCAGGACCTGCGCCTCATCATCGCCTGCCTCAAGATCAGCCACGGGCTGGAGCGCATCGGCGACTACGCCCGCAACGCCGCCAAGCGCAGCATCGTCCTGTCGCAGCAGCCGGCGATCGGCAGCCTGAACGGCTTCAACCGCATGGCGAAGCTGGTGCAGGAGAACCTGAAGGGCGCCATCGACGCGCTGGTCAACGACGACGTGGCCCGCGCCGACGAGGTCTGGGCCGCCGACGAGCCGGTCGACCAGGTCTACAACGGCATCTTCCGGGAGATGCTGACCTTCATGATGGAGGACCCGCGCAACATCACCGCGGCGACCCACCTGCTGTTCGTGGCGAAGAACCTCGAGCGCATCGGCGACCACGCGACCAACATCGCCGAGACCGTGCATTACGCCCTGCGCGGCGACAACCTGCCGGACGAGCGGCCGAAGGGCGACAGCTCGGCCTATGCCGTGGTCCGGCCGCCGCTGGACCAGCTCGGCGGATGAGCGGCGTCCGCGCCGCGCCGGACCTCGCCCGGCCGACCATCCTGGTGGTGGAGGACGAGGCGCCGCTCATCACCCTGCTCCGCTACAACCTGGAGAAGCAGGGCTTCCAGGTCGACGAGGCGACCGACGGCCAGGAGGCGCTGCTGCGGGTGGCCGAGGCCCGGCCCGACCTGATCCTGCTGGACTGGATGCTGCCGACGCTCTCGGGCATCGAGGTCTGCCGCCAGCTCCGGCGCAAGCCGGCGACGCGGGACCTGCCGATCATCATGGTGACGGCGCGGACCGAGGACCAGGACGCGGTCCGCGCCCTCGACACCGGCGCCGACGACTACATCGCCAAGCCCTTCGCCATGGACGGGCTGATGGCCCGCATCCGGGCGCTGCTGCGGCGCTCGGGCAGCATCGCCACCAAGGGGGTGCTGGCCTTCCTCGACATCAGCATGGACCAGGACGCCCACCGGGTGACGCGGGCCGGCAAGCCGCTGCACCTCGGGCCGACCGAGTACCGCATGCTGGAATTCTTCCTGCAGAACCCCGGCCGGGTGTTCAGCCGGGAGCAGCTGCTGGACGCCGTCTGGGGCCGCGACATCCATGTCGAGCCGCGCACCGTGGACGTGCATATCCGCCGGCTGCGCAAGGCGATCAACATCCCGGGCTGCGTCGACGTGATCCGCACCGTGCGCTCCGCCGGCTACGCCCTGGACCAGGACGGCGACTAGGCCGCGGCTTCGGCCAGCCGCCCGTCCTGCACCCGCAGCGCCCGGTCGTGGTACTGCGCGACGGCCGGGCGATGGGCGATGGAGATCAGCGCGGTGCCCGGCAGCCGTTCCTTGAGCAGGGTGTAGAAGCGCGCCTCGGCTTCCGGGTCGAGGCTGGCGGTCGCCTCGTCGAGGAACAGCCAGGCCGGCTTCAGCAGCAGCGCCCGGGCCAGCGCCACCCGCTGCTGCTCGCCGCCCGAGAGCTGGCGATCCCAGGCCTCCTCGGTATCGAGCCGGGGCGCGAGATGGCCGAGCCCGGCGTCGGCCAGCGCCGCCTGCACCGCCGCCTCGGGGAATTCCGCGGCATCGCGGGGGTAGCAGAGCGCCCGCCGCAGGCTGCCGAGCGGCAGGTAGGGCCGCTGCGGCAGGAACAGGCTCGCCCCGGCGGAGGGCCCATGCACCGTGCCATGGCCGAAGGGCCAGATGCCGGCCAGCGCCCGGAACAGGGTGGACTTGCCGCTGCCGGACGCCCCGGCGATGACCACCGAGTCCCCGGCGCCGATCCGCGCTGCCGCCTCCCGCAGCAGCACCCGGCCATCCGGCAGCGCGACCTCCAGCCCCTCCAGCACCAGCGCATCGCCGCCGTCGGGCCGGGCCTGGATGCCGCTGCCCGCCGCCACCGCGGCGCGGGCGGCGGCGATGGCATCGAGGAAGCCGGTGACGCGCAGCACCGTCGCCCGCCATTCGGTCAGCGCCGCGTAATTGTCGACGAACCAGGAGAGCGCGCCCTGCACCTCGGAGAAGGCGCCCGAGGTCTGGGTCAGCCCGCCGAGCGGGATCCGCCCGGCGAAGAAGGCCGGCGCCGCGACGATGAAGGGGAAGATGATCGCCGCCTGGGAATAGGCGGCGGTGAAGAAGGTCAGCCGCTTGGTGGCGACCATGATCGCCCACCAATTGCCGATCAGCGCGCCGAAGCGCTCGACCAGCCCGCGCTTCTCGTCCGCCTCGCCGCCGTAGAGCGCGATGCCCTCGACATTCTCCCGCAGCCGCACCAGGGCAAAGCGGAAGTCCGCCTCCACCCGCTGCTGGGCGAAGTTCAGGCGGATCAGGCTGCGGCCGATCAGATGCGCGAGGCCGGTGCCCGCCAGGGCATAGAGCAGCGCCACCCAGACCATGTAGCCGGGGATGTCGAGGCCGAGGACGGTGAGCGGCCCGGACAGGCCCCAGAGCACGATGACGAAGCTGAACAGCGTCACCACCGAGCGCATCAGCCCGAGCCCCAGCGCCAGGGTATTGTCCACGAACATGCGCAGGTCCTCGGCGATGCGCTGGTCCGGGTTGTCGGTGCCGGGGTCGGAGAGCGCGACCCGGTAGTAGGCGCGGTCGGCTAGCCAGCGGTCCAGCACCTCCCGGGTCAGCCAGCTCCGCCAGCGGATCTGCAGCGCCTGGCGGAGGTAGAGCGCATAGACCGCGATGAGGATATAGAGCGCGGCGACGAAGACGAAGCCGGGCATCGGCCCGCTGTCGGTGCTGCGCCACCAGAACAGCAGCGACCAGAAGGCCTCGGCGTCCTTCTCCTGCAGGCTGTTGAAGAACTCGCGGTTCCAATAGCTCAGCAGCACGCTCATGCCGACCAGCGAGAGGTTCAGCAGGACGACGACGCCGAGCAGCAGCCGGGCGCGCCAGCGCTCCTCGCTGCGCCAGTAGGGGCCGGCGAGGCGCCAGGCATCGCTGAGGAAGTGGCCGATGCGGCGCATGGCGGTCTCCGGAAGGCTGGGTCGTGAAGGGGCGGGCGGTCAGCCCTGGCGCAGCGCCGCCTCGAGGGCGGCGAGCCAGCGGTCCACCCGGCGGCGGTTCACCCCGAGGTCGGACCAGCCGAGCAGGCTGCGGGAATAGAGGTACAGCCCGGCGCCGCCGGGCAGCGGCACCACCTCGGCGGCGATGATGTCGGGGTAATTGACCAGGGCGGAGCGCTCCACCCATTGCGCCTGGCGGCGGTCGGGCCAAGCCTCGATCAGGCTGGTGCGGGGGAAGCGCTCGCCGAGGCTCCGCAGCACGCCCCAGGCGGTCGCCGCATCCACCGGCAGGAGTGGCACCGTGACATGCGCGCCGGGATGCCCCCCTGCCGGGGCGGCGAGGCAGGTATTGGGCGAGGGCGGCAGCACCAGATGGGCGAAGTCGACCGGCACGGCGGGCGGCAGGCCCCGGGCGCCCCGGCCGAACAGCAGGCCGAGCTTGCTCATATCCCCTCCCCTTCGGTACCGGCCTGGTCGGGCGGCAGCGCCGCCTCCTGGTCCCGGGAAGCGGCCTCGGGGGGCGCCTGGCGCAGCCGGATCACCCCGCGGACCTGCTCGGCCGGGACCGCCTTGCCCTTGCGCAGGATCTCGATCGCCCCGGCCTGCTGCAGCACCAGCGCGGCCTGCCGCACCGGGGTCATCAGCGGCCGCCAGGGGCCGTCGTCGCCCCCCGCCAGGGCGCGGGCGACCTCGCTCGGGCAGATCGATTTGTCCGGGCCGCGCTCGGCGGTCAGGCGCAGGATTTCGGCGGCGATGCTCGCCTCGGTCGGGATGCTCATGCGGGCGGCACCATAGGCCGGAATGCCCGGCTGTCAGCTTGGTTTTCCGCCATCCCGGCGTCATCCGAGCAGGGCGGCCGCCAGCGCCTCCCCGCTGTCGAAGGCGGCCTCGGCCCGGCCGCCGAGGCACCAGTCGCCGGCCAGGCCCAGCCGGCTCGCCGGGTCCCAGAGGCAGGGCTGGCCGAGCGGCGCCTCGACCAGGGAATAGCGCCAGCGATGCGCGGCGGCATGGTCCAGCGCCGGCAGCGGCCCGCCCGCGAGGTCCGCCAGCGCCTGCAGCAGCGGTGGGATGACCGCGGCCGGCGCGGCCTCGAGCCAGGCGCGGGACCAGTCCGGCCCGGCCTGCACCACCCAGCATTCCCGCCCGGCATCCCGGCCGGGCTTGCTGCTGTCCCGCGCCGCCCAGCCGATCGGGCCGGTGCCGGGGCGCAGGCTGTCCGGCAACGGCAGCCGCGCGGCGAAGCCCAGCATCACCGTCCAGCAGGGCGCGATCCGCACCGCGGCGAGGCGCGGCGGCAGGCCCGGGGCATGGGCGGCGACCAGCGGCGCGGCCTGGGCCGGCGGCAGGGCCAGGGCGACGGCGTCGAAGGGGCCGTCCTCCTCGGGCGCGATCCCCGGCAGCGGCCGGCCCGGCCGGACCAGCGCCGCATCCCAGTGCCGCAGCCGCCAGGCGCCGGGCCCTCCGGCGAGGCTGCCGACATGCCGTGCCGCGCGCAGGTCGAGCCCGGCCGCGAGGGCCCGCGGCAGGGCCGACATGCCGGGGGTGCCGACCCAGCGCCCCGCCCCGCCCCAGGGCGCGGCGCCGGCCGCGGCCAGGGCGGCGGCGAAGCCCGGGCCGCGGGCGGTGAGGTATTGCGCCCCATGGTCGTATTGCCCGCCCTCCCCCCGGCGGGTGGCGAGGCGGCCGCCGGCGGCGCGGCCCTTGTCGAAGAGGGTGGCGACGGCGCCGGCGGCGGCCAGGGCGCGGGCGCAGGCGAGGCCGGCGAGGCCGGCGCCGACGACGGCTACCCGGCGTGGCTCGATACGGGAATGGGACATGCGCTGCCAGGAATGGGAAGGCCGGCGCATCCCGCAAGGGGCCCGGCCTGCTCCCAGGCGCGGCGCAGCGCCTCGGCGGGCATCGGCCGGCCAAAGAGCCAGCCCTGCGCCTCGATGCAGCCGATGCCGCGCAGGAAGTCCCGCTGCGCCTCCTGCTCCACCCCCTCGGCCACCAGCCGCATGCCGAGGGCGGTGGCGAGCCCCTGCACGGCGCGCAGGATCGCCTCGTCCTCCCGGTCGCCGGGGATGGCGCGGAGGAAGCTACGGTCCAGCTTCAGGGCGTTGAAGGGCAGCCGCCGCAGCCGGGCGAGCGAGCTGTAGCCGGTGCCGAAGTCGTCGAGCGAGAGGCTGATCCCCTCCCTCCGCAGCGCCAGCAGCAGCTCGCGGGTCTCCGGCCGGTCCTCGACCGCGAGGGATTCCGTCAGCTCCAGCTCCAGCCGCGTGGGGGGCAGGCCGGACCCGGCCAGGGCGGCGGCGACCTGGGCCGAGAGCAGCCCGGTTTCCAGCTGCCGGGCGGAGACGTTGACCGAGATGGTCCCGGCCGCCGCCGGCCAGCGCGCGGCCTCCAGCGTCGCCTGCCGCAGCACCCAGCCGCCGAGCCGCAGGATGAGGTCCGAGGCCTCGGCCAGGGGGATGAAGACATGCGGCGGGACGGCGCCGTGCCGCGGATGCTGCCAGCGCAGCAGCGCCTCCGCCCCGGCCGGCTGGCCATCCGCCAGGAAGATGCGGGGCTGGTAGTGGATGGCCATCTCGCCACGGCCGATGGCGCCGCGCAGGTCGTTGGTCAGCCGGCGGCGCAGGCCGCGATCGAGCATGTCGATGGCCGGGGCAAGCGAGTCGGTCATGCTGGTCGGCGGCATCAAGCCCTTCCTTTCCGGCTCCGCCCAAAAGCGCAGGACCGGATGAAGGAACCGCTAAATCAGCCGCCCCGACCGGCCTCGGCCTCGGCCGCCACCCCCTCCCGCACCGCCCGCCCGAGCAGGATCGCCAGCAGGCAGACCAGGCCGCCCGGCAGCCAGGAGAGCTGCAGGCCGCCGCCGAGCTGGCCCCGCACCGTCGCCTCGATCAGGCGCGAGCCGAAGCCGCGCCGGGCCGGCGGCCGCAGCACCGGCGGCCCGCCGGTCTCCGACCAGCGGAGCTCCAGGAACCCCGGCCGCGCCTCGACCGACCAGGCGACCTCGACCTGCCCGGCGGGGCGGGACAGGGCGCCGTACTTGGTCGAGTTGGTCGCCAGCTCGTGCACCACCATCGCCAGGGGCTGCACCGCCTCGGCGCGCAGCATCAGCGGCGGGCCGGCCAGCCTGGTCCGCCCGGCGGCGCCCGGCCTGGCCGGCAGGAAGGGCGCCAGCTCGCCGGCCACCACCGCTTCCAGCTCGGCGCCGCTCCAGCCGCCATGCGCCAGCAGACCATGCGCCCGGGCCAGGGCGGCGACCCGCGCCTCGACCGCCGCGGCATAGGCGGCGGCATCCTCCTGCGGCGTGAGCCGGATGGCGGCCTGCACCACGGTCAGGGCATTGACCGCGCGATGCGCCAGCTCCCGCGTCAGCAGGCGCTGGCGCTGGGTATCGCGATGCCGGCCGGACATGTCCTCGAGCACGACGACCACCCGGGGCGGCTGGACCGCCGCGTCGCGGATCGCGGCCAGCCCCAGCTCGAGCCAGAGCGTCGCCCCGTCCGGTCGGGCGTATTCGGCCGCCAGGGTCACCGCCCGGCCCTGGCCGAGCGCGGCCCGCTGCGCCTCGGTGAGGGCGGTGGCCAGGAGGGTGAAGAGGTTGCCGCCGTCCAGCAGCGCCGCGGCCGGGTGGCCGAGGATGCCGCAGAAGCGGTCGTTGGCGAGCAGGATGGCGCCGGTCGCCAGATCGATCTGCGCCATGCCGATCACCGGCGCCTCGAAGGCGGCCCGGAAGCCGGCCTCGCGCCGGGCCAGGGCGGCCTGGGCGGCCTCCTGCCGGGCCCTGGCCCCGGTCAGGGCGGCGGCGGCGGCGTCGATCTCGGCGAGGCCCTGCCGGTATCCCATGCGCTGCGGCACCGGATCGGCCAGGGTGCCGAGCCAACCGATGCCGCGGCTGACCCGCCGCGCGAGCAGCAGCAGCAGCAGCAGCGCCGCCAGCACCAATCCGCCGCCGGCGAGCAGGGCGAGCAGCAGCGTGGTGCCGAGCCGCGCCAGGAAGGCGTCCTGCGCCACGCCGATGGCGATGCGGAAGCCGGAGGCCGGGGCCCGGACCAGCCCGATGCTGGCCGGGACGCCGTCGACGCGGCGGGTCCGCACCACCGCCTCAGCCTCGCCGGCCTCGACGGTGGCGCGCACCTCGGGCACCAGGCCGGTACCGGCGTATTCGCGCTGCCCGGGGCTGCGGGCGACCACCACCCCGGCGGTGTCGATGAGGGCGGCGACGGTGCCCGGCGGCAGCCCCTGCGCCGCCAGCGCCTCGGCCAGGCCGTCGGCCGGCAGCGCCAGGCTCAGCACGTAAAGGTCGGCCGGCCCGGCGGCGGGGCCGGGCACCGGGACCGCGACCAGGACCACGCCGTCGAACAGGTCGCTGACCGCGGTGCGGCCCGAGGCCGCGGCGCGGCCGATCGCGGTGTTGCCCGCCAGCCCGGCCGGCGGCGCCGCGCCCTCGACCGCCCGGTGCAGCAGCAGGGTGCCGTCGGCCCGCGACAGGGCGAGGCTGCCGAGCCGGGCGCGGTCGGCGGCCGACCCCAGGTCGCGGCCGAAGGCCTCGAGATCCCCGGCGCGCAGGCTGGGCGAGACGGCGAGGCCCTGCAGCAGCGCCGCCGCGGTGGCGAAGCGGTAGTCCACCATCTGCGCCAGCGCCCGGGCGGTCGCCAGGGTCTCGGCCTCGGCCCAGGCGCGGGCGCCGGCATGCGCCCGCTCGATGACGAGGGCGGAGAGGCCCAGCAGGGCGCCGGCGACGACCGCCACCAGCAGGATGAACCGGCGGCGGAGGCTGTCGCCGCGGGTGACCGGCAACAAGGACGACAGGGCGGCCATCGGCGTCTCCCAGGACCGCCTGCCGCGGCGACGGAGCCGACGCATCGGGTCGGACCGGCTCCCTATAGCCGCGACCAATGCCACCGTTGTAGTATGCAATGGTTACATCGCCACCGAAAACCTCGGGCCATGGGTAACGTTTCCGGGATCGAACCGGTACGGCGCCGGCTCAGGCAAAGCGTTCGGTCGACGGCCCGGCCGGCGGCACCGCGGCGATCTCGCGGATGATCTTGCGCCGCACCGCCGCCTCGAAGGCTTCGAAGCCCTCGGCCACCACCAGGAAGGCGCCGGGGCCGCCGATCACCTCCTGCTGGTAGTAGGTGTCGAGCGGCGGCAGGGCGGAGGCGAGCGAGAGCGGCGTCGGCGTCCTGTCCAGCACGGCCAAGCCGTTCAGCACGATGCCCTGCGCCAGCGCCTCGGCCCGCGCCTCGGCGACCGGGCGGCCGGAGTTGTTCACCCCGTCGCCGGAGATGTCGACCACCTTGCGGGTGCCCTCGAAGCCCTGGCCGAACTGCCGGGCGGCGAAATCCATGGCGCCGGAGATCGAGGTATAGAGCCAGGTGCGGCGGGGCGCCCGGGCCACGGCATCGGCGAAGCGATGGGCGCCGGCGGCGCCGTCCAGCAGCATCCAGGGCACCACCGTGTCCTGGATCTGCCAGTCCGACCAGGTGAACATGGTGACGGCGATGGCGCCGAGCGGCCCGCCCATGATGCCCTCGATCAGGCGGCGGTCGCGGAAGGCGGCCTCGTAGCCGGAGAACTGCATCTCCTGCTCCTCCGGATCGACCGAGCGGCTGACGTCGACCGCCAGCACCAGCTCCACGTCGACCGGCACCGCGGCCCTGGCCGGGACGGACCGGAGCAAGGCTGGCATCGCCAGGGCGGCGCCCAGCATATCGCGTCTACGCATACGACCCCTTTCTGGCCGCGGGGCGGTGGCGCGGGCTGCGCGCCAGGCCACGCGGCATGGATAGGCAAGGCCGTGACTGCCGTGGCTCCCGAGTTTGCGGACTGATATCCGGCCGCATGCGGCGCCGCAAGGTTTTTGCTGCGTCGCAGCAATTCGTGAAGCCGGCTGCCGGCGAAGGCTCAGCCGCTGCCGGGCTGGGCGAGATAGGCCGCCTCGGCCGGCGTGTCCTTTCGCCCGAGGGCGGCGTTGCGGTGCGGGAAGCGGCCGAAACGGGCGATGACGGCGCGGTGGCGCCAGGCCTGGTCGATGCCGCCGCCGGGGGCGGCCGAGACCGGGTCGTCCCGCAGCCCCTCGAAGAGCGCGACCGAGAGGTCCTGCTCCGGCATCGCCTCGGCATGCGCGAAGGGGAGGTACAGGAAGCCGCGCTCGGTCGCGGTCAGCGCCAGGTCCAGCCGGTCCCGCAGCACCGCGGCGCGGGCGACGGCCCGGGCCCTGGGGTCGAGCGCGAAGGCGGCGGCGCTGCCGCGGCGGAGGTTGCGGGGGAATTGGTCGAGCAGGATGACCAGCGCGAGGGCCCCGGCGGGGGTGGTGGCCCAGGCGTCGAAGGCCCCTGCCCCGGCCGGCGCCAGCAGGCCGCCGAAGCGGCCGGCGATGGCCGCGTCGAAGGCCGCATCCGCCCGGAACCAGCGGGGGCGGAAGGTGGTGCGGTCGCCCTCGAACCAGAATTCGAGGATCGCCTGCCTCACGCCAGCGCCAGGTCCAGCACCCGCACGCTGTGCAGCGCCTCCCGCCCGGTCAGGTCCTTGATCTGGTGCCGGCAGGAGGTGCCGTCGGCGACGATGAGCTGCCCGGCCGGGATGGCGCGGATGGCCGGCAGCAGCGCCAGTTCCGCCATGGCGCGGGAGACCGCGAGGTTCTTCGCCTCGTAGCCGAAGCTGCCCGCCATGCCGCAGCAGGAGGAGGCGATGGGCGTCACCTTCAGGCCGGGGATGCCCGCCAGCACCGCCACCGCCGCCGGGAAGGCGGAGAAGGCCTTCTGGTGGCAATGGCCATGGATATGCGCGGCCGTCGCCACCGGCTTCAGCGCCAGCGCCGGCTTCTCCCGCGCCAGGAACTCGCCGATCAGCACCGCCCGCCCGGACAGCGCCTCGGCCGCCGCCCCCGGGAGCAGCGACAGGAATTCGTCCCGCAAGGTCAGCAGGCAGGAGGGCTCGATGCCGACCACCGGCAGGTCGAAGGCGGCGAGCGCGTCCAGGGTCCGCCGCGCCTCGGCGCGCGCCTCGGCCACCAGCCCGGCCGCCAGGTAGGTCCGCCCGCTGTCGAGTGGCCGGGCGCCCTTCGCCGGGCGGGCGACCACCGGCCGGTAGCCCGCAGCCCGCAGCACCCTGGCGGCGGCGCGGATGTTCTCCGGCTCGAAGTAGCGGTTGAAGAGGTCGGGGAAGAGGATGACCTCGCCGGCCGCGCCCGAGGGTGCCGGCAGCTCGGCATCGTGGAAGGCATTGCCGACGAAGCGCGGCAGGCTGCGGCCGGCGGCGAAGCCGAGCAGCTTCTCCGAGAGCCAGGCGAGGCCCGGCACCCAGCCGCGGGCATTGGGGATGAAGGGCGCCATGGCGGCGAAGGGCGCCCAGCGCGGCATGGTGGCGATGACCCGGTCCTTCAGCGAGAGCCCATGCGTGGCGGCGCGGGCGGCCTGGACCTCTATCTTCAGCTTGGCCATGTCGACGCCGGTCGGGCATTCCCGCTTGCACCCCTTGCAGGAGACGCAGAGCTCCATGGCGGCGGCGACCTCGGCCGAGGCGAGGCCACCCGGCAACTGCCCGGTCAGCGCCAGCCGCAGCGTATTGGCGCGGCCGCGCGTCAGGTGCTGCTCGTCCTGCGTCGCCCGGAAGCTGGGGCACATGACGTTGGCGTCGGACTTCCGGCAGGTGCCGTTGTTGTTGCACATCTCGACCGCGCCGAGCAGCCCGCCCTGCGGACCGGGCCAGGCGGACCAGTCGAGCGCCGGGGCGATGGCGGGGTCTGCGGCATAGTCCGGGCCGTAGCGGAACAGCGTCCGGTCATCCATGCGCGGGGCGCGGGTGATCCTGCCGGGATTCAGCAGCCCCTTCGGGTCGAAGGCGTCCTTGACCTGCTCGAAGGCGCCGACGATGCGCGCCCCGAACATGCTCTCGTGGAACTCGGAGCGGACGATGCCGTCGCCATGCTCGCCGGAATGCGATCCCTTGTATTCGCGGACGAGCGCGAAGCATTCCTCGGCGATGGCGCGCATCTTCGCCACATCCTCGCCGGCCTTCATGTTCAGCACGGGACGGACATGGAGGCAGCCGACGCTGGCATGGGCGTACCAGGTGCCCTTGCTGCCGTAGCGGGCGAAGACATCGTTCAGCCGCTCGGTGTAGTCGGCGAGGTCGGGCAGCGCGACGGCGCAATCCTCGATGAAGGAGACCGGCTTCCCGTCGCCCTTCATGCTCATCATGATGTTGAGCCCGGCTTCGCGCACCTCGGCGATGGCGGCCTGGAAGCCGGGCTCGACCACCCGCACCACCTGCCCGGGGTGGCCGAGGTCGGCCATCATCTCATCCAATGCATCGAGCGAGCGCAGCAGCGGCGCATCCTCATGGCCGTGGAATTCGACGATGAGCAGGCTGTCCGGCTCGCCGATCAGGATGCGGTCGATCGTCGCCCGGTACATGGCGATGGAGCGGCCGAGGTCGATCATGGTGCGGTCGACCAGTTCCACCGCCTCGGGGTCCAGGGTGACCAGGTGCTGCGAGGCCTCCATCGCCTTGCGGAAGCTGGGGAACTGGCAGATGCCCAGCACCTTCCGCGGCTTCACCGGTGAGAGCTTGAGGTCGAGCGCGGCGGAAAAGGCCAAGGTGCCCTCCGAGCCCACCAGCAGCCGGGCAAGGTTGCCGCGGCCGGCGGCGCGGGCGGCGGGGGTCAGCGCCTCGATGTTGTAGCCGCCGACGCGGCGGAGCTGGTCGGGGAAGCGCGCGGCGATCTCGGCGGCTTCCCGCACGCCGAGCGCCCGCAGCGACTGGATGAGGTCGGCGACGCCGGCCGGGACCCCGGCCCCGAGGTTGTCGGGCAGCTCGCCGAAGTTGAAGCGCGTGCCATCGGCGAGCAGCGCATCGATCGCCCGGACGTTGTCGGCCATCAGCCCGTAGCGGATGGACTTGCTGCCGCAGGAGTTGTTCGCCGCCATGCCGCCGATGGTGCAGCGCTGCCAGGTGGAGGGATCGACCGGGAAGAACTTCTTCTCCTTGGCAAGGGCTGCGTTCAGCGCGCCGAGGGTGATGCCGGGCTGCACCGTGGCGGTGTCGCCCTCAACCTTCAGGACGTTCCGCAGGTACTTGGTGCAGTCGATCACCAGGGCCCGGTTCACCGTCTGGCCGCATTGGCTGGTGCCGCCGCCGCGGGGCAGGACGGGAATGCCCTCGGCCCGGCAGAGCGACATCGCCGCCTCCACATCGGCGACGGTGCGGGGGACCAGCACGCCGACCGGCTCCATCTGGTAGATGCTGGCATCCGTCGCGTAGCGGCCGCGGTCGCCGGGCGAGAACAGCACCTCGCCGGCGGTCTCGCGCCGCAGCGCCTCGGCAAGGCGGCTGTCGCCGATACGGTCCTTGGGGATGGTGAAGGCGTTCATGGGGCGAGACTAATCCTGGGCCTTGTCCCTGTCCGATCTATAATGCTCATCAATCCGACAAGCCCTTCTCATTGGCGGAAACGCATGGATCGCGCCCATAAGCGGCGCGACACGGGAGCGACCAGACCATGGCCTATTACCAATCCTCGCCCAGCGCCGGCCGGCATTTCCTGCAGATCCCGGGACCGACCAACGTGCCGGACCGCGTGCTGCGGGCCATGGACAACCCGACCATGGACCACCGCGGCCCGGATTTCGGCAGGTTCGGCGGCCAATTGCTGGAGAAGGTGAAGCAGGTCTTCAAGACCTCGGGCCCGGTGGTGATCTATCCCGCCTCCGGCACCGGCGCCTGGGAAGCGGCGCTGGTCAATACGCTGTCGCCCGGCGACCGGGTGCTGATGTGCGAGACCGGCTGGTTCGCCCACCTCTGGCAGGAGATGGCCGAGCGCCTGGACCTCCGGCCCGAGCTGCTGCGGACCGACTGGCGCCGCGGCGCCGACGTGCCGGCGATCGAGGCGGCGCTGCGGGCCGACCGCGACCACGGCATCAAGGCGGTCTGCGTGGTGCACAACGAAACCAGCACCGGCGCCACCTCGCGCATCGACGAGGTCCGCCGCGCCATCGACGCCGCCGGCCACCCGGCCCTGCTGCTGGTCGACACCATCTCCTCGCTCGGCTCGATCGACTACCGGCACGACGAATGGGGCGTCGACGTCACCATCGCCGGCTCGCAGAAGGGGCTGATGCTGCCGCCCGGCCTCTCCTTCAACGCGGTCTCGGCCAAGGCGCTGCGCGCCGCCGAGACGGCGAAGCTGACCCGCAGCTTCTGGGACTGGCGGCCGATGATCGCCTCCAACGCCACCGGCTACTTTCCCTATACGCCCGCCACCAACCTGCTCTACGGCCTCGACGCGGCCCTCGACATGCTGGCCGAGGAAGGCCTCGAGAACGTCTTCGCCCGGCACGACCGCTTCGCCGAGGCGGCCCGCCGCGCGGTGCGGCACTGGGGCGGGGCCGGCGCCGGGATCGAGATCCAGTGCGACGACCCGCGCCATTTCTCCTCGGTGCTGACCGCGGTGCGGCTGCCGGAGGGCCACAGCGCCAATGCGCTGCGCGGCATCATCCTCGAGAAGTTCAACATGAGCCTCGGCAACGGCCTCGGCCGGCTGAACGACCGGGTCTTCCGCATCGGCCACCTCGGCGACTTCGGCCCGCTGTCGTTGGTCGGGGCGCTGGGCGGGGTGGAGATGGGCCTGGCCGCGGCCGGCATCCCGCACCAGGCGGGCGGCGTGCAGGCGGCGATGGCCTACCTCAACGGCAACGCCTGAGGCCGGCTCAGCGCCCGGCGAAGGCCCAGCGCAGGGTCTGGGCGACGCCGAAGGTGCCGGCGCGGACCAGGGGCCGCCCGATCCCCGGGTTGGCCAGCCCGTGCATCCGCGCCGCCCAGCCCGGCAGCAGGTCGATCCCGGCCTGCATCGTCAGGCGCTGCAGCGGCTCGGCCAGCGGCTTCGGCGCCGGCTGGCTCAGCACCAGCCGGGCGACCTCCCGGCTGCGGGCATCGGCGCGCAGCAGCGGCCGGGTCGCGGCCAGCAGCGCCTCCGCCTCGGCCCGGCTGCGCGGCACCGGATCGGCGCCGAGCGCGGTGCCGATCCGCGCCATCTCGGCGAAGTAGCGGTCCTGCTCGGCCCTCGGCATGCCCGGATCGGCATAGCGGAGGTAGCCCTGCAGGAAGGTGGTCGTCTCGGTGACATGCACCCAGGCGAGCAGGGCGGGGTCGTTGGCGGCATAGGGGGTGCCGTCCGGCAGGGTGCCCCGGACCTGGTCGTGGATGCGGCGGATGCGGGCCAGCAGCGCCTCGGCCTCCTCCCGCCCGCCGTAGGTGGTGGTCGCGATGAAGCGGGCGGTGCGGCGCAGCCTCCCGTGCATGTCGGCGCGGAAATTCGAATGGTCCCAGACGCCTGCCAGCACCGCCGGATGCAGCATCTGCAGCAGCAGCCCGGCGATGCCGCCGACCATCATGCCGGCGACGTCGCCATGCACCCGCCAGGCGACCGAGCGCGGCCCGAACAGCCCGTCCGGCCGCCGCTGCACCGGCGCCTCGCCGCGCGAGCGGTCGTTGAACAGCCCGACCACCTCGGCGGTGATCGCCGCCCGGAGCGACCCGGCCAGGCCGGGGGCCGGGAGTGCGGCGGCGCGGGGCAGCAACGCGGGTCCGCCCCGGATGGGGCCTGCATGATCGCTCATGCCCTTCATCTGGGGCGGCCGCGGCCGCTGGCGACCCCCGGGCGCAGGCCAGGCGCCGAATTCCCGCCGCCGGCCCCGCCCCTGGACCCGCAGGCCGGCCCGCCGCAGATTGATCCGGCGCATTACCCGCCTCAGCGGCGTTGGCATGATGCCATCGCCGCGGCGCCCCGACCGGGCCGAGCGCGGGGAGATGTTCGACAAGACGCAGGTCGCCGCCGGCTGAGACGGCGGCGCGCAAGGGGAAGTAGCATGGCCGAAATCGACCACATCGTGCTGGGCGCCAGGACGCTCGCGGAAGGCGCCGCCTATGTCGAGCAGCACCTGGGCGTCGCACCCCGGCCGGGCGGCGTGCATGCCGGCTTCGGCACCCACAACATGCTGCTGGGCCTCGGCCGCGCCTGCTACCTCGAGGTGATCGCGCCCGACCCGGGACAGCCGAACCCGCCGCATCCGCGCCTCTTCGACCTCGACGACCCCGCGGTGAAGCTGATGCTGGAGGCCGGGCCCTGCCTGATCGGCTGGGTCGCCCGGACCCCGGCGCTCGATGCCGTGGTCTCCCGCCTCGGCCCGCGGGGGGGCGAGGTGAAGTCCATGACGCGCGGCGACCTGTCTTGGCGCATGGCCTTCCCACCGCAGCGCCAGGACATGAACAACCTGATCCCGGCGCTCATCCAGTGGGAGAGCGACAGCGCCTCGACCCGCCTGCCGGACAGCCACGTGCGGCTGCTGGCGCTGGAGGCCGAGCACCCGGAGGCCGATGCAGTCCGCGACGGGCTGGCGGAACGCGGGCTGGAGACGGTGCTCAAGCTGCGGCAGAGCCCGCATGCCCGGCTGCTGGCCAGGCTCAAGCGGGCGGATGGCACCGAAGTGGCGCTGTCGAGCGGCTGAGACCAAAAGTTTCACAACCAAAGGTTGTGAACCAGACGGTTACCAAGCGCGCTTCTACCCTAGACGATGATTTATGATAGAGTGTTGAACCTCACAGGTGACCCGGTGGGCCCGCATCGCAGCGCGGTGCAGGCCCCCGGGTCCCTGGCCCGGGGATGGGGACCGCATCGTTGAGGCTTGCGCCGGCGGCAGGTTTCGGAAGGGCGATAGGAAAGGGATGCTGCAGTTGACCCCGATTCGGTACTGCCGTCCGGCCGGCCCGGCCCTGCCCCGCCGGCGGACGACGCCATGACCGCACGCATCCTGGTGGTGGACGACATCGCCGCCAACCTCCGGCTGCTCGAGGCCAAGCTGCTGAACGAATACTACGAGGTGGCCCTCGCCGCCTCCGGGCCCGAGGCCCTGGCCACCGCCGGGCGCTGGTCGCCCGACGTCATCCTGCTCGACGTCATGATGCCCGGCATGGACGGCTACGAGGTCTGCGAGCGGCTGAAGGCCAGCAGCGCCACGGCGCACATGCCCGTGGTCATGATCACCGCCCTGGTCGACCCGGCCGAGCGGGTGCGCGGGCTGGAGGCCGGGGCGGACGACTTCCTCTCGAAGCCGGTCGACGACGCGACCCTGTTCGCCCGGCTGCGGGCGCTGCTGCGGGTGAAGCAGGTGCAGGATGCCTGGCGGCTGCGCTCCGACACCGCCCGGGACCTGGGCTTCGAGCCGCCGCCCGAGCCCTCCCCCAGCATCCAGGGCGCCAGCGTCATGGTGCTCTCGGAATCCGCCGCCGAGGCGGCGCAGATCGCCGCCATCCTCGGCACCGACGGCGTGGAGGTGCAGACCGCCACCGAATCGGAGGCGGCCCGGCGGATCCTGGGCGAGGGCAATTTCGACCTCGCGGTGCTCTGCCTCCCCGGCGAGGGCGGGGACGTGCTGCGGCTCGCCTCCCGCCTCCGGGCCCAGGGGGCGACGCGGGACCTGCCGGTGCTGCTGGTGGCCGATGCCAACCAGCGCGGCCTGGTGCTGCGCGGCTTCGACCTCGGCGCCAACGACCACGTGCTGCGGCCGATCGACCCGAACGAGCTGCGGGCCCGGGCGCGCAACCAGATCCGCCGCAAGCGCTACCAGGAAAGGCTGCGCGCCGACCTCGACCGCAGCCTGGAGATGGCGGTGACCGACCCGCTGACCGGGCTGCGCAACCGCCGCTACGTCCGCCGCCACCTCGACGGCGTGCTCCGGGGCACCGACGCGGCGGTGCTGCTGCTCGACGTCGACCGCTTCAAGTCGATCAACGACAACTACGGCCACCCGGCCGGCGACGCCGCCCTGCGCGAGGTGGCGAACCGGCTGAAGATGCATCTCCGCGCCGCCGACGTCGTCGCCCGCTACGGCGGCGAGGAATTCATGGTGGTGCTGGCGGGGGCGCCGACCGACTACGCCAATGCGGTCGCGGAGCGGCTCTGCGCCTCGCTCAGCGCCACCCATTTCGAGATCGCCGGGGTGCTGCTGCCGGTGACCGCGAGCATCGGCCTGGCCGTGGCGCCGCCGGGGACCAGCGTGAACGCGGCGGTGGCGGCGGCGGATGCGGCGCTCTACCGGGCCAAGGAGGCCGGGCGGAACCGGGTGGTGCAGGCGATCGCGGCCGAGTTCGTCGACGACGGCCTGCCCGACCAGTTGCAGGATGTGCCGCCGCCGCCGCGGCTGCGGGCCGGCTAGCGGCCTGCCGCCGGGGCCCACAAAAGCGAACGGCGGGCCGAGGCCCGCCGTGTTCTCGATCCGACAGTGGCCCGCAGGCTACTTGATCTTCGATTCCTTGAAGACGACGTGCTTGCGCGCGACCGGGTCGTATTTCTTCAGCTCGAGCTTGCCGGTGGTGTTCCGCACGTTCTTCTTGGTGACGTAGAAGAAGCCGGTTTCGGCGCTGCTCACGAGCTTGATCTGGATGGTGTTCGACTTGGCCATGGCGAAGCCTGTTGATCCTGAGGTACCTGAAGGGGCCGCAACCTAACGTGCTGCGCCGCCCCGTCAAGCCAAAGCTTGGGGCGGGCCTCAGCGCCAGAAGGGACTGGCCTGCAGCAGGCTGTCCCAGGCGTCCAGGGCGTGGCGGCGGGCGCGGCCGCTGCGGCCGGCGGCGAAGCCCTCCATCGCCCCCACCGCCCAGCCCGGCACCGCGCCACCCCTGCCCCGGCTCCCCTCGGCGGCCGCGCCCGGCGCCAGGCTGGCGACCAGGGCGCGGGCCACGGCGGTGTCGTTGGCCACCCCCAGCTCCTCCTGCAGCGCGGCCAGCCGGCGGAGGAAGCGCCGGGCCGCCTTGCCCGGCCAGAGCGGGGCGAAGAGCTCGGCCGCGTAGCGCAGCCGCTTGGCGTCCAGCCGCACCTCGTGCAGCGCCTCGGCGCCATGCGCCTCGATCGCCTCGCCGCGCTTGCGGAGGCGCTGCCAGCGCTTGTCCAGCAGCCCGGCGCCGAATTCGGCCAGCGGCTGGTCCAGCAGCGCGGCGCGGCCATCGGCCTCCGCGCCCTCCCGCCAGGGCCGCAGCAGCATCAGCGACAGCCCGGCCAGCACCAGGCGCGGGAAGGCCGGCCCGTCCAGCAGCCGGCCGAGGGAATCATAGGACTCGGCCCGGCGCGCCTCGGCGGCCTTCAGCAGGGCGGCCAGGCGGCGGTCGGGGCCGATCGCCTCGGCCGCGGCGGCGGCGGTGCCGGCCAGGAACACGTCCCAGTCCCGCGCCGGGCCGAGCGCCCCGGCCAGGGCGGCGAGGCCGGCGTCGAATCCGGCGACCGCCGGGCAGCCCGCGGCGGGGCGGAAGGACTTCAGCACCGAGCGCAGCCGGCGCAGCGCCACCCGGGTCTGGTGGACGCCCTCCATCCCGGCGCCGGGGCGGCAGCCGGGGGCATGGCTCAGCATGGCTTCCAGCAGGTGGCCCAGCGCCGCCTGCAGCGCCGCCTCCACCGTGCCGGCATCGGCCAAGGCCGGGGCGCCACGGCGGCGCGGCCGGGGCGCCTCGCCCCGGGCCAGGGCGCGGCCTTCCTCGGCCAGGCTGGCGGTGGCCGGCAGCAGGTGCAGGTCGGCCGCCAGCGCCGCCGCCCGGGCCAGCACCGCCTCGGCCGGGCCGGTGAGGCGCAGCCGGGCCACCGGCGTCTCGGCGGCGACGGCGCGCAGCTTGCCGGCCAGCAGCTCGGCCTCGACCTCGCCCAGCTGCATCAGGCTGCGGCGGCCGCTGAAGGCGGCGATCGGCACCAGCGCCGCATCCTCGGGCGGCAGGCCGTCCCGGGGCGGCACCGGCTCGGCCGGCGTGCCGGGGCGCCAGGCCTGGCCGGCGGCGGGCATGCTGCGCAGCAGCTGGCGCTCGCCCTTCGCCGGGGCGGCCAGCGCCAGGCCGGCGGCCGCCAGGCTGCCCTCGGCGGTGTCCAGCCAGATCAGCTCCTCCGCCAGGCTGCGGCTGCGCCCGGCCCGCGCCGTGGCGATGGCGGCATGCCGCGGCAGCCGCTGGGCGGCGGCCGGGTCGAGGGCGAATTCGAGGCTGACGGAGGCGGGAGTCGTGGCCGGCGGATCGGGCTCGGCGGGGGGCGGCATGGCGGGATCGGTCGTCTCGGATCGGGTCAGGCCGGTTGCTCCGCGGCAGAGAGGTCGCGCGGCGCCAGGAAGCGGACCAGCCTTCCGCCGCCGGCGGCGAGCTGGCGCCAGGGCGAGGCGATGGTGAATTCGGCCAGCGCCCCGGTCGGGTAGCCCTCCGCCAGGCGCCGGGCATCGGCGCCGCCGCGGGCCAGGGTGGCCGGGTCGGCCAGGGCCAGGGCCAGGTCGTGCAGGCCGGGGTTGTGGCCGATCAGCAGCAGGCTGCGCGCCGTCTCCGGCACCCGCCGCAGCTCGTCCAGGAGCTGCTGCCAGGGTGCCAGGTAGAGCGCATCCATCGGCTCGACCAGCGCGCCATCCTCGAAGGGGGTCAGCGCCTCCAGCGTCTGCAGGGTGCGGCGGGCCGAGGAGACGAAGACGATATCGGGCGAGAGCCGCAGCTCCCGCATCGCCTCCGCCATCGCCTGGGCGGAACGGCGGCCGCGCGCATTGAGCGGTCGGGCGTGGTCGGGCAGCGCCGGATCGTCCCAGGAGGACTTCGCGTGCCGCAACAGCAGGAGCTGGCGCATCGGGGGCGATCCTGCCACGGCGCCGCGGCTTTGTCCCGCCTATTGCGCCCCGCCGCCCCTTCCATGGCCGCGGCGAGGTCCCATCTCGGCGCGACAGACGTCGAGGAACGGGCATGGCCGGAGCTGTTGTTATCCTGGGCGCCACCGGCGGCATCGGCGGGGCGCTGGCCCGGCGGGTGGCGACGCGCGGCGGGTCCCCCTTCCTCATCGGCCGCGACGCCGGGACGCTGGAAGCGCTGGGACGCGAGCTCGGGGCGCCCTCGGCCGCCTGCGACGTCACCGACGCGGCGGCGCTCAAGGCGGCGCTGCAGGCGGCTGGCACCCCCCTCGCCGGCCTCGCCTTCTGCATCGGCTCGATCGTGATGAAGCCGCTGGCCCGGGCGACGGCGGCGGATTTCGCCACCGCCTTCGCGCTCAACGTCACCGCCGCGGCGCTGGCGGTGCAGGCCGCCGCCCCGGCGCTCGCCGCCGGCCAGGGCAGCGTGGTGCTCTTCTCCTCGGTCGCGGCGCGGGCCGGATTCCCGGGCCATGCCGTCATCGGCGCCGCCAAGGCGGCGGTCGAGGGGCTGACGGTGGCGCTGGCGGCCGAGCTGGCCCCGGCGGTCCGGGTCAATTGCATCGCCCCCAGCCTGACCCGCACCGGCATCGCCGAGCCGATGACGAAGAACCCGCAGATGGCCGAGGCCATCGCCAGGCTGCACCCCATCCCCCGCCTGGGCGAGCCGGAGGACGCCGCCGCGCTCGCCGACTTCCTGCTGTCCGAGGCCTCGGGCTGGATCACCGGCCAGGTCATCGGCGTCGACGGCGGCCGCTCCACGCTGCGGGGAAAGGGCTGATGCGGCGCCGCCACCTGCCGCTCATGGCGCTCCCCATCCTGGCCCGCCCGGCGCTGGCCGCACCCGGCGAGCTGCGCTTCCGCATCATGCGGGAGGGCTCGGCCATCGGCACCCATACCGTCACCTTCACCGAGGCCGCGGGCGGGCTCACCGCCCATACCCTGGTCGCCATCCAGGTGAAGCTGATGGGCATCACCGTCTTCCGCCTGACCCACGACTTCACCGAGACTTGGGCCGGCAACCGCCTCGCCGCCCTCGCCTCCCGCCACGACCGCAACGGCACCGTCACCAGCCTCAGCGCCCGGGCCGAGAGCAACGCCCTGCTGGTCCAGGGCCCGGCCGGGCCGCAGCGGCTGCCGGCCGAGGCGGCGCCGTTGAGCTGGTGGGACAGCCACCGCTTCGGCGGCCCGCTGTTCGACAACGAGACCGGCAAGCCGCTCGCCCTCCAGTGGAGCCGCAGCGCCCTGCCCGGCGGCGGCACCCGCTGGCGCGCCTCGGGCCCGGAGGAGAGCGAGGGCAGCTATGCCGCCGACGGCACCTGGCTCGCCTGGAGGACCAAGGGCGACGACGGCAGCCTGGTGACCTACGAGCGGCTCTGATGGGCCTGCTGCGGGTTCTGCTCGGGGACCAGCTGACGCCCGGGGTCTCGGCCCTGGCCGGGCTCGACCCGGCCGCCGACGTGGTGCTGCTGGCCGAGGTGATGGGCGAGTGCGCCTATGTCCCGCACCACAAGCAGAAGCTGGTGCTGGTGCTCTCGGCGATGCGGCACTTCGCCGCGGCGCTCGAGGCCCGCGGCGTGCGGGTCGACTACGTCCGGCTTGATGATCCGGCCAATACCGGCACGCTGTCCGGCGAGGTCGCCCGCGCCGTGGCCCGCCATCGCCCGGCCGGCATCGTCGCCACCTTCCCCGGCGAGTACCGGGTCCTGGCCGACATGCGCGGCTGGGAGGAGGCGACCGGCCTGCCGGTCGACATCCGCGACGACGACCGCTTCCTCGCCGATCTCGGCTGGTTCCAGCGCTGGGCCCAGGGCCGCAAGCAGCTGCGGATGGAATTCTTCTACCGCGAGATGCGGCGCGAGACCGGCCTGCTGATGGAGGGCGAGGCGCCCGCCGGCGGCGCCTGGAACTACGATGCCGAGAACCGCCGCAGGCTCGACCGCGGCGTGGTCCCCCCCGCCCCCCGGCGCTTCGCCCCGGATGCGGTGACGCGCGAGGTGATGGCCCTCGTCGAGGCCCGCTTCCCCGCCAATTTCGGCACGCTGGAGGAATTCGCCTGGCCGGTGACGGCGGCCGAGGCGGAGGCGGCGCTGGCCGATTTCATCGCCCATCGGCTGCCCCGCTTCGGCGACTACCAGGATGCCATGGCGAGCGGCCAGCCGGTGCTCTTCCATGCCCTGGTCTCGACCAGCATGAACCTCGGCCTGCTCTCGCCACGGGCCTGCTGCGAGGCGGCTGAGGCGGCCTGGCGGGCCGGCGCCGCGCCGCTGAACGCGGTGGAGGGCTTCATCCGGCAGATCCTCGGCTGGCGGGAATACGTGCGGGGGATCTACTGGCTGAAGATGCCGGCCTATGCCGGGCTGAACGCGCTGGAGGCGACGCGGCCGCTGCCCTGGTCCTGGTGGGGCGGCGAGACCCGGATGAACTGCATCCGCCAGACCGTGCGGCAGACCCGCGACATGGCCTATGCCCACCACATCCAGCGGTTGATGGTCACCGGCAATTTCGCCCTCCTCGCCGGGCTGGACCCGGCGGCGGTGAACGAATGGTACCTGGCGGTCTACGCCGATGCCTATGAATGGGTCGAGCTGCCCAATACCCACGGCATGGTGCTGCACGCCGATGGCGGGGTCATGGCGAGCAAGCCCTATGCGGCCAGCGGCGCCTACATCAACCGCATGTCCGACTACTGCCGCGGCTGCGCCTATGACGTGAAGCAGTCGACCGGTCCCGACGCCTGCCCCTTCAACGCGCTCTACTGGGACTTCCTCGCCCGCCACGCCCAGCGCTTCGCCGGCAACAACCGGCTGGCGATGCCCTTGCAGACCCTGCGGAAGATGCCGGCGGAGAAGCTCGCCGGGCTGCGCGCCCAGGCCGCGGCCTTCCTCGCCGGGCCGGAGCTGCGCCCCGACCCCTGAGGCGCCCCCCTCGACAGCCGCCGCCGGCGATGCCGCAATGCGGCATCCCGAGGAGACCCGAGCCATGAGCGCCTACGAATTCGAATGGATGCGGCTGACCGCCGAGGAGCTGCGCGCCCGCGCCGCCGAGGATGCCATGGTCATCATCCCCGTCGCCTCCATGGAACAGCACGGCCCGCACCTGGCGACCGGCGTCGACATCATCCTCGGCACCGCCGTCGCGCATGAGACGGCGAGGCGCCTGGCCGCGGCCGGCCAGCCCGTCGTCGTCACCCCCTGCGTCTGGACCGGCCTTGCCGAGCACCACATGGCCTTCGGCGGCACCGTGACGCTGGAGTACGAGAGCTTCGCCGGGGTGCTGCGGGGGATCGTGAGATCCGCCTCCCGCCACGGCTTCCGCAAGGTGATGCTGCTGAACGGCCATGGCGGCAATGCCGAGGCGGTCGCGGTCTGCGCCGGGGAATGCGCCATCGAATTCGGCATCAAGGTGGCCGGCGGCACCTACTGGCACGTGGTGCCCGAGGTGATCGGCCCGCTGCTGGACCGCCAGGCCGGGCTGATGCATGCCTGCGAGGCCGAGACCAGCATGATCATGCACCTCCGCCCCGACAGCGTCCGCACCGGACGCCTGGCCGAGGCCTTCGGCCCGATGTCGACGCGCATCGAGGGCCAGCCGACCGGCCTCGCCATGCGGCGCTCCTTCAAGGCGCTGTCGCCCAGCGGCGTCATCGGCGACGCCCGCACCGCCACCGCCGAGAAGGGCGAGGCGCTGCTGGCCGCCATCGCGGGCAGGATGGCCGAGGTGCTGGCCAACCCGAAGCTCTGGGCATGAGCCCGGATACGACCCCGGCGCTGCTGGTCGGCCATGCCGCCTGGGCGGCGCTGGCGGTGCCGCCCCCGGGCCATGCCTTCGCCCGCGAGGAGGGCCGGCTGGACCCGGCGGAATACACCGCCGTGGTCCGCGCCTCCGGCCTGGCGCGGCCGGTCGGGGACGCGGCGCGGATGGCGGCCATGGTCGCCGGCTCCAACCTCATCGTCACCGCGCGGGATGCGGCCGGCCGGCTGGTCGGCGCCGCCCGCAGCTTCACCGACTTCGCCTATGGCTGCTACCTGTCGGACCTCTGCGTCGACCCGGCGGCGCAGGGTCGGGGCATCGGCCGGGCGCTGATCGCCGAGACCAAGCGGATCATCGGCCCCGGCTGCATGCTGCTGCTGCTCTCGGCACCCGATCCCATGACCTGGTACCCGAAGCTCGGCATGGAGCCGGTGGCAAATGGTTTCATCATCCGCCGCGACGGCTGAAACCGCTGCCGCTCCCGGTAGTTCAACCTGAAGGCTTCGCGATGGCGGCGGGGCACAGGGTGAGGGTCGATGCTGAACCGGGTCTGGGCACTGCTGCGCGCGACGGTCGAGGGCTACATCGAGGACGAGGCGATGGGCCGCGGCGCCGCCATCGCCTACTACACCATCTTCTCGATCGCCCCGCTGCTGGTCATCGCCACCGCCACCGCCGGGTTCTTCTTCGGCGAGGCCGCGGTGCAGGGCGCCCTGGCCGAGGAATTGCGCGGCCTGCTCGGCGTCACCGGCGCCGAGGCGGTCGAGGCCATGGTCCGCGGCGCGAACAACCGCACCTCCGGCACCATCGCCACGCTGATCGGCGTGGCGACGCTGCTGCTGACCGCGAGCGGCGTCTTCGGCGAGCTGCAGTCGGCGCTGAACGCCATCTGGCGGGTGCAGCCGGCCGAGGGCGACACCGTGACCCGGCTGATGCGGGCGAAGCTGGCCAGCCTCGGGCTGGTCGCCGCCACCGGCTTCCTGCTGCTGGTCTCGCTGGTCGCCAGCGCCGTGCTCTCGGCCATCGCCACCTGGTTCGACTCGGTGCTGCCCGGCACCCTGCTCCTGCTCGGGCTGGCGAATTTCCTGCTGTCCTTCCTGATGGTCGCGGTGCTGTTCGGGGCGATCTACAAGATCCTGCCGGCCCGCCCGGTCGCCTGGCGGGACGTGACGGTGGGCGCGCTGGTCACCGCGATGCTGTTCACCATCGGCAAGTCGCTGATCGGCTGGTACGTCGGCAGCAGCAGCTTCGGCACCGGCTACGGCGCCGCCGGGGCGCTGATGATCGTGCTGCTCTGGGTCTACTACTCTGCCCAGGTCTTCCTGCTCGGCGCCGAGTTCACCCGCGCCTGGGGCGGCTTCCACGGCACCGAGGCGGCGGTCGCGGCGCTCTCCGAGCCGGCCCAGCCGCGCCAGCACCTCCGCCAGCAGCAGAAGAAGACCGAGGCCGGGCATTTCCTCGGCGGCGCCGCGGCCATGGCGCTGGTGATGGCGGTCTTCCGCCGCCGGCGCTGAGCGTTCAGGCCCGGTCCCGCACCACCCGCAGCACCGCGTCGGCGTAGCGCTCGAGCTTGCTGCGGCCGACGCCGGGGATCATCGCCAGCTCCTCGGCATCCTCCGGCCGCCGCTCGGCGATCGCCGCCAGCGTGTCGTTCTGGAAGATGACATAGGCCGGCACGCCCTGGTCGGCGGCCTCGCGCTTGCGCCACGCGCGCAGCGCGTCGAACAGCGCGTCGCCGGCCATGGCCGGCTCGGCGGCGCGGCCGGCGCGGGTGGTGCGCGGCTCGGCCCGGGCGGTCAGCATCTCCTCGCGCAGCAGCACCTTCTCCTCGCCCTTCAGGATCGGCCGCGCGGCATCGGTCGGCACCAGCTCGCCATGGTTCTCGATGGCGACGTCGAGCGCGCCGCGGGCGACCAGCTGCCGGGCGACGCCCTTCCAGGCGGCCTCCGACAGGTCGGTGCCGATGCCGAAGGTCTTCAGCTTGTCATGGGCGAATTGCGCCACCTTCGGCGTCAGCTTGCCGCGCAGCACGTCGACCACGTGGCCGAGGCCGAAGTGGGAGCCGTTGTTCAGCCGGGTCCGCAGCACCGCGCTCAGCAGCTTCTGCGCCGGGACGGTGCCGTCGAACAGCTTCGGCGGCTCGCGGCAGATGTCGCAGGCGCCGCAGCTCTCGGGGTTGTCGCCCTCGAGGGATTCGCCGAAGCACCGCAGCAGGATCTTGCGCCGGCAGGTCGCCGCCTCGGCGATCGAGACCATGGCCTCGAGCCGCGCCCGCTCGATCCGCTTCTGCTCCGGCATGGCCGGGCTTTCCTGGATGCGGTGGCGGGCCAGCGCGATGTCGCCGGCGCCATACAGCAATAGGGCCCGGGCGGGCAGCCCGTCGCGGCCGGCGCGGCCGATCTCCTGGTACCAGCTCTCGGGCGACTTCGGCAGGTCGAGGTGGCAGACCCAGCGGACGTCGGGCCGGTCGATGCCCATGCCGAAGGCGATGGTCGCGGCCATGATGACGGCATCGCCGCGGGCGAAGCGGCGGTGGCTGTCCCGCTTGGCCGCCGGGTCCATGCCGGCGTGGAAGCAGAGCGCGTCGTGGCCGTCGGCGCGCAGCCATTCGGCGGTCTGCTCGGTCTTGGCCCGGGTGCCGCAGTAGACGATGCCGGCGCCGGCGCCGTCGCCGGCCGATTTCACGAAGGCCCGGAGCTGCGCCCGCTCCTGCTCCCGCGCCGCGGCGCTGATGAAGATGTTCGGCCGGTCGAAGCCGCCGCGGAACACCGGGCTGTCCTGCAGGCCGAGCTGGACCCGGATGTCCTCGACCGTGCGCGGGTCGGCGGTCGCGGTCAGCGCCAGCCGGGGCACATCGGGGAAGCGCTCGGCCAGCATGCCGAGGCCGCGGTATTCCGGGCGGAAGTGGTGGCCCCACTGGCTGACGCAATGCGCCTCGTCGATGGCGAACAGCGCGATCGGGTGCTCGGCCAGGCGGGTGAGGGTATTGTCGAAGGACAGCCGCTCGGGCGAGACATACAGCAGCTTGATGGCCCCGCGCGCCAGGTCCCGCCGGACCTCCCGCGCCTGGTCCTCCGGCAGGTCGGAGTGCAGCGCCGCCGCGGCGACGCCCTGCTGCCGCATGGCGGCGACCTGGTCCTCCATCAGCGCGATCAGCGGCGAGACCACGACGCCGAGGCCCTCGCGGCAGAGCGCCGGCACCTGGAAGCACAGCGACTTGCCGCCGCCGGTCGGCATCAGCACCAGGCCGGAGCCGCCCCCCAGCACGTGCCGGACGATCTCCTCCTGCCGGCCGCGGAAGCCGGTGTGGCCGAAGATGCGGTGCAGCACCTCGGCCGGGTCGGTGCCGGGCCGGACCGGCACCGGGGAGTCCATCGCAGCGGGCACGGGCAGATCGGGCATGGGAGTGTCATGCCATGTCCCGCCCCCCGCGTCAGCCGGCAAGCACCGGCCGCAACGGCTGCGGCGGCCGGCGCCCCGCGCTATTCGCCGATGAGGACTTCGACCCGGCGGCTCTCGACCGCCATCTGCTCGAAGGCCACGGGGCCGCGCGGCTCCAGCCGGATGCGCCCGCGGTCGATGCCGGAGGCGACCAGCTGGTCTGCCACGTTGCGGGCCCGCGCCTCGGCCAGGCTGCGGGCGAAGGCGGGGCTGCTGGCGGAATCGGGCGCGGCGAAGCCGCGCACCCGGACCGGGGCGCTGCCCATGGTCTTGGCCCGCTCGGCGAGGTCGGCGACCAGGGCCCCGGCATTCTCGTCGAGCGCCGCGCTGTCGGCGGTGAAGTAGATCACCGTCCGGGGCGCCGGGCGGGACGCCGTGCCGGGCGTTTGGCAGGCGGCGAGGCCGAGCAGCGGCAGGGCGGCGAACAGAAGGCGGCGGCGCATCAGGATGACTCCGGAAAGGATGGGACTGATCAGTCGTGTAAACGCCCGCGGGCGTCAACCGTTGAGGGTGGCCTCCGGCGCATCCAGGCGGCTTGGCGGCAGCGGCGGCCCGCCGCCTCAGCGCGAGCAGGCGGCCCCGCCGAGCACGCAGAAGCGGGCGCAATGCGGGTGGTTCAGCGCCACCGGGCGGGACGCCTCGGCCAGGGTCCCGCCCAGCTCGAACTGCGGGTCGTAGGGCAGCAGCGTGCAGGCGACCACCGCCGGCCGCGCCGCCCCGCGCCGCTTCACCACCATGCGCGAGGAGGCGCACATCAGGCTCTCCGGGCTGAGCCGCAGCAGGCCCCAGCAGGCGGTGGTGATCTCCGGCACGTCGACCGCGGCATCCATCTCGGGGAAGAGCATCAGCGCCACCGGGTCGGCGGCATCGACCGGGATGCCCCGGTCGGCAAAGAGCGCGGCGAAGCCGGCCCGCAGCGCCGCCTCCCCTTCCCCGCCGAAGGCGGCGCGGCCGGCGACGTTCACCCGGAAGCCGTTCTGCGCCAGCCAGGCCAGCCCCTCGATGGCGACGGCGAAGCTGCCGTCCTGGCGTTCGAGGTCGTGCAGCAGGGCGCCGTAATGGTCGAGGCTGACCCGGAGCGTCAGCCGGTCGCCGTAGCGGTCGCGCAGCGCCAGCAGCGCCGCGGCCTGGTTGCGCATCGGCTTCATCGCGTTGGTCAGCACCAGGGCGCGGTGGCCGCGGGCCAGCGCCTCCTCCAGCATCGCCGGCAGGTCGCGGTTGAGGAAGGGCTCGCCGCCGGTGAAGCCGATCTCCTCGACCGGCAGCGCGTCCCGCTCGATCTCCTCGAGGAAGGTGCGGCACTCGGCGGCGGTCAGGTAGACCAGCGCGTCGTTGCGCGGGCTGCTCTCGATGTAGCAGTTGCGGCAGGTGACGTTGCACAGCGTGCCGGTGTTGAGCCAGAGGGTGCGCAGCCCGGCGAGCGCCACGCTGGCCCGCGCCTCCCCCCGGGCGGTCAGCTGCGGGTCGCGGAATTTGGCCGGGTCCAGGCGAAGCGGGGCAACGGGGGGGCTGACGGACACGCGGCGGGCTCCTTGCGAGGCAGGCGGCAGGCAACAGGGTATTCGCCGGGGCCGGCCAGCCGGATACCGCGCCACCCTAACGCGGCAGCCGGGCAAAGGCGGCATCCCCTCGGGCCGGAGTCCGATCCGGCTTTTTTCCGGCGTATCGTTTCAGATGCGTCGGAATATGTTATTGTCAGGCCGAAACCGAATTGCGCCCGGGAGGACGACCCATGTCCGGAATGGCGATCCCCGCGACGACCCGGCTGCGGCAGCGCGGCCTGGCCTCCTGGCGCCGCGCCGCCGCCCCTGCCGCCCCCGGGGCCGCCCGCCTGCCCGGCCTGGGCCTCGCCCTGCTGGCCGCGGTGCTGCTGCCGGTCCTGACCCTTTCCGCCATGAGCCGCATCAGCTGGCTGGCCAGCTGGTCCGGCGCCGAGCGGGAGCTCTCGCGCAGCGCCGAGGCGGCGGCGGAATACGCCGTCCGCACCATCGAGGCCCAGCGCTTCGCCGCCGACGTGACCAACGACCTGCTGCAGGGCCTGTCGGACGCCGAGGTGCGGGACCGGGAAGCCGAGCTGCACCAGGCCCTGGCGCGGCTGGCCGGCCGGCTGGCCCTGGTGCGGCACATCACCGTCTCGGACCGCGAGGCCCGGGTGCTGCTCAGCACCAGCACCGCCTCGGTGCCGCAGCCGCTGTCCCTCGCCGACCGGGACTGGGTGATCGCGCTGCGCCAGCCCGGGGCGCCCCGCTGGCACGTCAGCCGGCTCTTCGCCGGCCGGCTCGACGGCCGGCTCTTCTTCGCCGTCAACCGGCGCCGCGAGGCGGGCGGCAACGGCCTGGCGGCCGGCGCCTACGACGGCGCCATCAGCGTCTCCATGGATCCGAACGCGGTCGCCGCCGGCTTCACCGCGCTGGGCGGCGAGCCCGGGGACGTCACCGCCCTGGTGCGCTCGGACGGCGAGGTGCTGGTGCGGACGCCGGGCGCCCAGGAGGCCCTGCCGCCGATCCCGGCCGGCAGCGCCCTGCGCCGGGCCGCGGCCGAGGGGCGGGCGCGGGGCAGCTACGTCGGCCACCCCCTCGCCGGCAACGCCGGCCAGGCCGGCGCCCGCCGGCTCATCGCCTTCCGCCAGGTGGCGGACCTGCCGCTCTATGTCACCGTCGCCAGGCCGCAGCGGCTCATCGCCGCGCAGTGGCGCCGGACCGTCGCGCGGCAGCTCGCCATCGGCGTCCCGGCCTCGCTGCTGGTCATCGGCCTCGCCCTGCTGGCGCTGCGGCGGAGCCGGGCGGCGGCGGCGGCCGAGGCGGCGCTGCAGCGGGAGACGGCGCAGCGCGCCGTGGCCGAGGCGCGGCAGCAGGCCGGGGCCGAGTTCCGCGCCGTCTTCGACAGCGGCATCATGGGCATGGCGATCATCGATTTGCGGGACTGGCGGGCGCTGGCGGTCAACGACCGGCTGCTGGAGATGACCGGGCTGCGGCGGGCGGAGCTGCCGGCGCGCGGCATCGCCTGGCCGCCGCCCGGGCCCGCGGCGGGCGCGGCCGGCCCCTACTGGCCGCCGGTCGAGCGGGACTGGCTGCGGCCGGACGGCTCCGCCCTGCCGCTGCGCCTCGCCTCCGCCCTGCTGCCGGGCCGGCCGGGCCGCTGCGTCGTCATCGCCCAGGATATCACCGAGCAGCGGCAGGCGGAGCACCGCCGCGACCTGCTGCGCCGGGAGGTCGACCACCGCGCCAAGAACGCGCTGGCCACCGCCCGCGCCGCCCTGCGGCTGACCCGCGCCCCGGACCTCGACAGCTTCGTCCGCGCCGTCGACGGCCGGATCAGCGCCCTGGCCGAGGCCATGTCGGTGCTGGCCGACACCGGCTGGGAGGGGGCCGAGCTGGAGACCCTGCTGGCCACCGCGGTGAAGCCCTTCGAGAGCCAGGGCGACGGCGCCCGGCCCCGCATCAGCCTCGCCGGCCCCGGCCTGACCCTGGCCCCGACCGCGGTGCAGCCGCTTGCCATGGCCATCCACGAGCTGGCGACCAACGCGACGAAATACGGCGCCCTCTCGGTCGCCGGGGGCGAGGTCTCGATCCGCTGGGAGATGGTCCGGGCCACGCCGCCGCAGCTGCGGATCCTCTGGCGCGAGAGCGGCGGGCCGGCCGCCGGGCAGCCGCCGGCGCGGCCCGGCTTCGGCACCCGGGTGCTGGAGGCGACCATCCGCAGCCAGCTCGGCGGCAGCTTGACCCAGCACTGGCAGGAGGCCGGGCTGGCCTGCGAGATCGGGATGCCGGCGGCCCGGGTGCTGCGCGGCGCCGAGGCCTGAGCCGACGCTACCCCGCCGCCTGCCGCGCCCAGCCGCCGGCCAGCAGCAGGATGCGGCCCGGCCGTTCCACCCCGGTCAGGCGGTGGGTGATGAGGATGACGGTGCGGCCGGTGGTCACCGCCTCCAGCGTCTCGAGGAAGGCCCGCTCGGTCTCGGCATCGAGGCCGGCGGTGGGCTCGTCCAGGATCAGCACCGGCGCCGCCGAGAGCAGCACCCGGGCCAGCGCCAGCCGCCGCGCCTGGCCGCCGGAGAAGCGGGCGCCGCCCTCGCCGCAGCGGGTCTCGAGCCCTTCCGGCAGGGCCCGCACCAGGGTGCCGATCCCGGCCCGGTCGAGCGCCCGCCACAGCGCCGCCTCCGGCGCCAGCGGGGCTGCGATGCGGAGGTTGGCGGCGATGCTGTCGTCGAACAGCCTTGCGTCCTGGGTCAGGCAGGCGATCCGGCGGCGGACGTCGGCGGCCGCCAGGGTGGCGATGTCGACCCCGCCCAGGGTGATCCGCCCGGCCTGCGGCGCCGCCAGCTTCAGCAGCAGCGCGGCGAGGCTCGACTTGCCGATGCCGGAGGGGCCGAGCAGGGCGAGGTGGCTGCCCTCGGCGATCTCCAGCTCCAGCCCCGCGAAGACCGCCGGGCGGTCCGGCGCCCAGCGGAAGTCGAGCCCCTCGATCCGCAGCGCGTGGCCGGTGGGCAGTGCGGCCGGCCGGGCCGGCTCGGTCAGCGGCGCCGGGGCGTCGGCCGCCTCGAACAGCCGGCGGGCGCCGGCGGCGGCGGCGGCGAGCGCGGTGCCGGCCCGCGGCAGGATGCCGATGCTCTCGGCGGTGGCGAGCGCCAGGAACAGCGCCAGCACCGCCAGCGCCACCCCGGCGCTGCCGGCGGCCAGCCCCCAGGCCAGGGCGCCGAGCAGGGCGGCCTGGGTCAGCAGGGTGCCGGCGGCACCGGCGAGGGCGGCGCGGCCAGCCAGCCGGCGCTGCGCTTGCCCGAGGCTGGTCGCCTCCCGCGCCAGCGCGGCGCCGGCCGCGGCCTCGCCATTGGCGGCGAGCGTGTCCTCGATCCCGAGCAGCGGGTCGACGGCGGCGGCGCGCAGGCGCCCCTGGGCCTCGGCCGCCTCGGTCGCGGCACGGGCGGCGCCGGGGGCGAGCAGCAGCGGCAGCGCCAGGGCGACGGCCAGCGGCAGGGCCACGGCGGCGGCCAGCAGCGGCGCGCCGAGCAGCAGCGCCGCGACCACCGCCACCATGGCCAGCGCCGCGGCGACCGGGATGATCACCTTGAGATAGAGCCCGTCCAGCGCCTCGACATCCGCCACCATCCGGCCGAGCAGGTCGCCCGAGCGGCGCAGCCCGATGCCGGCCGGCAGGCGCTCGGCCAGCCGGCGGAAGAACCAGACCCGGGTATCGGCCAGCGCCCGGAAGGTGGCGGCGTGCGTGACCATGCGCTCGGCCCAGCGGGCGGCGGGCCGGAGGCCGATCAGCGGCCGCAGCAGCAGGAAGGCGACGGTGCCGGCCACCGCGGCGCCGCCCAGCACGGCGGCGACCGCCTGGCCCGCCAGCGCCAGCAGCGCCGCGCCGATCAGCGCCGAGAGCATGGTGATGCCGACGCCGGCCAGCAGCCAGCCGGTGCGGCCGCGCCAGAGGCCGAGGACGCGGAGCAGGTCGGCGGTCACGCCTGGATCGCCCGGTTGCTGCCGGCGACCCGGCCGCCGCTGATCTCGAGCACCCGGCCCAGCCGGGCGCGGGCGGCGGCGGAATGGCTGGCGATGATGGCGGTGCGGCCCAGGCAGAGCTTCAGCAGGCTGTCGATCACCTCGGCCTCGGTGCCGGGGTCGAGATGCGCGGTCGGCTCGTCCAGCAGGACCAGCGGGGTGTCGCGCAGGAAGGCGCGGGCCAGCGCCACCCGCTGCGCCTGGCCGCCCGAGAGGCCCCAGCCGCCCTCGCCCACCAGGGTATCGAGCCCCTGCGGCAGGCCGGCGGCGAAATCCGCGACCCGGGCGGCGCGGGCGGCGGCCTCGACCTGCGCCGCGGTGGCCTCCGGCCGGGCGAAGCGGATGTTCTCCCGCAGGCTGGCGCGGAAGAGGTGCGGCTTCTGCCCGATGTAGGAGGAGATCCGGCGCAGCTCGGCCGGGCGCAGCGCCGTGGCGTCCTGGCCGTTGATCGCGATGCGCCCGGCCTCGGGCCGGTTGAAGCCCATCAGCAGCCGCAGCACCGAGGACTTGCCGGCGCCCGAGGGCCCGGCCAGCACCAGCGTCTCCCCGGCATTGACCCGGAAGGACAGGCCATCGAGGGCCGGGGCGCGGGCGGCGTCGTAGCTGAGCCGGACCTCGGTGAAGGTGACCACCACCTTGGGCGGCATCTCCTGCAGCAGCAGCCCCTCCGGCTCGGGCTCCAGCAGCAGCGGCGCCAGGGCGGCGGCGGCGCCGGCGGCGGCCATGCGCTCGTGGTAGGCGGCGGCGAAGGCCCGCAGCGGGGCGAAGAAGGCCGGGACCAGCAGCAGGCAGAAGAGCCCGGCGGTCGGGTCGCCGCCGGGCAGCCCGCCGTGCCGCCAGGCGATGCAGGCGAGCGCCAGCGCCGAGAGCAGTTCCAGCGCGGTGCCCGAGAGGAAGGCGACCCGCAGCACCTTCATGGTGCGGACGCGGAGTTCGTCGGCCGCCTCGCCCAGTGCCTCGGCCTCGGCCTCCTGCCGGTTGAACAGCACCAGCGTCGGCAAGCCGCGCATGCGGTCGAGGAAGCGGCCGGAGAGCCGCTCCAGGGATTCGAACTGGCGGCGGCTGGCGGTCGCCGCGCCGATGCCGGTGGCGGCCATGGCGAAGGGATACAGCAGGCCGGCGATGGCCAGCAGCAGGCCGCTTTGCGGGTCGGCCCAGGTGGCGGCGGCGATGACCAGCAGCGGCGCCAGCAGGGCCAGGGTCGCGGTCGGCAGCCAGCGGCCGAAGTAGCCGTCCAGCGCCTCGACCCGGTCGACCACGAGGCTGGCCCGCTCCCCCACGCCGCGCGGGTCGGCCGGGCCGGCGGCGAGCAGCCGGGCGAAGGTGAGGTCGCGCAGCCGGGTGCGGGCGGCCTCCCCGGCGGCGAGCTGGGCGCGTTCCTGGGCCAGGCCCAGCGCGACGCCGAGCGCCGCCAGCGCCGCGGCGGCGGCAAGCTCGGGCCAGCCGGCCGCGGCCGAGCCAGCGAGCTGGCCCAGCAGCGCCGCCAGCAGCCGGGCCACCAGCCAGGTGGTGCCCAAGGCCGCCAGGGTCGCGGCCACGCCGAGGCCGACGGGCAGCATCACATGCGCACGGAGCGCCCGGGATTCACGGCGCAGCAGGATGCGCGCCGCATCCTGCTGGCCAGCCGAGGAAGAAGCCATCGTGCCAGTCTATGCCTTGGACGGCGGCGCGTCACCTTGCGCCGCCGCAAGCCGGCGGGCACATGCGGGCAACATTCCGCGGAGCCTGCGCATGCTGCCGAGCCACGGCCGATACGCCTATGCCCCCTGGCCCGGCCGGGCGCGCTACGCCTGGCCGGGCGGGGCGAAGCTCGCCGTCTACCTCGGGGTGAACCTCGAGCATTTCGCCTTCGGCGAGGGGCTCGGGGCCGAACTCGCACCCGGAGGGCCGCAGCCGGACGTGCTGAACTTCGCCTGGCGCGACTACGGCAACCGGGTCGGCGGCTGGCGGCTGCTCGAGCTGCTGGACCAGCTCGGGCTGCCGGCCACGGTGCTGCTGAACAGCGCGATGTACGGCCATGCCCCGCAGCTGGTCACGGCCCACCGGGCCCGGGGCGACGAGATCGCCGGCCACGGCCGGACCAATTCCGAACGCCAGTCGGTGATGCCGGAAGCGGCGGAGCGGGCGCTGATCGCCGAGAGCACCGCCGCCATCCTGGCGCATGAGGGGGTGGCGCCGCGCGGCTGGCTCTCCCCCTGGATCGCCGAGAGCCGGGCGACGCCGGAGCTGCTGGCCAAGGCCGGCTACCGGTACACGCTGAACTGGTGCGCCGACGACCAGCCGATCTGGCTGGCGACGGAGGCGGGGCGGCTGCTCGCCATCCCCTATCCGCAGGAGGTGAACGACATCCCCGCGGTGGTGGCGCGGAAGGACGGCGCCGAGGCCTTCGCCGCCATGGTGCTGGCGGATTTCGCGGAGCGGCTGGAACAGGTGGCCCGCGACGGCATCCCGCAGGTAATGGGGATCGCGCTGCACCCCTACATCATCGGCCAGCCCTACCGGCTGCGGGCGCTGCGCCGGGCGCTGGCGGCGATCGCCGCGCGGCGCGGCGAGGTCTGGATCACCACCGCCGGCGCCATCCACGACCACGTGACGGGCTTGCCGGAGGGGAGCATCCCCTGAAGCCCGCCGCCCCGGTCAGCGCAGCAGCGCGCGGTAGCGCTCCAGCATGGCGCGGCCCTCGGGGCCGGCCTTGGCGACCCATTCCTCCTCCTGCCGGACGCCGATGCCGCGGAGGCCGGTCATCAGCGCCTCGCTCGGCTCCGGCGTCAGCATGCCCTGCGCCTGCAGCCGGGCGGTCATCACCTGCTCCGAGGCCTCGGAGGCCTCCCAGCCGCGGGTCGTGGCGCGGTCGGCCGCGGCCATGATGGCGGCCTGGGTCGGGGCGTCGAGCGACCGCAGCGCCCGGGTATTCGCCACCACCACGTTGCGCGTCAGGGTGAAGCCGATGTTGTAGAAATACCGCGAATAGTCCCAGGCGGCGCTGTCGACGCCGGTCTGGGCGCTGGTGATCATCGCGTTGATGATGCCGGTGGCGAAGGCCTGGGGGATGTCGGCCGCCTGGACCAGCACCGGCGTGGCGCCCAGCAGTTCCGCCATGCGGGCGAGGACCGGGGTCTGGGCCCGGAAGCGGCTGCCCTTCAGGTCCTCGGCGCTGCGCAGCTCGGTGCGGCTATAGAGGCCCTGGCTGGGCCAGGGGACCATGTACAGCGCGGTCAGCCCCTGGCGTTCCAGCCGGGCGCGCACCGCCGGCTCCATCGCCTGGCCGAGGGCGCGGCCCTGGGCCCAGGTGGTCGCCAGGAAGGGCAGGTAGTCGACCTCGTAGATCGGATCCTCGTTGCCATGGGCGCCGAGCAGGAATTCGCCGAGCTGGACCTGGCCGGTCTGCACCCCCCGCTTGATCTGCGGCAGCGGCATCAGCGCGGCATTGGCATGGAGCTGCACCGCGAGCTTGCCCGGCGCCGCCGCCTCGATGTCGGCGAGGAAGGCGCGGATGGTCTGGGTGTGGAAATTGGCCTCCGGGTAGGCGGTGGCCATGACCCAGCGGGTCTGGGCAATGGCGGGGGTGGCGAGCGTGACGAGCGCGGCGAGGGCCGCGGTGATGATGCGGTGCATGCCGCTCCTCCGGATGGTGGTGGTGGCCGTGGAGGGCGGGCGTTCGTCCCGGTCCTGTTATGGCAGGCGGCGGCCGGGCTTGGGAAGCGGCAGCGGCCAGGCCGCGCTCAGGCCGGCGGATGCAGCCGTGGGTCGAGCGCGAAGCGTTCCTGGGCCCGCAGCGCATGGCGGCCGGCGGCGGCGAGGAAGACCAGGTTCCAGCTATGGGAGGAGATGACGCTCGGGACCAGGGCGCAGCCATGCCGGGCCAGCAGTTCGTCGCCGAAGGCCTGCTGCCCGGCCGAGGGGATGCCGGGATGCAGCCAGTGCGGGTTGGGCACCGCCTCGGGGCGCAGCACGTGCACCCGCCCCGGCTCGTCCAGCGTCAGCGCGGTCAGCACGTGCGGCACGGTATCGAGCACCCGGAAGCCCTTGTGCACCGCCACCTCCAGGATCGCGGTCGCCGGGTCGAGGGCGCAGTAGACCGCCCGGACCCCGCGGCTGTTCCAGCGCCCGCCGGCCTGGAAGGCGCCCTCCCCGCTGTCCCAGCTCTCGGCGAAGCGGAGGGTGTCGAGCCGCCAGGCGACGAGGTCCGCCGGCCCGCCGAGGGCGGGCGGCAGCGGGGTCATGCGTAGACGCCGTACTCGAGGCGCTGGAGGAATTCCTCGACCAGCTGCAGCCCGGCCGGCGTCGCCAGCAGGTCCATCGGGCGGCGCTGGTCGAGCCCGATGGCCGGGCGCTCCAGCCATTCCTCGGCCGCCTGGCGGTCGCCGAAGACGCTGGTGGCGCGGGCCAGGATCTCGGCGAATTTCCAGGTCCGGCCGCTCTGGTCCGGGCTGAGCGGCCGGCCCGGCCGGTCCTTCCAGCGCTGGAAGGTCCGCAGGCTGATGCCCATGGCCTTCTCCAGGGATTCGGTGCGGTCCAGCACGATGAGGCTGTCGAGCAGATGCGCCAACGCCTGCCCGGGCAGCCCGGCCAGCAGCATCTCATGCGCCTCGAGCGTCGTGTGCAGCGGCCGGGCGAAGACCTCGTCGCCGCCGAGCAGGCCGGCGATGTCGTGGGGTGCCGTCGGCGCCATGCCCGCGGGTGCCATGCCCGCGGGTACCAGGGCGGCGGCTGCGGCGGGTGGGTGGTGCATGGAAGGTCCTGCCATCTGTCGCTGAATATATGACAAGTGGCGGCGAAAACTTCAAGCAGGATCGGAGGCCGCCCCGGCCCCGGGGCGGCCCCCGCGCGCCCTCAGTGCATCACGTCGCCGCCGTTGGGCGAGAGCGTGGCCCCGACGTAGTAGTCCCCGCCCGGCCCGGCCAGCAGCAGCGCCGTCGCTGCGATCTCCTCCGGCCGGCCCAGCCGCCCGGCCAGGATGGTCCGCTCGATCATCGCCTTCCATTCCGGGCCGCGCGCCCGGGTCAGGTCGGTCTCGATCGGCCCGGGGGCGATGGCATTCACCTGGATGCCCTTCGGCGCCGCCTCCCAGGCGAGATTCCGGGTGAAGCCGATGATGGCGCCCTTGGCCGTGCCGTAGGGGGTGATGTCCGGCCCGCCCTTCAGCGCGAGCTGGCTGGCGAGGTTGATGATCTTGCCGCGGCCCCGCGCCACCATCCCGGCGTAGACCGCCTGGGCCATGAAGAACATGCCCTTCACATGGACGTCGATGACCCGGTCGTAGACTTCCTCGGTCACGCCCTCGAAGGGGCCGCGCAGGTTGATGCCGGCGTTGTTCACCAGGATGTCGCAGGGCCCGAGCGCCGCCTCGGCGGCCGCGGCGAAGGCCCGGGTCGCCGCCGGGTCGGCCACGTCGCATTCCGCGGCGAAGCCGTGCCGGCCGCGCGCCGTCACCGCCTGCACCAGCGTCGCCGCCCGCTCGGCATCGCCGAGGTGGCAGATCGCCACGTCGGCGCCGGCCTCGGCGAAGGCCAGGGCGATCGCCCGGCCGATCCCGCGGCTGCCGCCGGTGACCAGGGCGACCTTGCCCCGCAACATCCCTTCGCTCATGCCAGCAGCCTCCGCATCACCGCGGCGAATTCCTCGGCGATCTCGCGCCCGAGCAGGTGCCGCCCCGCCTCCACCACCGCCCGGCCGCCGGCGACGACGGTGCGGATGGGGTTGTGCTGGCCGGAGAAGACCCAGGCGTCCAGCAGGGTATCCCCGGAATGACCGGCCAGCGAGGGGTGCTCGGTGTCCAACTCCACCAGGTCGCAGCGCAGCCCGGGGGCGATCGCCCCGACCGGCCGGCCCATCGCCCGGGCGCCGCCGGCCAGCGCGGCCTCCAGCAGCCGCCGCCCGGGATGCGGCGAGGCCTCGGTCGCCGCGACGGCGCGGGACTGCCGCAGCAGGCGCTGGCCGGTCTCGAGCAGCCGCAGCTCGTCCCGGGCCGCGGTGCCGACATGGCTATCGGTGCCGATGCCGAAGCGGCCGCCGGCGGCCAGGAATTCGGCCAGCGGGAAGACCCCGTCGCCGAGCGAGGCCTCGGTGGTGGGGCAGAGCCCGGCGACCGCCCCGGTCGCGGCCAGGGCGGCGGTCTCGGCCGCGGTCATGTGGGTGGCGTGCACCAGGCACCAGCGCGGCCCGACCGGCAGGTTGGCCAGCAGCCACTCGACCGGCCGGGCGCCGGTGGCGGCCAGGCATTCCGCCACCTCGCGCGGCTGCTCCGCGACATGGATGTGCAGCGGCCCGTCCTCCCCGGCCAGCGCCGCCAGCATCGCCGGGGTGACCGCGCGCAGGCTGTGCGGGGCGATACCGACGGCGGCCTGGGGATCCCCCGCCACCGCCGCCCGCGCCGTGGCGACGATCCGGAGGTACGGGTCGAGGTCGTTCAGGAAGCGCCGCTGCCCCGCCGCCGGGGCCAGGCCGAAGATGCCGCCGTGGCGGTACAGCACCGGCAGCAGGGTGATGCCCATGCCGGTCCGCCGCGCCGCCGCGAGGTGCCGCAGCAGCAGCTCGGCCGGCTCGGCATAGGGCGTGCCGTCGGGGGCGTGGTGCAGGTAGTGGAACTCGGCGAGGCCGGTGAAGCCGCCTTCCAGCAGCTCGACGCAGAGCTGCGCCGCGACCGCCTCGACCTCGGCCGGGCCGAGCCGCGCGGCGAAGCGGTACATCACCTCCCGCCAGCTCCAGAAGCTGTCCTGCCCGGCCGGGCTGCGGCGTTCGGTGGCGCCGGCCATGGCGCGCTGGAAGGCGTGGGAGTGCAGGTTCGGCACCCCGGGGACGACGGCGCCGCGCAGCCGCCGGACCGGACCGCCGGCGGCGCCCGGGGCCATGCCGGGCCGGACGGCGGTGATCCAGCCGGCGGCATCGGCGGTGATCAGGACATCCGCGGCCCAGCCATCGGGCAGCAGGGCGGCGGGGGCGAGGAATGCGGGCATGCCGCATCATGCCGGGGCCGGCGCCCCGGCGGAATGCCGGATGCGCCCGCCGCCGGTCAGGCCGCGGGCGGCGGGGCGAAGACCCGCAGCGCCGCCGGGTGCAGCCGGAACACCGCCGGGGTATGGGTGGTCAGCTCGCCATCGGTGTTCACCGCCCGCGGCCGCCGGGTGCGCAGCTCCAGCGCCGTGGTGCGGAAGGCCCGCACGTCCTTCCAGCGCCCCTGGGTGCCGCTGCGCAGCCAGGGCAGCAGCGCCACCAGCCGCCACCAGTGCTCGACCTCAAGGCTGTAGACGTCGAAGACCCCATCGTCCGGCCGGGCGTCCTCGGCCACCGTCATGCCGCCGCCGTGGTGCTTGCCGTTGCCGACCGAGACCTGGATGGTCCTGATCCGCTTCACCTGGCCGTCGTGGATCAGCGTCGCGGTGAAGGGCCGGGCGCGGCGCAGCAGGCCGAAGGCGGCGATGGCGTAGCCGAGCTTGCCCCAGCGGCGCTTGGCCTCGGCCTTCATCTCCTTGGCCAGCTCGGCGCTGAAGCCGATGCTGGCGACGTTGAAATAGCGGTGGCCGTTCACCTCGCCGAGGTCGATCGGCCGCGCCGCCTCGGTGGCGATGACCTGCGCCGCCGCCTCCAGGTCGAGCGGGATGCCAAGGCTGCGGGCCAGGTCGTTGGCGGTGCCGAGCGGCAGGATGCCGAGCGGCAGGCCGACCTGCAGCAGCCCGGGGATGGCGCCGTTCAGGGTGCCGTCGCCGCCGCCGACCACCACCCGGTCGACGTCGCCGCCGGCGGTGCCGGCCAGGATCGCCTCGGTGCAGGACATGCCCGCCGGCGCCTCGAATTCCGCGACCGTGAGGCCGGCCTCCACCAGGGCGGCGCGGGCCGCGGCGGCGGATTCGGCGCCGTTGCGGGCGTGGCGGTTGACGATCAGCAGGGCATGGCCGCCCGGCATCGCCGCGGCTCTGGTCGCTTCGGAAATGGGTCGGCCCCCAACGGCTGTTGCGCGCATGCAACCGCCGAACCGCCCATGGGTTGCGCCCGGACCCGCAGGAGGATCGCCGCCGCATGGACCGCACGCCCCTTCCCTTCCGGCCTCCCCTGCCCCGCCGCCTGCTGCGGCTGGCGGCGGGGCAGGCGGTGCCGCTGCTGGCGCTGGCGGTCTGCGCCGCCGGCCTGCTCGGCTTCGCCCTGCTGGCCGACATGCTGGAGGATGGCGAGCACCGCTTCGACGAGGCCCTGATGCTGGCGCTGCGCCAGCCGGGCGACGCGGCCCAGCCGATCGGCCCGCCCTGGCTGGCGCTTGCGATGCGGGACCTGACGGCGCTCGGCGGCATCCCGGTGCTCGGGCTGCTGTCCCTGGTCGCGCTGGGCTACCTGCTGCTGGCCCGGCAGGGCCGGGCGGCGCTGCTGCTGCTGGTCTCGCTGCCGGGCGGGCTGCTGCTGAACACCCTGCTGAAGCAGGGCTTCGACCGGCCGCGCCCGGCGCTGGTCGCGCATCTGGTCGACGTGCAGACGCTGAGCTTCCCGAGCGGCCATGCCATGCTCTCGGCGGTTGGCTACCTGACGCTCGGCGCGCTGCTGGCCGGGGCGGCGGCGCAGCGGCGGCAGCAGGGCTACATCATGGGGGCCGCGGTGCTGCTGGTGCTGCTGATCGGCGCCAGCCGGGTCTACCTCGGGGTGCACTGGCCGACCGACGTGCTGGCCGGCTGGTGCCTCGGCGCCGCCTGGGCCATGGGCTGCTGGCTGGTGCTGCAGGTCTCCGGCTGGCGGCGTCGGGACCGATGACGCGGGACGGCCGGCGCCGTAGTCTGCCGGCATGACCCTCGCCCCGGACCGCTTCCGCAATGCCCCCGCCATCCGCGCGCCGCGCGGCCTCGGGAAATCCGCGCTCGCCTGGACCACCGAGGCGCCGCTCCGGATGCTGATGAACAACCTCGACGCCGAGGTGGCGGAAAAGCCCGGGGAGCTGGTGGTCTACGGCGGCATCGGCCGGGCGGCGCGGGACTGGGCCAGCTACGAGCGCATCGTCGAGACGCTCCGCCGGCTGCGCGAGGACCAGACCCTGCTGGTGCAGTCCGGCAAGCCGGTCGGCGTCTTCGAGACCCATGCCGACGCGCCGCGGGTGCTGATCGCCAATTCCAACCTCGTCCCCCGCTGGGCGAGCTGGGAGCATTTCTCCGAGCTCGATCGCCGCGGCCTGATGATGTACGGCCAGATGACCGCGGGGTCCTGGATCTACATCGGCTCCCAGGGGATCGTGCAGGGCACCTACGAGACCTTCGCCGAGTGCGGCCGGCAGCATTTCGGCGGCGACCTCGCCGGGCGCTGGATCCTGACCGGCGGGCTCGGCGGCATGGGCGGGGCGCAGCCGCTGGCCGGCGTCTTCGCCGGGGCCTGCGTCCTGGCGGTGGAGTGCCAGCCATCCAGCATCGAGAAGCGGCTGGAGACGAAGTACCTCGACCACAAGGCAGACGACCTGGATGCCGCCCTCGCCATGATCCGCCGCGCCTGCGACGAGCGCCGCGCCATCAGCGTCGGCCTGCTCGGCAACGCGGCGGAGGTCTTCCCCGAGCTGGTCCGCCGCGGCGTGGTGCCGGACATCGTCACCGACCAGACCAGCGCGCACGACCCGGCCAATGGCTACCTCCCCGCCGGCTGGACCCTGGCGAAATGGGCGGAGCTGCGGGAGCGCGACCCGGCCGCCGTCGCCGCCGCGGCCAAGCGCAGCATGGTGGCGCAGGTCCAGGCCATGCTGGATTTCCAGGCCCGCGGCGCCCAGGTGGTCGACTACGGCAACAACATCCGGCAGATGGCCAAGGAGGAAGGCCTCACCGGTGCCTTCGGCTTCCCCGGCTTCGTCCCGGCCTATATCCGCCCGCTGTTCTGCCGCGGCATCGGCCCCTTCCGCTGGGCGGCGCTGAGCGGTGACCCCGAGGACATCTACCGGACCGACGCCAAGGTGCGCGAACTCATCCCCGACGACGCCCACCTGCACCGCTGGCTCGACATGGCCCGCGCCCGGATCAGCTTCCAGGGCCTGCCGGCGCGCATCTGCTGGGTCGGGCTCGGCGTCAGGGACAGGCTCGGCCTCGCCTTCAACGAGATGGTGGCGCGCGGCGAGATCGGCCCCATCGTCATCGGCCGCGACCACCTGGACAGCGGCAGCGTCGCCTCGCCGAACCGGGAGACCGAGGCGATGCGGGACGGCTCGGACGCCGTCTCCGACTGGCCCCTGCTCAACGCGTTGCTGAACACCGCGAGCGGGGCGACCTGGGTCTCGATCCACCACGGCGGCGGCGTCGGCATGGGCTTCTCCCAGCACGCGGGGATGGTCATCGTGGCCGACGGCACGCCGGATGCCGCGCGGCGGCTCAGGCGTGTCCTGTGGAACGACCCGGCGACCGGGGTCATGCGCCACGCCGACGCCGGCTACGAGACGGCGATCGACTGCGCGCGGGAGCATGGGCTGGACCTGCCCATGATCGGCCGGTGATCGCGCCCGGCTTCGCCACCCTGCCGGCGCTGCGCGCGGTGATGGAGGGCGGGCCGCTGGCCCTGCCCGCGGATTGGCGCGGCCCGGTCGAGGCCTCGGCCGCCGCGCTGGCCGCCCGGATGGCGACCGGCGAGGCGATCTACGGCGTCAACACCGGCTTCGGCAAGCTGGCCGGCACCCGCATCCCGGCGGAGAAGCTGGCGCAGCTGCAGCTCAACCTGGTGCGCAGCCATGCCGCCGGGGTCGGGCCGCTGCTGCCGCGGCCGGTGGTGCGGCTTATCCTGGCGCTGAAGGCGCTGTCCCTGGCGCGCGGCGCCTCCGGCGTGGCGCCGGCCACGGTCGAGGCGCTGCTGGCGCTGCTCGCCGCCGATGTCCTGCCGGCGATCCCGGCGCGCGGCTCGGTCGGCGCCTCCGGCGACCTGGCGCCGCTGGCGCATCTCGCCCTGGTGCTGATCGGCGAGGGCGAGGCCTTCGTCGGCGAGGCCGTGCTGCCCGGCGCCGAGGCGCTGGCCCGTGCCGGCCTCGCGCCGCTGGCCCTCGGCCCGAAGGAGGGGCTGGCGCTGCTGAACGGCACCCAGGTCAGCACCGCCCTGGCGCTGGCGGCGCTGTTCGCGGCGGAGGACCTGCTGGCGACGTCGCTGGTCGCCGGCGCGCTCTCGGTCGATGCGGCGCGCGGCAGCGACACCCCCTTCGATGCCCGCATCCATGCGCTGCGCGGCCAGCCCGGGCAGATTCGCGTCGCCGCCGCGCTGCGGGCGCTGCTCGCCGGCAGCGCCATCCGCGACAGCCACCGCGACGGCGACCCGCGGGTGCAGGACCCCTATTCGCTGCGCTGCCAGCCGCAGGTGGCCGGCGCCTGCCTCGACCTGCTGGGCCATGCGGCGCAGGTGCTGGAACGCGAGGCCAATGCCGTCACCGACAATCCGCTGGTGATCGGCGCGGAGGTGCTGTCGGGCGGCAATTTCCACGCCGAGCCGGTCGCCTTCGCCGCCGATGCCATGGCCCTGGCGCTGGCCGAGCTCGGCGCCATCGCCGAACGCCGCATCGCCCTGCTGGTGGACCCCGTGCTCTCCGGCCTGCCGGCCTTCCTGGTGCGGGACGGCGGGCTCAACTCCGGCTTCATGATCGCCCAGGTCACCGCCGCCGCGCTGGTCGCCGAGAATCGCGCCCTGGCCGCGCCGCGCAGCACCGACAGCATCCCGACCAGCGCCAACCAGGAGGACCACGTCAGCATGGCGACCGGCGCCGCGCTGCGGCTGCACGACATGGCGGAGAACCTGGCGGCGATCCTCGCCATCGAATTGCTCGCCGCCGCCCAGGGCCTCGAATTCCACCGACCCCTGCAGAGCGCGCCGCCGCTCGAGGCCGCGCATGGGCTGGTGCGCGGCGTCGCCGCCGCCTGGGACGCCGACCGGGCGATGGCGCCCGACATCGCCGCGGTGCAGGCGCTGGTGGAGCGCGGGCGCTTCGCCGCGCTGGTCGCCTGGGGCGAGGCATGAGCGCCCCCTTCGACCGCGTCTGGCTGAACGCGAACCTCGCCACCATGGATGGCCCCGGCCTCGGAGTGATCGAGGATGGCGCCGTCGCCGCGCGGGGCGGCCGCATCGCCTGGGTCGGCCCGCGCGCCGCCCTGCCCGGCCCGGCCGCCGAGACCATCGACTGCGCCGGCACCTGGATCCTGCCCGGGCTGATCGACTGCCACACCCACCTGGTCTTCGGCGGCGACCGCGCGGACGAGTTCGAGCGGCGGCTGGCCGGCGAGGACTACGCCGCCATCCTGGCCGCGGGGGGCGGCATCCTCTCGACCATGCGCGCCACCCGCGCGGCCGATGAGGCGACGCTGCTCGCCGCCGCCCTGCCCCGCGCCCGGGCGCTGCTGGCCGAGGGCGTCACCACGCTCGAGATCAAGTCCGGCTACGGGCTGGAGCAGGCGGCCGAGCTGCGCCAGCTCCGCGTCGCCCGGCGGATCGCGGAGCTGCTGCCGGTCTCGGTGGTGACAACGCTGCTGGCCGCCCATGCGGTGCCGCCGGACTACGCCGGGCGCCGGGGCGACTACGCCCGGCTGGTGGCCGAGGAGATCATCCCCGCCGCCGCCGGCCTCGCCGATGCCGTCGATGTCTTCCACGACCGGCTCGCCTTCGACGATGCCGACACCCTGCTGGTGATCGCGGCGGCGCGGCGGGCCGGCCTGCCGTTCAAGCTGCACGGCGACCAGCACGCCGACATGGGCAGCGCCGCCCTCGGCGCCCGGCACGGCGCGCTCTCGGTGGATCACCTGGAGCGGGCCGATGCGGCCGGCCTCGCCGCCATGGGCGCGGCCGGCACCGTCGCGGTGCTTCTGCCCGGCGCCACCTACTTCCTGCGGGAGGCGGCCATGCCGGATATCGCCGCCATGCGCGCCGCAGGCGTCCGGATGGCCCTCGCCACGGACATGAACCCCGGCTCCTCCCCGGCGCAGTCGCTGCTGCTGATGCTGAACCTCGGCTGCACCCTGTTCCGGCTGACGGTGGCCGAGGCGCTGCGCGGCGTCACGGTCGAGGCCGCGGCGGCGCTGGGGCTGGCCGACCGCGGCCGGCTGGCGCCGGGGCTCCGCTGCGACCTGGCGCTGTTCGGGGTCACCCGCCCGGCCGAGCTCTGCTATTGGTTCGGCCGCAATCCCTGCCTGGGTCGTGTTTTCCTGGGCCGGGTGTTGGAAGGACGCTGATGCAAACGCCGAGCTTGGCCGAGATGCAGGCCATCATCCATCGCGGCGTGCCGCTGGCCGGGGCTTGGGGGGTCGAGGTGATCTCGGCCGCCGATGGCGTCGCGGTGGTGCGGCTGCCGGCGCAGCCGCTGCTGCTGCGCCCGGGCAATACCGTCTCCGGCCCGGCGCTGATGGGGCTGGCCGACGTGGCGATGTGGGCGGCCCTCCTCTCGGTCACCGGCGGGAAGGACGAGAGCGTGACGTCGTCCATGACGGTCAATTTCCTCCGCCCGGCGGGCTCGGGCCCGGTGCTGGCCGAGGCGCGCATCGTCAAGCGCGGCCGCCGCATGGTCTTCGGCGACATCATGCTGCGGGCCGAGGGCAGCGACGCCATCGCCGTGCATGTCACGACAACCTGGGCGGTGATCGCGCCCTGAGGCATCGGCCGGCGCCGGGACCCTGGCCGGCCGAGGTTGGCGTACCATCCCAGATGCGGCACGGTGCGGCGCCGGAGGGACCCTTATGCGCCGACTGCTTGCTTCACTGCTCATCCTTGCCGCGGGCCTCGGTGCCAGGCCCGCCGCCGCGGCCGGCTTCGACGAGTTCCAGATCTTCGACGGCCGCATCGGCGAACCGGGCGCGGTCGACTTCAACCTGCACTACAATCTCGGCCGCCGCGGCCGGCTGGACAGCCCGCGCGAGGCCGGGGCGCCGCGCAACGGCATGCTCCTCACCCCCGAGATCGGTTTTCCCACCGCCCCCTGGCACGAGATCGCGGTCTTCCTGCCGGTCGCCCGCGAATTCACCGGCGACATCTACGGCGGCGGCTTCAAGGTCCGGAACACCTTCGTCAGCCCCGGCGCCGCCGACCGGCCCTTCGCCTATGGCCTGGACGTCGAGCTGCGCCACCAGTCCGCCCGCTTCTCCGAGGCCGACTGGGCGGTGACGCTGCGGCCGATCATCGACCTGCGGACCGGGCGCTGGCAGCTCATCCTCAACCCGGCGGTCGAGATGCCGCTGGGCCGTGGCGGCGCGATCTTCGCCCCGGCGGTGCGCGGCGTGCGGCAGGTGTCCGACATCGTCTGGCTCGGCCTCGAGCACTACATGGATTTCGGCCGCTTCGACCGGCCCGAGGCGCCGCGCGGCCAGGCGCACCAGCTCTTCGTCACCACCGACGTCAAGCTGACCAACCGCTTCGCCTTGCATGTCGGCCTCGGCCACGGGCTGACCCATGCCAGCGACCGCTGGGCCGGCAAGGTGATCCTCTCCGTCGACTTCTGATAGCCTCCCCCGGCACAAGCGGGGAGCAAGACGATGGCCGGCAAGACCTACGTGCTGCTGCACGGCGCCTTCCACGGCGCCTGGTGCTGGCGGGAGGTGGCGGCGCTGCTGCGGGCCGCCGGCCATGGGGTGACCACGCCGACCCAGACCGGCCTCGGCGAGCGCCGGCACCTGCTCTCGGCCCAGATCACGATGGACACCTTCGTCGAGGACCTGGTCCAGCACCTCGAGGCGGAGGAGCTGGAGGATGTGGTGCTGGTCGGCCACAGCTTCGGCGGCAATGCCGTCTCGGGCGCCGCCGACCGCGTCCCCGGCCGCATCCGCCACCTGGTCTACCTCGATGCCATGATCCTCGAGGATGGCCAGACGCCCTGGGGCCGGATGCGGCCCGAGGTCGCGGCCGAGCGCCGCCGGCTGGTGGCCGAGCAGGGCGCCGGGCTGGTGGCGCCGCCGCCGCCGGTCAACGCCTTCGGCGTGCCCGAGGACCACCCCCTCGCCCCCTGGGTGCGGCGGCGGCTGACCCCGCATCCGGCCGGGACCTACCGCACCCCGCTGCGGCTGGGCGCACCGCCCGGCAACGGCCTGCCCTGCACCTACATCGCCTGCTCCGCCCCCTGGTACGCGCCGCTCGACTGGGCACGGGACTGGGTGCGGGCGCGACCGGACTGGACCTGGCAGGAGATCGCCACCGGCCACGACGCCATGGTGACGGCGCCCGCCGAGCTCGCCCGGATGCTGGCGGCGATCGGCTGAGGCCTCGCGAACGTCCCAATCCGCACGAAACGACCGCGGGGTGGGACTTGCGGTTACAGGACCGAGCCGCTTCTCTGCCGCCATGGCAGCGGACCCTTCCCTCGAATCGGCCCCGAGACGCGGCTACCACCATGGCAACCTGCGGGAGGCCCTGCTGGAGGCCGCCCGCGCCCTGGTCGCGGAACGCGGCCCGCAGGGCTTCACCCTGACCGAGGCGGCGCGCCGCGCCGGCGTCTCGCCCTCCGCGCCCTATCGCCATTTCCGCGACCGCGACGAGGTGCTGGCCGAGCTCTGCCGGCGCGGCTTCGCGGCCTTCGGGCGGCACCTGCAGGCCGCCGCCGCCGGGGCCGGCGCGCCGGCCGAGGCGCTGGCCGGCCTGGGCCCGGCCTACCTCGCCTTCGCGCGGGAGGAGCCGGGCTACTACGCCGCCATGTTCGCCTTCCGCCCGGCCGAGGCGGCCCCGGCCGAGGCCACTCCCGGCGGCCCCTTCGAGGGGCTGGCCCATGCCGTGGCCGGCGTGCTGCCGGCCGGCGTCGCCGACCCGCGGCTGGTGGCGCTGCAGATCTGGGCCCTGTCGCACGGGGTGGCGATGCTCGAGCGGGCCGGCATGCCGGCCCCGGGCAGCGGCGCCCCGCCGCCGGAGCGGATCCTCGATGCCGGCGTGGCGGCGCTGCTGGGCCAGCGCTGACCGCTCAGCCCATCCCCTCCAGCGCGGCCCAGGCCGAGAGCACCGCCCCCTCCTGCCAGCCGGTGAGCCAGGAGAGGTATTCGCCGGCGAAGTGGTAGGGGCCCTCGGGCGCGCGCAGCAGCGGGTAGAGGGCGCGGCGCTGCGCCGCGGTCCATTCCGCCCAGGCGCCGCCGGCCCGCGGCAGGCGCGACCAGGCGACGGAGACGGGCGCCGCCACCTCCCGCCCCAGGCCCGGATGCAGCGCCTCGCCATCGGCGGCGACGGCAGCGGCGCGTGCGGCCGGGCTGCGCGCGGCAAAGCGCGCGCCCAGCTCGTCGTCCCAGATGTAGGCGCCGGTCAGGATGCCGCCCTCGGCGTGGAAGCCGTGCGAGGGGTACCAGAGCTGCGTCGCATCCCCGGGGGTCCAGGAGATGCCGCCGTAGATGGCGTGGTCCTCCTCCCAGAAGCGCCGCGCGCAGTGGAAGGCAAGCTTGGCGGCGGAGGAGTAGTGCAGCGCGGCGAGGCCGGCGCGGCGCGCCGCCGGCAGGTCGGTGTCGAGCCGCGCCAGCAGCGGCGCCGGCAGGGTGACGAGGACCTGGGCGGCCTCCTCCTCGTGCGGACCATCGGCGCCCTGCCAGCGCACCCGGGCGCCGGCTTCGGTGCGGCGGAGCGAGACGACCTCGGCGCCCAGCACCAGCGCATCGCCCAATGCCGTGGCCAGGGCGGCGGCGATGCGGTCCATGCCGCCCACCGGCTGCAGCATGGTGGCGGCATAGTCGATGCCCTCGGCGAAGGCGGCCCCGGCCCAGAGCGTCGGCTCCAGCAGCAGCCGGGGATCGAGCGGCACCATGGCGCGCGGCGCCTCGAGCCCGGCGCCCGGCGGGCTCGCCCAGCCGGCGCGGCTGCTGCCGTGGTAGCGGTGGTCGGCCCCCAGCGCGCCGAAGCGGCGCAGCATGGCGCGCAGCGCCTCGAGGTCGGCCTCGCCCAGCGGCGCCTCCGCCGTGCCGCGTTCCAGCCCCTTGGCGGCGAGCTCGGCGACGAGGCCGCGCAGATCCGCCTGCACCCGCCGCTGCGGCACCGGGCCGGCGGAGGATTGCAGCAGCGCGGCGCGGTTCTCGTTCACCTGCACCTCCAGCGGCACGCCGAGCGCGCGGCAATAGCCGAGGATGCCGCGGTGGTGGTGCGGGATGCGGGCCGGGCCGGGGTTGAAGTAGAGGTGCGGCGCGGCCTCCCAGGCCACGCGCTGCGGCGGCGCCCCGCTCTCCCGCACCGTGTCGCCGGCCCGGAGGGTCAGGCAGCGGCCGCCGGCGCGGTCGGCGGCTTCCAGCACGCGCACCGACCAGCCGGCGCGCCGCATCTCATGGGCCGCGACCAGCCCGACGATGCCGGCGCCGATGACGATGACCCGGCGGTCGCCGCGCGGCAGCACCGGCGCCGCCGCCCGCGCCGGCGCCGCCGGCAGCCGGCCGAGCGCCGCCAGGGTGGCGATCGCCGCCGGCAGACCGCCGGGCGCGCCCACCCCCTGCAGCAGCGCCCGGCGGGAGATCACGCGCCGAAGCGGGCGGCGACGGCCCTGGCGACCGCCGCCGTCCCATCGGGACCACCGATATCCGCGGTGCGGAGGCCAGCGGCGAAGGCGCCGTCCACCGCCGCCTCCAGCTCCGCCGCCGCATCGGCGAAGCCCTGCCCGGCGCCGCGCGCCGCCAGCCAGTCCAGCATCATCGCCGCCGAGAGCAGGGTCGCGGTCGGGTTGGCGATGCCCTTCCCGGCGATATCCGGCGCCGTGCCATGCGCCGGCTGGAAGACCGCGTGGTCGTCGCCGATGTCGGCGCTGGGCGAGAAGCCCATCCCGCCCACCAGCCCGGCCGCGAGGTCCGAGAGGATGTCGCCGAACATGTTCTCGGTCGGCAGCACGTCGAAGGCCCAGGGGTGGCGCACCAGGTCGAGCGCCATGGCATCGACGTAGTGATGCGCCGACTCCACCGCCGGGAATTCGCGCGCCACGCCGTCGAAGACGCCGCGCATGAAGGCGAAGGCGCGGAAGACATTGGCCTTGTCCACCAGCGTGACGCGACCCTTCCGGCCGCGCTTCGCCGCGCGCCGCTCGGCCAGGCGGAAGGCGAAGCGGGAGAGCTTCTCGGTCGTGGCGCGGGTGATGCGCAGCGTCTCCTCGGCGTAGTCCTCAGTGACCAATCCCTTGCCGCTGGAATGGAACAGCCCCTCCGTGCTCTCGCGGATGAGCACGAAGTCGATCCCCGCCGCGCGCGGATCGGCCAGCGCCACCGGCACGCCGGGGATGGCGCGGACCGGCCGCACCCCGGCATAGAGCTTGAGGCGGAAGCGCAGGTCGAGCTGCGGCGCGATCTCGGTGCCATCCGCCTTGCGGATGCCGGGCCAGCCCATGGCGCCGAGCAGGATGGCATCCGCGGCCTCGGCGGCGCGGAAGCTGGCCTCGGGGAAGGCATCGCCGGTCGCCTGGTAGTGGAAGGCGCCGGCCGCCAGCGTCTCCGTACTGATCCCGATGCCGTGGCGCTTCGCCAGCGGCTCCAGCACGCCGAGCGTCGCCTCCGTCACCTCGGTGCCGATGCCGTCGCCGGGCAGGACCGCGATCCGTACCGTGTTGCTGGCCATGTGCATTCCCCCTGTGCCGATTGGCCCCTATCCTGCGGCAAAGCCCCGCCCAGGGCCAACGGAGGAACCCCCATGTCCATCATCACCCGGCGCGCGCTGCTCGCCACGGCTGCCGTGCTCGCGGCCCCGGCGGTTCGCGCACAAGGGTCCTGGCCCGAACGGCCGGTGCGCATCATCGTCCCCTTCCCGCCCGGCCAGGCCGCCGACATCTTCACGCGGGTCTACGCCGATGAATTGTCGCGTCGCTGGCCGCAGCGCGTCGTTGTCGAGAATCGCGGCGGCGGCGCCGGCGCCCCGGCGCTGGAAGCGGGCGCGCGGGCGGCCCCCGATGGCTATACGCTGACCGCCGGCACCTCCGGCACGCTCGGCGTCAACCCTTCCGTCCTGCCGCGGCTGCCCTATGACGCCGAAAAGGACTTCGCCTTCATCACCAACGTCGTGGTGCTGCCGCTGCTGATCGTGGCGCATCCCTCGCTCGGCATGAAGACCGCCGCCGAGATCGTCGCCGCCGCCAAGGCCGCCCCCGGCGCCATCGACCTCGCCACCGCCGGCCCCGCCACCAGCCAGCACATGTCGGCCGAGCTGTTTGTCCACCGCACCGGCATCCGGCTCAACATGGTGCACTACCGCGGCAGCGGCCCGGCCATGGCCGACCTGCTCTCGGGCAACGTCAAGCTGATGGTCGACAGCGTCGCCTCCGCCCTGCCCCATATCCAGGCCGGCAAGGTCATCCCCATCGCCGTCACCACGCCCGAGCGCGCGCCGCAATTGCCGGATGTGCCGACCATCGCCGAGACGGTCGCGCCGGGCTACGGCGCCTATGGCTGGACCGGGCTCTGCGCCCCGGCCGGCACGCCCGAGGCGATCATCCAGAAGGTCAACGCCGATGTCGGCGCCATCCTGCGCCAGCCCGCCGTGCAGGCCCGCTTCCTCGAGCTGGGCGGCACCGCCGCCCCCGGCACGCCGGAGGAATTCGGCGCCTTCGTCCGGCGGGAGATCGCGCAATGGCGCGAGGTCGCCCGCATCGCCAATGTCCGGCTGGAGGGCTGACGCCATGCAGCGCCGCAGCCTGCTCGGCGGCAGCCTGCTGCTGGCGGCGCCAGCGCTGGCGCAACCCGCCGGCCGCCCGGTCCGCGTCATCGTGCCCTACGGGCCCGGCGGCAGCAGCGACCTCGTGGCCCGCATCCTGGCCCAGCGCGCCGGCGAGATCAGCGGCCTCTCCTTCGTGGTCGAGAACCGCGGCGGCGGCGCCACCGTCCCCGCCACCCAGCAGCTCATCGCCGCGCCGCCCGACGGCAGCACCATCGGCACCGCCGACAACGCGCTGGTGCTGAACCCCTACCTGCTGGCAGCCAAGCTGCCCTACGACACCGAGCGCGACATCGGCGCCCTGGGCCTGGCGGTGACCGCCCCGGCGCTGCTGCTGGCCCATCCGGATGCCCCGGCGCGGACGGTGCAGCAGGTGCTGGCGGAGGCGAAGGCCGAAAGCGGCGGCCTCGGCATCTCCCATGGCGGCATCGGCGCGCCGACCCACCTCACCGCCGTGCAGTTCCAGCTCGCCAGCGGCCTGCCCATCACCCTGGTCGGCTACCGCGGCGGCGGGCCGCAGCTCACCGGCCTGGTCAGCGGCGACGTGCGCTACGGCTTCGTCGCCATCTCCTCCGCCCTGGCCCAGGTGCAGGGCGGCAAGCTGCGGCCCATCGCCATCGTCGCCGCGGCGCGCAGCAAGCTGCTGCCGGAAGTGCCGACCATGGCCGAGGCCGGGCTGCCGGCGGTGGATGCGCTGGGCTGGTGGGGCTTCATCATGCCGGCCGGCGTTCCGCCCGCGGTGGTGGCCCGGCTGCATGCGGCCATCGTCGCACCGGCCAGGGAACCCGCCACGGCGGCGCGGCTGGAGGCGCTGGGCTATACCATCGTCGCCAGCGGGCCGGAGGAGTACGCGGCGCAGATCCGGCGGGAGATTCCGCAGTGGCGGGAGGTGCTGACCAGGGCGGGGGTGAAGCCGGAGTAAGGCAAGAAAGACGGGGGAAGGCACTTCCCCCGAGCCCCCTTCGCTTTCTGTTAGTTAAGGCGTTGGCGGTACGATCCGGCACGCCTCGGCCGCCACCTTGGACAGGCGCAGCATGCGGCGTGCGGCCACCGCTCCGGCCGCCGCTTCTCCGGCGAATTGCTCCAGCAGCTTGTTCGACAGCAGCGCCCGCGCCGCGGCATCCACCGCCACGTCGGTCGCCGCCACCGTCGCCGCATCCAGCAGCGTCCGCCGCAGCAGCGCCATCGTGCCGAGCAGCCCCGGCCGCAGCCCGTGCAGCGCCGCCACCTGCCGCACCAGTCGCACCCCGCGCCAGGTGAAGACCAGCGCATCCAGCCCCGGCGAGGGGCTCACCGCCGTCACCGCGAAGGATTGCACCGCCGCCGCCCGGCCCAGCGCCACCGCCTGGGCATCGAGCACCAGCAGCGGCCCGCCCTCCAGCAGCGCCCGCAACTCCCCGGTGCTGCCGGCCTGGCGCAGCGCCGGCTGCAGGGACGCCGCCTCGGCCACGCCACCGGCCCAGCGCAGCGCCTCGGCCCGCGCCGCCGGCAGGTCCTCCCGCGCGAAGGCCGCCCGGGCCCGCTCGACGGCGCGGATCGAGAACAGCCCCCGCACCTCCCGCCAGGCGCCGGAGGCCAGCAGGCCGAAGCCCGCGACAACCACCCCCGCGGTCGCCCAGCCCTGGACCGGGCCGCGGCCGAACTGGTCGATGACGAAATTGGTCGCATCCAGCGCCGCCAGCCCGAGGCCCAGCACCGCCGCCCCCGCCGCCGCCCGGCCGAGGCCGGACCAGCGCGAGGGCACCTTGGGTGCGGCCACCGGCACCACCGCCTGCTCCCACTGGAAGTCGAGCCGCGGCGCCACCGCCGCATCCTCGACGATGATCCGTGGTCCTTTCGGCGCATCGCTCACAGCAGGTCTCCGATCAGCGCCGCCAGCAGCGCATCCAGCCCGAGATGCGGAACGCCCGACCCGCCGGCCGCGTCCAGCTTCGGCGGCTGGAATTCCGGCATCTCGAAGAACCCGTGCTCCCAGAAGCCGGGCTCGGGCGGCCGCAGCGGGATCTCGCCGGGATAGACCTTGGCGCTCTGGCCGGTGGCCAGCAGCGTGCCACGCACCGCCGCGACCGGCCGGCCGTCGAGGGTTGCCACCGCATCCTCGGTGCAGCGGAGCGAGGCCAGCGCATGCACGCTGGTGGCGACCCCGGCCTCCGCCGCCCGCCCCTGCGGCGCCGCCACCAGGGTGCCGAGCAGCGCCGCCAGCGCATCCCGCTGCCGCCCCGGCACGTGGTCCGCCTTGGTCGCGGCGAACGCCACCCGGGCGACGCCGGCACCCACCAGCCAGTCCCACCAGCCGCCGCCGTAGCGCAACGCCGCGGCGATGGCGGCCAGCGCCTCGGCGGTATCCTCGAAGGCGGCCTGGCCCGCATGCAGCGCGCCGAGCACGTCGACCAGCACCGCCTGCCGGTCGAAGCGGCGGAAGAAGGGCTCGAAGAACTCGGCCCGCTGCGCCGCGACATAGGCGGCGTGGCGCTGCGCCATGAGGCTGGCGAGGCCGCCGCCGGAGGGGTACGGCAGCGGGAAGAACCAGAGCAGCGGCGTCTCCCCGCGCGGCCCCGGGTTCAGCACCCGCCCGGGCTGCAGGAAGCGGAAACCGAGCCCGTCCCGGCACTCCCGCAGCGCGTCGCGATACAGCGCATGGCCGCGCCGGGCCAGGCTCTCGTCGGCCGTGGCGCCGGCCGGCAGCGCCTCGACCCAGGCGAGGAAGTCCCGCACCGACGCGGCCCGCTCGCCCCGCCGCAGCCGCCGCAGGGTCTCGGCCGACCAGGCGGCATAGTCCTGGTCGAGCATCGGCAGGTCGAGCAGCCATTCGCCGGGGTAGTCCAGCAGCTCCAGGGTGACGGTGCGGCTGCCGATCAGGCTGCCGAGCATGCCGCCGAAGGCCCCGGGCCGGTCCAGCTCCAGGGTCAGCTCGAGGGTCGAGAGGTCGTCGGTCCGCCCCGGCCAGGCCGGCGGATCGGCGGCCAGCGCCGCCAGATGCGCCTCCACGTCGAAGCGCGGCAGCGCCTCGCTGGCCGAGGGCACCAGCCGGACCGAGCGCAGCCGGCCGCCGGCCGCCGCCTCGAACAGCGGCAGGGTCCGCCTGCCGCGCCCGGCCGCCAGCAGATTGGCGACGAGCGAGGTGATGAAGACGGTCTTGCCCGCGCGGGTCAGGCCGGTGACGGCGAGGCGGATGCGCGGCTGGCCGATCAGGTCGCGGCCCAGCTTCTCGACGCCGCGCAGGACGTCGTTCAGGCCGCCGAGGGGGTCAACCGGCATGGATCATTCCTGGGGGGTGGCTCCGCTGACGGGGGCCGGGGCCGCCCGGCCCTGCGGCGTCACCCGACCAAGGCGCGGCAGGGCCCGAAGGTTGCCGCCGCCGCGCCCGGCGGGCGGCGAATTGCACCGCGGGGCCCGCCGGGCCCCGCCGCGCTCAGCGCTCGATCAGCTCGATCTTGTAGCCGTCGGGGTCCTCGACGAAGGCGATGATGGTGGTGCCGAACTTCACCGGCCCGGCCTCCCGCGTCACCTTGCCGCCGCCCTTGCGGACCTTCTCGCAGGCCGCCGCCACGTCCGGCAGGCCGACCGCGAGGTGGCCGAAGGCATTGCCCTGCTCGTAGGTCTCGGTGCCGTAGTTGTAGGTCAGCTCGATCTCGCCCTGGCCCTCGGCATTGCCCTCGCCGTAGCCGAGGAAGCAGAGCGTGTACTTGCCGTCCGGCACGTCGCGGCGGCGCAGCTCCTTCATGCCCAGCAGCTCGGTGTAGAATTTCACGCTGCGGTCGAGGTTGCCGACCCGAAGCATGGTGTGCAGGAATTTGCTCATGGCGTCGTCTCCGTTGATTGCAGCTCGGCGGCACTGAGCGCGACGAGGAAGAGCCCCGCCGCATCCGCCGCCGCGACGGTCGCCGGCCGATCCACCACGATGGTGCCGCCCGCCTCGATGGCGATGCCGGCGAGCCCGGCCGCCGCCGCCCCTTCGATGGTGACGGGGCCGATGGTCGGCAAGTCCACCCGGCGATCCTGCCCCGGCTTCACCAGCTTCACCAGCACCCCGCCGGGGCCTTCCCGCCTGAGCCCGGCGCAACGCGCGAGCAGCGCGTCGGTGCCCTCGATCGCCTCGACGCCCAGCACCAGCCCCTGCTGCACCACCGCGCATTGCCCGACATCGACCCGGCCGAGGGCGCGCACCACGGCGATGCCGCGGCCGATATCCTCGCGCGCCCGCTCATCCGGCGCCAGGGCGCCGAGCTGGCCGGCTTCCGGCAGGATGTCGCGGACGATGGCCTGGGAGGGCACCACCTCGTAGCCATCCTCCTCGAGGATGCGCACCACCGCCTTCAGCAGCCCGTCGTCGCCCTGCCAGGCGGCGCGGCCGACCCGCAGCAGCATCCGGGCCATGCCGGCATCGGGCAGGATGGCGGTGAAGGAGGGGCGGCTGGCGCGGCCGCACATGACGATCTGGCGGACCCCATGGGCGCGGAACTGCTCCATCGCATGGCCGCCGGCGCCGACCCGGACCACGATGTGCGGCACGGCGGCGAAATCGGCCGGGTCGGCCCAGCCTTCCACCACCACCACGAAGACCTCCCGCCCCGAGGCGCGGGCGGCGGCGATGACCCGGTGCGGCATCTGGCCGCCACCGGCGATCAGCCCCAGGGGGCCGAGGTCAGGCGTCATTGCCCGTCCCCGGGCTCCTCGTCGGTGCCGCCGAGCTCGGGGGCGGCCATCCGGCCGGGACGCACCAGCTGGCGGCGCCGCGCCGCATCGCGGATGAAGGCGATGATCTCCATCACCAGCGGCTCCTCCGCCCAGCGGGCGGCGGCCTGTTCGAGTTTGGCGGCGAATTCGCCGGGGTCCTTGAACAGCAGGTTGTTCGCGGTGCGCAGGGTCCGGAGCTGGTCCCGCGTCGCGCCGCGGCGCAGCAGCCCGACCTTGTTGAAGCCGACCAGCCGCGCCGGCAGGCCGAAGACATAGCCGAAGGGCGGGATGTCGTTGGTGACGCCGGCCAGGCCCGAGACCATCGCCAGCCGGCCGATCCGCACGGTCTGGTGGACCGCGGCGCCGCCGCCGATGAAGGCGCCGTCGGCGACATGCACATGGCCGCCGAGCATGACGTTGTTGGCGAGGACGACGCCCTCCCCCAGCTGGCAGTCGTGCGCGACATGGGCCTGGGCCATCAGCATGCAGCCGGCGCCGACGGTGGTGACGCCGCTGCCGCCGACGCTGGCGCGGTGGATGGTGACGCCTTCGCGCACCAGGGTCCGGGCGCCGACCTCGCAGCGGGTCGGCTCACCCTTGTACTTGGTATCCTGCGGCGGCGTGCCGATGCTGGCGAAGGGCAGGACGCGGCTATCCGCCCCGATCCGGGTGATCCCCTCGACCACGACATGCGAGACCAGCTCGACGCCGGCCTCCAGCACGACCTCAGGGCCGATGGTGCAGAAGGGGCCGATCCGGCAGCCCGCGCCGATCGTCGCGTCGGGGGCGATCAGCGCGCTCGGGTGAATGACGGTCAAGGGATCAGCGGTCCAGGATCATCGCGGCATAGCTCGCCTCGGCGACGACCTTGCCATCCACCTTCGCCTCGGCGTGGAATTTCCAGATGTTCCCGCGCTTCTTCTCGCGCACCACATGCACCCGCATCTGGTCGCCGGGCACCACCGGCTTGCGGAACTTGGCGTTCTCGATGGTCATGAAATAGACCAGCTTGCCACGCGCATCCGGCCCGAGGCTTTCCACCACCAGCACCGCCGCGGTCTGGGCCATGCATTCGATGATGAGCACGCCGGGCATCACCGGGTGTTCCGGGAAATGGCCCTGGAAGAAATTCTCGTTGATGGAGACGTTCTTGATGCCCACCGCCGAGACGTTCTTCACCACCTCGACCACGCGGTCGACCAGCAGGAAGGGGTAGCGATGCGGGATGGCCCGCATGATCTGCCCGATGTCGTAGGTGTCGACCAGATCCGGTGCGGCGGTTTCCGCCTGCGTTGCCTCGGTGCCGTCCATCCGCTAGCCCGCCTTCCCCTCATCCTTGCCGTCGGGCCCGCCCGCGGGCTTCCCCGGGGGAGCGCCCAGCTTGCGCAGCCGCGCGATGGCCCGCCAGAATTCCCGCACCGGCCAGGCCGGGCTGCCGATGACATCCGTCTTGGCCGGGACATTCTCCATGACCCCGGCCTGTCCGCCGATCCGGGCGCCGCTGCCGATCTCGAGATGCCCGGCGATGCCCGCCTGGGCCGCGAGCTGCACGTAGTCGCCCAGTGTCGTGGAGCCGGAAATGCCCGCCAGCGCCACGATGATGCAGCCCCGGCCGGTGGTCACGTTGTGGCCGATCTGCACCAGGTTGTCGAGACGCGAGCCCGGCCCGATGACCGTATCGCCCTGGCTGCCCCGGTCGACGCAGGCATTGGCGCCCACTTCCACGTTATCGCCCAGCAGCACCCGGCCGAGCTGCGGCATGGTCTCGAACCGGCCGTCCGCGGTGGGCGCGAAGCCGAAGCCCTCCTGGCCGATCCGGGCGCCGGGATGCAGCACCACGCCGCGGCCGGCGACCGCATGGCTGATGCTGCTGTGGGCATGCAGCCGGCAGTCCTCGCCGAGCTCCACCCCCGGCCCGACCACCGCATGCGGGTGCAGGATGCAGCCGCGCCCCAGCCGCGCCCCGGCGCCGACCACGGCATAGGGGCCGATCTCGCAGCCCTCGCCGAGGACGGCGTCGTCGGCGACCACCGCGGTCGGGTGGCGGCCCGGCACCGGCCGCGGCGCCGGGTGGAACAGCGTGGCGACCCGGGCGAAGCCGAGATAGGGCGCGGGGGCGACGATGGCGATGGTCCCGGGCGGCACCTGCGCCGCCATCGCCGGGGCCAGCACCACGGCGCCGGCGCGGGTCGCCTTCAGCGCCGGCAGGTACTTGCGGTTGTCGAGGAAGCTGACGTCATCGGGCCCGGCCGCCTGCAGCGGCGCGACGCCGGTGAAGCGCCGCTCCGGGTCGCCCGCCGCCTGCCCCCCCGCCGCGGCGGCGAGATCGGCCAGGCGCTGCGGCCCGGCACTGGCGAAAAACCGTGGATCCGTCGCCAAACCCGCCCCCTGTCCCTCAGCGCCGCTGGGGCGGGGTGGCGGGGGCCGCAGGCGGCGCGGCCGGGCGGGCCGCGGCCGGCGGCGCGCCGGCCCCCGGCTCGGTGCCGGTCGCCTCGGCCGGCATGTTCACGCTGCGGAGCACCTTGTTGAACTGCTGCGCCACCTCCTCGGTCAGGTCGAAGGGCGGGTCGTTGAAGATGACCAGCGGCCGCGGCAGCACCAGGTTCACCTTGCGGCTGGCCGCCACCTGGCGGATCACCACGCCGAGCGCCTGCTCGATCTCGACCAGCGCCTGCTGCGCCGCCTGCTCGATCGTCCGCGACCGCTCGCGGAAGATGCGCTGGCTGTCGGTGATGCGGTCCTGCAGGCCGCGCTCGCGCTCGCGCAGCTGGTCGGCCGCCAAGCTGGCGCGCTGGTTGGCCAGCTGCTGCTGCTGCTCGCGCCAGTTGTTCTGCTCGCGCTGCAGATCGTCGTTCAGCTTGGCGCGGCGCCGCTCGATCTCGTCCCGCACCTGGTTGAAGGCGGTGGAGACGCGCTGGATCTCCGGCACGTCGACGATGCCGATGACCGCGTCGGGCGGCTGCTGGCCGGCCGGCAGCGGCGCCGGCGCCTCGGTCCGCGGCCGGTTCGGCTGGGCGGGCTGGGCCGGGCGCTGCGCCGGCTGGGCCGGGCGCTGTGCCGGCTGGGCCGGGCGCTGGCCCTGGCCGGGGATGAAATACCCGGGGTCCTGCTGCTGGGCCAGGGCGGGGCCGAGGGAGCCGAACAGCATGGTCGAGGCCGCCAGGGCGACGATGGGCAGTGCCGAGGCGGGCGAAGCGCGGAAGGCTGGCATATGCAGGGAGATCCCAGAGGTCGGTAGCGGGGTCGGGTGCGGGGTGGCCGCGGCGGGCGGAACCGGGACGGTCCCGCCGCCGCCGCTCAGAAGCGGGTGCCGAAGCCGAAGCGGAAGACCTGCGTCTCGTCGTAGCGCTGCTTCACCACCGCCTGGGCGAGGTCGATGTTGATCAGCCCGAAGGGGCTGCGCCAGGAGACGCCGACGCCGGCGCCGACCCGCGGCGTCGCGTCGTCGGCGATGCCGGTGCCCTTGACCGACTGCGACAGTGAGCCGACGTCGACGAAGGCGCGCCCGACCAGCCCGAGTTCGGCCGGCAGCGGCAGCGGGTAGCGCATCTCGGTCGTCTGGGTCCACAGCAGGCGGCCGCCGAGGCTGTCGCTCGTCGCGGTGTCGCGGGGGCCGGCGCCGGCGATGCGGAAGCCGCGCAGGTTCTCGCCGCCGAGGAAGAAGCGGTCGATGATGCGGTCCTTCTTGCCGAACAGCGTCTCGAGGTAACCGACGCTGCCGGAGACCGAGAGCAGGTAGTCCGGGTCGCCGAAGACCGATTCGAGCGGGATGTAGTAGGTCCCGTCCAGCCGGCCGCGGATATAGGCGACGTCGCCGCCGAGGCCGGCGAAGTCGGTGCCGAGCCGCACCACCGCGCCGCGCCGCGGATCGACCACCGAATCCCGCAGGTCGTAGGTCAGGGTCTGGCCGATCTGCGACAGCAGGGTGCTGCCCTCCTGCTCGCGCACGAAGCGCGACGCGGTGCTGGCGATGTCGGTGATCTCGCGCTGGGTCAGGGTATAGGCCCAGGTCTGCCGCAGCCGGTCGTTGAAGGCGTAGCCCATGCGGAGGGTGAAGCCCTGCCGCTGCTCGCGGTAGGAGGCGATGTTCAGCAGGTTGCGCTGGACGTAGAAGATGTCGATGCCGGCCGCGAGGTTGCGGTTGAGGAAGTAGGGGTCGGTGACCGAGAGGTCGACCTGGCTGCGGCGCTGCGCCAGCGTGCCGTTGATGCGGGCGTCGATGCCGGTGCCGAGCAGGTTGCGCTCGCGCAGGCCGACGTCGGCCAGCAGGCCGGCATCCGTGGAATAGCCGCCGCCGATCGAGACCTCGCCGGTCGCCCGCTCCGTCACCTGGGTGTTCAGCACCGCGCGGTCGGGCGCCGAGCCGGGCGCCGAGTTCACCTGCACGTCGGAGAAGTAGCCGAGGTCGCGGATGCGCTGGCGGCTGCGGCGGATCTGCGCGGCGTTGAAGGCGTCGCCCTCGGCGATGCGGAACTCGCGGCGGATGACCCGGTCCTGGGTCCGGGTGTTGCCGCCGATGTCGATGCGCTCGACATAGACCCGCGGCGCCTCGTTGATCTCGAAGGTCAGGTCGACCCGGCGGTCCTCGCGGTTGCGGTTAATGCGCGGCTGCACGTCGACGAAGGGGTAGCCGCGGAGGTTGGCGGCATCCTGCAGCGCCTGGGCCACGCGCTCGACCACGTCGCCGTCGTACCAGTCGCCCTCGGTGACGTCGACCAGGCGGCGGACGCTGTCGGCCTCGAGGTTGCGGAGGTTGGAGACCACCTCCACCTTGCCGACGCGGTAGCGCACGCCCTCGTCGACCGCGTAGGTGACGAAGAAGCCGGTGCGGTCGGTGGCCAGCTCGGCGGTGGCGTTGGTCACCTGCACGTCGGCATAGCCGTTGCGCAGGTAGTAGCGCCGCAGCAGCTCGCGGTCGAAGGCCAGGCGCTCGGGGTCGAACTGGTCGGAGGAGGAGAGGATGCGGTACCAGGCCTGCTCCTTGGTCGCCACGATCTCCTTCAGCTTGCTGTCGGAATAGGCGGCGTTGCCGACGAAGTTGATGCGGGCGACCAGGGCCACCTCGCCTTCCTGGATCTCGTAGACCAGGTCGACGCGGTTCTGCTCGAGCTGGATGATCTTCGGCTCGACGGTCGCGGCGAAGCGGCCGCGGCGGGCATAGAGCTCGGTGATCCGCGCCCGGTCGGCCTGCACCGCCTGCGGCGTGAAGACCGCCCGGCCGCGCATCTGGATCTCCTTGCCGAGCACGTCGTCGGAGATCTTGCGGTTGCCCTCGAAGGCGACGCGATTGACGATCGGGTTCTCAACCACCTGCACCAGCACGCGGTTGCCGTCGCGCCGCATCTGCACGTCCTTGAACAGGCCGGTGGCGAACAGCGACTTCAGGCTGCGGTCGAGCCGGTCCGGGTCGAAGCCGTCGCCCGGCTGCAGCAGCATGTAGGAGCGGATGGTGTCCGCCTCGATCCGCTGGTTGCCGGTGACCTCCACCGCCTGGACGATGCCGTCGGCGGGGGCGGCGCGCACCGGCGCGGCGCGCGGCCGCGGCGCCGGGCGCAGCTGCGCCTGCTGCTGGCCGCGCGCCAGG
>NZ_JAUFPN010000179.1 GCF_030409335.1 Paeniroseomonas aquatica
CACGGCCAATCCGGGAATCCCTAGAGTCCACAGGACCTAAAGGCCGACTGCACCGTCCCTCCTGGCCCCGGTCTGTCGTCGCCGGGACCGGCTCCACGGCATGGCCCGCCGGCCGCTTGCCGGATGACAAGGGGGGTTGAGGCCGCGGCGGGTGCGGGTCTATCGATCGGGCGCCGCCGTCAGGACCGCCCCGCCCTTCCCGCCACCCATCCGCCACCGCCATGCCGGCCCGAGGCGAGGGAGACCTCCGTCATTCCACAGCCCACCCCCCCGGACGCCGTCCCGGACGGCTATCTGCCGGCGCATCATGGCGGACCCTATGCCAGGGAACTCGGCCCCTTCTGGTCCCGGGCCGAGGAGGCGCAGGTCGCGCTCGGCATCCGGCTGCAGCACCGGCACTGCAACTCGGCCGGCGCCGCGCATGGCGGTTTCGTCGCCACCCTGGCCGACCTCGGGCTGATCCATGCGGTGGCGGTGATGCGGGAACGCCAGGGCAAGCCGCGCCACTTCCTCACCACCGTGTCGCTGACCGTCGACTACCTCGCCCCGGCACCCGAGGGCTGCTGGCTGGAGGTGCGCTGCGAGGTTTCCCGCCTCGGCCGCAACCTGAGCTTCACCGAAGGCACGATGCTCGCCGATGGCCGGCGCGTGGCCCGGGTCAGCGCGGTCATGGCGGTGCTGGGCCCACGCGACTGACCGCGCGCGCGGCACTGCCTCAACCCTCGGCCGAGATGCCGGCGGCCTCGACGATGCGGCGGAATTTCTCGGACTCAGCGGCGACGAAGCGCCGCGACTCCGCGGCACCCATGTCCTGGACCAGTAGCCCCTGCTCGGCATAGGCCGCCCGCAGCCCAGGCTCGCGCAGCAGGCCGGCGACGATGCCGTGCAGGCGTTCGACCAGCGCGTCCGGCGCGGCCGCGGGCAGGAACAGGCCGAAGAAATTCACCAGCTCGTAGGCCGCCAGCGGCGGGTGCTCGGCGATGGCCGGCACCTCCGGCAGTTGCGGCATGCGCTCGCGCGAGGTGACGCGGATGGCGCGGATCGCGCCCTCCCGGATCAGCGCCAGGCCGGAGGCCAGGCTGTTGTAGCCGAATTGCACCTGGCCCGCGGCGATGTCGACCACCGCCGGGCCGGAGCCGCGATAAGGGATGTGCACCGTCTCGATACCGGCCATGTGATTCAGCAGCGCGCCCGAGAGGTGCTGCGGGTTGCCGATGCCGGAGGAGGAATAGCTCAGCGCCCCCGGATGGGCGCGGGCATGCGCCACCAGCTCCGGCACGCTGCGGAAGGGCATCCGCGGATGGGCCATGACCACCACCGGCACCTTCACCATGACCATGACGGGACGCAGGTCGCGCAGCGGGTCGTAGCTGATCCTGCCGCGGAACAGGTGCTGGTTGATGGCGGTCTCGCCGGAGCCGCCGAGCATCAGCGTCAGCCCGTCCGGCGGCGACTGCACCACCGCCAGCGCCCCGACCATGCCGGAGGCGCCGGAGCGGTTCTCGACGATGACCGGCTGGCCGATGGCGGCACGCAGCGGCTCCGCGATGATCCGTGCGGTGATGTCCTGCCCGCCGCCGGCGGGGTAGGGAACGATGAGGCGGACGGGCCGGTCCGGAAATCCCTGGCCCCGCACCGGATGCCCGCCGAGGGCGACCGCCGGGGCGGCAAGCAGCAGGCTGCGACGGCGGACCATGGCCTTCCCCCTCCCGGGGTCGTTGCCCCGGCGGCAGCCTAGCCCGAAGCGTCCCTGCCCGGCGAGTCGCGCGCCGCCTCCGGCAGCGGCAACGCCTTGAAGCGGTGCCAGGCGCGCGGAATGCGCTCGAACGCCTTGGCCTGGCGGGCCGCCGCCCAGTCCCGCAGCGCGGCGACGGCCTCGGCCGGCGCCGCGGCGTCCAGGCGCCCGGCCATCGCCTCCGCCATCGCGGCATCGTTCATCAGGCCGAGTTCGGCCTGCAGGGCGGCGCAGCCGGCGAGGAAGGCGCGGGCCTGCTTGCGCCGGTGCAGCGGCGCCAGGGCCTCGACGCCGTAGCGCAGCTTCTTCACCGCCTTGCGCAGCGCATGCAGATCCGCCGGCGGGCGCTGCCGGATGCGGCGGCCGCGCCGGCGGGCCTTGCGGGCCAGGCGGTGCTCCAGCCGCGGCATGGCCGCCGCCAGCCGGCCGGCCGGGATCGGCGCGGCTTCCGCCCAGGCGGCGAGGCCCAGAACGACAGCGCTCAGCGCCGGGCCGGCGAGCTCCTCGGCCAGGGCGCGGCGGGCCGCGGCGCGGGCCGCCTCGGCGGCCGGGCGCAGCGCCGCCGCAGCGGGCACGGCGGCCAGGGTCTCGGCGCAGAAGACGTCCCAGTCCCGCGCCGCCCCCAGCACCTGGCCGAGGCGGCGCAGCTCCAGGCCGAAGCGGTCGGCCGGCACCGGGTCCAGCAGCGGCCGGAACAGCGCCAGCGCCGCCCGCAGCCGGCGGATGCCGACCCGGAGCTGGTGCACGCCTTCCACCTCGGCGGCAGCGGGCAGGTTGGCCAGCAGCCCGGTGAGGCCGGCGCCGATGATGCGGCGGAAGGCCTCGGCGGCGCTGGCCCCGGGCGGCAGCGCCACCGGGCCCGGCTTGGTCACGGCACGCGGCCGGCCGGTCGAGAGCCGCCAGCCGCGCTCGGCCTTGCTCTCGGCACCGAGGGTCAGCGGCAGGCCGGCCTGCAGCGCCTCGGCCAGCGCGAACAGCGGTGCGGCGGGGCCGGATTTCAGCTCCAGCTCCAGTTCGAGGATCGGCTCCGCCGCCGCTCCGGCCCGGACCTCGCCGGCATCGAGCGCCACCTCGATGACGCTGCCCTCACGCTCCAGCACATGGAGCCGTCGCGCGATGGTGGTGGCGAAGACCGGGGCGAATGGGGGCATCGCGGCCAGCAGCGCGGCCAGCGGCGTCTCCGCCAGCAGCGCTCGGTCCGGCGCATCGGCGGTGACCGGCCATTCCCACTCGCCCCGCTCGAAGGCCTGGCCGGCGGCATCGCGCAGCTTGAGGGTCTGCACCCGCGCCCGGCCGCGGCGGCGGATGCGCAGGCTGGCGCCCATATGCGCCAGGTCCCAGCCCGGCGTGTCGAAATAGGTGGTGACCTGGCGCTGCACCTTCGGCGCCGCCGCGCCCTGCAGCAGCGGATGCGCCGCGACGGCCTCGGCCGCCGCGGCGGGAATGAGCAGCTTGATCTCGAGTTCGCTCGGCGCGGCCATGGGCAGTCCCGGGTTCAATGCCGCACCAGCGACAGGAGGATCTCGACGGCGATCAGCAGCAGGATGGCGGCCTCCAGCAGCTCGGCCCGGCCACCGGCGGCCTCGCTGTGCAGGGCGGCGTAGGTCTCGCGGATGATCGCCAGCTTGCGGTCGACCGCGGCATTCACGTTGGGTACGCGGAACAGCTCCATGGCCGCGGCATAGACCCGGGCGAGGTAGACGTCCTCGGTCACCTGCAGCGCATTGTCCACCCGTTCGGTCAGCTCGCTCACCTCGGCCACCAGGGTATGCAGGCGGCGGGCGAGCCGGGCGTAGCGGCGGGAGGCCAGCAGGTTGGTGCGCCGCCGCGCCGCCTCGACCAGGTCGCGCATGCGGGGCAATTCCTCGTCCAGCATCTCGTCGTAGGTCCGCATCTCCAGCAGCTGGGCATTGGCGATCTCGAGCACGTCGGCGACGTCGGTCTCGCGCTGCGGCTCGTAGATGAAGGCGCGGTCCCAGGTGATCACCACCAGGTCGTCCGGGTGGTAGGAGAAGCGCTGCCGCAGCAATTCGCGGCGGGCGCCCTCGGCCAGCGGCCGGGTCTCGCCCGACAGCAGCGGCACCAGGTCGGCGCGCGCGAGCAGGTCCTCGGCGGTCAGCGGCGTGTCGAAGGCATCGACCACGGCCAGCAGGTAGTCCTCCTGCAGCGGCGCCGCGGTCGGCCGGTCCAGCGCCTCGCCGAGCAAATGCCGGAGGCGGTCGAGCAGCCCGTCCCAGACGGGCGCCGCGACATGCGGGCCGATGGCGAGGTCGGTCGCATTCACCAGCCCTTCGTACTCGGCCCAGGGCAGCTCGGCGACCGGCAGCCGCAGGGCGAAGGCGGCGATGCCGAAGTCGTAGAGCCGCACGCTGGCGGCGAGGCTGCGGCCGGCGCCGCCGATCTCGAGCGGCACCGGGCCGAGGTCGAGCGCCAGTGGCGGCACCCCGAAGGAAACCGCCTTGGCCGGGGTGCCGGCCAGCCGGCTGCGGGCGCTGGCGCCCTGGGCGCGGCTGGCCCAGAGCTGCTCGGCGCGCTTCAGGTCGATCTCATAGGCCAGGTCGAACAGCCGCAGCGCGACGATCTGGCCGGAGCGGACCCGGGGTTCGGCATCGGCCATCCAGGGCTTCCTTGGGGTAGAGAGGGGGGGTGGAGCAGGCGCTTGTACGCGGGCTGCCCGCCGCTTGTCCGAGACATTGCACCTCACGATCGAGCCTGTCGGCCCTGGCGGGGCCGGGGCGGGCGGACTACCTCTGTGACGCCCTCCCGAGGAATCCGCATGCCTGCCCCCCGCCCGCTCGCCGCATGATGGACTGGCTGGGCCCCGAAGAATGGCAGGCGGTGCGGCTCAGCCTCGGCGTGGCGGCGCGGTCGGTGCTCGTCTCCCTGGTGCCGGCGGTGCTGGTGGCCATGACCCTGGCGCGCGGGCGCTTCCCCGGGCGGCTGTTGCTGGATGCGCTGGTCCATTTGCCGCTGGTGGTGCCGCCGGTCGTGGTCGGCTGGGGCCTGCTCATGCTGTTTGGCATCCGTGGCCCGATCGGCGGGCCGTTGAACGACTGGTTCGGCATCCGCTTGGTCTTCACCACCGAGGGCGCAGCGCTGGCCACCGCGGTGATGTCCTTCCCGCTGATCGTGCGCGCCGTGCGGCTCGGCCTTGAGGGGCTGGACCCGGGGCTGGAGGCGGCGGCGCGCACCCTCGGCGCCGGGCGGCTGGACCGCTTCCTCGGCATCACCCTGCCGCTGATGTCGCCGGGCATCCTGGCCGGTGCGGTCACCGCCTTCGCCGCGGGCCTGGGTGAATTCGGCGCCGTCATCACCTTCGCCTCGAACATCCCCGGCGAGACCCAGACCCTGCCGCTGGCCATCTACAGCGCCACCCAATCCCCCGGCGGCGAGGCCATGGCGGCGCGGCTCGCCGGCGTCTCCTTCGCCCTCGCGCTGGCGGGGCTGCTGCTGGCCGAACTGATCGGCCGGCGGATGCATCGCGCCCTGGGCCGCGGCTGATGCTCGAGGTCGCGCTGCGCCATGCCTGGCCCGGCTTCGCGCTGGATGTGGCCTTCACCGCGCCGGAGGGGGTGACGGCGCTGTTCGGCGCCTCCGGCTGCGGCAAGTCCACCGTGCTGGCCGCCGTCGCCGGGCTGCTGCGGCCGCTGGCCGGGCGGGTCGCGCTGGACGGCGCCGTGCTGCTGGACACCGCGCGCGGCGTGGTGCTGCCGCCCGAGCGCCGGCGCTGCGGCGTGGTCTTCCAGGATGCCCGGCTGTTCCCGCATCTCAGCGTCGCCGCCAACTTGCGCTACGGGCTGAAGCGGGCGCCCCGCGACGCCACCGGCCCGGGCTTCGAGGAGGTGGTGGAGCTGCTCGGCATCGCCCCGCTGCTGGGCCGCCGGCCGCTCGGCCTCTCAGGCGGGGAGCGGCAGCGGGTGGCGCTCGGCCGGGCGCTGCTGGCGCGGCCGAAGCTGCTGCTGATGGACGAGCCGCTGGCCGCGTTGGATGCGCCGCGGCGGGCGGAGGTGCTGCCCTTCCTCGCCCGCCTCCGCGACGTGGCCCGGCTGCCGATCCTCTACGTGACCCATGCGCTGGAGGAGGTGGATGCGCTGGCCGATACGCTGGTGCTGCTGGAAGCCGGCCAGGTGATCGCGGCCGGCCCGGTGGAGGCGCTGGCGGCGCGGGCCGACTTGCCGGCGCTGGCGCGGCGGCGGGATGCCGGAGCGCTGGTGCCCTGCACCGTGCTGGCGCAGGACCCGGCGCGCGGGCTGACCCGGCTGGGCTTCGCCGGCGGGGAGCTGGTGGCGCCGTTGCGCCCGGGCCTCTCGCCCGGCGGCCGGCTGCGGGTGCGCATCCGGGCGCGCGACCTGGCGGTGGCGACCGAGCCGCCGCGTGGCATCTCCATGCACAACATCCTGCCCTGCACCCTGCTGGGGATCGATCCGGCCGGGGAGGTGCCAGAGGGGGTGGAGGTCTTCCTCCGCCTCGCGGTCGGGGCGACGCCGCTGCTGGCGCGGGTGACGCGGGATACGGTGGACCGGCTGGCGCTGCGGCCGGGGATGCCGCTCTGGGCGCTGGTGAAGTCGGTCGCCTTCGACCATGCGGCGGGGTCGGCATGAGCACGCCGCCGCGCCTGGTCCCGGTGGCGGAGGCCCTGGCCGTAGTGCTCGGCCTGCTGTCCGTGGTGGCGCCGCGCCGCCTGCCGCTGGCCGAGGCGATCGGCCGGGTGCTGGCCGAGCCGCTGCGGGCCATGGGTCCGGTCCCGCCGCAGGCCATGGCCCTGCGCGAGGGCTGGGCGGTTGCCGCCGCACGAACCGAGGGCGCCGGCCCCTATGCCCCGGTGCCGCTGCCCGGCCTCGCCTGGGTCCTCGCCGGCGCCGCGCTGCCGCCCGGCACCGATGCGGTGCTGCCGCCCTTCGCCCGCGACGGCGACCTTGTGCTGGAGCCGGTCGGCCCCGGCGAGGGGGTGCGGCTGGCGGGCGAGACCGCCGCCGCCGGCACTGAACTGCGCCCGGCCGGGGCTTTGCTGCGCCCGGCCGACCTGCTGCTGGCCGCCGCCGGGATCGAGGCGGCCGCCATCCGCGTCCCGCGCATCGCCCTGCCCGGCGCCGGCGCCCTGGCGGCGCTGGTCGCGGCCGAGGGCGCCGCGGTGGTGACCGACGGTGCCGACCTGGTCCTCGCCTGCGGCATCCCACTGGATGCGGTGCTCTGCCCGGCGCTCGGCGCCCGGCCGGGGGAGGCGACGGCGATCGGCACCCTCGGCGGTCGCCCCGCGCTGCTGCTGGCACCGCTGCCCGAGGATCTGCTGGCCGGCTGGTGGCTGCTCGGCCGCCCGGCAGTACGGGCGATGACGGGGCGCAGCGCGCCGCCGCCGCGCCGACTGGCGCTGGGGCGCAAGGTCGCCTCGCCCATCGGCTTCACCGGGGTGGTGCCGCTGGGTCCGGGCGGCATGCCGCAGGACAGTGCCCTGACGGCGGTCGAGGCGCTGTTGATTGTCCCGCCCGGGCTGGAAGGCTACGACGCCGGCACCCAGATCGAGGCATGCGATCCCTGACCGACCCCAGCCTGCTTGAGCGTATCCGCCGTGCCGCCCGGCAGGAGCAATTCCTCGACGTCGTCCCGGCCGAGGTGGCGACGGCGCGCTTCCACGTCGCCATCGACCTCGCCCCGCTGCCGGCCGAGGCGGTGCCGCTCGCCGCCGCGCTCGGCCGGGTGGTGGCGGTGCCGGTCGCCGCCGCCGCCGATGCGCCGCCCTTCGACCGCGCCTCGATGGATGGCTTCGCGCTCCGCGCCGCCGACACCCTCGGCGCCACCGAGGCGGCGCCGCGCCGGCTGCGGATGAACGCCGAGCTGCTGGCCTGCGGCGTGGCGCCCGGCATCGCCGTCGCCCCAGGCACGGCGACCGCCATCGCCACCGGCGGCGTCATCCCGCGCGGCGCCGATGCCGTGGTCATGGTGGAGCATACCGAAGCCGAGGAAGGCCCGGAGGGCCCCGTGGTGCTGGTGCGCCGCCCGGCCGTCGCCGGGCAGGCGGTCGCCTATGCCGGCAGCGACATCGCCCGCGGCGAGACGGTGCTGCGCGCCGGCACCCTCGTCACCAGCCGGGAGATCGGCATGCTGGCCGCCGCCGGGCTGGCGACCGTGCCGGTGGTGCGCCGCCCCGGCGTCGCCATCCTCTCGACCGGCGACGAGCTGGTCGCGCCCGGCCAGCCGCTGCCGACGGGTGGGATCTATGACAGCAACGCCGCCATCCTCGCCGCCGCCGTCACTGAGCACGGTGGCGAGCCACTGCCGCTGGGCATCTTCCGCGACGACGAGGCTACGCTGGAAGCCGCCCTCCGCCAGGCGCTGGACCAGGCCGACCTGGTGGTGATGTCGGGCGGCACCTCGAAGGGTGCCGGCGACGTTTCCCACCGCATCCTCTCACGCCTGCCGCCGCCGGGCGTGCTGGTGCATGGCGTGGCACTGAAGCCGGGCAAGCCGCTCTGCCTCGGCGCCGTCGGCCGCACACCGGTCGTGGTGCTGCCGGGCTTCCCGACCAGCGCCGTCTTCACCTTCCAGGAATTCGCCGTGCCGGTGATCCGCGCCCTGGCCGGCCTGCCGGCGCGGGAGGAGGCGGTAGCCGAGGCCCGCCTCGCGGTCCGCACCCCGAGCGAGGCCGGCCGCACCGAATACGTCATGGTCTCCCTGGCCGAGGACCCGGCGGGCGGTCTTGCCGCCTGGCCGCTCGGCAAGGGCTCCGGCAGCGTTACCGCCTTCTCCCAGGCGGATGGCTTCTTCGCCATCGACGCGGCGGAACAGGGCGCCGCCGCCGGGACGCCCTTGCAGGTCCGGCTGATCGGCGGCGCGCACCGGCTGCCGGAGCTGACCATCATCGGCAGCCACTGCACCGGGCTGGACGCCATCCTGGACATTCTGGCGGCCGAGGGCACCCGGGCACGCAGCCTGGCGGTGGGCAGCCTCGGCGGGCTGGCGGCGGCGAAGCGGGGGGAATGCGACCTGGCGCCGGCGCATCTGCTGGACCCGGCCTCGGGGGCCTACAACACCCCCTTCCTGGCCCCCGGGCTGCGGCTGGTGCCGGGCTGGCGGCGGGTGCAGGGGGTGCTCTTCCGCCCCGGCGATGCGCGCTTCGAGGGGCTGGACGGGCCTGCCGCCGTGCGCCGCGGCGCAGCCGATCCCGATCTCCTGCTGGTCAACCGCAATGCCGGCTCCGGCACGCGCATCCTGCTCGACGGGCTGCTCGGCGGGGCGCGGCCGCCCGGCTATGCCAACCAGCCGAAGTCGCACAACGCGGTCGCCGCCGCCGTCTCCCAGGGCCGCGCCGACTGGGGCGTGGCGATCGCCGCGGTGGCCGGCGCCTATGGCCTCGGCTTCGCGCCGCTGGCCGATGAGCACTACGATTTCTTCCTGCCGGAGGCGCGGCAGGATCGCCCGGCGGTGCGTGCCTTCCTTAGCGCCCTCGCCTCCGCCGAGGGCCGGGCGCGGCTGGCCGCGCTGGGCTTCACCCCCGCCTGATCAGCGGGTGGCGCCGGGCACCCACAGCACGTCGCCCGTGCCATTGCCGTTCAGCCGGCGCGAGAGGACGAACATCAGGTCCGAGAGGCGGTTGAGGTAGCGCACCGCCTCCGGGTTCAGCGCCTCCGCCGCCGCCAGCCCGACCACCAGCCGCTCGGCCCGGCGGATGCTGGTGCGGGCGAGATGCGCCATGGCCGCCGCCGGGGTGCCGCCGGGCAGCACGAAGCTGGTCAGCGGCGGCAGTTCCGCGTTCTGCGCCGCGATCTCGGCATCCAGCCGGGCGGATTGCGCCGCCTCCAGCCGCAGCCGGGCACCGCCCTCGCCGGGGACGCAGAGGTCGGCGCCGAGGTCGAAGAGCTCGTTCTGGATGCGCGCCAGGATCGGGTCGATCGCCGCGTCGCCTGCGGTCTGCAGCCGCAGCAGGCCGAGCACCGCATTGGCCTCGTCCACCGCGCCCATCGCCTCGATCCGCAGCACGTCCTTGCGCACCCGCGTCCCGTCGCCAAGCGAGGTTTCACCGGCATCGCCGCCGCGGGTGGTGATGACATCGAGTTTGACCACGGCGAAACCTCCTGGGCGACCTACTGCCGCAGACGGAAATGGATCGCGGTACGGATAGTGCCAGGGATGGCGAGGCCGCCGCGTGTCGCCGGGCGGAACCGCCAGCGCTGCACCGCGCGGCGTGCCGCCTCGTCGAGCGCGGCATAGCCCGAGGTGCGGACCACCTCCACCTCCTCCACGCTGCCGGTGGCGGTGATGTGCAGCAGCACGGTGACCACCCCCTGCTCGCCCCGCGCCTGGCTGGCGGCGGGGTATTCCGGGTCCGGGTTGCGGATGCCGTCGGCGATGCCGGGCGGGGTCACCGCGCCGAGGACCGGGGCGCCGCCCTGGGTCAGGGGCTGCGGGCCGGTCGCGCCGGCAGGCGGCGATGGCGGCGGAGCCGGCGCCTGGGCCGCCTGGC
>NZ_JAUFPN010000018.1 GCF_030409335.1 Paeniroseomonas aquatica
ATGTAGAGCCATCGTTGACAACCGAACCCTCATGTAAGGGGGAGGCTGATCGCGGCCGCCCGCCCTCTATTCCATGTTACCAACAGAACAACTACGCAAACGGCCGCTCGTTCTGCGCGTTGCCGCGTTTGCGGCTTCTGACCGCAGAATGCAGCAAAGAGGAACGCTTCCTATGAAAGTACTTACCGCGGCAGCCATCACGCTCGGCGCGACGCTGGTCATCGCGTCAACCCATGGTTTCGCCCAAAGCATGCCATCCGGCAGGACAGGTACCAGCGGCAGCACGTCGGCATCTCCACGTGATGGCACACCCGGCAACCCCCCGAGCACGGTAACGGGGCGCGCTGTTGACCGGATGCAAGGCGAAACCCCGCGACCGGATGGTACGCGTGGCAATCCGCCGGGTACGGCAGCGGGGCGGGCGCTTGACCGTGCGACCGGCTCCAACACCACCGGAGCTAACCCGGGCGCGCCAGCCCCTTCGAGCAGCGGTAGCACAGACCGGCGATAAGGTTGATTGGGGCGCGGCGGCTTCAGCGCCGCGCCCAGCTGGAAAGCGAGCACGGCTCGCCTACCCGGAAGGCATTGGCACGCTATGGCTGCTGGCCGGTTGAAGGTTAATCGGCACCCCGGCACCTCCTAGCCACTCGCCGAGCTTGGACCAGCGGCGCCGTGCGCTGCCGTTCCTCACCGCGATCGCCAGCGCCCGCCGCTGCCCGACCAGCACCACCAGCCGCTTGCCGCGGGTGACGCCGGTGTAGAGCAGATTGCGCGCCAGCATGGTGTAGTGCTGGGTGGTCAGCGGGATCACCACCGCCGGGTACTCCGAGCCCTGGCTCTTGTGGATCGTGGTGGCATAGGCCAGCACCAGCTCGTCCAGCTCCCCGAAGCCGTAGACCACCGTCCGGCCCTCGAAGCTGACCACCAGCTCTGCCTCCTCCGGGTCGATCGCCGTGACCATGCCGAGGTCGCCATTGTAGACGTCCCGGTCGTAGTCGTTGGTCACCTGCATCACCTTGTCGCCGACGCCGTAGCTCCAGCCGAAGCGCTCGACCCGAACCTCGCCGGGCGGGTTCAATGCCTGCTGCAGGGCGATGTTCAAGGAGCGCGCGCCCAGGCCGCCGCGGTTCATCGGGCAGAGCACCTGGATGTCGCGGATCGGGTCGAGGCCGAAGCGCGCCGGGATCCGGGTCTTAACCACCGCCAACAGCTTGCGGACCCCCTCCTCCGGGTCAGCGGCCTCGACGAAGAAGAAGTCCGAGCCCTCAACCGCCGCGAGCTCGGGCATCCTGCCCGCGTTGATGCGATGGGCATTGACGATCACCTGGCTGGTGGCGGCCTGGCGGAACACCTCCGTCAGCCGCACCACCGGCAGGGTGCCGGAGCCGATGATGTCGGCCAGCACCTGCCCCGGTCCCACCGAGGGCAGCTGGTCGACGTCGCCGACCAGCAGCAGCGCCGCCTCGGTCGGCAGCGCCCGCAGCAGCGCCCGCATCAGTGGCACGTCCACCATCGAGGTCTCGTCCACCACCAGCAGCTGGCAGGCCAGTGGGGTCTCCTCGCTCCGTTTGAAGCCCCCGGCCTTGGGGTCAGCCTCGAGCAGGCGGTGGATGGTCCGNGGTCGGGGCGCAAAGTGCCACCTCCACCGCCTTGGCGCGCAGCACCTGCAGGATGGAGTTCACCAGCGTCGTCTTGCCCACGCCCGGGCCGCCGGTGATCACCAACACCTTGGCTTGCAGCGCCAGCTGTAGCGCCGCGCATTGACTCGGCGCCAGCGCCAGCCCGGTGCGGCCCTCGACCCAGGGGATGGCCTTGCCGGCGTCGATCGCTGGCCAGGGCGGCCGTCCCTGGGCCAGGGCGCGCAGCCGCTCGGCGATGCTCTGCTCGGCCCGGTACAGCCCGGCCAGGAAGACGCAGGGCTCGCCGCCCAGGGTATCGGCCACGACCTCTCCTGCCTTGAGCTCCAGGGTGAGGGCGGCGCTGACCAGGCTGGGCTCCACCGCCAGCAAGGTGCTCGCCAGTGTACTCAATTCGGCCACAGGCAGGCCGCAATGCCCCTCCCCTGTCGCCTCGGCCAGGGCAAAGGAGATGCCGGCCCGCACCCGGATCATCGCCGTCGGCGCGATGCCGAGCTTCTGGGCGACGAGGTCGGCGGTGCGGAAGCCGATGCCGCGGATATCTCGGGCCAGGCGGTAGGGGTTGTCGGTGATGACCTGCACGGCAGCGGCGCCGTAGGTCTTGAAGATCCGCACCGCCCGCGAGGTGCCCACGCCGTGGGCGTGCAGGAACAGCATGATCTCGCGGATGACCTTCTGGTCGGCCCAGCCGGCGACGATGCGGGCGGCGCGCTTGGGGCCGATGCCGGTGACCTCGCGCAGGCGCTGCGGCTCGGCCTCGATCAGCTCGAACACCGCCGCCCCGAAGGCCTGCACCAGCTTCCTGGCATAGCTCGGGCCGATGCCGCGGATCATGCCGGAGCCGAGGTACTTCTCGATGCCCTCGACCGTGGTCGGCTGGGTCGCCTTGAGAAAGCCGGCCTTGAACTGCAGGCCATGAGTGCGGTCGTTGATCCAGCTGCCCGAAAGCTGGACCCACTCGCCGGCCGAGATGGCGGCGGCGTGCCCGACCACGGTGACCAGGTCACGCTGGCCCCGCGCCTTGACCCGCAGGACGCAGAAGCCGGTCTCGACGTTGTGGTAGGTCACTCGCTCGACCAGCCCAGCCAGGGCCTCAGTTGGAGCGACCAGGGCGGATTCAGCCATTACCATCGTTGCGATAGTTGAGTCTGTGGACGCCGTATTGGATAGCCGGGCACTTTAGCCGCGGCGCGGCAGTGGCCGGCGGTCGCGTGTCGTCTGCGACCAATGCGCTACCAAGCCTTGTACGATCCCGGTGACGACGAACGGAAGCAGGGCAACAAGAAGCTGCGGGATAGCATTGGGTGCGGGCTCTGGTGCTAGTGCGGATTGAAGCTGCGATCCGCCTTGCTCGGTATCCTTTGCGAGCACAGCATCAGCCGGCTTGGCTGGAACCGGCACTGCCTGCTTGCTTCCGTTGAAATTGGCCCAAGCCCGGGTAAATTCAGCACCCGCAAGAAAAATAAGCGCCGAGTAATAGAGCCATACCAGCACGATGATGATCGCGCTCGCAGCACCGAAGCCGGCGGCAACATCGCTGTTGCCGACATAGAGCGCGATCAGAGTTTTGCCGACGGTAAACAGGACCGCGGTGGTGAACGCGCCAATGAAAACGTCGCGCCAGGCGAGCCTGCGATCCGGCAAAATCTTGTAAATCGCCGCGAACAGAAGCGTCAGCACGCCGATCGTCACCGAAATGCTCAACACCAAGGCGAGCATCGCCCCGCCCGGAAGGGATGCTTCGAGCCAGGAACTGAAGGAAGTTATGGCAGCGCTGATTGCGAGGGAGGCAATGAGGATGAAGCCCGTCGTCGCCACCAGGCCGAGCGCTGCAGCCTTAGCTTTGACCAAACGCGAGACAGTTTCGGTGATCGAGCCGGCCTCCGGCACTTCGGTCTTCCAGATGGCATTCAAAGCGTTCTGCAGGGCACCGAAGGCGCCGCCGGCGGTGAGCATCAAGGTGCCAAAGCCGATCGCCAATGCCCAGCCGCCGCGTGCACCGCCCATGGCTCCCTCAGCCATGCGCCCGACTTCGCGCGCTGATTGTTCACCCAGCATGCCGTTCATTTGAGCAGTAATTGCTTCATCGACCTGGTCGCGGCCGAAAACAAAGCTGGCGATACCGGTGGCGATGAACAGCAGCGGTCCAATTGAGAACAAGGTGAAGTACGCAATGCCAGCAGCCCGCGTCAAAGCGTCATCTGCTAGGAAGCCTTCTCCGGTATCTTTCAGCAGTGCCCAAATCCGACCCATGGCAAACGTCCATGATAAATATCATCTTGTAACGGATTTTTGGTAAGCCAGTTTCCTTGGATCTGTGAAGCGGCACGGCTGTAATGTCTCGTACGCGAGTAGGTGTTCCACACAGCCAAGCCCTAGTGGTCAAAGTCTGACGCTTGGTACCCATCGCGCCATAGCCGCTCTCGACCCAAAGCAGACGCCCGGCTCGTTTGCCGGTAGAACGGTCCGCATGATGGGAGACGCAAACATCCAGGTGCAACGCGCCGACCATGTCGGCTTTGCGGTTGCGTCTCTCGATGAGAGCCTTCGGTTCTGGGTTGATGGGCTCGGCGCGCGGCTCGTGCGGACGGGTGAGATGGGGGGCGAGTTCCTCGGCCAAGTGACGGGGGCACATGGGGCACGGGTGCGCTTGGCGATAGTGTCGTTAGCGGATCAGATGATCGAACTCTTGGAATATCAGGGCTTGGACCGGCCGAGCGCGCCGGCCAAGCCGTTCGACCCAGGCTTCGCGCATCTCGCCCTCGTGGTCGATGACATCGACGCGCTCCTCGCACGGATCGCTGCCTACGGCTGGAAGGCACAGGGCACACCTCAGCCAATCGCGAGCGGCGCGCGGGCCGGAACGCGGGTGATCTACGCCGTTGGTCCCGACGGAGCGACGATCGAGTTCATGCAGCCGCCTCTGGTGACGGCGACCACTGATCCCATCAGTTGAGGGGCCGCTTTCCGCCCAAGTCCGACCTACTGCGCGGGTACCAAGCGTCAGGTTTTATCCACTAGTTGGACGAAACGCCGTTTCGCCCTGCCGCAGGTGCTGGTGTGGGCGGCCCTCTGAACTCTCTGTCGGGCCGCCAGGTCGGCGGAACGCTGACGTCTGGCCTGTCGCTATTGAGGAAGTGTCCGCTTCACGAGTGACAGCGCATAGGGTGCCGGCCGAGCACGGAGCGTCGGATCGTCATTGAACTCGACCCCGGGAGTTGGCCAGTGCAGGAAGCTGATCCGGTCGCAGGCGTCGCCCGGCCCAGGTGCGACCTCAGTGACCGTCCGCCGACCCACGGTCACACGCTGCCGGTCGTCGGGCCATGCGGTGGTCGGGTCGTTCAGATCATCGCCGGCCTGTGGGAACATCAACATCATGTCGAAGGCGGCAAGCGCCTGGGCGACCCGGCCTCGCAACTCCTCAGCCAGGAAGTCGGCGGGCTGGCTGCGCATCTGCTCATCGCTGAGGCGCTGCATTCGGCCACGGGTTCGAATACCCAGCGTGCCGGACGGACCTCGCCATCTGCGCCGCGGAAGCGGAAGGTATTGACACCAACACTGCCAGGTACGGGGCGCTGTGGCGGGCCTGGCGCTAAGTCTCCCTGTTGTGGCGTGCTGGCGCGGCTATCGGCCTTCTTGGCGTCTCCTGGGCCGAAGCCGGCGGGTCGGCCTAGGGTCTGTGACCGGACTGTCTGCCTAACCGGTCTGGCTGCGATCCGGTCTCTGGCCGCGCCACTTTGGAAGTTCTCAAGGCTTTCAAGGGAACGCGGCCATGACCAGGACAAGCCCGGACGACGCCCAGTGGGTGTCGCTGATGCTGGTCATGCAGCAAATTCCCCTCATCCAAAAGCAAGACGACGCGGCGCTGCGCCACCCAACCGAGCGTGGTGGCAGCAACGGCTGGGTGCAGTCGAGCGGACGCAAATGTCTGATTAGATGTTTAATACCGTCGCGGTGCCGTCAGGGCACCGCCGGCCGCACCGATGCCACCGCCGACCAAAGCTCCTGTACCAGCACTACCACCTGTTAAGGCACCTACTCCGGCACCTGCACCAGCACCGAGAAGTCCGCCTGAAACAGCTCGTCCACCCGGGCTTGTGCCACACGCTACGAAGCTGAAGGAAATCGCGCCAACAAGCATTGTCATGACGAGCTTGCGTTTCATAGTTTTTGTTCCTTGCGAGGTCAACAGAACGCAGAAGGGCTTGAAAAGCCGCTGGCGAACGGCTTCACATTCTCGCACCTCAAATGACTTAAGTCGGGCCTATCCGGCACGGAATGGGCAACAGCAGCTTATATCGTCCGTCTACGTCGCTGTGTTCGCATCGGCCGAACACGAGGTCAGCCCTGCAACTTCAACATTTCGCCATAGCTGCATCCTCGATAACCGCCATTGGTTAATGCAGCTATGGCTTCCAATAAGCACGTCCTTTGGTTGGCCTTCAGGATGCCCCGCAGTTTGGATTGCGGACACTGTTCGCTGGCGCTGCTGGCGACACTGATGGTTTCAGGCTGCGAAACCTTGAATCGTATGGATTATCTGGACCAGTTCTTCGATCCAGCTGGATACTCGGAGCGGCACGGAAACCTGGAGCAGCGCCCTAACCGCTTGGCCCAAAGTGTTGTCCCCGCTAAGGCAGAACCACAGCGAAAGCCAATTTTTGAGGCGGCACCATCAAAGCACCCAGGATTGTCTATGACACCAGACGTGCCTTCCAGACATGAACTACCTTCCAGGCCTGATCCTTTGCCTGTTTCACCATCACCTGTCGAGCAAGATCGCAATGTCTGGGTGCGCAATACGGTCCGGCAAAATGATTGGTTGGCACGAGACTGGGAACAACTCACTCCAGCGCAACAACTTCGGGTGGAGCGGCAACTCGTAACTGGCAAAGCAAGGCTCACTACCGAGCACATCGAACCTGCGGCGATTTGGGACACAATCGGACTGACCGATCGCGCCAGGCTTGCTTTTGATGATGGTCCGACCTTCGCACGGACCACATCCGAAAGAACCCGTGCTGCTTCAATCCGGATGGATCGCCCATAACGTAGCTATATGCACGAGATGGTTGGGGCTGAACGGTATGCGCGTGAGCGCCTCATGTGGATTGAAGCAACGATGGAGAACTTGCTGCCTGGTTAGTCGCTGGCGCCGGTGGTCGAGGCGTTGCAGGCAATGCGCGGCATTGGCCTTGTGACAGCCGCGACCATCATGGTCGCGGCCGGGAGTGGCGCTGTCGGCAGTTCGGCAACAGCCCTGGCGGGCCCTGCTCCAAGCTGCATGCCGGCGCCGATGGCGCAGGTCGTATCCTGCGGCTGATCGTCAGCCCCGGGTACCATTCGGACCTGCGCTATGCGATAGCACCGCCCTCGGGCATCCCGGCCTGCGACGCGGCGCTTGACCGCGGTTACGTCTTGGCGCCGCTCCGTGCGGCTTCGCCGCCGAGGACTGCATTGTCCACACCCCGCCCAAGCGAGGCATGGTCGATTCACCGCCTGGAATCCCGTGCTGTATGCCCGTCGGCACCACGTCGAGAATCTCTTCTCCAGGCTCAAGGACTTTGCCCGCATCGCCCTACGACGTGACAAGACACGCCGCAGTTAGATGGGCTTCGCCCATCTTGCCGCCTCCATGATCAATCGTAAGCGCAGACACCGGGCCCTTCTTGCGTCGGTTCTTT
>NZ_JAUFPN010000180.1 GCF_030409335.1 Paeniroseomonas aquatica
GACCTTGGCGGCCTGGCCCCAGGTGCCGGGGGTGCCGAATAGGGCGGGGATGGCGCCGGTGCCGGTCGGCGGGGGCGGGGGCGCTTGGTTCACCGGGGGGGGTGCGGCGGCCTCGGTGAAGGCGAAGTCCATGGCCCCGGCGGAAAAAAGGGCGCCGGTGCCGCCGGCGACCGCCTTGCCGTTGTAGGTGATGCCGTCGACGTGGAGGTTGCGGTCGGTGGCCGCGGTGCCGCCCCAGGCGTCGTTGAGGAAGTCGATGGTGACCTTGTGGGCGCCGGCGGCCCAGTCGCCCTTCACGGTGATGACGTCGTCCTGGCCGGAGGCGGCGGAGGCGCCTGCGGTCAGCGTGCCGCCGATCCGGGTGCCGTCGACGCTGACGGTGTACTGGGCGCCGGCGAGGTAGACGTCCTGGCTGATCCTGAGCACCAGCGCATCGCTGCCGCTGCCGATGGTCGTGACCACCGGGGTCGTATCGACCGATGGCGGCGGGACCGGCGGGGGCTCCGGGACGCTTCCACCGGCGAGGCCGGCGACGGTATCCGCCATAGTGACCGCCAAGCGATCGGCGATGAGGATGGCATCCGCCTGGCCCATGTGGCTGCTATGCGCGTAGCCGTCGCCGTCCATGGCGATGTCGTCCATCGCCTTGTCGGCGAAGCTGGCGTTGAAGCCGCCGTCCGCCGACAGCTGGCGCATGCCGGCCTGGATCGCCTCGGGGCTGTTGCCCTGGGTGTAGTTGTACGGAACGTAGGTGAAGACGTAGGGCGTGGTCGCAGCGCCCTGACCGAGGGCCCCCCGCACCAGCGCGGCATCGGCCTTGACCTCGGAGACCCAGTGGTCGGTCGTCACCCCGGCCGTGTTGCTGTCGTACTCGTTGTGGATCCAGAGCGTGATCGTCGGATTGTCCCGGATGCTGGCGGGCTCGGCCTTCAGCACGTTCAGCAATCCCTGCTGCTCGCCATCGGTATCCCAGTTGAGGAAGGCGGTACCGGAGTAGATGGTGTTGTCGTCGCCGCCGTAGCTGGCGAGGACCTTGATGTCGACATCCGGCAGGCTCGCTTCGAGGCGCTGCTCCAGCTCGGAGGCACCGCCATCGGCCACGAAAAGCAAGGCATTGCTCTGGCCACGGATCAGCAGATTCACTTCTGTCGACATGGCGCACCCGATGCTGCCCGGGGGGAACGGCTGCCGTCGCCGGCAGGGGATGGCCCCAGGAAAAAAGCGTTCGGTGCACCCCAAATTGCTCACGACACCGTGAGAGGGTGTATATCGTATTCGGATGCGAGTGAAAAGATTAATCTACCTGTGGTTTTGTGGGCCCAGGTCGCAGACGGGTGACGGACTCAATATATCTGCGCGGCGATCCGGGCCTGGTAGTCCGCCTCATAGCGGTCCGGGTCGATCGAGGCGCCGGCCGTATGCGCCGCGATCATCTGCCCATTGGTCGGCAGGCCCGCCGGCCGCGGCCGGTCCCCCCAGAGCCGCGAGCGCATCACCGATTTGGCGCAGTGGGCGTAGATCTCCCGCACCGTCACCAGCAGCACCGTCACCGGCGGCTTGCCCTGCACGGCGAAACGGGCGCAGAGCGCCGGGTCGGCGGTGATCCGCGCCCGGCCGTTCACCCGCAGCGTCTCCCCGGCGCCGGGCACGACGAAGAGCAGCGCGACCTCCGGGTTCTCCAGGATGTCGTGGAAGGCATCGAGCCGGTTGTTGCCGCGCCGATCGGGCAGCGCCAGGGTGGTCGCATCGAGGGCGGTGACGAAGCCGGGCGCATCGCCGCGCGGCGTCGCATGGGCGCCCTGCGGGCCGCAGGTCGCCAGGATGCACCAGGGCGAGGCGGCGATGAAGGCCAGCGAGGTCGCCTCCAGCCGGTCCGTCACCTTGGCGAGGAAGCGCGGGTGCGGCGCCTCGTACAGCCCGGCCAGCTGCGCCGCGGTGGTGACCGCATGCGGATCCCCGCTCATCCCCGCAGCGCCTTGATCTGGGCCGGGTAGCTGCCGGGGTCCACCAGCACGTCGACCAGCGCCGGGCCGGGGGCGGCCAGGGCCTCGGCCAGCGCCGCCTGGTACTCCACCTCGTTCCGGGCGCGCAGGCCGAGGCCGCCGAGGGCGGTGAAGATGCCTGCGAAATCCGCCATCGGCCAGCCGAGCGCCGCCGGCGGGATCTCCCCCGCCTTCTTGATGTCGATGAGCGAGAGGGTGCTGTCGTTGAAGACCACGACGACGAGCTTCACCCCGAGCACGGCGGCGGTCGCCAGCTCGCCGAGCGCCATCAGCAGGCCGCCGTCGCCGGTGAAGGCCAGCGCGCCGCGCGCCGGGTCGTGCAGCGCCGCGGCGATGCCGGCCGGCAGGGCGAAGCCCATGGTGGCGAGGCCGTTCGAGATCAGCAGGTCGCCCGGCCGGCTGGCCTGCCAGAAGGTGGTGGCCGGGAACATGTGCGCCCCGGCGTCGACCGCGACGCGCGGATCGGCGCCGGCCGTGCGGCAGGCGGCCTGGGCCAGCTCGACCACCGCCTGAGGCGAGATGCCGCGGTTGCCGCCAGGCGCATTGGCCAGCGCCGTCCGCCAGCGGTCCCGGTGCGCCGCGATGGCCGCCGCGCTCCAGCCGCTGGGCATGGCGCCTTCCGCGAGGGTCGCCAGCGCCGGGGCCAGCGGCCCGTAGTAGGCCGCGGCCGGGGTCCGGTAGGCCAGCGGCCGCGGCGCCGTGCCGAGCTCGATGACCGGCGCGGCGAAGCGCCAGGGCTGCGGAATGAACTCCACCGGATCGGCCCCGGCCAGGATGATGCAATCGGCCTCGGCGAGGATCGGCGCCTCGGCCTGGCCGCCGGTGAAGACGCCGCCGAACAGCGGGTCGGCATCGGGCAGCACCCCCTTGGCCTTGTAGGTGACCAGCACCGGGCAGCCGAGGCTGGCGGCCAATTGCCGCAGCGCGGCGCAGACGGCCGGGTCGGTGGCCTCGAGCCCGGCGATCAGCACCGGGCGGCGGGCCCCGGCCAGCAGCCGGGAGGCCGCCGCGAGGGCCGGGCCCGCCACGGCGCCGGCGGCGGCGGTGCCGACCACCGGCAGGGCCATGGCCGGGGCCCGGGCGCCGGCGGCCGAGAGCTCGAGCAGCACCGGGCCGCGGGGCGCCGCCATGGCGGTCTGCAGCAGGGTGGCGGCCATCGGGCCGGCGGCCGCGCCGCTCTCGACCGCCCGCGCCGCGCCTTTCGTCACCGGCGCCAGCATCGCCACCTGGTCGAGGAACTGGTGGTTGGCATAGGCCCGTTCGGCGCCGCCGAAGCCATCGGCCAGCAGCAGCACCGGAGCCCGGTCGAGGCTCGCCTGGGCCATGCCGTTGGCGGCGTTGCTCACCCCGGGGCCGCGCGTCACCAGCGCCGCGCCCGGCCGGCCGGACAGCTCCGCCTCGGTCGCCGCCATGATGACCGCGGCGGATTCCTGCCGTGCCAGGATGAAGGGAATGCCGCGCGCGGCCGCCGCAGCGATGAGGTCGAGGCTGGAGCCGCCGCCCGGCACGCCGAAGATCCGCGCCACGCCGGCCATGGCCAGGGCCTCGGCCACGGCCTCGGCGCCGGTCATCGCGCCCGTCGTCCCGTCCCGCATCGCATCCGGCATCCGTCGCTTCCCCTGGTCGTGGCGGTCCAGCATAGCGGCGCTGTCGGCCGTCGCCAAAATCGGCGCTGCCCGTCCGAGTGGCGTGCCACCCCCGATGGCTGGGCAGGCGATGGGCAGAACGGTCGAGGCCTGGGCATTTCCCTGGCCCGCGGCGCTTGCGGGCAGGGCATGGTCCGTGCTGCTTTGCGGGTGCTGGGAACTAGTATGGGGGCCGCATCGTCCGTGTCGCAGGCAAAGACCGCCGCTTTCGACGAAATGCGGGCAGAGGAGGGCGTGCGCGCCGCCTATGCAGAGATCGACCGTTGGCTCCGCGCGACCCCGCGGGAACAGCTGGACAGCAAGCGGCACGAGGCCGAGCTGCTGTTCCGGCGCATCGGCATCACCTTCGCCGTCTATGGCGAAGGGGGTGACCCGGAGCGGCTGATCCCCTTCGACATCATCCCCCGCATCATCGCCCGCACCGAATGGGACCGCATGGCGACCGGCCTGCGGCAGCGGGTCCGCGCCCTGAACGCCTTCCTCGGCGACGTCTACGGCAAGCAGGAGATCCTGCGCGCCGGCCGTGTCCCCACCGCCCTGGTGCTCGAGAACGAGGGCTACCGGGCCGAGATGGTGGGGGTGGCGCCGCCGGGCGGGGTCTATACCCATGTCGCCGGCATCGACATGGTCCGCACCGGGCCCGACGAATTCTACGTGCTCGAGGACAATTGCCGCACGCCCTCCGGCGTCTCCTACATGCTGGAGAACCGCGAGGCGATGCTGCGGCTCTTTCCCAGGCTCTGCGCCCGGCACCGCATCGCCCCGGTCGGCCGCTACCCGGAGGAATTGCTGGAGACGCTGAAGGCCGTCGCCCCGCCGCGGGCCGGCGCCGATCCCTGCGTGGTGGTGCTGACCCCGGGGCCCTACAACAGCGCCTACTACGAGCACTGCTTCCTCGCCGACGAGATGGGGATCGAGGTGGTGGAGGGCGCCGACCTCGGCGTCGAGAACGACGTGGTGTTCATGCGCACCACCGCCGGGCCGAAGCGGGTCGACGTGATCTACCGCCGCATCGACGACGAATTCCTCGACCCGACGGTCTTCCGCGCCGACAGCATGGTGGGCGTGCCGGGGCTGATGGCGGCCTATCGCGCCGGCAACGTCGCCCTGGCCAATGCCCCCGGCGCCGGCATCGCCGACGACAAGGCGATCTATCCCTACGTGCCGGAGATGGTGCGCTTCTACCTCGGCGAGGAGCCGCTGCTGGCCAATGTGCCGACCTTCCTCTGCGAGCGGGAGGAGGACCGCAAATACGTCCTCGGCAACCTCGACAAGCTGGTGGTGAAGCTGGCCAAGGGCTCGGGCGGCTATGGCATGATGATCGGGCCGCACGCGACCTGGGACCTGCGCGAGGAATTCCGCACCCGCATCCTGGCCAAGCCTGGCGACTACATCGCCCAGCCGACGCTCGCGCTCTCGACCTGCCCGACGGTGGTGGACCAGGGCATCGCCCCGCGCCACGTCGACCTCAGGCCCTTCATCCTCTCCGGCGGCAAGGAGATCCGCATCGTCCCGGGCGGGCTGACCCGGGTCGCCATTCGCGAGGGCTCGCTGGTGGTGAACTCCTCCCAGGGCGGCGGCACCAAGGATACCTGGATCCTGGAGGACGAGGGCCCCGGCGAGGAGCCGCAGCCTGCCCAATCCCAGTCCCAGACGGCGGCGGGCTGATGCTCAGCCGCACCGCCGACAGCCTGTTCTGGCTCGCCCGCTACACCGAGCGGGCGGGCAACGTCGCCCGCGGCCTCGGCGTCGCCTCCCGGATGGCGGCGGTCTCCGCCCGCTTCGGCGCCGAGGCGGACGAATGGCGGTCGCTCATCACCGCCTCCGGCGGCGACGAGACCTTCTACAGGAAGTACGAGACGCCGGCCGCGGACTCCGTGGTGCACTGGCTGGTCTTCGACCCGGAGAATTCCTCCGGCATCATGTCCTGCATCGAGGCGGCGCGGCGCAACGCGCGGGCGGTGCGCACGGCGCTGACCGTCGACATGTGGGAGGCGCTGAACGACACCTGGAACCAGCTCCGCGCCATGCCGCCCGAGTCGATGGAAGGCGAGAAGCTGGTCGATTTCCTCGGCTGGGTCCGCGAGCGGGTGACGCTGTTCAACGGCGCGGCGCACGACACCATGCTGCGCAACGAGGCCTGGCGCTTCGTCCACCTCGGCACCATGCTGGAACGGGCGGACAACACCGCCCGGCTGCTCGACGTGAAGCACCACCTGCTGACCGCCGAGGCGGAGGGCGCGGTCGACTACGTGCAGTGGCAGGCGGTGCTGCGCTCGGTCTCGGCGCTGCGGTCCTACCAGTGGATCTACCGCGACCGGCTGCAGCCGCGGCTGATCGCCGAGCTGATGATCCTGCGGCCCGAGCTGCCGCGCAGCCTGATGGCCTGCTTTGCCGAGGTGGCCGAGACTCTGGAGGCGATCGCGCTCGGCCAGGGCGGCCGCCGCGGCGAATGCCACCGGGTCGCCGGCACCCTGCAGGCGCAGCTCCGCTTCGGCCGGATCGATGCCATCATGGAGGAGGGGCTGCATGGCTTCCTCACCACCATGATCGACCGCGCCGCGGCGCTCGGCGGCGAGATCGACGCCTTCTACATCCAGCACGCATGACCTATTGCGTCGGCCTCTACCTGCGGGAGGGCCTGGTGCTGCTCTCGGACACACGGACCAATGCCGGCGTCGACAACATCTCGACCTTCGGCAAGATGCAGGTGGAGGCGGTCCCCGGGGAACGGGTCCTGACCATGCTCTCGGCCGGCAACCTCGCAATCACCCAGGCGGTGTGGAACCGGCTGCAGGAGGGGGTCTGGCTGAACGGCGAGAAGCTGACCCTGCGCAGCGTCGATACCATGTTCCGCGCCGCGCAGCTGGTCGGCCAGGCGGTGCGGGAGGTCTTTGCCGCCGACGGCGCCTCGCTCTCGGCGCAGGGTGTCGGCTTCGATATCTCGCTGATGCTGGGCGGCCAGATCGGGGGCCAGGCCGGGGGCGGGCCGCCGCGGCTCTTCCTGATCTACTCGGCCGGCAATTTCATCGAGGCGACCACCGACACGCCCTTCCTGCAGATCGGCGAGCACAAGTACGGCAAGCCGATCCTCGACCGCGTGGTCGGCTTCGACACGCCGCTGATGGATGGGGTGAAGCTGGTGCTGATCAGCATGGACAGCACGCTGCGCTCCAACCTCACGGTCGGCATGCCGATCGACCTGCTGGTCTATCGCGCCGGCTGCTTCGCGGTGACGCTGCGCCGGCGGATCACCGAGGAGGATCCCTATTTCCGCTCGGTCGCCGAGGGTTGGTCGCAGGCGCTGCGCAACGCCTACCTGGCGCTGCCCCGGCCGAACTGGCCGGACCTGCCGGCCGCCGGCTAGCAGCCTTGCATCCGCGGGGCCCGGGGCCGATCCTGCGCCGGTAAGCCCGGGGAAACGCAATGCGCCGTCGGAGTCTCGCCGCCACACTGGCCACCCTGGGGGCCCCGCTGCGCGCCGTGGCGCAGCCCGCGCCGGCGGGGGCGCCCTGGCCGAGCCGGCCGGTCCGGATCGTGGTCCCCTTCGGCCTCGGCGGGTCCGCCGATGTCGCCGCCCGCTTCCTGGCCGACCCGCTGACCCAGGCGCTGGGCCAGCCGGTGGTGATCGAGAACCGGCCCGGCGCCGGCGCCGTCATCGGCACCGATGTCGTGGCGAAGGCGGCGCCCGACGGCCATACCCTGCTGCTGATGTCGAATACCCATACCGCGAACGAGACGCTGATCCCGCACCGGCCCTATGCGCTGCTGCGCGACCTGGTGCCGGTCGCCGCCATCAACATCGCCTTCCACGTGCTGGCGGTGCATCCCTCGCTCGGCGTGACGACGGTGCCGGCGCTGATCGCCAAGGCCAAGGCAGCGCCGGGCACGCTGGACTACGCCTCCTCGGGTCCCGGCACGCCCTACCACATCGCCTCCGAGGTCTTCGCCGCGCTTGCCGGGATCCGGCTGAACCACATCCCCTTCCGCGGCTCGAACGAGGCGCGGACGGCGCTGCTCGCCGGGCAGGTGCCGATCATGTTCGACGCCATCCCGACCATGCGCGAGCAGATCACCGGCGGGCGGCTCGTCGGCCTCGGCACCACCGGGCCGCAGCGCAGCCCACTGCTGCCCGAAGTGCCGACGGTGGTGGAGAGCCTGCCGGGCTTCGAGGCCTCCATCTGGCTCGGGCTGATGGCGCCCGCCGGGACGCCGCCGGCGGTGATCGAACGGGTCCATGCCGAGGTCGGCCGCATCCTGGCGGCCGGCCCGGCGCGGGACGCCATGGCCCGTGGCGGCGCCGAGCCCATGCCGATGTCGGTGGCCGGGTTCGGCGAGTTCCTGCGGCGCGACGTGGAGCGGCAGCGGGAGTGGATCCGCATGGCCAAGATCGAGCTCAGCTAGGGGCGCGGGCCCCGACCGAGGAGACGTCGCAATGGTGCAATTCACCCTGAACGGTGCCGTAGTGGCGCTGGAGGTGCCTGACGAGGCCTCGCTGCTGCAGGCGCTGCGCGGCCCCGGCGGGCTGTCCGGCCCGCGCTTCGGCTGCGGCAACGAGCTGTGCGGCTGCTGCATGGTCCTGGTGGAGGGGGTGCCGCGCTATGCCTGCACCCTCGGGGCCGGTGCCGTCGCCGGCCTGGCGGTGGTGACGGTGGAGGGGCTGGGTACGCCCGAGGCGCCGCATCCGCTGCAGGCCGCCTTCCTGGCGGAGCAGGCGGGGCAATGCGGCTATTGCCTCTCGGGCATCCTCGTCAGCGCGGCGGCGCTGCTGGAGCGCGACAGGTCGCCCGACGAGGACGCCATCCGCGCCGCGCTGGAGCCGCATCTCTGCCGCTGCGGCAGCCACAACCGGATCATCCGTGCGATCCAGGGGGCCACAACATGAGCCACGGTTTCGGCGCCGCCCTGAAGGTGGAGGACGGCAAGCCGCGGCTGCCGGGCAACCTGCATACCAACCGCCGGCTGTCGCAATGGCTGGCGATCCACCCGGATGGCCGCGTCACCATCACCCCGGGCAAGGTGGAGCTGGGGCAGGGGATCCTGACCACCCTCAGCCAGATCGCGGCCGACGAGCTGGACGTGGATTTCGCCCGCGTCACCGCACGGCCGGCGGCGACGCCGGACAGCCCGGACGAGGCGGTGACCAGCGGCAGCCTCTCGACCCAGGACAGCGGCAGCGCGCTGCGCCATGTCTGCGCCGCGGCGCGGATGATCTTCCTCGGCGTCGTGGCGCAGCGGGTCGGCGTGCCGCTGGAGACGATCCGCATCGAGGACGGCCGCTTCATCGGCCCGGCCGGGGAGATCGGCAGCTATTGGGCGCTGGCCGACCAGGCGCTGCTAGAGTGCGAGGCGCCCATCGCGGTGACGGCCAAGGCGCCGGGGGCGCGGCGCATCGCCGGCACCTCGGTGCCGCGCATCGACCTGCCGGACAAGGTCTTCGGCGCCGCGCGCTACGTGCACGACCTGCGGCTGCCGGGGATGCTGCATGCCCGGGTGGTGCGGCCGCCGGCGCGCGGCGCCGCCCTGGCGGCGCTGCGCGAGGGCCCGCTGCCGGGCGATGCGCGGCTGGTGCGGGACGGCAATTTCCTCGCCGTCCTGGCCTCGACCGAATGGGATGCGGAGGCGGCCGCCGCGCGCCTCGCCGCCCGCGCCGAGTGGGCCGCGACGGACACGCTGCCGGAGCAGGCGCTGCTGGCCGGTTGGCTGCGCGCGGCGGCGACGCGCGGCGAGCGCAGCGCCGTGGCGAGCCGCGCCGACCCGGCGCCGGCGGCGGCCAGGGCGCTGCGCCCCAGCTTCACCCGGCCCTACCTGGCGCATGGCTCCATCGCCCCCTCCTGCGCGGTGGCGCGGTGGGAGGGTGATGGCGTCGAGGTCTTCACCCATAGCCAGGGCCCCTACAACCTGCGCGCCGACCTGGCGAAGGCGCTGAAGTGCCCGCCCGAGAAGATCGTGGTGCGCCACCGCGAGGGGGCCGGCTGCTACGGCCACAACGGCGCCGACGACGTGGCGCTGGATGCGGTGCTGGTCGCCCGCGCGGCGCCCGGCGTGCCGGTTCGGCTGCTCTGGTCCCGGATGGAGGAGCTGGGCTGGTCGCCCGTCTCCCCGGCCATGCTGGTGGACATCGAGGCCGATCTGGACGCCGCCGGCAACCTCGCGGGCTGGCGCAGCCATATCGTCAGCAACGGCCATTCCTCCCGACCCGGGCGGGGTGCGGAGCCGACCCTGCTCTCGGCGGCGCTGCTGGCCGAGCCCTTCGCGGTCAAGCCGAGCATCAACCCGCCGATGGCGGCCGGCGGCGGCGCCCCGCGCAACGGCGTGCCCTTCTACCGCATCCCGGCACTGACGGTGGAGACCACGCGCCTGCTGGAGATGCCGATCCGCACCTCGGCGCTGCGCGGCCTCGGCGCCACCCTGAACGTCTGGTCGATCGAGAGCGTGCTGGACGAGGCGGCGGCGCTGGCCGGCGTCGATCCGGTCGAGTACCGCCTGCGTCACCTGGACGACCCGCGCGCGATCGCCGTGCTGGAACGCGCCGCCGCCATGGCCGGCTGGGCCGGGCGCTCCCGGCGCGAGGGCTGGGGCATGGGCGTCGGCGTCGCCCGCTACAAGAACTCCGGCGCCTGGGCCGCCGTGGTGGCGGAGGTCGAGGCCCGTGAGCGCATCCTCTGCCGACGCCTCTGGATCGCCGGCGACGTCGGCGAGGTGGTGAACCCCGACGGCGTCATGAACCAGTACGAGGGCGGCGCCATCCACGGCACCTCGGTCGCCCTGCTGGAACAGGTCGCCTTCGACCGCCGCACCGTCACCAGCGACACCTGGGAGAGCTATCCGATCCTGCGCTTCTCCGAGGTGCCGAAGGTGCAGGTGGAGCTCATCGACCGGCCGGAGCAGCCCTTCCTCGGCTCCGGCGAGGCCAGCATGGCGCCCACCATTGCCGCCATCGCCGGCGCCATCACCGAGGCGCTGGGCATCCGCCCCCGCGCCCTGCCCTTCACCCCGGACAACCTGGCAAAGGCCGAGGCATGAGCCGCATCCCGCTCACCATGGCGATGGCCGCCACCGACCGCACCCGGCCGGTGCTGGACGGCCGCGTCGCCATCGGCGGCGTCGACCTCAACCCCATCATCGGCGAGCCGGAGGACATCTTCCGCCGCGCCCTGCGTGACAAGGCCTTCGGGGTCACCGAGCTCTCGATGGGCAGCCATATCGTCACCACCGCGCGGGGCGACAGCGGCTATGTCGGCATCCCCGTCTTCCTCTCGCGGGCCTTCCGCCATTCGGCCATCTATATCCGCACCGACCGCGGCATCCGCACCGCGGCGGACCTCGCCGGGCGGACCATCGGCCTGCCGGAGTACCAGCAGACCGCGGCGCTCTGGGTGCGGGGGATCCTGCGGGAGCACTACGGCGTCGATACGCGCGGCATCCGCTGGCGCATCGGCACCGAGCGCATCGCCATCACCCTGCCGGCGGGCTTCGACGTGGCCCCGCTCGGCCAGGACCTGCCGACGGCGCTGGCGGAGGGGAGCATCGATGCGCTGATCGCGCCGCGCCCGCCGGCCTGCCTGACGGATGGCAGCGCCCCGGTCGCCCGGCTCTATCCGGACTACAAGGCGGAGGAGATCGCCTGGCACAAGGCCAGCGGCTTCTTCCCCATCATGCACTGCATCGCCATCCGGAAGGATGTGGCCGACCGGCATCCCTGGCTGCCGCTGGAACTGTTCCGCGCCTTCGCCAAGGCCAAGGCGCTGTCCCTGGCGGAGCTGCAGCTGGTCAACGTGCTGCGGGTCTCGCTGCCCTGGATCGCCGCGGCCTATGAGGAGCAGGCGGCGATCATGGGCGGCGACCCCTGGCCCTATGGCTTCGCCCGCAACCGGGAGGAGGTGGCGGCGATGATCCGTTACGCGGTGGCGGACGGCCTCGCGGCGCAGCCCATCCCGCCCGAGGCGCTGTTCCACCCGAGCACCCTGGCCGAGCCGGGCTGAGCGCCGCGGTCAGGCGCCGCTGTTGGTGCCGCCGGCATTGCCGCGGCCGTAGCTGGGCGGGCCGGAGGCCGGCTGGAGCGGGCCGCAGGCGGTAACGAAGGCGAGGCCGAGCAGGATCATCAGGCGGAGGAGGTGCATCCCGGCTGAACATCCGGGACCGGCCCGGGTGGCATCCCGGGCCCTTCAGCTTGGCGCGACCGCGGCCTCAGCCGGCCGCCGCCTGCCGCGCGCCGCGGGCGTATTGCCAGGCAATCATCGCCAGGGCCAGCGCCAGCGCCGGGAGAACAGCCAGGTTCAGCACCGCCCAGCCGGCCTGGGCATGCACCGCGCCCGAGGCGAAGGCGGTGCAGGCCACCGTGCCGAAGACGATGGTGTCGTTCGCGGCCTGGGCCCTGACCCGCTCGGCCGGGGAATGCGCTGTCGCCAGCAGGTTGGTCGCGCCGACGAACATGAAGTTCCAGCCGAGGCCGAGCACCCCGAGGGCGATGCCGAAATGGGCGAAGCTCTCCCCCAGCAGGCCGATGCCGACGCAGAGCGCGGTCAGCGCCGCCCCGGCGGTGATCACGGCGCGCACCCCGAAGCGGGTGATCAGCCGGCCGGTGAAGAAGCCCGGACCGAACATGGCGATGGCATGGATCTGGATGACCGTCGCCGAGGCGCCGACGCCGAAGCCGCAGAGCATCATCTCGACCGGGGTCGAGGTCATCAGCAGGTTCATCGTGCCATAGGCCACCATGCCGGTGACCGCGGCGGTGATGAAGGCCGGCCGCTGCATGATCTCCCAGACCGAGGCCCCGCCGGCATTGCGGGCCGGCGGCGGCGGCACCCGGACGAAGGCCAGCAGCGCCATGCAGACCAGCGGCAGGCAGGCCAGCACCAGATAGGTGCCGAGGAAGAGGAAGGGCGGCATGACGTCCCGTGTCGCCTTCACCAACTCGGGGCCCAGCGCCGCAGCGAGGATGCCACCGGTCATCACCAGGCTGATGGCGCGCGGCCGGTAAGCCGGGGTGGCGACCTCCGAGGCGGCGAAGCGGTAGTGCTGGGCGATGCCGAAGCCGAGCCCGGCCGGGATGGCGCCGATGCAGTAGAGGGTGAAATCGCCGAACCAGACCCCGGCGGCGAAGGTCAGCGACCCCGCCATGGCGCCGAGCGCGCCCAGGATGAAGCCCGGTTTCCGGCCGAGCCGGGCGAAGACCATGCTGGCCGGGATGGAGGCGGCCATGGTCGCGGTCATCTGGATGGCGACCGGCAGGGTCGAGAGCGACTTGTCCTCGGCCAGGGAATGGCCGATGAGCGCCGCCATCACCGCCTGGCCGACGGTGGCCGCCTGCATCAGGGCCTGGCAGCAGAAGAGCAACCAGACCTGCCGCTTCATGCGGCGTTCCTCGTCAGAAATGGCTCCATCCCCCCGCCGGCAGCGCCAGCGGGGCACCGTCCGGACCTTGGACCAGGACCTCTTCGGGTCCCTCGACGAATTCCCCGATCCGCGTCACCGGCGTGCCGGCGGCCGCGGCCCGGGCCTCGACCATGGCGGCCGCCCCGGGCGGCGCCACGAAGAGCAGTTCGTAATCATCGCCGCCGGTCAGCACCAGGGCCAGCAGCGCCGGGTCCGCCATGACCAGGGCGCGGGCCGCGGGTGAGAGCGGCACCGCCGTCGCCTCCAGTCGGGCGCCGACCCCGCCGGCGCGGCAGAGATGGCCGAGGTCCTGGACCAGCCCATCCGAGACATCCATCGCGGCGAGCGCAACCCCGGCCAGCGCCGCGCCGAGCGCCAGCCGCGGCCGCGGCAGCCGGTAGCGATCGGCGAGATGCCCCGCCGCATCGCCCGGCAGCCTGCCCTGCAGCACCCGCAGGCCGAGCGCCCCATCGCCGATGGTCCCGGAAACCCAGATGTCGTCGCCCGCCCGCGCCCCCTGCCGGCGCAGCGCCGCCCCGGGCGCCACGGTGCCGAGGATGGTGAGCGAGAGGCTGATCGGGCCGGGGATGGCGACGGTATCGCCGCCCAGCACCGCCAGGCCGTATTCGCGCTGGTCGGCGGCCAGCCCGGCGACGAAGCCGGCGATCCAGGCCTCCGGCAGGTCGCGCGGGAAGGCGGTCGTCATGAGGTAGCCGAGCGGCGCCGCGCCCATGGCCGCCAGATCCGAGAGGTTCACCCGCAGCAGCTTGCGGCCGATGGTCTCCGGCGGGTCGTCGGGGAGGAAATGCACCCCGGCGACCATGGCATCGGCTGCCAGTACCAGCTGCCGGCCCGGCGGCGGGTCCAGCAGCGCCGCGTCATCCGCCAGCCCGAGCGCTTCCGGCCCGGCGAGCGGCAGGAAGTGTCGGGCGATCAGCGCGAATTCAGCCGGTGCCGCCACCGGCTACCGGCCGCTGCCGGGGAATTCCTTCGGCCGCAGGCGGCGGGCGAGCGCATCGAGCATGCCATTGGCGAAGCGCGGCTCCTCGCCGCCGAAAAAGCCGTGGGCGATGTCGAGATATTCGTTGATCACCACCTTGGCCGGCGGGGCATTGGACTGGTTCTCGCCCTCGGCCGCCCAGAGCTCAGCCGTCGCGGCGCGCAGCAGGGCGCGCAGCACCGGGTCGAGCTTGCCCAGCGGCCAGTCGGCATCCAGCAGGCCTGTCAGGATCCCATCCAGCGTCTCGCCGTTCCTGGCGGCCTTGCGGACGATGGCGCCGAACAGCGGCAGGTCGGCCTCGGGGATCCAGCCTTCCTCGTAGCCGCCGCGGCCGGGCAGGGAGCCGATGCGGTGCTGCAGGAATTGCTGGATGACCGCCTCGGCGGATTCGCCGGTATAGTCGCTCTGGTAGAGCGCCTGCACCGCGGCGACCCGGGCGCCGGTGCGGGGGCGGCCCTTCGGCTTCGGCGCCGCCGGCTGCGGCCGGCCGCCCTGCTTCGGTCGGGGCGCCGCCGGGCCGGGCTTCGGGGCCGCCGGGGCGGCCTCCTGCCGCTGCTCGGCCTCCATCTCGGCGCGGAGCTTGTCGAGCTCGCTCTCGCCGCCTTCCTGGCCCATGGGCTTGAAGGTGCCGCTCACGACAGGCCCCAGCGGCGCCTCAGCGCCACCTGGCCAAGCAGCGCATGCGCCGCCTCGCCGCCCTTGTTGTGCCGGTCGGCGGCCGAGCGGGCCTCGGCCTGGCCGAGGTTCTCCACCGTCAGCAGGCCGAAGCCGATGGCGGCGCCCCGTTCGGTCGAGACGTTCATCACCCCCTGGCAGACCGCGTTGCAGATGAAGTCGTAGTGGTCGGTCTCGCCCTTGATGACGCAGCCGAGCAGCAGGAAGCCGTCGTAGCGGACCGGCTTCGGCCCCTTGGTCGGCTGGCTGATGGCCATGCGCAGCGCCGCCGGCAGCTCATAGGCGCCGGCGACATCCACCACGTCGACGGTGCAGCCTGCCGTCTCGAAGACCGCCTCGGCGCCGCGGCGCATGCCGGTGACCACCGCTTCGTAATAGGGCGCCTGGATCACTAGCAGGTGCGGCGCCGGCCCGGGTATCGGCTGGGCCACGCGCTCCGGCGCGTCGATCGTGCTCATCTGTCAATCCTTCTGGAGGAGTGCGCGGGTTTCCACCACGCGCAGCCCATAGCCCTCCAGCCCGACGATGGGCCTGGGGTTGTTCGATAGCCGCACCATGTCGCGCACCCCGAGGTCGGTCAGGATCTGCGCGCCGATGCCGTAGTCGCGGATCTCGGGCGGGGCGACCCGGCCGGCGTTGCGCTTGACCTGCTCGCTCATGTTGGTCAGCCGCCAGTCGCGGATGATGACCACCACGCCGCGGCCGGCCTCGGCGATCATGCGCATGCTGTCGTGCAGGTCGCGGGAGCCGGTGCCGACGACGGTGTCGTTCAGCAGGTTCGCGGCATGCATGCGCACATGCACCGGGCCGGGCGAGGCGACGTCGCCCTTCACCAGCGCCAGGTGCTCGGCGTATTCCAGGGTGTTGGTATAGACCACCAGCTTCCACTCGCCGCCGATGGCGTGGTCGATGTGGCCTTCCGAGACCCGCCGGACCAGCCGCTCGGTGCGGCGCCGGTGGCCGATCAGGTCGGCGATGGTGCCAAGCTTGAGGCCATGATGCTGGGCGAAGGCGACGAGATCGGGCATCCGGGCCATGGTGCCGTCGTCGTTCATGATCTCGCAGATCACCCCCGACGGGTTGAGCCCGGCCAGCCGTGCCAGGTCGACCGAGGCTTCCGTATGGCCGGCGCGGACCAGGGTGCCGCCGTCGCGGGCCACCAGCGGGAAGACATGACCCGGGGTCACGATCTGCTCGCGGCTCATCTCCGGGTTGATGGCGACGGCGACGGTATGGGCACGGTCGGCGGCCGAGATGCCGGTGGTGACGCCGTCCTTGGCCTCGATGCTGACGGTGAAGGCGGTCGCATGCCGGGTGCCGTTGGCCTGGGCCATCAGCGGCAGGCCGAGCTGCTCCACCCGGCGGCGGTCCATGGCCAGGCATATCAATCCACGAGCGAAACGTGCCATGAAGTTGATCGCGGCAGGCGTGGCGAACTGGGCGGGGATGACGAGGTCGCCCTCGTTCTCCCGGTCCTCGTCATCCACCAGGATGAACATCCGTCCGGCGCGGGCCTCCTCGATTAGTTCCTCGGTCGGGGAGATGAAGTCGGCGAAATTGACGGTCTTGGTCTCGATCGCGGGGGCGGACCCGGAAGCCGCGGCGGCAGTCATGCTCAGATCCCCTATGCGACGGTCCCGCGCGGCGGGGCCGGGCGGGCACTTGAATCACGGGCCATCGGGTCCGTCGACACCAGCCGGGCGACGTAGCGGGCCAGCGTGTCGATCTCGATATTGACGAAGCCGCCCGGCTGCAGCGTGGCGAAGGTCGTCACCGCCGCGGTATGCGGGATGATGTTGACCCCGAAGACGTCGCCGTCAACCTCATTCACCGTCAGGGAGACGCCGTCGATGGCGACCGAGCCCTTCTCGGCGACGAAGCGGGCGAGGCCGGGCGGCAGCCGGAAGCGCCAGCGGACCGAGCCATTCTCCGGCACCGCGGAGAGCACCTCGGCGACGCCGTCGACATGGCCCGAGACCAGATGCCCGCCCAGCTCGTCGCCCATGCGCAGCGGGCGCTCGAGGTTGATGCGGCTGCCGGCGACCAGCCGGCCGAGGGTGGTCTTGGACAGGCTCTCGGCCGAGGCATCGACCGCGAAGAAATCCCCGCCGAGCTGCACCGCCGTGAGGCAGCAGCCCGAGCAGGCGATGGAGGCGCCGATCACCGCCGGCGCCGGCTCGCCCAGGAAGGCCGGGGAGGTGCCGATGACGAGGCGCATGTCGCTCCCTTCGCCCAACGGCTGGATGTCCCGCACCGTGCCAAGGTCCGTCACGATTCCGGTGAACATGCTGCCTCCATTTCCTCGAATTCGCTGAGCCAGTCCTCACCCAGGGCACGGCTGGCGACCCTGCGGAATCTGGGCATGGCGGAAAGCAGGGCAAGCGGCAAGGGCTGGACGGCCGGAAGACCGTCGCCGCCCATGATCCCCGGTGCATGGAACCAGGCGAGCCGGTTGACGAAGCCGCCGCGCAGCAGCCCGGCGGCAAGCCCGGCGCCGCCCTCGGCGAGGACCCGGGTCACCCCCCGCTGCGCCAGCGCCCCGAGCAGAGCGCCGAGGTCGAGCCCGGCCCGCGCCACGCCGGGCCGGGCGCTGGGCACCGAGAGGATCTGCACCCCGGCGGCGATATAGGGCGCCAGCGTGCCGGGGCGCTGGTTGGTCCGGGTGGCGATCCAGGTCGGCACCTCGGCGGCGGTGGCGACCAGCCGGGAGGCGAGGGGGGTGCGAAGCCGGCTGTCGGCCACCACCCGGGCCAGCTTGACCCGGGCCATGCCGGGGATGCGGCAGGTCAGCTCGGGGTCGTCGGCCAGCACCGTGCCGCTGCCGACCAGCATGGCGTCGTGCCGGGCCCGCAGCGCATGCGCCTCGCGCCGGGCGGCGGGGCCGGTGATCCACTGGCTCTCGCCGCTGGCGGTGGCGATCCGCCCGTCGAGGGTGGTCGCCAGCTTCAGGGTGACCAGCGGCAGGCCGCGGGTGATGCGGTGGGCGAAGCCGGCATTCACCGCCCGCGCCTCGTCGCCCAGCAGGCCCAGCTCGACGATGACCCCGGCGTCGCGCAGGCGCTGCAGCCCGCGGCCGTCGACCCGGGGGTCCGGGTCGCCGGTGGCGACGACGACGCGCGCCACCCCGGCGCGGACCAGCGCATCGCAGCAGGGCGGGGTGCGGCCCCAGTGCGAGCAGGGCTCGAGGGTGACATAGGCGGTGGCGCCGCGGGCCGAGCCGGGGGAGGCAGCCTCGGCCCGGGCCAGCGCCTCGGCCTCGGCATGCGGCCGGCCGCCCGGCTGGGTCCAGCCCCGGGCCAGCACCTGGCCGTCCTTCACCAGCACGCAGCCGACCGCCGGGTTGGGCCAGGTATTCCCCAGCCCACGCCGCGCGACGGCCAGCGCCGCGGCCATGTGCTGGCGGTCCTCGGTGTCGCTCATGCGGCGGGACATGGGGGGGCAGGGCCGGTCAAGCTGGGTCGATGTCCTTGGGGGAGGGGGTAGGCCCCATGCCTTTACGGCAGATCGCGCCCGCTTGGTAAGGCGGCTGGAGGGATGGGCGCGGCGGCACCGGCCGGCCGGGGCGGGGCCGTGCCGGGCGGCGGCAAGGCCAGGGTGGCCTGCAGGCCGGGCCCGGCATCACCCAGCTTCAGGCGGGCGCCGTGCAACTCCGCCACCGCCGCCACCAGGGCAAGTCCCAGCCCGGCCCCGGGGCGGCTGCGGGCGGCGTCCAGCCGGTGGAAGCGCCGCAGCACCGCCTCGCGCGCTTCGGCCGGGATGCCGGCGCCGTCGTCGGTGACGGTGATCCGCGCCTCGGGCGTCAGCGCCACGGTGATGAGCCCTCCCTCCCGCCCGTGCTTCACCGCATTGTCCAGCAGGTTGGCCAGGGCCTGAGTCAGCAGCTCGCGGTCGCCGAAGACGGCGACGCCGGGGGCGAGGCGGGTCTCCAGCCGCTGGCCGCGCTCCTCCGCCGCCGGGGCATAGACCTCGGCGACCGTCACCAGCAGGGCGGAGAGGTCGAGCGGCGCGAAGCCGGCGCGGCGGGCGCCGCTCTCCACCTGGGCGATCCGCAGCAGGGCGGCGAAGATCTCCAGCAGTTGCTCGCAGTCGCGGATGGCGGCCTCGGTCGCCTCGCGCCAGCCGGCGTCGTCGGGCGCCCGCAGCGCCCCCTCCAGCCGCTGCCGCAGCCGGCCGAGCGGGGTGCGGAGGTCGTGGGCGATGTCGTCGGTGACCTGCCGCAGGGTCTGCATCAGGCTCTGCACCCGGTCGAGCGCGGCGTTGATCCGCCGCGCCAGCCGGTCGAATTCATCGCCGCCGGCGCGGATCGGCAGGCGATGGCCGATCTCCCCGGCCTCCACCCGGGCCAGGGCGGCATCCATCGCCGCCGCCCGGCGGGTGACGCCGCGGCCCATCAGCAGCCCGCCGGCCAGGCCGAGCAGCATGGCCGCGCCGCCGACCCAGCCGGCGGCGCCGAGCAGCAGTGATTCGAGCTGGCGCACCGGCGCCACGTCGCGCGCCACCACCAGGAAGCCGCCGCCGGGCAGGGCGGTGCCAAAGGCGAGCAGCTCGGTGGCCTGGGCCTCGGGCCCTTCCAGGCGCAGGTTCTCCCAGCCCGCGGCGCGCGGTGCCCGGGCCAGGTTGCCGGCGATGCGGCTGCCGTCGGGACCCGCCATCAGGTAGTACTGGGTCCCGCTGCGGTCCGCCGCCAGCCGCGCCTCGACCGAGACCGCGACCGAACGCGATCCGCCCAGCCGCGCCGCCTGGATCAGGACGCCGGCGTCCCGTTCCACCTCCTGCGCCAGTTGCCGCAGGGCGAAGCCGGTGGTCGCCCACCAGGCCACCGCCGAGAGCGCGGCGGTGCCGAGCAGGGTCAGCAGCAGGTGCAGCAGGGTGACCCGGAAGGCGGTGGTGCGCCACCAGCGGGTGGTGGGCTCCGCCGGCGCCACCGGCATGGGCGGCTCAGTCGGGGGCGCGGATGACATAGCCGGCGCCCCGCATGGTGTGGATCAGCGCCGGGGCCTCCTCGCCGCCGAGCTTGGCGCGGAGCCGGCTGACATGGGTCTCGACCACGCTGGTCCTGGGGTCGAAATGGAAATCCCAGACCCCCTCGAGGAGCATGGTCCGCGTCACCACCTGCCCGGTGCGGCGCATGAGGTATTCCAGCAGCCGGAATTCGCGCGGCTGCAGCTCGATGCGCCGGCCGCCGCGGGTGACCACCCGCCGCAGCAGGTCCATCTCCAGGTCGGCGACCCGCAGCGTGGTCGCCTCGGCGGCCATCGGCGGGCGGCGGGCCAGGGCGTTCAGCCGGGCCGCGAGCTCGGCGAAGGCGAAGGGCTTGCCGAGGTAGTCGTCGGCCCCGGCCTCCAGCCCCTCCACCCGGTCGCCGACGCCGGTGCGGGCGGTCAGGAACAGCACCGGCGTGCGCAGCCCGGCCGCCCGCAGGGCCCTGACCAGGCCGAGCCCGTCCAGGCGCGGCAGCATCCGGTCCACCACCAGCACGTCATAGCCTCCGCCGCCCATCGCCAGGTGCAGCCCGTCCGGGCCGTCGGCGGCATGGTCCACCACATGCCCGGCCTCGGTCAGGCCGCGCCGGATGAAGCCGGCCGTCTCCGGGTCATCCTCCACCAGCAGGATCTTCACGCAACCTCCGCCCACCATACGGATCGGTATGGTTCGGGGCAGGATGCGGGCAAACGCCATGCTGTTCCATGGCCCCCATGCCGATCCCCGCTTCGGGGACGACCTGAGGAGCCAGACACCGATGCCCCGCATCCAACCCCGCACCAAGATCCTAGCCGCCGGCGCCCTGGCCTTGGCCCTCGGCACCACCGCGCTGACCCAGTTCGCCCCCCAGGCCACCGCCCAGTCCGTGCCGGCGACGGCCGTGGCCCTGCCGCGCCCGGTCGGGCCGGACTTCGCCGACCTCGCCGCCCGCGTCGCCCCGGCGGTGGTGCGGATCAGCGTCATCGGCCATACCGAGGCGACCCCGGTCGACATGCCCCCCGAATTCCGCGGCACCCCCTTCGAGCGCTTCTTCCAGCAGCGCCAGGGCCCGCAGGAGCGCCAGGGTCCGCAGGGTAGCGGCCGCCGCACCATGGGCCAGGGCAGCGGCTTCATCGTCGACGGCGCCGGCTATGTCGTGACCAACAACCACGTGGTCGGCGAGGCCGATGCGGTGCGGGTCGAGCTGGCCGATGGCCGCCAGCTGCCGGGCAAGGTGGTCGGCACCGATCCCAAGACCGACCTCGCCCTGCTGAAGATCGAGGCCGGCGGCCCCCTGCCGACGGTCGCCTTCGGCAACAGCGATCAGCTCCGGGTCGGCGAATGGGTGCTGGCCATGGGCAATCCCTTCGGCCTGGGCGGCACCGCGACGGCGGGCATCGTCTCCGCCCGCGGCCGGCAGATCGGCGCCGGGCCCTATGACGACTTCATCCAGACCGATGCCTCGATCAACCCCGGCAATTCCGGCGGTCCGCTGTTCAACACGGCCGGCGAGGTGGTCGGGGTGAATGCGGCGATCTTCTCCCCCTCGGGCGGCAACATCGGCATCGGCTTCGCGGTGCCCTCCTCCCTGGCGCAATCGGTCATCGCCCAGCTCAAGGACAGCGGCCGGGTGGAGCGGGGCTGGCTCGGCGTCTCGATGCAGGCGATTGACCCGACGCTGGCCAGCGCGCTCGGCGTGAGCGACAGCAAGGGCGCGCTCATCGGCGCGGTGGAGACCGACGGCCCGGCCGCGCGGGCCGGGCTGCAGCCGGGCGACATCGTCACCGGCTTCAACGGCCGGCCGATCGTGGCGCCGCGCGACCTCGCCGAGGCGGTCGGCGCGGTGAAGCCCGGCGCCGCGGTCAGCATCGCCGTGCTGCGCGACGGGCATCAGCAGGAGCAGCGGGTCACGCTCGGCGACCAGCCGGACAGCCGCGAAGCCAAGGGCGGCCCGGCCGCCGCGGCGCCGGCGACCGGGCTCGGCCTGGCCCTGGCGCCGCGGGGCCGCGGCACCCCGGGCGGCGCCGGCCCCGGCGTGGTGGTGGCCGAGGTCCGTCCGGACAGCGTCGCCGCCGCCCAGGGCATGCAGCCCGGCGACGTGATCCTGCGGGCCGGCGACCGGGCCGTCACCCGTCCCGGTGACGTGGCCGAGGCGGTGACCGCGGCGCGGCGCGACAACCGCCCGGCGATCGCGCTGCAGATCGAACGGGACGGCGGCCGCGCCTTCGTCGCCCTGCCGCTCCGCGCCGGCTGAGCCTCTCCCGCCCCGGCGGTCCCCGCCGGGGCGGGCCTTGCCAGGCGGCACGGTGCTTGCTTCACAAACGGGCTCGCTTCCCCTACGGCATCCGGCCGAGGATCGTGGCGAGGCGGAGCGTGAGCGGCATGGGCAAGCCTGTGGCATGAGTAGGATGCGGCGGCTCGCGCGCCTGCTGCTCGGGGCGGTGGCGGGCGGCCTCGGGGGGGCCGGCTTCGCCGCCCTGCACCTGCCCTTGCCCTGGCTGACCGGCTCGCTGCTCGCGGTCGCGGCAGTGCGGCTCTGCGGTGCCCCGGCCGAAGCCTCCCGGCCGGCCCGCAATACCGGCTTCGTCGTGGTCGGCAGCGCGCTGGGCCTGTATTTCACGCCGGCCACCGCGGCGGTGCTGCTGGCCAACATGCCGCTGCTGGTCGCGGCGGCACTGCTGACCATCGGCCTCGGCGGCGGGCTGGCGCTGCTGCTGGCCCGCACCGGCCAGGTCGACCCGGCGACCGCCTGGTTCGCCTCCATCCCCGGCGGCGCCGCCGACATGGCCATGCTGGCGGAAGGCTACGGCGGCGCCGGCGCGCCGGTCGCGGTCGCGCAACTGCTCCGCGTCGTCTCCGTGGTGGTGCTGGTGCCCAATGCCATGGCGCTGACCGGCCTGCACGGCGACCATCCTCAGATCGCCGCCAGCCTGCCCTTCTCCATCCCCGGCTACGCCATGCTCTTCGGCGCCGGTCTCGCCGCCGCCTGGGTACTGCTGCGCTGCGGCCTGCGCGCCGGCTGGATGCTGGGGCCGCTCGCGGTGAGCGCCGCCATCACCGCCGCGGGCCATACCCTCTCGGGCGTGCCGCTCTGGCTGACGGCGGCGGCCCAGGTGGCGCTCGGCGCCAATCTCGGCGCGGGCTTCGACCGGGCGATGCTCGCCCGCACCCGCCGCTTCATCCCCGCCGCCCTGCTGCATGTCTGGCTGCTGATGGCCGGTTGTGCCGCCGCCGGCATCGGCCTCGCGTTGCTCACCGGCAAGCCGATGGGGGCGCTGCTGCTCGGCACCGCCCCCGGCGGCATCGCCGAGATGAGCCTGACCGCCAAGACCCTGGGGCTGGAGGTGGCGCTCGTCGTCACCATGCAGGTGACGCGGATTTTCCTGGTGGCGGCGCTGACGCCGCCGGTATTCCGGCTGGTGCACCGGCGGCACCTCGCCGCCGCGCCGGCCGCGGGGGACTGAGCGCGCGATGACCGACGACCCCTGCCTGCTCTCGGCCGCCGAGGCCGGCCGCCGCATCGCCGCCCGCCGGCTCTCGCCCGTGGCCTATGTGGAGGCCCTGCTGGCCCGCATCGCCGCGGTCGAGGACCGGGTCCATGCCTATATCACCGTGCTGGCCGAGCCCGCGTTGGCCGCCGCCCGCCGCGCGGAGGCCGAGATCGCCGCCGGCCGTTGGCGCGGGCCGCTGCATGGCGTGCCCTTCGCGGTGAAGGACAATTACTTTACCGCCGGGGTGCGGACCACCGCCGGCTCCCGGCTGATGCTGGAGACCGTCCCGGACAGCACCGCCCATATCGTCACCCGGCTGGAGGCGGCGGGCGCCATCCTGCTGGGCAAGCTGAACACCTGGGAATACGGCACCGGCAACGGCGGGATCTATTTCGACCTGCCCTTCGAGCCAGCCCGCAATCCCTGGGACCTCGCGCGCTTCACCGGCGGCTCCTCGACCGGCGCCGGGGCCTCGGTCGCCGCCGGCATCGCCCCCTTCGCGCTCGGCTCGGATACCGGCGGGTCGATCCGCCTGCCGGCCGCGGCCTGCGGGCTGGCCGGGCTGAAGGCGACCTACGGCCGGGTCAGCCGGGCCGGGGTGCTGCCGAATTGCTGGTCGCTCGATGTCACCGGCGCGCTCTGCTGGACCGCCGAGGACAGCGCCCTGGTGCTGAACGCCATCGCCGGGCATGACCCGGCGGACCCCGGCAGCGCGGCGGAGCCGGTGCCGGACTACCGCGCCGGGCTGCATGGCGGCGTCGCGGGGCTGACCATCGGGAGGGTCGCGGCCGAGGGCGTGACCACGGGCATCGACGCGGCGGCAGCGGTCCTCGAGCGGCTCGGCGCCCGGCTGGTGGAGGCGAGCCTGCCGGCGCCGCTGGCGGATTACCGCCGCGCCGCCAGCCTCATCAACTGGTCCGAATCGCTGTCGATCCACGAGCAGGACTTCCGGGAGCGCGCCTCGCTCATGGGCCAGGCGCTGCGCGACAAGATGACCTCCGGCAGCCTGGTGCGTGCCGCGGACTACCTCGCGGCGCAACGGCTGCGCCGGCAGCTGGCCCGCGGCATGGATGCGGTCTTCGGCGGCTGTGACCTGCTGCTGCTGCCCGGCGCTTTCGGCGTCGCGCCGCGGCTGGACGACGCCGCCGGCACCATGGCCTTCACCCGCGAGAGCGCCATGAACGTCGCCAACCTCTCGGGCCATCCCGCCATGTCCGTGCTCACCGGCTTCGATGCCGCCGGGCTGCCACTGAACGCGCAGCTCATGGGCCGGTACTTCGACGAGGCGACGGTGCTGCGCGCCGCCGCGGCGCTGGAAGCCGCCACCCCGCACCGCGCCCGCCGCCCGGCCCTCTAGGAGGACTCCCGTGATGACCGAACCGAGCCCCGAGGAAATCGCCGCCTTCGCCGCCCGGCACGGCCTGGCCGCATTGACGCCGGCGCAGCTGGCGCGCATGGCGGTGCTGGCCCGGACCGTTGCGGAGGCCGCCGCCGGCCTGTCCCGCGTCACCGACAAATTCGTCGAGCCGATGCCCGTCTTCCGGGTGCGCGGCTGAGAGGAGAACCGCCGTGGAACCCTGGCAACTTACCGCCACCGCCGCCACCGCCCTGCTGCAGGAGGGAAGGCTGACCGCCGAGGCGCTGACCCGTTCCTGCCTCGAGCGCATCGCCGAACGCGACCCGGTGACCAAGGCCTGGTCCTATCTCGATCCGCTGCTGGCGATCCGCAGCGCGCGGGAGGTGGACAAGACCTACGTGCGCGGCGTGCTGCACGGCCTGCCGCTCGGCGTGAAGGACATGATCGACACCGCCGACATGCCGACGACCCATAACTCCCCGATCTACCAGGGGCTGCAGCAAGGGCGCGACGCCGCCTGCGTCGGCATCGCGCGCGGCGAGGGCGCGGTGATCCTCGGCAAGACGGATACGGTGGAATTCGCCGCAGGCGGGCGCCGGGCGCTGACCCGCAACCCGCATGACGCGGCGCGCACCCCGGGCGGTTCCTCCTCCGGCTCGGCCGCCGCCGTCGCCGACGGCATGGTACCGCTGGCCTTCGGCACCCAGACCGGCGGCAGCACCATCCGCCCGGCCTCCTTCTGCGGCATCTATGCGATGAAGCCGACGCATGGGGTGGTGAATTCCGAAGGCGCCAAGCGCTATTCGCATACGCTCGACACCATCGGCTGGTACGCGCGGGCTCCGTCCGACCTGCGGCTGGTCGCCGAGGCCTTCCGGCTGTTCGGCATCGAGGCGCCGACCGGCAAGACCGTGCAGCAGCTGCGCATCGGCGTCTGCCAGGGGCCGAACTGGCACCTGGCCGAGGAGGAATCGCAGAACGCGCTGCTGCTGGCGGCCAAGCGTCTGGAAGCCGCCGGCGCCATCGTCGAGGAGCTGGCCCTGCCGCAGCCCTTCGAGGGCATCACCGAGGCCCAGCGCGTCGTGCTGCTCGGCGAGGGCCGCGGCGCCTTCCTGCAGGAATATCTCCAGGCCCATGGCACGCTGCATGCCGACTTCCGCGACCGGGTCGAGAATTTCGCGGATATCACCGGGCCGCAGCTGGCCGGCGCCTACAACCTCGCCGGCGACTGCCGCAAGCTCTGGGATGCGCTGTTTCCGCGCTTCGACGCGGTGCTGACCCCGGCGGCGGTGGGCGAGGCGCCGCTGGGCCGGCAGGATACCGGCAACCCGGTCTTCAACAGCATGTGGACGCTGCTGCACGTGCCCTGCATCGCCATCCCCGCCACCCGCGGGCCGCATGGGATGCCGGTTGGGGTGCAGATCGTCGGGCCGCGCTTCGGCGATGCCGCGCTGCTGGACGTGGCGGCGGCGGTCGCGCCGGTGATCGACGCCGAATAGGGCAGGGCCGGGGAGGCGGCTGCCTCCCCGGATCCGCCGCGCCCTCAGGCGAAGCTGCAGGCTTCCTCGAAGCTGAGCCGCGGCAGGCGGCCGAAGACGCCGCTCGGGTCGCCATGGCCGAGGTTCACCAGCCAGTTCGACTTGACCTTGGTGCCGGCGAAGAAGGCCTCATCCACCTTGGCCTTGTCGAAGCCGGACATCGAGCCGACGTCGAGCCCGACCAGCTTCGCCGCGATGGTGAGATAGGCGCCCTGCAGGGTGCCGTTGCGGAAGGCGGTCTCCTCGGCCAGCGCCGGGCTGGAGGTGAACCAGGACCGCGCATCGGCATGCGGGAACAGCTGCGGCAGCTTCTCGTAGAATTCCATGTCGGTGCCGACGATGACGCAGACCGGGGCGGCCATGGTCTTCTCGAGGTTCCCCGAGGAGAGCGCCGGGGCCAGCTTCTCCTTGCCTTCCTTCGAGGTGACGAAGACGAAGCGTGCCGGCGAGCAATTGGCCGAGGTGGAGCCGAATTTCAGGATGTCGTAGATCTGCCGCAGTTGCTCCTCGGAGACGGGCTGATCGGTCCACTTGTTCTGGGTGCGGGCGTTCAGGAACAGGGTATCAATGGCGGCCTGGTCGGTCATGCTGGTCTCCTTGGTCGATCTGCGATGGCATTACCGCGACGCGGGTGGCGAGACCAGCGCTCAGCCCTCGCCGGGCATGGCCGCGAGGCCGGCCAGCACCTCCGCCACCGGCAGGACATCGGCATACTTCACCGCCATGTCGTAGAGACTGGCGAAATGCGGGCTTTCGTGGCGATCCGCGACGGCTTCCTCCGGCACGATCATCCGGAAGCCGCAGGACAGCCCGTCCACCACCGTGGCGCGGACGCAGCCGGAGGTGGAGCCGCCGGTGATCACCACCGTATCCACCCGGTGGAAGGTCAGCAGGGAGCGCAGGTTGGTCTCGAAGAAGGCGGAGGCCATGCGCTTGTTGAACACGATGTCGCCCGGCGCCCGTTCCACCCGCGGGTCGAGCATGGCCCGCGGCGAGCCCTCCTTGATGTTCTGCAGGCTGTCCGGCGTATCCGACCGCGTGCCCCAGATTCCGCAATCCTCCCCGCTCGGGAGGTAGGCGACATAGGTCCAGACCACGGGGAAGGCCCGGGCCCGGCAGAGCGCGGCCAGCCGGTTCATGTGGCCGATCTGGTCGGGGTCGGTCTCATAGGCGGTCGGGTAGGCCGCCGGCTGGGTATAGGCGCATTGTACGTCGACGTTCACCAGCGCGGCGCGGCGGCCGAAGCCGAAGCGGCGGCGGCCGGGCGCCGCTTTGAGCGCGGCATAGAGCTGCCGCGCGGTCTGCCCGTCCTCGATCATCAGGCGGCCGCCTGGGTCACGTGCTTGCGGCATTGCATGAGCGGCTGGATGCGGGTGCCGAACTGGTCCATGCCGATGAGGAAGTCGTCGAAGGTCAGCATCACCCCCTGCAGCCCCGGCGTCTCCGCCAGCGCATCGAGCTGCTTCGCGATGGTCTCGTAGGAGCCGATGAGGCGGAGCATGTTGGTCGGCACCCGGTCGGAGCGGACCATGCGGCCGACGGTGCTGTGCGCCTCCGCCTTGGTGTCCGCCGCCGCCTGGCTGTCGCGCCAGGCCAGCGCCTCGAGGTCGGTGCCGGCGACGTAGTGGTGCCACTTGGCCATCGCCGCCGCGTCGGTCTCGTCGGCGATCACCATCATCAGCAGCATGGCGCCGCATGTGCGGCCCGAAGCCTTCGTCGCCGCCACCAGCCGCTCGGTATGCTGCGCCACCTGGGAGATGTCGTTGATGCCGCCGGCGCTGATGAAATTGTAGTCGGCGTATTCGGCGGCGAACTGCATCCCCCGGTTCGACTGGCCGGCCGAGATGATCTCGATCTTCTTCTCCGGCAGCGGGCTCACCCGGCAATCCGTCATCTGGAAGAAGTCGCCCTTGAGGTCGGAGCGGCCGGTGGCCCAGAGGTCCTGCATCACCTGGACGTATTCCGAGCAGTATTCGTAGCGCCGGGCGAAATGCGCCTCGCCGGGCCAGATGCCCATCTGCTCGTATTCCGCCTTCTGCCAGCCGGAGACGATGTTCACCCCGAAGCGCCCATGGCTGATGCTGTCGATGGTGACGGCCATCCGCGCCAGCACCGCCGGCGGGATGGTCAGCACCGCGACCGAGGCAAACAGCTTGATCCGCTTGGTCACCGCCGCCAGCCCGGCCATCAGGCTGAAGCTTTCGAGGTTGTGGTCCCAGTACTCGGACGGACCGCCGAAGCCGCGCAGCTTGATCATGGAAAGGGCGAATTCAAAGCCATAGGCCTCGGCCTTCTCGCACACGGCGCGGTTGAGGTCGAAGCTCGGCATGAATTGCGGCGAGGTACTGGAGATCAGCCAGCCATTGTTGCCGATGGGAAGGAAGATGCCGACGTCCATGAGGCCCGCTCCTGTTCCGGGAAATGGCAGCCTACCGGCTGGCCGGCCGGTGATGGAGGGGCGACGCCACCTGCCGTGCCACGAATCTCGCCCATGCCGACCGTTCCTGCGGCGCCCTTGGGCAGAGCCGCGCTCGAAGCCCAGAAACACGGCAATGGCACCCCTGCCGGCCTTCGCTCAAGGCGGCTGCGGGGCCTCTCCCCCGGCTCTGGGCTATGGTGCGGTGCAGCACGCGGTGGTAACCCGGCTGACCGCTGCCGGAGCCCCTGCATGCCACGCGTCTCCGCCCTCCTGCTGCTGGTCCTCGCCGCCATGTCCGCCTTTGGGCCGCTGGCGACCGACATGTACCTGCCGGCCTTCCCCGCCATCGCCGCCGGCCTCGCGGCCGATCCGGCCGCGGTGCAGAAGACCCTGGCGAGCTTCTTCGCCGGCATGGCCATCGCCCAGCCGGTCTTCGGACCGCTGGCCGACCGCTTCGGGCGCCGGCCGCCGCTGCTGGTGGGCCTCGGGATCTTCGTGCTGGGCTCGGTGGGCTGCGCCCTGACGCAGTCCATCGGCTGGCTCATGCTCTGGCGCTTCGTCCAGGGCTTGGGCGGCTGCGCCGGCATGGTGATGGCGCGGGCCATCGTCCGCGACGTCTCGGAAGGGCCGGCGACCATCCGGCTGATGTCGCGGCTGATGCTGGTCGTGACCTTGGCGCCGATCCTGGCGCCATCCCTCGGCGGCCTGCTGCTTGGCCTCGGCGGCTGGCGGGCGATCTTCTGGGCCCTGGTCGCCTATGGCGCCGGCCTGGCGGTGGTGGTCACCGCCATCCTGCCGGAAACCCTGCCGCCGGATCGGCGGCGGCGGGACGGGCCGCTCGGCATCATCATGGTCTATGCCCGGATGCTGGGCAGCCGGCGCTTCATGGGGCTGACGCTCTCGGGCGTGCTGCCGATGGCCGGGATGTTCGCCTACATCGCCGGCTCACCCTTCGTCTTCATGGAATTGCACCGGCTGCGGCCGGCGGATTACGGCCTGCTTTTCGGCGCCAATGCGATCGGGATCATGGCGGTCTCGCAGCTCAATGCCTGGCTTTCGACCCGGCAGCCGCCGGAACGGGTGCTGCTCTGGGGGCTCTGCTCGATGGCGACGGCGGGTGTCCTGCTGGTCGCCTTGGCCGGCAACGGCAGCTTCCTCGGCGTGGCCGTTCCGCTGTTCGTCTATGTCGCCAGTATCGGCATGGTGATGCCGATCGCCGCGGCGCTGGCCATGGCCTCCCAGGGGCGGACGGCGGGCAGTGCCAGCGCCCTGATCGGTACGCTGCAGTTCAGCGGCGGCGCCGTGGCGGGCGGGCTGGTCGGCGCCTTCTACGACGGCACGGCCATGCCCATGGCCATCGTCATCGCCCTTGCCGGGACAGGCGGGCTGCTGTCCCGGCTCTTCCTCCTGCGCTGAGGCCCGGGTAGGGGCGGCTTCAGGCCTCCGGACTGCGCTCGGCGGTCATGCCTTGCAGCGCCTCGCCCAGGGTCTTGACCTTGTCCGCGTTCTTGGAGTCGGCCTTGCCGGCGAGGGTGACGGTCTCCTTGCCGAGCTTGCCGACCAGCTTCTGCACGGCTTCGCCATCGATTGGCTCGGCCTGAAGCTGCTTCTTCAGGGCGCCGAGGTCGCGCAGGATGCCCTTGGTGCCGGGGGTGTCCATCTTCTCCAGGGTGGTCTCCCAACCCTCGATGTTCTTCACGGCGGCGCTGACGGTGAAGCCCTTCACGCCTTCCTGGATGTGCTTGATGGTCGCGGCGAACTGCGGCATGGACGCGGTCTCCTCGGGCGACGCGGGCTGCGCCGGTGCGGGAAGAAGGCGCGGCGCGCCGTCAGGTTGCGCGCCGAAATAAATAGCCCGGCAGGGTCTTGCCGGGCTTTTGCCTCGCCCAAAATCCCATGGTTACTCCGGCCGTACTTGCCGCCGGAGTACATGTTTCTGGATCTTGCCGGTGCTGGTCCGTGGCACTTCGGTGAATATCACCTGCTTGGGCGCCTTGTAGCCGGCGAGATGCGTCCGGACGAAGGCGATCAGCTCCGCCTCGGTCGCCTCGGCCCCCGGCTTCAGCTCGATGAAGGCGCAGGGGACCTCGCCCCATCTGTCGTCCGGCTTCGCCACCACGGCCGCCAGCATCACCGCGGGGTGCTTGTAGAGCGCATCCTCCACCTCGATGGAGCTGATGTTCTCGCCGCCCGAGATGATGATGTCCTTCGAGCGGTCGCGGAGCTGCACGTAGCCGTCCGGGTATTTCACCGCGAGGTCGCCGGTATGGAACCAGCCGCCGGCGAAGGCGGCCTCGGTCGCGGCGGGGTCCTTGAAGTAGCCCTTCATCACCACGTTGCCCTGCATCATCACCTCGCCCATCGTGGCGCCGTCGGCCGGCACCGGCGCGAGGGTGACGGGGTCGCGCACGTCGAGCGCCTCGAGCGCCAGGTAGCGAACGCCCTGGCGCGCCATGAGCCGCGCCTGGTCGCTGGCCGGCAGCGCATCCCAGGCGCCGTTCCATTCGTTGACCACGGCGGGGCCGTAGCATTCGGTCAGGCCATAGACATGCAGCACGGCGAAGCCCGCCGCCTTCATCCGACCCAGCACGGCTTCCGGCGGCGGCGCCCCGGCGACGACGAACTGCACCTGGTGCGACAGCGGCTTCTGCTCGGCCGCCAGAGTGTCCAGCAGCGTCGCCATGACGATCGGCGCGCCGCACATGTGGGTCACCCCATGCTCGGCCATCAGCGACCAGAGCGTGGCGCCGCGCACCGCCCGCAGGCAGACATGCGTGCCGACCACGGCGCAGACCGTCCAGGGAAAGCACCAGCCGTTGCAATGGAACATCGGCAGGGTCCAGAGATAGACCGGATGCCGCGCCATGCTGGCCGAGAGCACGTTGCCGGTGGCCAGCAGCTGCGCCCCGCGGTGGTGGTAGACCACGCCCTTCGGCCGCCCGGTGGTGCCGGAGGTATAGTTCAGCGCGATCGCATCCCATTCGTCCGCTGGCAGCGCCCAGGGGTAGGCCGGATCGCCTTCCGCCAGCAGCGCCTCGTAGTCCAGGCCGCCCATGCCCTGGGCGCGGGCCGCCTCGGGCGCCACGGGATCGTCCACCTCGATCACGATGGGCGCCGCGCCGCTGATCGCCAGCGCGGCACGTGCCACGGGGACGAACTCGCGGTCCACGATCAGGACCTTCGCCTCGCCGTGGTTCAGGATGTAGCCGATGGTATCCGCATCGAGCCGCGTGTTGATGGTGTTCAGCACGGCGCCGGCCATGGGCACGCCGTAGTGGCACTCCAGCATCTCCGGGATATTGGGCAGCAGCGCCGCCACCGTATCGCCCCGGCCGATGCCGCGCGCCGCCAGCGCCGAGGCCAGCCGGACGCAGCGGTCCCGCAGCTCACGGTACGGGCGGCGCAGCGCGCCATGCACCACGGCGACATGCTCCGGGAAGGTCGCCGCCGCGCGTTCGAGGAAGAGCAGCGGCGTCAGCGGCTGGTGGTTGGCCGCGACGCGCTCCAGGCCGATTGCGTAATCCCGTGCCGCCATGTCCCGCTCCCTTACCGATGCTGCCACTCCGGGCGGCGCTTGGCCACGAAGGCGCCGATGCCCTCGGCGGCATCCTCGGCCAGCAGGTTCTCTACCATCACCGCCCCGGCCGCGGCATAGGCTTCTGCCAGCGGCATCGCCTGCTGGGCGTTGAAGCCACGCTTGCCGAGCTGCACCGCGACCGCCGAGCGCGAGGCGATCTGCTGCGCCAGGGCGAGTGCGGTCGGCAGCACCGCCTCGGGCGGCATCACCCGGTTCACCAAGCCCATCCGCTGCGCCTCCCCGGCCGGGATCATCTCGCCCAGCAGCAGCATCTCCATGGCCGACTTGCGTGGCACCGCCCGGGCCAGCGCCACCCCGGGGGTGGAGCAGAACAGACCGATATCGACGCCGGGCGTGCAGAATTTGGCGGTGGTCGAGGCCACCACCAGGTCGCAGCTCGCCGCGAGCTGGCAGCCCGCCGCGGTGGCGATGCCCTGCACCGCGGCGACGACCGGCTGCGGCAGCGCGACCACCGCCTGCATGACCGTCCCGCAGGCCGCCATGATCCCGGCGAAGAAGGCCGCGCCGCCATCGGCGTCGGCGCGATGCGCGGTCACCTCCTTGAGGTCGTGCCCGGCGGAGAAGGCGGGGCCCTCGGCCGCCAGCACCACGGCGCGGATGTCGCGATCGGCCGCGACCTCGTCCAGCGCCGCCTGCAGGGCCGCCAGCATCCCGGTCGAGAGGCTGTTGCGCGAGGCCGGCCGGTTCAGGGTGAGGATGGCGACGGCCCCCTCATCCCGGCGCAGGACTGGTGGTGCATTCTCGTGCATGATGTGCCTCTCCATGCGCGGCAGTATCCGCCCGCGGTTGACCCGGCCGCAAGGGCAGGGGAGCCTGCCGCGATGCAGCATCCCGACCCCATCACCCCAGATCCTATAACGGTGGAGGTCATCGGCTCGGCGCTGGCCTCGATCACCGAGGAAATGGGCGAGGCCCTGGTCCGAGCCAGCTTCTCGACCAACATCAAGGAGCGGCGGGACTGCTCCACCGCGCTGTTCGACCGGCAGGGCCGCACCCTCTGCCAGGCCGAGCACATCCCGATCCACCTCGGCAGCTTCCTCGAGGCGCTGCCCGCCATCCTGGCCCGGCACGCGGAATCCGGCATCGCCCCCGGCGACGTCTTCGTCTTCAACGACGCCTATGCCGGCGGCGGCACCCATCTGCCGGACATCGTCCTGGCCGAGCCGATCTTCGTCGATGGCGCGATCCGGGCCTGGGCGATGAACCTGGCGCACCACGCCGACTTCGCCGATCGCGGCCATGCCCACATCTTCCAGGAGGGGCTGCGGATCCCGCCCGTGCGGCTGTATCGCGCCGGGGCGCTGCAGCCGGACATCCAGGCGCTGATCCTGCTGAACTGCCAGGTCCCGCGCGAGCGCCTGTCCGACCTCCGCGCCCAGATGGCGGCCAACCGGCTCGGCGTCCGGCGCTTCCAGGGACTCTGCGCCCGCTACGGCACGCCGGTGGTGCTGGCGGCATCCGAGGCGCTGCTGGACTATGCCGAGCGCCGCATGCGCGCCGGCATCGCCGGCATCCCCGACGGCACCTACGGATTCACCGACCGGCACGACGGCCCCGAGATCGACGGCGAGCTGGAGCTGTCGCTACGCCTGACCGTCGCCGGCGACGCCATGACGCTGGACTTCACCGCGCCGCCGCAGCTCCGCGCCGGGATCAACATGACGATGACGGCGCTGCTGGCGACCGTCTACTACGCCGCCCGCGCCGTGGTGGACCCGGAGGTGCTGCCCAATGCCGGCCTCGCCCGGCCGCTGACGGTGACCGCCACGCCGGGCAGCGTGCTGAATTGCCTGGCCCCGGCCGCGGTGCATTCGCGGCTCTCGACCTGCCAGCGGGTGGTGGACTTGGTCTTCGGCGCTCTGGCCCAGGCGGTGCCGGGCCGCGTCACCGCCGCGCACAACGGCGCCTGCACCATGCTGGCCTTCGCCGGCACCCAGCCCGGCAGCGGCGACCCCTGGGTCTACCTCGAGACCGTCGGCGGCGGCTTCGGCGCCCGTGCGACCAAGGACGGGCTGGACGGGGTGCATGTCCATACCACCAACACCTCCAACCTGCCGGTCGAGGCGCTGGAGCCGGAATACCCGCTGACCCTGGTGGAGTATGCGCTGGTCGACGGCTCCGGCGGCGCCGGCACCTGGCGCGGCGGCATGGCGCTGCGGCGGACCTACCGCGCCGAGGCGGCCTGCCGGATGGAGATCGACATCGCCCGCACCCTCTCGGCGCCCTGGGGCCTGGCGGGCGGCGAGGCGGGCGGCCGCGGCCGGATCGACTACGGCCCCGGCGTCGCGCCCTTCGTGAAGGGGCAGGGGAGCCTGGCGCCGGGGCAATGGATCGCCATCACCACCCCCGGCGCCGGCGGCTACGGACCGCCGGAAGCCCGCGATCCCGCGCTGCTGGCGCGGGACCGGCGGGAGGGCCGGGTCAGGCCGGGTTGAGCTAGGCCGGGGTGAACATCGTCGCCGGCGGGCTGTCGCCCGTCGTCGGCTTGAACACCACCTTCACCTTCTGGCCGATCTTGAGCGCATCCATGTCGCAATCGACGATGTTGGTGAAGATGCGCACGCCCTCGTCGAGCTCGACATAGGCGACGCAATAGGGCTCCTTCGTCCGCATCACCGTGTAGGTATAGATCGTGCCGGTGCCCTTGGCCGGCACCATCTCGACGTTGTTCGACAGGGTGAAGGGCGAGCAGCCCCGCGGATACCAAAAATGCTTGTTGGTATCCTTGCAGAGCCCGATCAGCAGCTTGCCCTCACGCGCCGCATCGAAATACGGCTTGTTGGTCGGGTCCACCTGGATGGCGGGCAGCGCCCGGTTGGAGGCCATGGTTGCCATGGGTCAGACCCTTTCCAGAACGACGGTTGCGCTGCCATGCCGGGTGCCGAGTAGCCCGCCCGTGCCATGCGCCAGCGCCAGGGTGCAGCCGGGCACCTGGACCTTGGGATGGGCCTCGCCGCGGAGCTGGCGGACCGCCTCGATCACCTTGGTCATGCCGCCGCGGTTCGCCGGATGGTTGTTGCAGAGCCCGCCGCCATCGGTGTTGAAGGGCAGCTTGCCGACGCCCGAGATCAGGTTGCCGTCGGAGACGAACTTGCCGCCCTGGCCCTTCTCGCAGAAGCCGAGGTCTTCCAGCTGCATCAGCACGGTGATGGTGAAGCTGTCGTAGATGCTGGCATATTGGATGTCGCTCGGCTTGACGCCGGCCTCCTCGAAGGCGCGCGGGCCGGAATAGCGGGCGCCGGAGAAGGTCAGGTCGGTATAGCCGGCATTCTGGTTCTTGGTCGCCTCGCCGGCGCCCTTCACCTTCACCAGCGGCCGCTTCAGCGACTTGGCGATCTCCGGCGTGGTGACGATCAGCGCGCCGCCGCCATCCGAGATGACGCAGCAGTCGAGGCGGTGCAGCGGGTCGGAGACCATCGGGGAGTTGATGACATCCTCGACGGTGACGACCTTCCGCAGCATCGCATGCTCGTTCCACTGGGCATGGTGGCTGGCGGCCACCTTGATCCAGGCGAGCTGCTCGCTGGTGGTGCCGAACTCATGCATGTGCCGCATGGCACAGAGCGCATAGGCATTGGCGACGGTCCGGCCATAGGCCATCTCGAAGGGATCGTCCGGGACATTGGCGCCCCAGGTGCGCGGCGAGGTGCCGGTCGCCATCGCCTCGGCCCGCGGCCGGCCGGCCAGGGTGATCAGCGCGATGCTGCACTTGCCCAGCGCGATCGCCTCGGCAGCATGGCCGACGTGCATGACATAGCTGCTGCCGCCGACATCCGAACTGTCGAGGTGCTTCAGCTTGGTGAAGCCGAGATAGTCGGCCATGTTCAGCGGTCCGAGGCCGGGGGCGGCGCCGGTGCAAAAATAGCCATCGATGTCGTCGTGGCTCAGCCCGGCATCCTGCAGCGCGCCATAGGCGACCTCGGCATGCAGCTGGGCGACGGATGCGTTGTCGGCCTTGCGTGTCGGGTGCTCATAGGCCCCGACGATATAGGCCTTGCCGTTGATGCTCATGGGGCTGGGCGCCCTCCCTCTCGATTAGATAGCAAGCGAAGGGTTAAGCCAAGCCGCCCCGCAGTCAAGCCGGGGGCGGGCTATTTCAGCCCGCCGCCCAGGAACTGGCGCAGCTCCGGCGTCTCCGGCGCGGAGAAGATCCGCTCGGAGGGGCCCTGCTCCCAGATGCGGCCCTGGTGCATGAAGACGGTGGTGGTGGCGACCCGCCGGGCGAAGGCCATCTCGTGCGTGACCAGCAGCATGGTCATGCCGTGCAGGGCCAGCCGCTCCATGGTCTGCAGCACCTCCCCGGTCAGCTCGGGGTCGAGCGCGCTGGTCACCTCGTCGAACAGCATCACCTTGGGCTGCATCGCCAGCGACCGGGCGATGGCGACCCGCTGCTGCTGGCCGCCCGAGAGGTTGTCCGGCCAGGCCTCGAAGCGCTCGGCCAGGCCGACCTCGGCCAGCGCCGCCTCGGCCCGGCGGCGCGCTTCCGCCTTGCCGACGCCGAGCACCACGCGCGGCGCCAGCATGATGTTCTCGCCGACCTTCAGGTGCGGAAAGAGGTTGTAGCTCTGGAAGACGATGCCGACGTCCTTGCGGAGGTCGCGCAAACCCTTGGCCGAGGCATCGAGGCCATGCCCCGCCACCTCGATCCGCCCGGCCTGGATCTGCTCCAGCCCGTTGATGCAGCGCAGCAGCGTGGACTTGCCGGAGCCGCTGCGGCCGATGATGGCGATGACCTGACCGCCCTCGACCGTGAGGTCGATGCCCTTGAGCACTTCCACCGCGCCGAAGCGCTTGTGGACGCCCTCAACCCGTACGACCGGCATTGAGCTTTCCTTCCAGGCGCCGGGCCAGCAGAGAGATCGGCCAGCAGATCATGAAGTAGATCAGCGCCACCGTGCCGAAGACCTTGAAGGGCTGGAAGGTGGCGTTGTTGATGAGGTTGCCGGCCCGCGCCAGCTCGACCACGCCGATGATCGAGACGATGGAGGTGTTCTTCACCAGCTGCACGATGAAGCCGACGGTCGGCGGCACCGCGATGCGCATCGCCTGCGGCAGCACGACGTAGCGGTACTGCTGCGCCCGCGACATGGCCAGCGCCGCCGAGGCCTCCCACTGCTGCCAGGCGACGGACTGGATCGCGCCGCGCCAGATCTCGCCGAGGTAGCCGCTGGCATAGATCGCCATGGAGACCGAGGCGGCGAAAACCGGGGGCATGTCGAAGCCGGCCAGCGACAGACCGTAGTAGGAGAGGAACAGCAGCATCAGCACCGGGATGCCCTGGATCATGCCGATCCAGCCCGCCGCCAGCGCCCGCACCGGAGCCAGGCGCGAAGCCCGGGCAATGGCGACGACGAAGCCCAGAACCCCGCCCAGCAGCAGCGCCAGCACGGTCAGCAGCAGGGTCCAGCGCGCCGAGGCCAGGATGAACAGGAATTCGGACTGGGAGAATTCGCGGATCATCGGCTGGCCTGGGTCCGCAGCCGGCCGAGCCCCGAGCCCTTGGGGAACATCACCGCGCCCAGCACCGCGAGCAAGCCACGCATCACCAGCGCCAGGCCGAGGTAGATCAGGGTGACGGTGATATAGACCTCAAAACTGCGAAACGTGTCGCTCTCGACATTGGCCGCCGTCGCCGAGAGTTCCTGCACCGAGATGAAGGAACAGACCGAGGTCGAGAGCATCATCAGCACGAACTGGCTGGACAGCGCCGGCCAGACCCGGGCGATGGCGGGGGCGATGACGACGTAGCGGAAGACCTGCCAGCGGGTCATGGCCAGCGACAGCCCGGCCTCGATCTGGCTGCGGTGCACGCTCTCGATCCCGGCGCGGACGATCTCGGTGGAATAGGCGCCGAGGTTCAGGATGATGGCCGAGAGCGCCGCCTGCTCCGCGGTCAGCCGCACGCCGATGGAGGGCAGGCCGAAGAAGATGATCAGCAGCTGCACCAGGAAGGGCGTGTTCCGCACCAGCTCGACATAGGCATCCACCGGCCAGCGCAGCGCCGGCGGCGAGAGGCCGCGCAGCATGGCCAGCAGGATGCCGAGCAGCGCGCCGAACAGGATGCCGATGCCCGAGAGCTGCAGGGTCAGCAGCGCGCCTTCGAGCAAGACGTCGCTGCGGGCGAAGACCGGGGCGAACTGGAACTGGAAACCCACGCCCTCAGAAGACCGGCAGGTCGGCCGGGATCGGGCTGCCGGTCCACTTTTGCGCGATGTCGTCCAGCTCGCCGCTGGTCTTCATGAAGTAGATGGTGTTCTGCAGCCACTGCCGCAGCTCGAACTGGTCCTTGCGGGTGGTCATGCAATTCGGCTGGTTGAACAGGTGGAACTTGCTCTCGATGCCGGCCTCGGGGCGGGTCTTGGCGATGTCGCCGCCGATGGTGTCGGGGATGCCGATGGCATCCACCTGGCCGACGATCAGCGCCTGGGCGCTGGTCGCGTCATCCTCGAAGCGCACCACGTTGGTCCCGCGCGGGGCGCGGCGCAGCAGCGCCTGTTCCTGCGGCGTGCCGCGCGGCACGCCGACGCGCTTGCCGGCCAGGTCCTCGATCTTGCCGATGGTGCTGTCCTTCTTGGCCATCACCACCATGCGGAAGGCGCTGTAGGGCATGGTGAACATCACCGCCCGGGCGCGCTCCGGCGTGGCGCCGAGCGTGGCACAGAGGAAATCGACCCGCCCGGCCTCGAGCGCCGGAATGCGCGACGGCGGGGTGAGGGAGGAGATCTCGGCCGGCACGCCCAGGTACTTGGCCAGCAGGTTGGCGACATCGATGTCGTAGCCGACCGGCGTGCCCTGGGCATCGACCATGCCGAAGGGCGGCGCGCCGGTGACGACGCCGATGCGGGCCTTGCCGCGCTTGACGATATCCGCTGTCGTGATCGGCCCGGCCTGCTGCGCCTGGGCCCCCCGCGTCAGGACGGCGAGGCCCGGCAGGGCGGCGGCGGCGGTGAACAGGCCGAGGCGCGAGATCATTCGTGTTTCCCCCTAAAGGATTGCTCTTGGCGCGGTCAGACCACGCTTGTCAGCCCGCCGTCAACATAGAGCAAATGACCATTTACATAGGTTGATGCCTCGGAGGCGAGGAAGATCGCCGCGCCGACCAATTCGGGCAGTTCCCCCCAGCGCCCGGCCGGGGTGCGCTTGCAGAGCCAGTCGTTGAAGGCTGTGTCGGCCTGCAGCGGCGCGGTCAGCTCGGTGCTGAAGTAGCCCGGCGCTATGCCATTGGCCTGGATGCCGTGCTGCGCCCAGTCGGCGCACATCGCCTTGGTCAGCATCCCGAGCGCGCCCTTGGTCGCGGTATAGGGGCCGGTGCCGGGGCGGCCGAGCATGCTCATCACCGAACAGGTATTGATGATCTTGCCGCGGCGGCGGGGAATCATCCGCTGCGCCACGGCGCGGGCGCAGAAGAAGGCGCTGTTCAGGTTGGTGGCGATGACCGTGTTCCAGGTCTCGACCGGCATCTGGTCCAGCGGCCCCCGCAAGTTCACCCCGGCATTGTTGAAAAGGATGTCGATCGGCCCGATCTCCGCCTCGATCCGGGCGACGCCGGCCTCGACCGCCGCCGGGTCGGTGACGTCGAAGCTGGCGATGTCCACGGTGAGCCCGGCTGCCCGCAGGCCGGTAGCCGCCGCCTCCAGCTTGGCCGCGTCGCGCCCGTTCAGCACCACCGCTGCCCCGGCCTCGGCCACGCCGCGGGCCAGCGCCAGGCCGATCCCCTGGCTCGATCCGGTGACGAGGGCCCGCCTTCCGGTCAGGTCGAATAGCTTGAGCGACATGCATCCATCCCCTAACAGCAGCCGCGAGATGAGCAGGGGAGGGGCGCTTGGACAAGCCGAAGGTTCTGGTCATGGGCATCCTGCCGGATTGGGACCTGCAGCCCATGGCCACCGATTTCGACCTCTGCCTGCTGTATGAGGCGGCCGACGAGGCCGCCTTCCTGGCGGAACACGCCCCGGAGATCCGCGCCATCGTCACCAAGGGCGAGATCGGCGCCTCCGCCGCGCTGATGGACCGGCTGCCGAGGCTGGAGATCGTCGCCTGCTACGGCGTCGGCGTGGACGCCATCGACCGGCCCTATTGCGCCGCCCGCGGCCTGCCCGTGACCAATACCCCGGACGTGCTGACCGAGGATGTCGCCGACCTCGCCCTCGGCCTGCTGCTGGCCGCGGCGCGGCGCATCCCGGCGGCCGATGCCTGGGTCCGGGACGGCTCCTGGGTGGCGCAGGGCTCCATGCCGCTGACCTCCCGGGTCTGGGGCAAGCGCCTCGGCATCGTGGGTCTCGGCCGCATCGGCCGCGCGGTGGCCCAGCGGGCGGAGGGTTTCGGCATGGCCATCGCCTATAGCGGCCGCACCCCGCAGGACGACGTGCCCTATGGCTTTCACGCGACCCCGGCCTCGCTGGCGGCCAATGTCGATATCCTGGTCTGCTGCGCCATGGGCGGGCCGACCACCCAGGGCCTGATCGACCGCGCCGCCCTCGAGGCACTGCCCGCGGGCGCCATCTTCGTCAACGTCAGCCGCGGCTCGGTGGTGGACGAGCCGGCACTGCTCGAGGCGCTGCGCTCCCGCCGGATCGCCGCCGCCGGGCTCGATGTCTTCTGGAACGAGCCGGCCATCGACCCCGAATTCGCCACCTTCCCCCACGTCGTGCTCGCTCCGCATGCCGCCAGCGGCACCGAGGAGACCCGGCGTGCGATGGGCCTGTTGATGCGGGACAATCTCGCGGCACACTTCGCCGGCCGGCCGCTGCCGACGGAGATCAGGCCATGAAGTCCATTGTCATCCACGCCCCGAAGGACCTGCGCGTCGAGGACCACCCGGAAGCCAGCCCCGGCCCCGGCCAGATCCGCATCCGCATCAAGGCCGGCGGCATCTGCGGCTCCGACCTGCACTACTACCTGCACGGCGGCTTCGGCGCGGTCCGGCTGCGGGAGCCGATGGTGCTGGGGCACGAGATCGCGGGCCTGGTGGATGCGCTGGGGGAGGGGGTCTCGGGCCTGGCGCTCGGCCAGCCGGTCGCGGTCAATCCCAGCCTGCCCTGCGGCGCCTGCAGGCAGTGCCTGGCCGGGCGGCCCAACCACTGCCTCGACATGCGCTTCTACGGCAGCGCGATGCGGCTGCCCCACGTCCAGGGCGGCTTCTCGGAATCCTTGGTCTGCGAGGCGGCCCGCGCCGTGCCGCTGCCCGAGGGCATGACGCCCGAGCTCGCCGCCTTCGCCGAGCCGCTCTCGGTCTGCCTGCATGCCGCCCGCCAGGCCGGGCCGCTGCTCGGCGCCCGCGTGCTGGTCACCGGCGCCGGGCCGATCGGCAACCTCGCCATCGCCGTCGCCCGCCATGCCGGGGCGCGGGAGATCGTGGTGAGCGACCTGCACTCCACCCCGCTGCTGACCGCCCGCCGGATGGGCGCCGACCGCACCCATTCGCTCACCGAGGATGCCGATGCGCTGCTGCCCTACGGGCTCGACAAGGGGCATTTCGACGTGGTCTTCGAGGCCTCCGGCAGCGGCGCGGCACTGGGCGCCGCCATCCATGCGGCGCGGCCCCAGGCGACAATCGTCCAGCTCGGCCTCGGCGGCGACGTCAGCCTGCCGCTGTCCTCGCTCGTGGCGAAGGAGATCACCCTGCGCGGCACCTTCCGCTTCCACGCGGAATTCGCCCTGGCGGTCGAGGTGCTGGCCCGCGGCGGGATCGACCCGACCCCGCTGCTGACGGCGACCATGCCGGCCGCCGAGGCGGTCGCCGCCTTCGAACTGGCGGCCGACCGTGGCCGGGCGATGAAGGTGCAGCTCGCCTTCTGACCCCGGCGCGGCTGGACGCGGCCGCGGTCCGTTGCGTACACCAGCGGGATGACCATCCCCCCCGCTGTCCGCGCCCATGCCGGGCTGATCCTCGCCGATACCATCGGCGCCATCATCGCCGGCCATGCCCAGCCGGAGGTCCAGGCCATCGCCGCCCGCCACGCCACCGGCGGCGTCCCGCTGCTCGGCAGCCGGCTGGCCGCGCCGCCGCCGATGGCCGCCTTCATCACCGGCCTCGCCGGCACCGCCTGCGAGCTCGACGAGGGCAACTACCCCGCCGGCGGCCATCCCGCGATCCATGCCATCGCCCCGGCCCTCGCCGAGGCCGCCGCCGGCGATGCGACCGGCGAGGCGCTGCTCACCGCCGTCGTCGCCGGCTACGAGGCCGGTGCGCGCGTCGGCCATGCCATGGCGCTGCGCCCGGCCGCGCATCCGCACGGCACCTGGGGCGTCATCGGCGCCGCGGCCGCGGTTGCCAGCCTGCGCGGCCATGACGCCGCCCGGACCCTGGGTGCGCTGGAGGTGGCGGCAAGCCTCGGCCTCGCCACCAGCGCCACCGCCTCGCTGCGCGGCGGCTCGGTCCGCAATGCCTATGCCGGCGCCGCGGCGCAGAACGGGCTGCTCGCGGTCGATCTCGCCGAGGCCGGCATCACCGGCGAGCCCGGCGGCATCGCCGTGGTCTTCGGCCAGGTCGTCGGCAGCGCCTTCGATGCCGCGCGCTACCAGGCCTCCGCCGGCCGCTGGTTCATCCTCGAGAGCTTCCTGAAGCAGGCGAGCTGCTGCCGCGAGACCCAGGGCGCGCTGGAAGCCATCGAGCTGCTGCTGGCCGAGGCCCCGATCGACCCGGCGGCCATCGCCGGCATCGAGGTCGCCACCTTCGCCTCCGCCGCGACGCTCGCCGAGACCGCGCCGGCCGCGCCCATCGCCGGCCGCTTCTCCATCCCCTTCACGGTCGCCACCCGCATCATCGCCGGCCATGCCTGGATCGAGGCCTTCGGCCCGGCCGCCATCGCCGACCCCGCCACACGGGCGCTGGCCGCCAAGGTCAGGGTGGTCGAGGACCCCGGCTACACCGCCCGCCAGCCGGCGGACCGGCTCTGCCGCCTCACCCTCCGCCTCGCCGACGGCAGCCGGCGCGAGCGGATCGTCCGCGGCACTCCCGGCGACCCCGACCGGCCGCTGCCGGAGACGGCGATGCGGGAGAAATTCCGCCGCAGCGTCGTGCCGGTCCTCGGCGAGCGCTGGGCCGGTCTCTGGGACATGGCCCGCGCACCCGATCGCCTTGCCCGGACGGCGGCGCTGTTCGACGCCTGCCGCCCCGGCTAGGCCGTGCCGGCCATGGTGGCCTCCATCTCTCGGCGGATGCGCACCGGCTCGCTGGCGGCGTCATAGGTGACATCGGCCCAGCCCACCGTCTCGCCGCGCTTCACCGCCCGGGTCAGCCGCACCCCATGCGCCAGCCCGATCGGCAGGGCGCCGAGGGCGAGCGACCGCGCCGCGGGGATGCATTTGCCCCAGACCATGGCGCCGCCCTCGCCATCCAGCACCTCGCCCTCGGCCAGGTCGCGCTTGGCGGTGCTGGCCACGTCGCCGCGCCAGGCCTCCGGCTGCCCGGTCGGCTCGCCGCGCAGCGCCGCGCTGGCGACCGAGACGCCGAGCTCCAGCCCGATCAGGTGGTAGGGCCGCCATAGCGCCGCGTAGCGGCCGGAGGGGTCGGTGTGCACGCCGTATTCGGCGAAGCACCGGCGGATGTAGTCGGTCTCGCCCTCGAAGACCGCATAGACCCCCCAGCGCAGGTCGCCGACCACCTGCCGGCCGTCCCGCTCCAGCGAGGAGATCACCTCCACCACGCCGCCCGCACCCGCGAAGACCTGCGGCAGGTCGTGCGTGGCACAGGGCGGGAAGCGCAGCCCGTCCTCCGGCGGCGCCAGGCCGGTGGCATTGGCGATGGCCGCCATCTCGATCCCCGACTTGGTGCCGTCGAGGAAGCTGTTGAACATCTGCGGATTCATGCCGCCGAGCCGCGCCTGCTCCTCGGTCAGCCCGTAATGGCCCCAGACGGTGGCCGGCGTGCTCTCGTGGTAGGTCGGCAGGTACTTGGTGCCCTTGCCGGCGGCGACGATGGGCAGGCCCATGGCGCGGATGGTGTCGACCAGCTCGCAGACCAGCGCCGGCTGGTCGCCGTAGGCCAGCGAATAGACCACCCCCGCCGCCCGGGCCTTGGCCGCCAGCAGCGGCCCGGCCAGCACGTCGGCCTCGACGTTCACCATGACCACGTGCTTGCCGTGGCGGATCGCCGCCAGCGCGTGGCGGATGCCCGCCGCCGGATGGCCGGTGCATTCGATGATGACCTCGATCCGGGGCTCGGCCATCAGCGCCAGGGCATCCTCGGTCAGGTGGGTGGCGCCGCCGGCCAGGGCCGCATCGAGCGAGGCGGCGGCATATTGCTCCGCTGGCCAGCCGATGCGGGCCAGCGCCTCCCGCGCCCGCGGCACCGAGAGGTCGGCGATGCCTGCCACCTGGATGCCGGGCGTGCGGGCCGCCATGGCCAGGAACATCGAGCCGAATTTGCCGGCGCCGATGACCCCGACGGTGACCGGACGGCCCTCCGCGGCGCGGCGTTGCAGCATCCGGTGCAGGTTCATGGCGTGCCCTCCCAGGCCCATTCGATGGCCGGCAGGCTACGGACACCCCGGGCCCCGGTCCATGGCCGATCCCATGGCCGATCCGGCTTGACGCCATCCGCGGCGGGGCGGATGGCTGAGGGCGGAACAGGGCAGGGGAGGGACGCCATGCGCGTCGGGGTGATCGGGCTGGGCAGCATGGGCATGGGCGCCGCGCTGAACCTGCTGAAGGCCGAGGGCATGCAGGTCGCCGGGGTCGACCCGCGCCCCGGCGCGCAGGCGGAATTCACCGCCGCCGGCGGCACCGGCCTCGGCCGCGCCGCCGACCTGCCGGAGGGGACCGAGGCGGTGCTGGTCCTGGTGGTCAATGCCCAGCAGGCGGATGCCGCGCTGTTCGGGCCGGAGGGCGCCGCGCCGCGCCTGGCGCCCGGCGCCGTCATCGTCGTCTCCTCCACCATGGCGCCGGAGGATGCCCGCAAGCTGGCGGCGACCGCCGAGGCGCATGGCTTCCTCTACGTCGATGCGCCGGTCTCGGGCGGTGCGGTCGGTGCCCGGGCCGGGGCGATGACGGTGATGGGCTCCGGCTCCGCCGCTGCCATGGAAAAGGCCGCGCCGCTGCTCGGCGCCATCGCCAAGAAGGTCTGGAACCTGGGCGAGGCGCCCGGCCTCGGCAGCACCATGAAGGTCGTTCACCAGTTGCTGGCCGGCGTGCACATCGCGGTGGCGGCGGAAGCCATGGCGCTCGGCATCAAGTCCGGCGTCGATCCGCGGATGCTGTTCGAGATCGTCACCGGGGCGGCCGGCAATTCCTGGATGTTCGAGAACCGGATGCCGCATGTGCTCGAGGGCGACGAGACGCCGCGCTCGGCGGTCGACATCTTCGTCAAGGACCTCGCCCTGGTCGGCGACCTCGCCCGCAGCGTCGCCTTTCCGGCGCCGCTGGCGGCCCAGGCGCACCAGCTCTTCGTCTCGGCGCGCGCTCAGGGGCATGGCGGCAAGGATGACGCCTTCGTGATCCGGGCCTACCAGGCCTTGAGCGGCATCGCCTTGCCCAAGGACACCTGACCCAGGCGGGCCCGGACAAGAACAGGGCACGAACATTAACCCTTGATTTCGGGTTCGGTCTTTGTTCTCCTCGGCGCCATGCCGATGACCTTTCACGGGTTCGACCCGCAGCACATCCCGCCACCGCCGCATGGGCCGAGGTCCCGTCCGCCGGCCCGGCCCTTGGGGCGCAAGGACAGGGGCGGGCTCAGGATCACCGTGGTCGGCCTCGGGCCGTTCCAGGAGGCCTGCCTCGCCGGCATGCTCGCCCTGGTGCTGTCCTGGGGATCGGCGGAGGTGCTGTTCCGGCTGGCCGAGGCGCGGGCCGCGCGACCTGAGGCGATTATATCGGCCTCCGTGCAACCCTGAATTGTTCACGGTTTCGCGTGTGGCCGGGCTTCCCGTAATCATCCATCACGGTTCCGAGCGCGTCAGGTAATGACACGTATCAAATGAAACCGTGAGGACAATCTGTGGAATTGAATATCCTGCTACGCGGCCAGTCGAATGCCCAGTTGATGGGCGATTACAATGGCGGCGCTCAGGCAATGGCAACGAAAGTCGAGTCTTTGCTTGGTTTCGACGGTGTCGGCGACAAGGTCAGCCTGGAGTATTCCAGCAGCAGCGCCACCGGCAATACGGTTTACAGCGGCACCTCCTTCCTGACGGAATGGCTCAACGCCAAGGGCGGCAACTGGCAGAACGGCTGGAGCGTGGACGAGCATGAGCAGAGCCTCCTCGACTTCGTCGGCCGCCTCTCCGCCGCCGACAAGGCCGAGCCCACCGCCGTGGTCTGGCTGCACAGCGAGTACGACAGCGGCAACGCAGGCCTGACGCCGGCGGAATTCGCCAGCGCGGTGCGTTTCGACGCGGCGCTGGTCCGCCAGGCCTTCGGCCAGGCCGCCACCAGCCTGCCCTACCTCTTCGTCAGCGCCATCCCCTATTCCGAGGGAACCGACGAGGGCCATCAGGCGATCCGCACCGCCATGGAGCAGCTCGCCGCCGACCCCGCCTTCAATGGCCGGATCGCGGCGCGCGCCCTCGACACCGACATGAATTTCCAGGACGTCACCGGCGACGGCAAGAACGACTACGGCGGCCCGCACCAGTCGAACGAGGACGGGCAGCAGACCGCCGACCGCATCGCCCTCTCCCTGGCGCAGACCTGGGCGCAGTACGCCAAGCCGGGCTCGCCGGTGGCGCTGCGGGCGGGGCAGATCGACGACCTCGGCCCGCAGGTCCTCTCGGCCGCCCCGGTCGGCATCAGCCAGATCGCCGTCAAGGTCGGCTTCGATTCCGCCCAGAAGCTGGCGGCGCTCGACGCCACCGCCGCCGCCGGCACCGGCTGGACGGTCCTCGGCAGCAACGGCGCCAAGCTCGATGCCACCGCCGCCAGCCTGACCGGCGCGGATACCCTGCTGCTGACCTTCGGCGCCGCGGTCCCGGCCGGCGGCACGCTCCACTACGGCCATGGCTACGGCCGGCTGGAAGCCGCCGACGGCTCCGGCCGCGGCCATGCCGTCTACGACAACGAGGGGCTGCCGGTCTGGACGGCGGCCCAGGGCGTCGCGGTGGGCGGCGCGGCCGTCGCCCCGGCCGCCGCCCTGGTCTCGCCGGCGGCACCGGCCGCCACCGGCCATCCGCCGGCCCTGTTCGGCAGCGCCGCCACGGGCTGGGACCATGCCGCGCAGGTCTGGACCGGCACCCAGGACTTCGGTGGTGCCAGCTACCAGACCTTCGGGTCGACGGCGCCCTGGGGCAGCCTGGGCGGCGTGCACCTCGCCCCGGCGAGCTGGAACCCGGGCTGGTCCACCCACCTGGCCTTCGACAACCTGCCCAATGCCGCGATCGACCTCCATGCCGCGGGCAGCCTGCCGCTCGACGTACTGCTGGTCTCGACCCGCGGCGGCGCCGTCACCCTGGGGGCCGGCAGCGACACCCTCACCTGGGTCGCCCAGAGCGACGCCCCCGGCGCGGGCAATACGCTGGTGGTGCAGGCCGGCGCCGGCAACGACGTCATCCACGCCACCGCTGCAGGCCTCTCCGGTCTGGACCGCTCCGACATCGCCAACGGCGGGGGCTACGACGGCCATGATTCACTGGCCCAAGTCCACCTGGGCGCCGGCACCGCGACCGTCACCGCCGAGGGAGCGGTGAAGCTGCTGGTCTTCGGCGGCACCGGGGCGGCGACCGTGGCCGGCGGCAGCCAGACCGACATCGTCCAGGTCAATGCCGGCGGCGGAACCTTCACCGGCGGCGGCGGCGGCGACAACTGGATCCTCGCCCCCGGCTCCGGCCATGCGGTGATCACCGACTTCACCGCCGGCCAGGACTGGCTGACCTTCACCGGCCTCACCGCCGCGCAGCTGACCATCCAGGCGGCGACCGAGGGCGGCGTCGCCGGCACGTCCATCATCTACGATGCGGCCGGCGACAGCGTCTTCCTCGCCGGCGCCGCGCCGGGGCCGCAGGACATCCTCTTCGCCTGAGGACCGGGCCGGGGCACCGCTGTCTTGGTGCTCCGGTAACCCGGGCGGGTGCAGGCTGGCCGCCTGCAGCCGGACGCTCCGCCATGGATCTCATCGAACACGCCACGCCCGTCCTCGCGGCACCGGGCGCCAACGGGGCGCCCGGACTGCTCCCCGCCATGACCGGCGCGGAGCAGTCGCTGCTGCGCGCCGCCGCGGAAGGGCGCCGCGCCGGGCTGGAATTCGGCTGCGGCGGCAGCACCGGGCTGCTGCTGCAGGCCGGGCTGCCGCGCCTGCTCTCGGCCGACAGCGACCTCGCCTGGCTCGGCCGGGTGCGGGAAGACCCGCGCTGCGGCGAGGCCGCGGCGGCGGGCCGGCTGCGCCTGCTGCATGTCGACATCGGCCCGACCGGCCCCTGGGGCTGGCCCACCGACCCGGCGGCGATGCCGCGCTGGCCGGCCTATTGGCGCGACCCCTGGGAGGCGGCGGGGGCGGTGGATCTGGTGCTGGTGGACGGCCGCTTCCGGGTCGCCTGCGCCCTCGCGGGCGTGCCGCGGCTCGGCGCCGATGCGGTGCTGCTGGTGCACGACTTCTGGCAGCGCGCCAGCTACCAGCCGCCCGTGCTGCGCCACTTCGACCTGCTGGGCAGCGCCGGCACCCTGGTGCTGCTGGCCCCGCGGCTGCCGATCGACGTGGCGGCGCTGGCGGTCGACCTGGCCGCGCATGGCTTCGATCCCGGCTGATGCCGGCGCCGGCCGATAAATCCGGGCCGGCTTAACCCGGTCTTCATCCCGCGGGAGGAGACTGGTCGCATGGTTCCGGACGAGCCGGGCCAGCGATCAGAGGGAAAACCCGAATGCCGCTGAACTCAGTCATCACCAACATCGGTGCCCAGGTGGCCTTGGCCTCCTTCAACCGAACCGTCGAAGACCTCACCGTCACCCAGAAGCGCATCTCCACCGGCTATCGCGTCGCCGACGCCACGGACGACGGCGCCGCCTTCGCGGTGGCGGAACGCATCCGGGGCGAGGTGGCCGCCAATACCTCGGCCAACGAGCAGCTCGGCGGTGCCAAGGGGCTGCTGGACGTTACCTCGGCCAGCCTGCAGAACGTCTCGAACGCCCTGCAGGAACTCCAGGCCGTGACGGTCAAGCTGGCGGACGGCACCATCACCGCCGAACAGCGCACCCAGTACCAGGCCAAGGCCGGCGAGCTGACCAAGAACGTCCAGTCCTTCATCAACGATGCCAACTACAACGGCAACAACGTCCTGAAGGACCCCACCACGCTGGCCAACAAGGTGGTCCGCAACGGCGCCGGGGACACCTATACCTTCAGCGGGTACAAGGCGCTCACCAACATCTTCAACACCGTCTCCGCGGCGAATACCTGGACCCGCGGCGATGCCTCCTCGGCCCTGACGAAAACCGGGGCGGTCGGCAAGGCCATCACCAATACGCTGACGCAGCTGAACAACTTCGGCAGCTACTCGAACTTCGTCGACGCCCAGGTGAACTACAACAAGGCGAAGATCGACGCGCAGCAGACCGGTATCGGCGCGCTGATCGATGCCGACCTCGCCAAGGAATCGGCGAAGCTGCAGTCCCTGCAGATCCGCCAGCAGCTCGGCACCCAGGCGCTGAGCATCGCCAACCAGGCGCCGCAGACCCTGCTGAGCCTGTTCCGCTGACCCGTCGCGCGTCCCTTCGCCACGTCCCTTAGGCGGGCCGCGGTGAGGCTGGCAGGAGGCCGGCCGACGCTGCACTCCGATCCCCCGCGCACCCCTCCAGGAAGGACCGCTGCGCATGAGCCACGATCCCGAGACCCATACCGCCTCGCTGTCCCCCGCTGCCCAGGGTGCCGCCGCCTATCGCCGCCGCCTCTCCGGCAAGCAGATGGAAGCCGAGGTCTTCGCCCGCGCCAACCGCGCCATCCGGGAAAGTGCCGCCGGCGGACCCCTGGCCCATGCCCGCGCCGTGGCGGACAACCGCCGTCTCTGGGATGCCGTCCAGGCCGCGGTGCTCGACCCCGCGAACGGCCTGCCGAAGGAGCTGCGCGCCCAGATCGCCGGCGTCGCCATGGCGGTGCTGCGGGAATGCGCCGCCGAACGGCCCGACCTCGAATTCGTCGCCGAGATGAACGACCACTTCGCCGCCGCGCTGTGGCGCTGACCGCCATGAGCGACACCTCCCAGGCCGCCCCGGAGGCCAGCCTCGGCGCCCGCCTGCATGCCAGCGCCCGCCAGCTGGTCCGGGACCACCGCCCGGCCGAAGCCCTGCCGATGCTCGACCGGCTCGCCCGGCTCCCCGGCCTCGACGCCGCCGCCGCCCTCCTGCGCGCCGAGGCCCTGGCCGCGCTCGAGCAGCTCCCCGCGGCGGAGGCTGCCGCCGATCTTGCCCTGGCCGCCGACCCCGCCTGGTCCGCGGCGCTGCAGCTCCGGGCCCGCATCCGCCTGGCCCGCGGCCAGGCGCGCGGCGCCATCGACGATGCCGCCGCCGCGGTGATGGCAACCCCCTGGGACGCCGGCGCCAAGGCCCTGCTCGGCACCGCCCTGCTGGAGGACCGCTGCTTCGACACCGCCATCTGGTTCCTCGGGGAGGCGATGCGGGCCGATCCCGCGAATCCCGGCACCCAGTCGCGGCTCGGCCAGGCCTTCATGCGGGCCGGCCGGCACGAGGCGGCGGCCGAGATCCTGGCGCATTGCGTGGCCGCCAGCGGCGGCGCCCCGGCACTGGTGGCGCTGCAGGCGCAGAATGCCCTGCTGGCCGGCGATGCCGCCGGGGCGGAGGCGATGCTGCGGGCGGCGCTGGCCGCCGGGGCGACGGATGCGGCGCTGCACAGCGTCCTCGCGCATGCGCTGCTGACGCATGGCCAGATGGCGGACGCGGCCCCGCATTTCACCGCCGCCGCCCGGCTCGCGCCGCGCGACGGCTACCTCGCCCATCTGGCCGCCGCCGCCAATGGCATCGGCACCGACCGGGCGACCGACAGCTACGTCACCGCGCTCTTCGACGGCTATGCGCCACGCTTCGAGCATTCCCTGCTGGCGCTCGGCTATCGCGTCCCCGGCCTGTTCCGCCGTGCCATCGAGCGGGCCCTGCCGGAGGTCGCGGCCGGCCGCGCCAGGCTGGGCCCGGTGCTCGACCTGGGCTGCGGCACCGGCCTCGTCGGCGTCGCCCTGGCGGATTACTTGGGCGGCCCGCTCACCGGCGTCGACCTCTCCCGCGGCATGCTCGAGCAGGCGGCGGCCAAGCATCTCTATGCCGAGCTGCTGCAGCTCGAGATCGGGGCGGCGCTCGACCGCGCATGGCCGCCGCAGGCGGTCGTCACCCTGGCCGATGTCCTCATCTACCTCGGCCAGCTCGAGCCGGTGATCGGTGGCTGCCGCCGCGCCCTCGCCGCGGACGGGCTGCTGGTCTTCAGCGCCGAGAGCTTCACGCCGGCGGATCCGGCCGGGCAGGGGTGGCGGCTGCTGCCGTCCGGCCGCTATGCCCATGCGCCGGCCTACCTGCGCCACTGCCTCGCCGCCGCCGGCTTCGCCATCCTGGAATGGCGGGAGGAGGACCTGCGGCTGGAGGCGGACGGCCCGATCGGCGGCGTCGTGGTCGTCGCCCGCCCGGTTGGTCACTGACATGACGGCCGAGGCCTACCGGGCCGGCCTCGAGGCCCTCGGTGCCGGCCAGCCGGCGCGGGCGGTCCCGCTGCTGACCGAGGCCCTGGGCGACCCGGAGCGGGGGGGCTATGCGGCGCTGAACCTCGGCATGGCGCTGCAGGCGCTGGGCCGGCTGGCCGCGGCGGTGCCGCCGCTGCAGCAGGCCATGGCCGCCCTGCCGGACCACGCCGAGCCGCCCTTCCGCCTCGGCACCATCGCCGGGCTGCGCAACGATGCCGCCGCGGCCGCCGCCCTGTTCCGATCGTCCCTGGCGCGCGACCCCGCCCATGTCCCGGCCCTGGCCGCCCTGGCTGCCCTGGCCGAGGAAGCCGGCGACACCGGCGAGGCCCGCGCCCTGCTGGCCCGCGCCCAGGACTGCGACCCGGCGGAGCCGGAACTGGCCCTGGCGCTGGCCCGGCTCGACCTGGGGCAGGGCGAGGCCGCCGCCGCTGCCGGCGGGGCCGGCGCGGTCCTGGCCCGCCGCCCCGCCCATGCCGCCGCGGCCCGCCTCCTCGCCGAGGCGCTGCAGGCGGAGCTGGGTTCCGAGGCCGCGCTGGAGCGGGTCGCCGCCGGGGCGGCGGCCGATCCCTTCGCCGCCGGCTGGCCGCTGGCGGCCGCATGGCTGCTGGAGGCCGCCGGCCAGCCCGAGGCCGCCCTGGCCGAGCTTCGCCTTGCCGCCCAGCTGGCGCCCGGGCAGGCGGATGTCCTGGCCGCCCTCGGCCATGCCCTGGCCGGGCTGGACCGCCATGTCGAGGCCGAAGCGATCCTCCGGCAGGCCATCGCCGCCCGTCCCGGCGACCTCGACCTGCGCAACCGGCTGGCGACGGTGCTCTGGAAGGGCAATCGCCTCTCCGCCATGCTGGAGGTGCTGGAGGCCGCCGTCGCCGACTTCGGCCCGCATGCCACCCTGCTGCTGAACCAGGCCCTGGCGCTGAACGCGATCGGCGAGCAGGAGGCCGGCCTTGCCGCGGCCGAGGCGGCGATCCCCGGCGGCGGCATCGCCGCCCTGGTGAACCGCATCGCGGTGCTGCCCTACCACCCGGTCGCGGGTACCGCCCTCAGGCTGCGCGAGGCCGCGGAAGCGATCGGCGCCGCGCTGCGCCCGGTGCCGCCCCTGGTCCGGGGCCGCCGGCCGCAGGGGGGGGCGCTGCGGCTCGGCCTGCTCTCGGGCGGGCTGGGCCAGCATCCCGTCGGCTGGCTCACCCTGGCCGGGCTGGAGGCGCTGCCGGAGGCCGGGTTCACCCTGGTCGCCTACAGCCTGAAGCCGCGCACCGACCCGCTGGCCCGGCGCTTCCAGGCCCGCTGCGCGCAGTGGCACGAGGTCGGGGCGCTCGACGACGCCGCCATCGCCGCCCGCATCGCCGCGGATGGCATCGACATCCTGCTCGAGCTCGGCGGCTATGGCGAAGGCGGCCGGCCCTTCGTGCTGCAGCATCGCCCGGCCCCGCTGCAGGTCAAATGGGTCGGTGCCCAATTCGCCAGCCTGGGGCTCGCGGCCTGCGACGGGATGCTGACCGACCGCTGGGAGACCCCGCCGGGCGCCGAGGCCTTCTATACGGAGCAACTGCTGCGGCTGCCGGACGGCTACGTCTGCTACCTGCCGCCGCCCTATGCGCCGCCGGTCGGCCCGCTGCCGGCGCTGGCCGGCGCCGGGGTCACCTTCGGCTGCTTCAACAACCTCGCCAAGCTCACCGCCCCGGTCCTGGCCGCCTGGGCCGCGATCCTGGCAGCCCTGCCGGAGGCCTGCCTTATCCTCCGCACCCATGCCCTGGGGGAGGCGGCGACGCGGGATCGCACCGCCCGGCGGCTGGCCGCCGCCGGCCTGCCGCCGGACCGGGTGGCGCTGGAGGGCGGGCTGCCGCACCGCCGGCTGATCGAGGCCTACGGCGGCATCGACATCGCCCTCGATCCCTTTCCCTATACCGGCGGCCTGACGGTCTGCGAGGCGCTCTGGATGGGCGTGCCGGTGGTGGCGATGGCCGGGGACAGCTTCTGCGCCCGACACGCCCTCAGCCACCTCAGCAACCTCGGCCTGGGCGACTGGGTCGCCGGGGACCACGCCGGCTACGTCGCCCAGGCCATCGCCCGGGCCCGGGACATCCCGGCGCTTGCCGCCCTGCGCCAAGGGCTGCGCGCCCGGATGGCGCAATCCCCGCTCACCGACGCGCCCCGCTTCGGCCGCAACCTGGCCGGGCTCCTCCGCCAGGCCTGGATCGCCGTGCCGGAGGCGTGACTGGACCCAGCCGGGTTTTCGGGTTGCGGTAACGTTCTCCTCACCAAGGGCGAAGCAGGCCCCATGTGGTTGGAACCGTCAGCGCCATTTCGCTGTTCGACATCCAACCGAGGCCGCCTGCCCGGCGGGAGACGAACCAGGAGCGCCCATGACCATCCTCGACACCCGCCTGGCCGCGGCCCCCGCCGCCAGCCTGGCTGGGCGCTACGCCGCCCTCCGCAACCGTACGGAGCGACTGGCCGCCCCGCTTTCCCCCGAAGACCAGACCATCCAGTCCATGCCGGATGCCAGCCCGACCAAGTGGCACCGGGCGCACATGACATGGTTCTTCGAGACCTTCCTGCTGCTGCCCTACCAGCCGGGCTACCGCCGTTTCCGTGAGGAATTCGGCTTCCTTTTCAACTCCTACTACGAGGCCGCCGGCCCGCGGCACGCCCGGCCGAAGCGGGGCATGCTGACCCGCCCCTCGGCGGCGGAGGTCGGCGCCTATCGCGCCCATGTCGATGCCGCCATGGACCGGCTGCTGCGCGACCCGCCGGCCGAGGCCCTGCCACTGATCGAGCTCGGCCTGCAGCACGAGCAGCAGCACCAGGAATTGCTGCTTACGGACATCCTGCATGCGCTGTCGCAGAATCCGCTGCTGCCGGCCTATGACGCCGATTGGCGCGATCCGGCGGCATCCCCCGGCCTGGCCCGGCTGATCCCCGGACCCGAGGGCGTGCAGCAGATCGGCAGCGGCGGCGAGAGCTTCGCCTTCGACAACGAAACCCCGCGGCACAAGGTCTGGCTCGACCCCTACCGCATCGCCGACCGGCTCGTGACCAACGGCGAGTGGCTCGAGTTCATCGCCGACGGCGGCTACCGCAGCCCCATGCTCTGGATGAGCGAGGGCTGGGCCGCCTGCCAGGCCGAGGACTGGCAGTCACCGCTGCATTGGCATCGGCGGGAGGGTGCCTGGTTCCAGTACGGCCTCGCCGGGCTGCAGCCGCTCGACCCCGATGCGCCGGTCCGCCATATCTCCTGGTACGAGGCCGAGGCCTTCGCCCGCTGGGCCGAGCGCCGCTTGCCGACCGAGGCCGAGTGGGAGGCCGCCAGCGGCCTGCCCGGCTTCCGCGACGCCGAGGGCATCGGCTGGCAGTGGACCGGCAGCGCCTATCGTCCCTATCCCGGCTTCCGCCCCTGGGAGGGGGCGGTCGGCGAGTACAATGGTAAGTTCATGATCAACCAGATGATCCTGCGCGGCGGCTCGATGGCGACCCCGCCGGGCCATAGCCGCGCCACCTACCGCAACTTCTTTCCGCCCACGGCCCGCTGGCAGTTCACCGGGCTCCGCCTGGCGGCGGATGCGGCATGAGCGAGGCCCATAGCCGCGACGCCGCCGCGCAGCAGCGCGGCGCGCTGATCGCCGATGCGTTGGCCGGGCTCTCCGCCCCGCGCAAGACCCTGCCCTGCAAGTGGCTCTACGATGCTGAGGGCTGCAGCCTGTTCGAGGCCATCACCCGGCTGCCGGAATACTATCCGACCCGGACCGAGGTGAAGATTCTCGCCGAGCAGGCCCCGGCCATCGCCGCGGCGGTCGGTCCCGGCCGGGCGGTCGTCGAATTCGGACCGGGCGACGGCGCCAAGGCGGCGCTGCTGCTGGGGGGGCTGGAGGCGCCGGCCGCCTATGTCCCGGTGGATATCGCGCCGGAATGGTTGGAGGGTGCGGCCAACCGCGTCGTCGAAGCGCATCCCGGCCTGCCGGTGCTGCCCGTGGTCGCCGATTTCACCTTGCCCTTCGCCCTGCCGAAACGCCTGGGCACCGCCCCGCGGCTCGGCTTCTTCCCCGGCTCCACCATCGGCAATTTCGAGCCGGAGGGCGCCATCGCCTTCCTCCGCCGCGCCCATGCGACGCTGGGGGCAGGGTCCCGCATGCTCCTCGGTGCCGATCTGGTGAAGGGCAGGGCGGTGCTGGAGGCGGCCTATGACGATGCCGCCGGGGTCACCGCCGCCTTCGACCTCAACCTGCTGCACCGGCTGAACCGCGAGGCCGGCGCCGACTTCGACGTCGCCGCCTTCCGCCATCGCGCGATCTGGAACGAGACGCTCGAGCGGGTCGAGATGCATCTGGTCGCCGAGCGCGCCCAGGTGGTGCGCCTGGCCGGCCGCAGCATCCGCTTCGCTGCCGGGGAGAGCATCCATACCGAGAGCAGCCACAAGTACCGGCCGGAGCGCCTGGCCGAGCTGGCCGCAGCCGCCGGCTGGCGGGTGGCGCAGCGCTGGACCGACCCGCAGGCGCTGTTCTCGGTCTGGCTGCTGGAGGGATAATGTTGGCAGGAGGCTAGGCAGGGCAGGGGTGCCGGCCGCAGACTGGCACCCATGACCGAGATTGCCAGCCACCGCGGCGGCGCCATCCTCTGGCCCGAGAACAGCCTCCCGGCCTTCCGCCAGGCCCTGGCCCTGCCGGCGGAGCAGCTGGAGCTCGACGTCCATCTCTCGGCCGAGGGCGCCGTCTTGGTCATCCATGACGCGACCCTCGACCGGACCACCGATGCCCAGGGGCCGGTCCGCGCCCGCAGCCTCGCCGCGCTGCGGGCGGTGCGGCTGAAGGGAACGGCGGGCAGCGGCCTGCCGACCCTGGCCGAGGCCGCGGCGCTGACCCGGGAGGCCGGCAAGGTGCTTCGCCTGGAGCTCAAGGCCGATGCCGAAGGCCGGCCCTATCCCGGCATCGTGCCCGCCTGCCTCGCCGTGCTGGATGGCGCCGCCATGCGCGGGCGCACCGTGCTGATGAGCTTCGAATCCCGCACGGTCGCCGAGGCCGCCACAGCCGGCGGCCTGCTGCGCCTGGTCCTCCTGCTGGAAGCCAGGCCCTGGCGCGGGATGGGGCCGGAGGGGGCGATCGCCCTCTGCCGCGCCTGCCGCGCCGCGGAGCTGGGCCTGCCGATCGGCGAGCTGGATGCGGTTTCCGTCGGAGCGCTACGCGCCACCGGCCTCGGCGTCAGCGCCTGGGGCTGCAACGACGAGGCGACGATCCGCCAGGGGCTGAAGCTCGGCCTCGACGCCATCGCCACCGACGACCCGCCGCTGGCCCTGCACCTGCGCGGCTAGCGCCGGATGCCATCGAGGGCGAGGTCGGTATGCAGGGCGACGATCGCCGCCCGGTCCAGCCGGCCGGAGGGTTTGTACCAGGTGCAGACGCCGGTGAGCATCGCCAGCATGGCATAGGCGGTGACGCGCATGTCGGCCGTCGCCAGCACGCCGGCGGCGGCGCCTTCCTCGAGCAGGCCGATCAGCCGCGCCTCGTAGTCGTGCCGCATGGCCAGGATGCGCGCGGCATTGGCGGCATCCAGGGCGCGCAACTCGAAGTTGGCGATATAGACCTCGCGCTTGCGTTCAAGATGATAGAGCACATGGTGCGCGATGAAGCTGCGCAGCCGGTCCAGCGGGGCGGGACCGGCGGCCGCCAGCGCCGCATCCGTCTCGGCCAGCAGCGTCGTCATGTGCTCATGCATCAGGTCGAACAGCAGGCTCTGCTTGGTGGCGATGTGGTTGTAGAGCGAGCCCGGGCGGATGCCGACTTCGGCGGCCAGGTCGCGCAGGCTCATCGCGGCGAAGCCATGGCGGTGGATCAGCCGCAGCGCGGCGTGGCGGATGGCCAGGGCGGTGCGTTCGCCATTCGATCCCGTGATCCGCGCCATCGACCTCCCGCCCCCGGGGTTGGTTCCCCGCGCGGTTAGGCTTGGCGTTCAAGGCGCTTGCGGTCAATCGGAAAACAAACGTATGTTCGTTTACGAGCGGGCGCCTAGACGCCTGCCGTGGGGAGGAACCGAGCTTGGCACTGCAGCAGCGCCATCGCCACAATCAGGTCTTCGGCAATGGCTGAACCCGGTGCGCCCCTACTGGCGGCGGCCGGCGTCAGCCTCCGCTTCGGCGGCGTGCGGGCCCTGACCGACGTGGCCTTTCAGGTCAATGCCGGCGAGATCTTCTCCATCATCGGCCCGAACGGCGCCGGCAAGACCTCGATGGTGAATTGCGCCTCCGGCCGCTACCGCCCGACCGAGGGCCGCATCCACTTCGACGGCGCCGACATCACCCGCCTGCCGACCCGCAAGCGGGCGGCGATCGGCATCGGCCGCACCTTCCAGAACCTGGCGCTGTTCGGCCACATGAGCGTGCTCGACAACATCATGGTCGGCCGCCACCACCTGCTCAACCGCGGCTTCCTGCCGGGCATGCTCTACTGGTTCGGCGGCGCCCAGCGGGAGGAGATCGCGCATCGGCGAGAGGTCGAGGAGATCATCGATTTCCTCGAGATCCAGCACGTGCGGAAGGCGACCGCGGGGACGCTCTCCTACGGGCTGCGCAAGCGGGTCGAGCTGGCCCGCGCCATCGCCCTCAGGCCGAAGCTGATCCTGCTGGACGAGCCCATGGCGGGGATGAACCTCGAGGAGAAGGAGGACATGGCCCGCTTCATCCTCGACCTCAACGAGGAATGGGGCATGACCGTGCTGATGATCGAGCACGACATGGGCGTGGTGATGGACATCTCGCACCGCGTCATGGTGCTCGACTTCGGCCGCAAGATCGCCGAGGGCACGCCCGAGGCGGTCCTCGCCGACCCGCATGTCCGCCGCGCCTATCTCGGCGAGGCCGACGAGGTGGTGAACGACCCGGAAGAGGCGCTGGCGCCGTGACCGACACCCTGCCCAAGCTGCTGTCCCGCAACGCCCGCGACCACGGCGGCGACGTCGCCATGCGGGAGAAGCAGTACGGCATCTGGCGCGCCTTCACCTGGGCCGAGGTCGAGGGCCGCACCCGGGCCTTCGCCCTCGGCCTGCGCAGCCTCGGCCTCGGCGCCGGCGACGTGGTCGGGCTGATCGGCGACAACCGCCCGGACTGGGTGATGGGCGAGATCGCGGCCCATGCCCTCGGCGCCCGCAGCCTCGGCATCTACCGCGACGCGCTGGACGACGAGGTCGCCTTCCTGCTGGAGCACAGCGGCGCCAAGGCGGTCATCGCCGAGGACGAGGAACAGGTCGACAAGCTGCTCGGCATGGGCGACCGCGCGCCGGGCCTCAGGCACATCATCTATTCCGACCCGCGCGGGATGCGGAAGCACGCCGACCCGCGCCTGCTGCCGGCGAGCGAGCTGGTCCGCCTCGGCGAGGCGGCGCATGCCGCCGACACAGCGGCCTATGCAAGGCTGGTCGAGGCGACGGATGGCGAGGCCATCGCCATCCTCTGCACCACCTCCGGCACCACGGCGCGGCCGAAGCTCGCCATGCTGCGCGGCGGCGCGCTGATCCGCCATTGCGAGAGCTACCTCAAGGCCGATCCCAAGGGCCCGCGCGACGAATACGTCTCGGTGCTGCCGCTGCCCTGGATCATGGAGCAGATCTACGTCCTCGGCTGGGGCCTGATCGCCCGGATGAAGGTGAACTTCGTCGAGGAGCCCGAGACGATGATGGCCGATTTCCGCGAGATCGGCCCGAGCTTCGTGCTGTTTGCCCCGCGCCTTTGGGAGCAAATCGCCGCCGAGGTCCGCGCCAAGGTCATGGACGCCTCGCCGTTGAAGCGCCGCATGTTCGAGGCCGGGATGGCGCGCGGCCTGGCGGCGCTCGACCGCGGCACCCGCTCTGGCCTGGCCGACCAGCTGCTGTTCCGCGCGTTGCGCGACCGGCTCGGCTTCACCAACCTGACCTCGGCCGCGACCGGCGGCGCCGCCCTCGGCCCGGATACCTTCCGCTTCTTCCTCGCCATGGGCGTGCCGCTGCGGCAGTTGTATGGCCAGACCGAATTGCTCGGCGCCTATACCGTCCACCGGCCCGACGATGTCAACTTCGACACCGTCGGCGTCCGCTTCGACGAGACGATCGAGATGGTGGTCGACCAGCCCGACCAGAACGGCGTCGGCGAGATCGTGACGCGCCACCCCAACATGTTCTCCGGCTACCTCGGCCTCGCCGAGGCCGCCGACCTGCGCGACGGCTGGCTGCATACCGGCGATGCCGGCTACTTCGACAAGGCGGGCCACCTCGTCGTCATCGACCGCATCAAGGACATCGCCACCACCAGCCGGGGCGACCGCTTCAGCCCGCAGTACATCGAGAACAAGCTGAAATTCAGCCCCTATGTCGCGGAGGCCGTGGTGCTGGGCGACAGCCGTCCGCATCTGGCGGCGATGATCTGCATTCGCTTCCCCATCGTCTCCAAATGGGCCGAGCGCAACCGCATCGCCTTCACCACCTACACGGACCTCGCCGCGCGGGACCAGGTGCTGGAGCTGCTGCGCGCCGAAGTCGCCAAGGTGAACGCCACCCTGCCGGAGCCGCAGCGCATCCGCGACTTCATCCTGCTCTACAAGGAGCTGGATGCCGACGACGACGAGCTGACCCGCACCCGCAAGGTCCGCCGCGGCGTCATCAATACGAAGTACGGTGAGATCATCGACGCGATCTATCGCGGCGATGCGGCGATCCCGGTGGATACCACCATCGCCTTCCAGGATGGCACCAAGCAGCGCATCCGCACGACCCTGCGGGTGGTACCCATGGCGGCAACCCAGATGGCGGCGGAGTAGGCGGGATGGATTGGTCGCTGCTGCTGCAGCTCACCCTCAACGGCCTGATCGTCGGCGCGCTCTACGGCGTCGTGGCGATGAGCTTCGTGCTGATCTACAAGGCTTCCCAGGTCGTCAACTTCGCCCAGGGCGAATTCCTGCTGGTCGGCGCCTGGGTCTGCTGGTGGATGCTGACGGAATGGCAGCTGCCCTTCTGGATGGGCTTCCTGCTGACGCTGGCCTTCATGACCGCCTTCGGCCTCATCCTGCAGGTGGTGGTGCTGCGGCCCTTGATCGGGGAGCCGGTCATCAGCGTCATCATGGCGACCATCGGCCTCGGCATCTTCTTCCAGGCGCTGATGAAGTGGATCTTCGGCGTCTTCGCCAAACCCTTCCCGCCAATCTTCACCACCGAACGGGTGAACCTGCTGGGGCTGGAAGTACAGACGGTCTACCTGCTCAGCCTCGGCATCTCCCTCGTCATCATGGCCGGCTTCGCCTGGTTCTTCACGGCGTCGAAGCACGGCCTCGCCATGCGGGCCACGGCCTTCGACCAGCAGGTGGCGCAGTCGCTCGGCATCTCGGTGCCCAAGGTCTTCGCCATGTCCTGGGCGATCTCGGCGGTGGTCTCCTCGGTCGCCGGCATCGTGGTCGGGGTGGTGAACGGGGTTTCCTCGGCGCTGTCCTTCTACGGCATCAAGGTCTTCCCGGCGGTCATCCTCGGCGGGCTCGACAGCGTCATCGGCGCAGTGCTCGGCGGCCTCATCGTGGGCGTGCTGGAGAATTGGGCGCAGTACATCGACAGCGCCTGGCTCAACTGGGGCAACATGTACGCCATCGCGCCCTTCTACGCGCTCATCCTCATCCTGCTGATCAAGCCCTATGGCCTGTTCGGCACCAAGAACATCGAGCGCGTCTAGATGGCCGATCTTGCCCCCGCCGGCGACTACCGCAGCAGCTACCGGGAAGACATGACCATCTTCCCGACCCGCAACAGCCGCCTCGCGGTGCTGGCCGGCCTGATCCTGCTCTGCGCCTCGCCGCTGCTGCTCGGCCGCTACGAGCTCGGCATCCTCATCAACATCGGCACCCTCGGGATCGCCGCGTTGGGGCTGAACATCCTGGTCGGCTTCACCGGCCAGATCAGCATCGGCCATGCCGCCTTCTTCGGCTTCGGCGCCTTCGCCAGCGCCTGGCTGCATGAGCGCTGGCATATCCCGGTCGCCCTCTGCATCCCGCTCGCCGGCATCATGACGGCCTTCGTCGGGCTGATCTTCGGCGCGCCGGCCGGGCGGCTGAAGGGCCTCTACCTGGCGATTGCCACGCTCGCCGCGCAGTTCATCCTGGAGGATTTCTTCGCCCGCGCCCAGTGGTTCACCGGCGGCGTCGCCGGCCGCATCACCGAGCCCTTCTCGCTCGGCTCCTGGGTGGCGGACCGGGAGGAGAGCTACTTCTACGTGGTGCTGGCCTATGTCGTGGTCATGTACCTCGGCGCCGCCAACCTCATCCGCACCCGGGATGGCCGCGCCCTGGTCGCGGTGCGGGACCACTACCTCTCGGCCGAGGTCATGGGCATCAACCTCGCCTATTATCGCACGCTCTCCTTCGGCATCGCCAGCCTCTATGCCGGCATCGGCGGCGCGCTCTATGCCCACTACCTGCTGTTCGTCTCGGTCGAGGCCTTCAACATCCTTTTCTCCATCCAATTCCTCGGGATGGTCATCATCGGCGGCCTCGGCAGCGTGATGGGCAGCCTGATGGGTGCCGCCTTCATGGTGGTGCTGCCGGAGGTGGTGCAGGCCGGGGCGGATGCGCTCTCGGGCAGCGCCATCGACCGCGCGCTGAAGCTCGGTGCCTCCATCAGCTTCCTCAGGGAGATGGCGGTGGGCGCCGCCATCATCCTGTTCCTGATCTTCGAGCCCGATGGGCTGGCCAGGCGCTGGCGCCTGATCAAATCCTATTGGAAGCTCTATCCGTACTCGCATTGAACAAGGGGGGACAACAATGACAAGAAGAACCGCGCTGCTCGGCCTCGCCGCCGCCGCCGCATTGGCACTGCCCGCCACGGCGCAGCGCATCCCGGTCGGGCATTTGATGGATAATTCCGGCGCCACCTCGGATGTCGGCGTGCCCTATGGCCAGGGCGTGGCGGATACCCTCGCCTGGGTGAATGCCAGCCGCAACGGCATCGGCGGCAAGCCGCTCAACGTGCTCGGCTTCGACTACGGCTACCAGGCGCCGCGCGCGGTCAGCCAGTACCAGTCCTGGAACCGCGACAAGGTCGTCGCCATCCAGGGCTGGGGCACCGCCGATACCGAGGCGCTGGTGCGCTTCGTCACCCGCGACCGCATTCCCTTCGTCTCCGGCTCCTATTCCGCGGCGCTGACGGACGCCGGCGGCAAGTCTGGCCGCCAGGGCGTCGAACCGGCGCCCTACAATTTCTTCTACGGCCCGTCGTACTCGGACGGCCTCCGCGCCATGCTCCGCTGGGCCGCCGAGGACTGGAAGGCCAAGGGCCAGCCGGGCAAGCCGAAATACGTCCACATGGGCGGCAACCACCCCTATCCGAACTCGCCGAAGGCCGCCGGTGAGGCGCTCGCGGCCGAGTTGGGCTTCGAGGTGCTGCCGGCCATCGTCTTCGCCCTGACCCCCGGCGACTACACCGCCCAGTGCCTGACGCTCAAAAGCCAGGGCGTGAACTACGCCTATCTCGGCAATACCGCCGGCTCCAACATCTCGGTGCTGCGCGCCTGCCAGACCGCCGGTGTGCAGGTCCAGTTCATGGGCAATGTCTGGGGCATGGACGAGAATGCGATGAAGGCCGCGGGCGCCGCCGCCAATGGCGTCGTCTTCCCGGTCCGCACCGCCGTGGTCTGGGGCCAGCAGGCGCCGGGCATGGCGACGATCCAGCAGATCAGCCGCATCTCCGACCCCAGCGGTACCGCCTACCGCCCGGTGCACTACCTGTCGGGTGCCTGCGCCGCGATGCTGATGGTCGAAGCCATGGACACCGCCGCGGCCAATGGCGGCGAGATCACCGGCGAGCGCATCCGCAACGGCTTCTACGCCCGCCAGAACTGGGTGCCGAGCGGCTTCGACGGCGTCTGCAACCCCTCCACCTTCACCGCCGAGGACCACCGCGGCACCTTGCGCGTCGGCCTCTACCGCGCCGTCGTCAGCGGCGACACCAGCGCCGGCAGCGTCGGCGAGCTGATGGCCGCCGGCACCATGAAGCTGGAGCCGGTAACCGTGGTCGAGCTGCCGCGCACCCGCGAAACCCTCGGCTGGTAGCCGATGAGCGAGGCCGCACCGCTCCTCGAGGTCAACAACATCGAGGTCGTCTACAACGACGTCATCCTGGTGCTGCGCGGCCTCTCGATGAAGGTGCCGCAGGGCAAGATCGTCGCCCTGCTCGGCGCCAATGGCGCGGGCAAATCCACCACGCTGAAGGCGATCTCCGGCCTGCTCAAGACCGAGGAGGGCGAGGTCACCCGCGGCGAGATCCGCTTCGGGGGCGAGCGCATCAACGGCATCGACCCGCACATGATCGTCCGGCGCGGCATCTTCCAGGTGATGGAAGGCCGCCGCATCATCTCCGACATGACCTGTCTGGAGAACCTCCGCCTCGGCGCCTTCACCCGCTCCGACAACGAGGTCAAATCCGACATCGAGCGGGTCTACGGCTACTTCCCACGCCTCCGCGAACGCACCGGTCTCGCCGGCTACCTCTCGGGCGGGGAGCAGCAGATGCTGGCGATCGGCCGCGCGCTGATGGCGCGGCCGAAGCTGATCCTGATGGACGAGCCCTCCATGGGCCTCTCGCCCTTGCTGGTGAAGGAGGTCTTCGCCATCATCAGGCGGCTGAACGAGGAGCTCGGCATCACCATCCTGCTGGTGGAACAGAACGCGCGCATGGCACTCTCCGTCGCCAGCTACGCCTATGTGATGGAGCAGGGGAAGGTGGTGCTGGACGGCACGGCCGAGGCCCTGTCCTCCAATGAGGATGTGAAGGAATTCTACCTCGGCGGCCACGGCGCCGATCGCCGGAGCTTCAAGAACCTCAAGAGCTACAAGCGGAGGAAGCGGTGGCTCTGACCGAATATTTCGACGACCTCGAAACCCGCAGCGCCGATGCGCGCGAGGCCGCGCAGGCCGCCGTCCTGGCAACGCAGCTCGCCCATGCCCGTGCCCATGCCGCGCATTACGCGACCCTGCCGGAGGGCCCGCTGGCGAGCCTGCCGGTCACCCGCAAATCCGCGCTGCTGGCACAGCAATCCGCGGCCCCGCCCTTCGGCGGCGTCGTCGCCACGCCTTTCGCCGGCCTGGCCCGCGTCTTCGCCTCGCCCGGCCCGATCTACGAGCCGGAGGCGGCGGTGCCCGACTACTGGCGCTATGCCCGCGCCCTGCACGCCACCGGCCTCCGCGCCGGCGCCCTGCTGCACAACTGCTTCGCCTATCACTTCACCCCCGCCGGCAGCATGCTGGAAGGCGGCGCCCGCGCCCTCGGCTGCCCGGTCTTCCCCGCCGGGACCGGCAATACCGCGATGCAGGCGGAGGCCGCGGCCCACCTGCGCCCCCGCTGCTACAGCGGCACGCCGGATTTCCTGAAGGCCATCCTGGAGAAGGGCGACGAGCTCGGCCTCGACCTCACCTCGCTGCAACTCGGCCATGTCACCGGCGGCGCCTATCTGCCCGGGCTGCGCGCCTGGTACGCCGAGCGCGGGCTGGTCGTCCTGCAGAGCTACGGCACCGCCGACCTCGGCCTCATCGCCTATGAGAGCGCGGTGCGGGAGGGGCTGATCCTCGACGAGGGCATCATCCTCGAGATCGTCCGCCCCGGCACCGGCGATCCGGTGCCGGATGGCGAGGTCGGCGAGATCCTCGTCACCACGCTCAACCCGCATCATCCGCTGATCCGCTTCGCAACCGGCGACCTCTCCGCCATCCTGCCGGGCATCTCGCCCTGCGGCCGCACCAACCGGCGCATCCGCGGCTGGATGGGCCGCGCCGACCAGGCCGCCAAGGTGCGCGGCATGTTCGTCCGGCCGGAGCAGGTCGCCGCCGTGCTGCGCGCCGTTCCCGGCGTCGCCAAGGCCCGCCTCGTCGTCGGGTTGGACGGCGACCGCGACACCATGCTGCTCCGTGCCGAAGCCCCGCCCGAGGCCGCCGCGGCGCTGGCCGCCGCGCTGCAATCCGCCACCAAGCTGCGCGGCCAGGTGGAGTGCGTCACCCCCGGCAGCCTGCCGAACGACGGCAAGGTCATCGACGACACGCGGCCGGTCCCCGGCTGATGCCAGGCTACGAGGAACGGCGCGCCGCCTTCCGCTGGCAGGTGCCGGAGCGCTTCAACATCGGGGTCGCCTGCTGCGACCGCTGGGCCGATGGCAGCGGCCGCCTCGCGCTGCTGCACCTCCGCGACGACGGCCGCGCCGAGCGCATCAGCTTCGATGCGCTGAAGGCGGCCAGCAACCGCCTCGCCAATGCCCTCGCCGCGCAAGGCATCGGCCGCGGCGACCGCATCGGCGTGCTGCTGCCGCAGGTGCCGGAAGCCGCCATCGCGCATCTGGCCGCCTACAAGCTCGGCGCCATCGCCGTCCCGCTGTTCCAGCTCTTCCAGGAACAGGCGCTGGAGTTCCGCCTGCGCGACAGCGGCGCCGCCGCCCTCGTCACCGATGCGGTGGGCCTCGCCAAGCTCTCCGGCCTCGACCTGCCGGCGCTGCGGCTGGTGCTGGCCGAGGAGGGGCTGCGCGAGGCCATGGCGCAGGCCAGCGACCGCTTCACCCCGGTCGATACCCTGGCCGAGGATCCTGCCGTCATCATCTATACCTCCGGCACGACAGGCTCGCCGAAGGGCGCGCTGCATGCGCATCGCGTGCTGCTCGGCCACCTGCCGGGTGTCGAGATGCCGCAGGATCTCTTCCCGCAGGCTGGCGATCTCTTCTGGACGCCAGCCGACTGGGCCTGGATCGGCGGCCTCCTCGATGTGCTGCTGCCGAGCCTGTTCCACGGCGTCCCCGTCCTCGCCCATCGCATGGCGAAATTCGATCCCGAATACGCCTTCCGCCTGATGGCCGGGCACGGCGTGCGCAACGCCTTCCTGCCGCCCACCGCGCTGAAGATGCTGCGCGCCGTGCCCGACCCGACCCGCTTCGGCGCCCGGCTCCGCAGCATCGGCAGCGGCGGTGAGACCCTCGGCGCCGGGCTGCTGGACTGGGGCCGTGCGACCTTCGGCTGCACCATCAACGAATTCTACGGCCAGACCGAATGCAACCTGGTCGTCGCCTCCTGCGCCGCCATTATGCCTCCGCGCCCGGGCTGGATGGGCCGCGCCGTCTTCGGCCATGACGTCGCCATCGTCGATGCCGCCGGCACGCCGTTGCCGCCCGGCACGACCGGCACCATCGCCATCCGCCGGCCGGACCCGGTGATGTTCCTCGGCTACTGGAACAACCCGGAGGCGACCGCGGCGAAGTTCGCCGGCGACTGGCTGCTCACCGGCGACCAGGGCGAGCAGGACGAGGAGGGCTGGTTCCGCTTCATCGGCCGCGACGACGACGTCATCACCTCCGCCGGCTACCGCATCGGCCCGGGCGAGATCGAGGATTGCCTGCTGCGGCACCCGGCCGTGGCCATGGCCGCGGTCATCGGCCTGCCCGATCCGCTGCGCACCGAATCCGTCACCGCCGTCGTCGTGCCCGCGCCCGGCATCGCCGCGGATGCCGCGCTCGCTCGCATCCTGCAGGACCACGTGAAAATCCGCCTTGCCGGCCACGCCTATCCGCGCCAGGTGATCTTCGCCGAGAGCCTGCCGCTGACCGCGACCGGCAAGGTCATGCGCGGCAGCCTCCGCCGCCAGTATTCCAAGGAGCCCGGCTGATGCCCGACATCCCCAGCCTCGACCACGGCCTCGGCGAGGAGATCGATGCGCTGCGCGACAGCGTCCGCGCCTTCTCCGCCGCCCGCATCGCCCCCATCGCCACCGAGATCGACCGCACGGATGAATTCCCCCGCCACCTCTGGCCGGAGATGGGCGCGCTCGGCCTGCATGGCATCACCGTGCCGGAGCAATGGGGCGGCGCCGACATGGGCTACCTCGCCCATTGCGTGGCGATGGAGGAGGTCAGCCGCGCCAGCGCCTCGGTCGGCCTCTCCTACGGCGCGCATTCCAACCTCTGCGTCAACCAGATCGCCCGCAACGGCACCGAGGAGCAGAAGCGCCGCTACCTGCCGAAGCTGATCAGCGGCGAGCATCTCGGCGCCCTGGCGATGAGCGAGCCCGGCGCCGGCAGCGACGTGGTCTCGATGCGGCTCCGCGCCGACAAGCGAGGCGACCGCTACGTGCTGAACGGCACCAAGATGTGGATCACCAATGCGCATTACGCCGAGACACTGGTGGTCTATGCCAAGACCGAGCCCGATGCCGGCCCGCGCGGCATCACCGCCTTCCTGATCGAGCGCGGGTTCAAGGGCTTCCGCCCGGCGCAGAAGCTGGACAAGCTCGGCATGCGCGGCAGCCCGACCTCCGAGCTGGTCTTCGAGGATTGCGAGGTGCCGGCCGAGAACATCCTCGGCCGGCTGAACGAAGGCGTGCGCGTCCTGATGTCCGGCCTCGACTACGAGCGCGCGGTGCTGGCCGCCGGCCCGATCGGCATCATGCAGGCGGCGCTCGACATCGTCGTGCCCTATATCCACGAGCGGAAGCAGTTCGGCCAGGCGATCGGCGAGTTCCAGCTCATCCAGGGCAAGGTCGCCGACATGTACGCCGCGACCAGCGCCTGCCGCGCCTATGTCTATGCCGTCGCGCGCAGCTGCGACCGCGGCCAGACCACCCGCAAGGACGCCGCCGGCGCCATCCTGTTCGCCGCCGAGGCCGCGACGAAGATCGCGCTCGATGCCATCCAGATCCTCGGCGGCATGGGCTACATCAACGAGACGCCGACCGGCCGCCTGCTGCGCGACGCCAAGCTTTACGAGATCGGCGCCGGCACCAGCGAGATCCGCCGCATGCTGATCGGCCGCGAGCTGTTCCGGGAGACCGCGTGAGCATCATCACCTCGGCCATCGAGCCGCGCAGCGCCGAATTCAGATCCAATGCCGCGGCGATGCGCGACCTGCTGGCGCGGCTCGCCGAGCACAGCGCCCGCACCGCGCTCGGCGGCCCCGAGGCCTCGCGCCAGCGCCACCTCTCGCGCGGCAAGCTGCTGCCGCGGGAGCGGGTGGAGCGGCTGCTCGACCCCGGCGCCCCCTTCCTCGAATTCTCGGCCCTCGCCGCGCATGGCATGCATGGCGGCGACGTGCCGGCCGGGGGGATGATCACCGGCATCGGCCGGGTCTCGGGCCGCGAATGCGTCATCGTCGCCAACGACGCGACGGTGAAGGGCGGCACCTACTACCCCGTCACGGTGAAGAAGCACCTCCGCGCCCAGGAGATCGCGCAGCAGAACCGGCTGCCCTGCCTCTACCTGGTCGACAGCGGCGGTGCCAACCTGCCGAACCAGGACGAGATCTTCCCCGACCGCGACCATTTCGGCCGGATCTTCTTCAACCAGGCCAACATGTCGGCCCAGGGCATCCCGCAGATCGCGGTGGTGATGGGCAGCTGCACCGCCGGCGGCGCCTATGTCCCGGCGATGTGCGACGAGGCCATCATCGTGCGGGAACAGGGCACCATCTTCCTCGCCGGGCCGCCTCTGGTGAAGGCGGCCACGGGGGAGATCGTCAGCGCCGAGGACCTCGGCGGCGCCGACGTCCATACCCGCCTCTCTGGCGTCGCCGACCATTTCGCGCTGGACGACATGCATGCGCTCGGCCTCGCCCGCAACATCGTCGCCCGGCTCGGCCCGCGGCATCGCGCCGCGCCGCCGCATGCGCCGCTGCCGCCGCGCTACGACCCGGCCGAGCTGCACGGCATCATCCCGCCCGAGACCCGCCAGCCCTACGACGTGCGGGAGGTGATCGCCCGCATCGTCGACGGCTCGGAGTTCGACGAGTTCAAGGCCCGCTACGGCGCAACCCTGGTCTGCGGCTTCGCCCGCATCTGGGGCCATGACGTCGGCATCGTCGCCAACAACGGCATCCTGTTCTCGGAATCGGCCCAGAAGGGCGCGCATTTCATCGAGCTCTGCAGCCAGCGCAACACGCCCCTGGTCTTCCTGCAGAACATCTCCGGCTTCATGGTCGGGCGGAAGTACGAGACCGGCGGCATCGCCAAGGATGGCGCCAAGCTGGTCACCGCCGTCGCCACGACCCAGGTGCCGAAATTCACCGTCATCATCGGCGGCAGCTTCGGCGCCGGCAATTACGGCATGTGCGGCCGGGCCTATTCGCCGCGGCTGCTCTTCACCTGGCCGAACAGCCGCATCAGCGTCATGGGCGGCGAGCAGGCCGCCAGCGTGCTGGCGACGGTGCGGCGGGACAATCTCGAGGCCGCCGGCAAGTCCTGGTCGGCCGAGGAGGAGGCCGCCTTCAAGGCGCCGATCCGGGCGCAGTACGAGGTCCAGGGCGACCCCTACTACGCGACCGCGCGGTTGTGGGACGACGGGATCATCGACCCCGCCGCCACCCGCGACGTGCTCGGCCTGGGCCTGGCCGCCGCCGCCAATGCGCCGATCGGGGAGACGCGCTTCGGCGTGTTCCGCATGTGATGATCCGTACCCTCCTCATCGCCAACCGCGGCGAGATCGCCTGCCGCATCATCCGCACCGCGCGCCGCCTCGGCATCCGCAGCGTCGCGGTCTTCTCCGAGGCCGATGCCGGCGCGCAGCATGTGCTGCTGGCGGATGAGGCGCACCCGATCGGCGGGCCGCGCGCCGCCGACAGCTACCTGCGCACCGACCGCATCCTCGCCGCCGCGAAGGCATCCGGCGCCGAGGCGATCCATCCCGGCTACGGCTTCCTCTCGGAGAATGCCGATTTCGCCGAGGCCTGCGCCGGCGCCGGCATGATCTTCGTCGGCCCGCCGCCTGCCGCCATCCGGGCGATGGGCAGCAAGGCGGAATCGAAGCGGCTGATGGAACTGGCCGGCGTGCCCATCGTCCCGGGCTACCACGGCGAGGCGCAGGACGAGGCGACCTTGGTCGCGGCGGCGGCCCGCATCGGCTTTCCCATCCTGATCAAGGCCAGCGCCGGCGGCGGCGGCAAGGGCATGCGGCCGGTCCTGCGGGCGGAGGAATTCGTCGCGCAACTTGCGGGAGCGCGGCGGGAGTCCAAGGCGGCCTTCGGCGATGACCGCGTGCTGCTGGAACGCTACCTGCAGAAGCCCCGCCATGTGGAGGTGCAGGTCTTCGCTGATACCCAGGGCAACACGATCCACCTGCACACCCGGGACTGCTCGGTGCAGCGCCGCCACCAGAAGGTGCTGGAGGAAGCGCCGGCGCCCGACCTGCCGCCCGCCTTGCGCGCCCGGCTGCACGAGGCGGCGACGGCGGCGGCCAAGGCGGTCGGCTATGTCTCGGCCGGCACCGTCGAGTTCATCGTCGAGGGCGACGACGCCTTCTTCATGGAGATGAACACCCGCCTGCAGGTCGAGCACCCGGTGACCGAGATGGTGACCGGCCTCGACTTGGTCGAATGGCAGCTCCGCATCGCCGCCGGCGAGCCGCTGCCCCTGCCGGAGGCCCCCGCGCCGCGGGGCCACAGCGTCGAGGTGCGGCTCTATGCCGAGGATCCGGCGGAGGATTTCCGCCCCTCCACCGGCCCGCTGCGCCAGTTCCACCTGCCCGCGCCGGCGGCCGACCTCCGCATCGAGAGCGGCGTGGTGCAGGGCGATGCGATCACGCCCTTCTACGATCCGATGATCGCCAAGCTGGTCGCCTGGGGCCCGGACCGGCCGGCGGCGCTGGCCCGGCTGGGCGCGGCGCTGGCGGAATGCCGCATCGCCGGCATCGCCAGCAACCTCGGCTTCCTCGGCCGGCTGGTCGGGCACCCGGCCATGCTGGCGGCCGAGCTCGATACCGGCTTCGCCCTGCGGCACGCCGCGGTGCTGCAACCGCCGCGCGCCGCGGCGCCGCCGCTGGCCCTGGCCGCGGCGGCGCTCGAGGCGCTGCTGCCGCCCGAGGCCGCGCCAGAGAACCCCTGGGACCGCCGGGATGGCTGGCGGTTGCAGGGCGCCGGCAGCCGGCTGGTGGTGCTGGCGGAGGGCGAGGCGCTGCATCGACTGCGGCTGGTGCCGGCAGGCGCGGGCTGGACCGGGGACCTGGAACTGGCCGGGCGCCGACTGGCGGATGGCATTCTCCAGGTCGTGCTGGAGGGCGTCGCCCACCGGGTGCCGGTGCTGCGGGACGGCAGCGCGGTGCAGGTGAGCCTGCCCTCCGGTGCCTGGACCCTGCGCCTGGTCGACCCGCATGCCCCGGTCGGCGGCGAGGTGGCGGCGCAGGGCCGGCTGGCGGCGCCGATCCCCGGCCGGGTGGTGCAGATGCTGGTCGCGGTGGGCGAGGCGGTCTCCCGCGGCCAGGTCCTGGCGGTGCTGGAGGCGATGAAGACCGAGCTGCGCATCACCGCCCCGGCGGATGGGGTGGTGGCGCATGTCGGCTGCGCCGCCGGCGACAGCGTCGAGGAGGGGGCGGAACTCATCACCCTGGTGGCCGCCGGCTGAGTCCGGCGCGCCCCTGCAGCCGGCCCGGCCGCCCGCTCAATCTCCCTCAATTCGGCTCAATTTGGCTCAATTCGGTAAAATTCCCCTCAATCGCCGCCGGCTAGAGGATTGAATTCGCTCAGGAAAGACACGGAATTTGAGGAATTGAGGCTTCAGTCCGGCACCGCGCCGGCGAAGGGGCAGGCGCCGCGGCGGCGGCGGCGCGCCTCGGCGGCATAGCGGCCGGGGGGGGTGCCGGGGTCGCGGTTGGGAGCGACGATCGAGGCCTCGTAATCGGCCCAGTCGGCGGCGCTCAGCCCGGCCAGGTTCGCCACCAGCGCCGCGCCGTGCAGCAGCGCATCGGCATAGGCCGCCTGCGGGATCGGCTGGACCTGCAGGAAGGGCTGGCCGGCGTGGAAGGCGATGGGGGTATCCGTCCGGGTCAGCCGCAGGTTGGTGAAGAGCGGCCCGAACCAGCGGTCCGCCTCGACGATGCCCTCATAGGGCTGGTAGCCGGGGTGGCGCGGCAGGTTGGCGAGGTCGCGGACCAGCAGGCTCCAGCCCGGGGCGGTGCGGGCGGCAAGCCCCGTCCAGACCTGGACCACCCCGGGTTCCTGCAGCGCGGTGAGGAAGGGCGGCGCGTAGTCGCCGAGGCCCGGCGGCGCCGCGGCGGCGAAGCGGTCGGCGAAGCGCGGGTATTGCGCGGCGCCCAGCGGCAGCCAGTCGGCCAGGCCCTCGCAGCGCCACCACACCCCGGCGCCGTCCCAGAGCAGCTCGAAGTCGATCGGCGGGCAGAGGTGCCAGCCGAAGCCGGCGGCCGAGGTCACGGCGTCGCAATGGCGGAAGGCGCGGGTCGGCAGGCTGCCGAGGCCGGAGCGGTCGGCCCGGCGCGGCGCCGCCGCCTCCTCGATGAGCCGGTAGAAGGTGACGCGGGGGACGGGGTCCATGGCCAGCCTCGGGAGCATGCGGGGGAGGGATGGGCGGGAAGGGGTGCTTCCCGCCCCCGGGGCTCAGGCCCGGCGGATGCCGGCGCCGAGGCGGACCAGACCGCTGTCGGCGACCATGGCCGGCACCGGCGCCGCGGCGGGCGGCTGGCCCGGCCGGCGCAGCCCCTGGCCGGCGGGGCGCAGCGGCAGCGGCAGGGCGAAGGGGCGCGGCGCGCGGATGCCGGCGCCGAGGCGGACCAGACCGGCATCGGCGACGTCGGCGGGGGTGAGAGGGCGCATGGGGCTTTTCCTTCTGCAGCGGTTCGGGGGCGGGGCCAGGGCGAACCAGCCCCTGGCCAAGGCATTTATTCATAGGAACGAAACCGGAACAAGTTAAAATTGCGATACCGGATCGAAGGCGGGCCCGAAAATTTAACGCCCGGCTAACGCAGCCTCCCGCGAAGTCACGCGCCGCCCCGGCCGGGGCGGGCCATGCTGCCCCCGCGGCGCGTGGAGGGCGGGCGATGGACGACAGGACGGCACGGATCGCGGAACTGGCCCGGCGGCTGGTGGCCTACCGGGACCGCGCGGCGGCCCTGGCCGATGGCCGGATCCCGCCGCCGCGGACCCTGGCGGAGGCCATCGACCGGGACTTCCTCGCCTTCGACATCAGCCGCACCGAACGGGCCCTGCGCGCCGCGGTGATCGCCGAGGACCCCGACCGGGCGCCGGCGCACCGGGCCGGGCCGGCGGCGCGGGACCGCCACGCCGCCGGGCCGGCCTGAACCGAGGCAGCACCCGGCCGGCCAATTCATTCCGATGGCGTTCCACCGGAGGCCGGGCTCGGCTAGGCTGGTCCGCCATGGCCGGCTCAATCCCGACGCACCCCCGTCTCCGGACCCCCGCGGTGCCGGCCGCCGTCCCGGATTGCGGCCCGGCCGAGCCGCCGCCGCCCGTGCCGATGGTGCGGCTGGTTCTGCTCGGCCGCATGGAGGCCTGGAGCCTGGCCAGCACCGCGGTGCTGCCGCGCGGGCGCAAGGCGCGGGCGCTGCTGGCGATTCTCGGGCTGGCCGAGGGCCGGCCGGTGGCGCGGGCGACCCTGGCGGCGCTGCTCTGGTCGCGGACCGGCGCGGCGCAGCAGCGGCTGTCGCTGCGCCAGGCGCTGCACGAGGTGCAGGCGGCGCTGGCCGCCGGCGGGGCGCCGCTGCTGCAGCCGGGCCGCGGTTCGCTGACCCTGCCGGCCGGGCAGGTCTGGGTGGATGCGCTGGAGGCGGCGCGGGCCGCCGCCACCCGGCCGGAGGGGCTGGAGCGGCTCGGCGCCGGGCTGCTCGCCGACCTCGACGGGCTGGACCCGGCCTTCGACGCCTGGCTGGCCGAGCGACGGCAGGCGCTGAAGGCCAGCGCGGCGGCGGTGGCCACCGGGCTGCTGGCCCGGGCGGTGGGGCCGGAGGCGCAGGCGGCGGCGGCGCGGCGGCTGCTGGCGATCGACCCGGAGCAGGAGACGGGCTGGCGCGCCCTGATGCGGGCCATGGCGGCCCAGGGCGATGCGGCGGCGGCCCTGGCGGCCTACCGGCGCTGCCAGGACACGCTGGCCGCCCGGCTGGGGGCCGCGCCCGGTCCCGAGACCGCCGCCCTGGCCGCGGCGCTGGCCGAGCCGGGTGGCGCGTCGGGCGGCGCGGCC
>NZ_JAUFPN010000181.1 GCF_030409335.1 Paeniroseomonas aquatica
CCCGGGAGTTGGCCGCGGCCCGGGCGGCGCGCGAGCAGGCCGCCGCCGCCCGCAGCCGCCGGGCCGAGGATTCCGAGCTGGCCGCCGCCCGCACCCCGGACCCCTCGCCCCGCGGCGCCGGCGGCCGCGCCATGCCGGTGCAGGGCCAGGTGGTGCGGGAATTCCGCGCCGCGGGCGAAGGCGGCGCGGCGGGCGGGCTGACGATCCAGGCCGGCGCCGGCGCCCGGGTGGTCAGCCCCTGCGGCGGCCGGGCGGTCTTCGCCGCGCCTTTCCGCAGCTTCGGCCAATTGTTGATTGTGGATTGCGGCGAAGGCTACCATTTCGTCTTGGCCGGGCTGGATCGGCTGGACGCCGCCCCGGGCCAGCGCCTGCTGGGCGGGGAACCGGTCGGCCAGCTCGGGGCCGGCAGCGGCCGTCCGGCGCTCTACCTGGAACTGCGGCGCAACGGCCGGCCGGTCGACCCGCGGGGCTTCCTGGGCGGAGGCTGACCACCGGCCGCAGGCGTCGCCGCCATGGCGTCCGGGATACTCTTGGTTAACCATACTGGCCCTGCCCTCGGGCCGGGGTTCAGGCTAACATGCCGGTTCGCGGCCAAGCTGGCCGGGCTGGTGGAACATCATCGGGTCGCGTGTCGGGGTTTTCTCCAGCGCTCAAGGGATACGGGTGGCCGCATGAAGGGCAGGGTTCGGACGGTGGCGACGGTGGCCGGGGCATTCGCCGCGGGCATCTTTCTGGGCCCCATGGTCACCTCCCCCATGGTCAAGGCCTGGGCGCAGGATGGCGGCCGGGCGGAGACCTATCGGCTGCTCAACCTCTTCGGCGATGTCTTCGAACGGGTTCGCGCCGAATACGTCGAGCCGATCAACGACCGCGACGCGGTCGAGAATGCCATCAACGGCATGCTCACCGGGCTCGACCCCCACAGCAGCTACCTGAACCAGCGCTCCTACCGCGACATGCAGGTGCAGACCCGCGGCGAGTTCGGCGGCCTCGGCATCGAGGTCACGCAGGAGAACGGCTACATCAAGGTGATCTCGCCGATCGACGAGACTCCGGCCGCCCGGGCCGGGGTCAAGGCCGGCGACCTGATCACCCACCTCAACGGCAATTCCGTGCAGGGCCTCACCCTGCAGGAGGCGGTCGAGCAGATGCGCGGCGAGCGTGGCACCGCCATCAAGATCACCATCCGCCGGGAAGGCGCCGACCGGCCGATCGAGCTCTCCCTGACCCGGGAGGTCATCCGCCCGCAGGTGGTCCGCTTCCGGATGGAGGGCCCGGACATCGGCTACGTCCGGCTCACCTCCTTCAACGAGCAGACCGACGTCGGGCTGCGCCGCGCCGTCACCACGCTGCGCCAGCAGGCCGGCGGCAACCTGAAGGGCCTCGTCCTCGACCTGCGCAACAACCCGGGCGGGCTGCTCGACCAGGCGGTGCAGGTCTCGGACGACTTCCTGCCGCAGGGCGAGATCGTCTCCACCCGCGCCCGGCGCACCGAGGACGCCCAGCGCTGGAACGCCAAGGCCGGCGACATCACCGACGGCCTGAACGTCGTGGTGCTGATCAACGGCGGCTCGGCCTCCGCCAGCGAGATCGTCGCCGGCGCCCTGCAGGATCACCGCCGGGCCATCGTCCTCGGCGTGAAGTCCTTCGGCAAGGGCAGCGTCCAGACCGTCATGCCGATCCCCGGCCAGGGCGCCATCCGGCTGACCACGGCGCGCTACTACACGCCCTCCGGCCGCTCCATCCAGGGCACCGGCATCGAGCCCGACATCGAGGTCCTGGCCCAGCGCCAGGAAGCCACCGCGAACATCCCGCGGGAGCGCGAGGCCGACCTGCGCCGGGCGCTGCGCAACGAGGGCGGCGTGCAGCAGCCGGCCGGGGCCGCCATCCCGCCGCTGCAGCTGCCCGCCGGCATCGCCGAGAAGGTGAGCCGCCTGCCGCCCGAGGGCGCCCCCGCCTTCGACGCGGCCAAGCCGGAAACCGACTTCCAGCTGCAGCAGGCGACCTCCCTGCTGCGGAACCTGGCGTCGGTGCAGTCCCCGGGCCGCCGCGCCGCGGCCCGCTGATCCTCCGGCCCAGCGCCGCAAGGACGGGTGATGACGCCGAGCGAGGCCCCTGACGGCTGGCCGGTGGCGGACCCGCGGCCCGCCCTGTCCCGGGGCTGGAAGGCGTTGATCGGCTGCTGGGCGGCGGTGCTGCTGCTGCTCTCGGGCGGCGCCGCCGCCCTGGCCTGGCTGGGGCCCCTGCCGGCGCCGCCGGTCGCCGAGGCGACGGCCCCGCCGGACGTGGTGCCGCCGCCGGCGATGCCCTCGGCCGCCGCCGCCCCGGCTGCCATCCCGGCGGCCGAGGGCACGGCGAAGCCGGCCGAGGGCACGGCAGGGCCGGCCGAGGCGGCGGCGCCCACGCCGTCCGCGGCACCCGTCGAGGCCGCGGCACCGCCGCCCCGCGCCACCCCGAGCGCCCCCGAGCCGCCGCCGCTCACCGAGGCCGTCCTCCGTGGCCCGGTCCCGCCCGGCCGTCCCATCCCCCCGGCCGATCCCGCCCTCCTCGAAGCCGGCGCCCATGGCCCGCTGCCGCGCATCGCCGCGGACGGCCGCACCCCGATCCGCGCCTATGGCCGCGGCTTCGACCGGCAGGAGGCGCGGCCGAAGGTCGGGCTGATCCTCGGCGGCCTCGGGATGCATGCGGCGCTGACCGAGGAGGCCATCCGCCGCCTGCCCGGGGCGGTGACCCTCGCCTTCAGCCCCTATGCGCCGCATGTCGCCCTGCTGCTCGACCAGGCACGCAACCGCGGCATGGAGACCCTGGTGGCGCTGCCGCTGGAGCCGACCGGCTACCCGCTGAACAACCCGGGCGACCGCGCCCTGCTCACCGGCCTGCCAAGGGCGGAGAACGAGGACCGCCTGGCCTGGCTGCTGTCCCGCTTCACCGGCTATGTCGGCGCCATCGGCGCGCTGGGGCCGCTGCGGGGGGAACGCTTCGCCGCCATCGGGGAAAGCCTGGGCGGGGTGCAGGATGCGCTGCGCAGCCGTGGCCTGCTCTACGTGGACCCGCGCCCCGGCGCCCGCGCCCCGCAGCGGGCCTGGGGCCGCACCATCGACCTGGTGGTGGACGAGCCGGCCACCCGGGGCGAGATCGAGCTCAAGCTGGCGGCGCTGGAGCGGCTGGCGCGGGAGGCGGGCTCGGCGCTCGGCTATGCCGGGGAGGCCTCGCCGGTGCTGATCGACCGCGCCGCCGCCTGGGCCGGCAGCATCGAGAGCCGCGGGCTGGTGCTGGCGCCGGTCACCGCCCTGATGCGGCGGCCGGAGACCGGCGAGGCGATGCCCGCGCCGCTCCGCACCCGCGCCAATTGAAGGAGCCCGAGATGGACCTGCCCTACCGCGACAATGTCGGCGCCGTGCTGTTCAACCCGGCCGGGCAGGTGCTGGTCGCCCGCCGCGCCGACCTGCCCAATGCCGAGGGTGCGGCCGGCGGCTGGCAGTTGCCCCAGGGCGGCATGGACCCGGGCGAGGATCCCAGCGTCGCCGTCTTCCGCGAGATGGAGGAGGAGATCGGCACCGCCCGGGCCGAGATCATCGGCGAGCACCCGGACTGGCTGACCTACGACCTGCCGCCGGAGTTGCTCGGCAAGGCGCTGGGCGGCCGGTACCGCGGCCAGCGGCAGAAGTGGTTCGCGCTGCGCTTCCTCGGCACCGATGCGGACATCCGCCTCGACCTCGACCCGCATCCGGAATTCGACGCCTGGCGCTGGGCCCCGCTGCAGGCTCTGCCCGGGCTGGCGGTGCCGTTCAAGCTGGCGATCTATACGGTGCTGGCCCGGGACTTCGCCCGCTTCGCCACGCGCTAGAGCGCGATCGTCTGAGGTGGAATCACCGAAAGACGTGAATCGCGCGACAAAACAATAAGCTAGACCGTGATCCGCGTTTCTGTCAGCGCGGATCACGGTCTAGCCGGGCGGCAGTCCCGGCTTGCGCCGGCGCGAGTCGCCGCCGCATGGTCGGGCGATGCGCTTCCTCCATACCGCCGACTGGCACCTCGGCCGCACCCTCGGCGGCCATTCCCTGCGGGAGGACCAGGACCACCTGCTCGGCGGCCAGTTCCTCGACATGGTGCGCGACACGGCGCCGGATGCGGTGCTGATCGCCGGCGACGTCTTCGACCGCGCCGTGCCCGCCGCCGAGGCGGTGGAATTGCTCGACGACATCCTGCACCGGATCATCATAGGCCTGCGGGTGCCGGTGGTGATGATCCCGGGCAACCACGACGAGGCGCGGCGGCTGTCCTTCGGCGCCCGGCTGCTGGCGGCCGGCGGGCTGCACATCGCCGACAGCCCGCTCGGCCGCGCCACCACCTTCGGCGACGTCACCGTGGTCGGCTGCGGCTATGCCTCGCCGCTGATGCTGGCGCAGAAGCTCGGCAACGGCGCCGAGGTCGCCGACCACGACGCCGGCTTCGGCCTGCTGGCGCCGCTGCTGCACGGCCTCTGTCCCGCGGGCGGGCGGCGCCTGCTGGTGGCGCATGCCTTCGTCGCCGGCGGCAGCGAATGCGAGAGCGAGCGCTCGCTCTCGGTCGGCGGCACCGGCCAGGTCGGCGCGGCGCGCTTCGCCGGCTTCGACTACGTGGCGCTCGGCCACCTGCACCGGCCGCAAACGCTGATGGGCGGGCGGCTGCGCTACAGCGGCTCGCCGCTCGCCTATTCCAGCAGCGAGGCGGGGCAGGCCAAGTCCGTCACCCTGCTGGAGCTGGAGGCGGACGGCACCTGCCGGATCGAGGAATTGCCGCTCTCGCCGCGGCGCCAGCTCCGGCTGGTCAGCGGCAGCTTCGCGGAACTGCGGGAGGCCCCGGCCGCCGGCCGCGACGATTTCGTGGTGCTCACCCTGACCGACCCGCGCCCGGTGCCGGAGGCCCAGCGCCGGCTGGCCGAGGTCTTCCCGCATATCATCGGCTTCGGCTACGCCGGGCAGGAGCGCAGCGCCGGCCCGCTGTCCGGCCCCGGCGTCCGCGCCCGGGCCATCCGGCCGATCGAGCTCTTCGCCGAGTTCCACGCCGCCATGCGCGACACGCCGCTGCCGCCGGAGGCGCGGCCGGTGCTGGCCGAGGCCATCGCCGCCGCCGAAGCCGCCGAGGCCTGAGCCCATGCGCCCGCTGAAGCTGACGATGGAGGCCTTCGGCCCCTATGCCGCGCGGCAGGAGATCGACTTCGCCGCGCTCGGCCCGCACCGGCTGTTCCTGATCAGCGGCCCGACCGGGGCCGGCAAGACCAGCCTGCTGGACGCCATCTGCTACGCCCTGTTCGGCGAGAGCAGCGGCCACGAACGCCGCCCCGGGCATCTCCGCAGCCAGCACGCCGCGCCGGCGGTGCGGACCGAGGTCACCTTCGAATTCGCCCAGGCCGGGCAGCACTGGCGCATCCGCCGCACCCCCGCCTGGGACCGGCCGAAGCAGCGCGGCGAGGGCACCACGGCGGAGCGCGGCCGGCAGGCGCTGTGGCGGATCGGCCCAAAAGGCGATGGTGACGGCGAGCCGATCGAGCGCGAGGCGGAGGTCGAGGCCCGGGTCCACGAGATCCTCGGCCTGACCGCTCCCGAATTCCGCCAGGTGGTACTGCTGCCGCAGGGGCGCTTCCGCGAGCTGCTGACCGCCACGCCGGAGGCGCGGCAGGCGATCCTGCAGACGCTGTTCCGCACCCGCTTCTACGAGCGCATCCAGGACGGGCTGAAGGCCGCCGCCGCGGCCGCCCGCCAGGCGATGCGCGACGCCGCCTGGCAGCAGAACGCCCTGCTACAGCGCGCCGGCGCCGCCACGCCGGAAGCCGCCGCCGCCCACCGGACCGCCCTGGCCGAGGCGCGGGCGGCGGCGCTCGCCGCCCAGGACCAGGCCGCCGCCGCCGAG
>NZ_JAUFPN010000182.1 GCF_030409335.1 Paeniroseomonas aquatica
CCAGACCGGTTAGCCAGACAGTCCGGTCACAGACCCTAGACCCCGGCCGCCCCCCGCCCCTCCCCGACTCATGGATCGCTCGCTTGACGCGGCGGGGGGGCGGACGGTAGAAGCCCGTTCCTTACGCAGGCTCCGGGCCCGTGGCACGTCGGCCTGCGTCACCCCATCACCCTTGTGCAGAGTTGAAGATAACCCGCCATGGCGAACACGGCTTCCGCCCGCAAGCGCATCCGTCAGAATGAGAAGCGCACGATCCGCAACCGCGCGCGGCGGTCCCGGGTGCGGACCTTCCTGCGCAAGGTGGAAAACGCCATCGCCACCGGTGACAAGCCGCAGGCGCAGGAAGCGCTGAAGGCGGCGCAGCCCGAGCTGCAGCGGGCCGCCACCAAGGGCGTGTTCCACGCCAATACCGTGGCCCGCAAGCTGTCGCGGCTTTCCGCCCGTGTGAAGTCGATCGGGGCCTGATGACCGGGCCTTTGCTGTCATTTCTTGACAGCCGGGGCCCGTTTGACTGCCGCGACGCAATATTGAGAAATCCTTATTCATAGTGACTGCCAAGTCCGGCAGCATATGTTGAGCGATTCATCGTTGCTTGCTGATTTTATTGGACTGCTACTGTCCCGTGTCGATGGTTCGGAAAGTTACTATTTACCCGGACTTTCAGGATGCGGTAACGTCCCGCCTGTCGGATTGACGGGCAGCTAGATCTCCCAAAGCGCCGTCAGGCCTGACACCACCCCCGGGACGCTGTCCCGGGCGTGGCGGTGGCTGGCATGCGCTGGCGTGTGCAGGGATGGAACAGGAGGCCGGCCGCTTGCCCCCCCAATCGTCCGGACATATGGCCGCCGGCTGGGCCCGCATCCGCGGCCGCCTGCGCGAAGAAGTGGGTGAGGTCGAGTACCGCACCTGGCTGCGGCAGATGACCCTGGCCGGGATCGAGGGCGAGGATGCCGTCATCCTGCTGCCGACGCGCTTCCTGCGGGATTGGGTGAACAGCCACTACGGCGACCGGCTGCGCGTGCTCTGGCACGCCGAGGAGCCGAGCGTGCGCCGCATCGATATCCGCGTCTCGGCGACGCCGGTGGCGGAGCCCGCCCTGGCCGGGGTCGAGGAACGCCCGCAGGCCGAGGCCGCGGGCCAGCCGGCCGGGCTGGCGGAGCCGCTGGCCCCGCGGCTCGAGCCGCGCTCCACCCCCGAGTCGCGCTCCGACTGGGTGGTGCCGCTCGAGGCCCGCTTCACCTTCGATACCTTCGTCGTCGGCAAGCCGAACGAGTTCGCCCATGCCTGCGCACGGCGCGTTTCGGAGAAGCCGGCCTCCCCCGGCTTCAACCCGCTGTTCCTCTACGGCGGCGTCGGCCTGGGCAAGACCCACCTGATGCATGCGACCGCCTGGGCGATCCGGGCGCACGACCCGCAGCGGACGGTCGCCTACATGTCGGCCGAGAAGTTCATGTACCGCTTCATCGCGGCGCTGCGCTCGCAGAACACCATGGAGTTCAAGGAGACGCTCCGCGCGGTCGACGTGCTGATGATCGACGACCTGCAGTTCCTGATCGGCAAGGACAACACGCAGGAGGAATTCTTCCACACCTTCAATGCGCTGGTCGACCAGGGCAAGCAGATCATCGTCTCCTCGGACAAGTCGCCCTCGGACCTCGCGGGCATCGAGGACCGGCTGCGCACGCGCCTCGGCTGCGGCATGGTCGCCGACATCCACGCGACCACCTACGAGCTGCGGCTGTCGATCCTGCAGGCCAAGGCCGCCGCGGCGCAGGTGCTGGTGCCGCCCAAGGTGCTGGAGCTGCTGGCCAACAAGATCACCGCCAATGTCCGCGAGCTCGAAGGCGCGCTGAACCGGCTGGTCGCGCATGCCAACCTGTTCGGCCGGCCCATCACCATCGACGGCGCCCACGAGGTGCTGCACGACGTGCTGCGGGCGCATGAGAAGCGGGTCTCGATCGAGGAGATCCAGCGCAAGGTGGCCGACCACTACAACATCCGCCTGACCGACATGAGCAGCGCCCGGCGGGCCCGGAACGTCGCCCGGCCGCGGCAGGTGGCGATGTACCTGGCGAAGCAGCTGACCCAGCGCAGCCTGCCCGAGATCGGCCGCCGCTTCGGCAACCGCGACCACACCACGGTCATGCATGCCGTCTCCCGCGTGGCGGAGCTGATGGCCGCCGATGCCGGCTTCGCCGAGGACGTGACCCTGCTGCGGAAGATGCTGGAGACCTGAGGGGCTTGAGCCAGGGTTGAAAAGCCCATCTTACCCTTGTGAATCAACACTGTTAGATTGGCGGCCGACGGTCCCGCGCAGGCGTGGGCGGCGGTGCCGGTTGCGAATGTCGGGGGAGCCTGGGTCAGATGAAGTTCACGGTCGAACGGGCGATCCTGATCAAGGCGCTGGCGCACGTCCAAAGCGTGGTCGAGCGCCGCAACACCATCCCCATCCTGGCTAACGTGCTGCTCTCGGCCCAGGACGGCGTGCTGAAGCTGACCGCGACCGACATGGAGATCGCGGTGGTCGAGGAGGTGCCGGGGGTGCAGATCAGCCGGCCCGGCCGCACCACCGCGCCGGCCGCGACCCTGTACGAGATCGTCCGCAAGCTGCCCGAGGGCGCCAAGGTCGAGCTCGACCACGCCGGCGGCGATGCCGCGCTGAAGCTGCGCGCCGGGCGCTTCAACACCGACCTCTCGGTGCTGCCGGTGGAGGACTTCCCCTCCATGACCGAGGGCAAGCTGCCGCACCAGTTCAGCCTGCCGGCCGGGCAGCTGCGCGAGCTGGTGGACCGCACCCGCTTCGCCATCTCCACCGAGGAGACGCGCTACTACCTCAACGGCATCTACCTGCATGCGACCGAGAGCGAGGGCACGCCGGTGCTGCGCGCCGTGGCGACGGACGGCCACCGCCTGGCCCGGGTCGAGGAGCCGCTGCCGGAGGGCGCCGCCGGGATGCCCGGCGTCATCATCCCGCGCAAGACGGTCAACGAGCTGCGCAAGCTGGCCGAGGAGACCCAGGACGAGATCGCCATCCGCCTGTCCGACACCAAGATCCGCTTCGACATCGGCGCGGTGCAGCTCACCAGCAAGCTGATCGACGGCACCTTCCCGGAATACGACCGGGTCATCCCGCGCGGCAACGACAAGATCCTGCGGGTGAACAAGAAGGAATTCGCCGAGGCCGTGGCCCGGGTGGCGGCGATCAGCTCGGAGCGCTCGCGCCCGGTCAAGCTCAGCCTCGAGCGCAACCACCTGCTGCTCTCCGCCTCCTCGGCCGAGCAGGGCCAGGCGCAGGAGGAGCTGGAGGGCGAGGGGGTGCAGTACGAGAACTCGCCGCTCGAGATCGGCTTCCAGGCCCGCTACCTCAACGACATCACCGACCAGATCGGCGAGACCGTGGAATTCCGCTTCGCCGACGGCAGCGCCCCGACGGTGGTGACCGACGCGGCCAAGCCCGAGGCGCTCTACGTGCTGATGCCGATGCGGGTCTGAGGCGCCCCGCCGCGCCCCCTCCCGCTTTCCGGCGGCCCTGCTAGGCTCCCGCGCACACCAAGGGACGCCCCCATGCGCCGGATCACCCCCGCCACCCTCAAGGCCTGGATCAACGACGGCCAGGAACTCGCCATCCTCGACGCCCGGGAAGACGGCGAGTTCGGCAGGTCGCACCTGTTCTGGGCCAATCCCTGCGGCCTCTCCCGCGCCGAGCTCCGCGCCCGCCTGCTGCTCCCCCGCCCCGCCACCCGCGTGGTCTGCGTCGACGGCGGCGAGCAGGGCCCGACCGGGCGCCCCCTGGCCGAGCATCTGGCCGGCCTCCTCGCCGGCATCGGCTGCACCGATGTCGCGGTGCTCGACGGCGGCACCCCGGCCTGGGCCGCCGCCGGCTATGTCCTGTTCTCCGGCATGAACGTCCCCTCCAAGGCCTTCGGGGAATGGGTCGAGCACCACTACCACACCCCCTCGGTCGACCCCGCCGAGCTCAAGGCGATGATGGAGGGGGGCCAGGACATGGTCATCCTCGACAGCCGGCCGATGGACGAGTTCCACCGCATGTCCATCCCCGGCGCCATCGACGTCCCCGGCGGCGAGCTGGTCTACCGCATCGGCGAGATCGCCCCCGACCCGGCGACCACCATCGTGGTGAACTGCGCCGGCCGCACCCGCTCCATCATGGGCGCCGAGAGCCTCCGCTCCGCCGGCATCCCGAACAAGGTCGTGGCGCTGCGCAACGGCACCATGGGCTGGGAGCTGGCCGGCTTCTCCTGCGAGAACGGCAAGACCGCCAGCTATCCCCGCGGCGTGCCGGGGACGCTGCCCACCGCGCTGGCCCGCGCCAGCGCCTTCGCCGAGGCCTGGGGGGTGCGGCGCATCGACCGCGCCGGGCTCGACGCCCTGCTCGCCGATCCCGCCCGCACCACCCATGTGCTGGACGTGCGGGACCCGGCCGAATACGCCGCCGGCCACCTGCCCGGCAGCCGCAGCGCCCCCGGCGGGCAGCTCGTGCAGGGGACCGACAACTGGGTCGCGGTCCGCGGCGCCCGCCTCGTGCTGGTCGACGACACCGGCGTCCGCGCCCGGATGACCGGCGGCTGGCTGCGCCAGCTCGGCCAGTGGGAGGTCTTCGTGCTGGAGGACGGCCTGGAGGGCCCGCTGGAGCAGGGCCACCCCGCCCCCGCCTGCCCCGAGGCCGCCGCCCTCCGCCCCGCCACCGTCGCCCCGGCCGAGCTCTCCGCCCTGCTGGCCGAGGGCAGCGCCCAGGTGGTGCAGCTCTCCCGCTCCACCGACTTCCGCGAGGGGCATATCCCCGGCGCCCTCTGGGGCGTCCGCAGCCGCCTCGCCGGCCTCGCCCCGCGGCTGGCCGGGGCGCGCCGCGTGGTGGTCGCCGGCCCGGACGAGGCGATCGCCCGCCTCGCGGTGCCCGAGCTGCAGGCGCTGGCCGCGGCACCGGTGATGCTGCTCGCCGGCGGGCTCGCCGCCTGGAAGGCCGCCGGCCTGCCCCTGGCCAGGGACCGCCGCACCCCGGCCGATGCCGATTGCATCGATGCCTACCTTCGCCCCTATGATCGCAACGACGGGGTCGAGGCGGCGATGCGCGAATACCTCTCCTGGGAGATCGACCTGGTGCATGAGGTGGCGCGCGACGGCGACGCCCGCTTCGGCACCCGATGACCGCCGCGGCCCGGATCCTGCCGAAGCTCGGCCCCTGGATGGCCCGCCTCGGCACCGGGCTGCTGGATGCGGTGCTGCCGCCGCACTGCCTGACCTGCGAGGCCGAGGTGGACCACCAGGGGGCGCTCTGCGCCGCCTGCTTCCGCACGCTCTCCTTCGTCACCGCGCCGCTCTGCGCCTGCTGCGGCGTGCCCTTCCCGCATGCCGGGGCGGGCCGGCCCTCCCCCGTCGGGCCGCTCTGCCCGGCCTGCCACGCCGCCCCGCCGGCCTTCGCCGCGGCCCGGGCGGCGCTGCGCTACGACGCCGGCGCGCAGCGGCTGATCCTGCCCTTCAAGCACGGCGACCGCACCGAGCTGGCCGGGCCGCTGGCCCGCCACATGGCCCGGGCCGGCGCCGCGCTGCTGGCCCGGGCGGAGGTGGTCGCGCCGGTGCCGCTGCACTGGCGCCGGCTGCTGTCCCGCCGCTACAACCAGGCGGCGCTGCTCTCGTCCCGGCTGGCCCGGATGGCGGGCAGGCCGCACCTGCCGGACCTGCTGCGCCGGCGGAAGCCGACGCCGCCGCTCGGCGAGCTCGGCGCCGCCGACCGCGCCGCGGCGCTGGCCGGTGCCTTCACCCTCTCGCGCCGCGGCGCCGCCCGCATCGCCGGCCGCCGCGTGCTGCTGGTGGACGACGTCCTGACCTCCGGCGCCACCACCGAGGCCTGCGCCCGGCTGCTGCTGGCCGCCGGCGCCGATGCGGTGGACGTGCTGGCCGCCGCCCGGGTGCCGGACCCGCGGCTGGAAGCCCAGGCCAGGTCCCGCCCGCCGGGCTGAGCGGCCCCGGGCGATCCTCAGCCTTCCTTCAGCATCCGCGGCGAGACTGCCCCGGGCCCCCCTGGCCGGAGACGCCCGCCCATGCCGACCCGCCCGACCCCCGCCGCGCCGCAGGACCTGCCCGAGGTCGACCCGCAGGAGAGGATGGCGGGCTCCCCCTTCGCCATTCCGCCCAGCCCGCAGGCGGCGCGCCGGATGCCGGCGGCGGTCCTCGACCAGGGCGACGTCCCCGCCTTCCTCGCCGCCCTCGGCCTGATCTTCGCCCTGGTCTCGCTGGTCGGGATCGCCGTGCTGCCCGGCCGCTGAGGCGCGGCGCCGATCCGGAAAGGGTTCGATACAGCCCTTGAACCAGGCCCGCCGGCGGCCAAAATCGGCGCCATGCCCAAAGTCGAAATCTACACCATCCTCTTCTGTCCCTATTGCGAGCGCGCCAAGGCGCTGCTCGGCAGGAAGGGCGTGGCCTTCGAGGAGATCGATGCCCCCAGCGGCTCCGCGGCCCGCAAGGAGGCCATCGCCCGCTCCGGCGGCCGGACCACGGTCCCGCAGATCTTCATCGACGGTCAGGCCATCGGCGGCTCCGACGACCTGACGGCGCTCGACCGCGGCGGCAAGCTGGACCCCCTGCTCGCCGCCTGACCCGGGACGGGCGGCGCCACCCGCCCGGCACTCGACGCGCCCGGAATTCATACGCTATGCGGAACGGATCGCAGGACCGGAAAGGCTTGGGATGATCCACTACGATCTGCGCTGCGGCGCGGGCCATGAGTTCGACGGCTGGTTCAAGGACAGCGCGGCCTTCGCCACCCAGGCCAAGGCCGGCTTCGTCGAGTGCCCGGCCTGCGGCTCGACCGAGGTGGTGAAGCAGCTGATGGCCCCGGCCATCCCGAAGAAGGGCCGCGGCAAGCCGGCCGCGCTGCCGGCCCCGGCGCCCGCGCCGGCCGCCGCCGAGGCCCCCCCCTCCCAGGTCGCCGCGGCCGGCCCCGTCCCGGCCCAGCTCGTCGCCCTGCTGCAGAAGGTCCGGGCCGAGGTGGAAAAAAGTTGCGACTACGTCGGCAAGGAATTCGCCGAGGAGGCGCGCCGGATCCACCGCGGCGAGAGCGACCGGGTCGGCATCTACGGCGAGGCCAGCCCCGCCGACGCCGAGGCGCTGCGCGACGAGGGCATCGAGGTCGCCCGCATCCCCTGGGTGCCCCGGGCGGACTAAGCCCCTTTAGCGCGCCATGACCAGGTAGTTGACCCCGACGTCCCGGCCAGTGCTCCAGCCGCCCCGGGCGTCGCGGATCAGGCCGGTGATGTCGCTCACCCGCAGCCCCGCCGCCCGCAGCTCGGCGCCGAGCTCGGCCGGGCGGACGAACATCCGCCAGTCATGGGTGCCGACCGGCAGCAGCCGCAGCAGGTACTCGGCGCCGATCTTGGCCATGACAAAGGACCGCGAGGTGCGGTTCAGGGTCGAGACGAAGACCGCCCCGCCCGGCGCCATCAGCGCGGCCAGGTGGCGGCAGAAGGCCTCGCGGTCGGCGACATGCTCGATCACCTCCAGCGCCACCACCGCGTCGAAGCGCGGCCCGCCCTCGGCCAGCAGCCCTTCCGGCATGCCCTGGCGGTACAGGATGGCAAGGCCCGCGGCCGCGGCATGCGCCCGCGCCACCGCCAGGGCGGTCGCCGCCGCATCCAGCCCGGTCACCTGCGCCCCGGCCCGGGCCAGGGCCTCGCTCGCCAGCCCGGCGCCGCAGCCGACGTCCAGCACCCGCAGCCCGGCCAGCGGCGCCGGCCCGGCCGGGTCCCGGCCGTGCAGCCGGGCCAGCCGGGCGACGATCCAGCCGCAGCGCGCCGGGTTCATCGCGTGCAGCGGCGCCATCGGCCCCTTAGGGTCCCACCACCGCGCCGCCAGGCCGTCGAATTTGGCGATCTCGGCGTCGATGGCCGTTCCTGTCGCCGGCATGCGCCGCCATCCTTTCCGCTATTCCGCGGCCGCGCCCGGGCAAATGTTGCAGCAGGGGAGCCACATGGGTATCTGTGCCGCCCTTCCCGCGGCGGCAAGCTGTGCCACCGCTGCCGCGGCCTCTTTTTCCGGACCGAACGCCCGCCATGGCCCGCATCGTGATGAAGTTCGGCGGCACCTCCGTCGCCGATCTCGACCGTATCCGCAACGTCGCCCTCCGCGTGCAGCGGGAGGTGGAGGCCGGCCACGAGGTGGCCGTGGTGGTCTCCGCCATGTCCGGGGTCACCAACCAGCTGGTCAAGTGGTGCCAGGAGCTCTCCCCGCTGCACGACGCGCGGGAATACGACGCGGTGGTCGCCACCGGGGAGCAGGTGACCAGCGGGCTGCTGGCCATCGCGCTGCAGGCGCTCGGCGTCGATGCCCGGTCCTGGCAGGGCTGGCAGGTGCCGATCCGCACCGACAGCGCCCATGGCAAGGCCCGGGTCGAGAGCATCGAGGGCGCCACGCTGATCGAGCGCATGCAGCAGGGCCAGGTGCCGATCGTCGCCGGCTTCCAGGGCATCGACCCGACGCGGGGCCGGGTGACGACGCTGGGCCGCGGCGGCTCGGACCTCTCGGCGGTCGCCATCGCCGCGGCGGTGAAGGCGGACCGCTGCGACATCTACACCGACGTCGACGGCATCTACACGACCGACCCGCGGATCGTGCCCCGCGCCCGCAAGCTGGACCGCATCAGCTACGAGGAGATGCTGGAACTGGCCTCGGTCGGTGCCAAGGTATTGCAGACCCGTTCGGTCGAGCTGGCGATGAAGCAGCGCGTCCGGGTGCAGGTGCTGTCGAGCTTCGAGGACAAGCCAGGGTCCCTGGTGGTGGATGAGGACGAGATCGTGGAACAGCCCATCGTCAGTGGCATCGCCTATTCCCGGGACGATGCGAAGGTCACCCTGCGGCGGGTGCCGGACCGGCCGGGCGTCGCCGCCAATGTCTTCGGCCTGCTGGCCAAGGCCAACGTGAACGTGGACATGATCGTCCAGAACATCGGCGCCGACGCCGGCACCGACATGACCTTCACTGTGGGCAAGGCCGACCTCGCCCGGGCCCAGGACGTGCTGGAGAAGGCGCGGCCGGAGATCGGCTTCGAGGGCATCGTCGCCGACCCCAACGTCGCCAAGATCAGCGTCGTCGGCGTCGGCATGCGGAGCCATGCGGGCGTCGCCAACACCATGTTCCAGGCGCTGGCCGACAAGGGCATCAACATCCAGGTCATCTCGACCAGCGAGATCAAGGTCAGCGTCCTGGTCGGCGCCGACTACACCGAACTCGCGGTGCGCGCCCTGCACACCGCCTATGGCCTCGATGGCCCGGGCTGAGACGATGGACAGCATCCTCCCCACGACCCCCCCCCCCACGACCTCCCCCACCGTGCCGGCCGACGGCATGGCCGAGCTCGACCGGCTGATGGCCCGCGGCGCCGCCTTCTTCGGCGCCCGCTACGCCCTGATGGGCGGGGCGATGAGCTGGGTGAGTGAGCGCAACCTGGTCGCCGCCCTGTCCAACGCCGGGGCCTTCGGCGTCATCGCCTGCGGCGCGATGGAGCCGGAGCGGCTGGCGCAGGAGATCGCCGGCACCCAGGCGCTGACCCAGCGGCCCTTCGGCGTGAACCTCATCACCATGCACCCCCGGCTGGAGCAGCTGGTGGATACCTGCCTCGAGGCCAAGGTCGGGCACATCGTCTTCGCCGGCGGCATCCCCTCCGGCGCCATCATCAAGAAGGCCAAGGACGGCGGCGCCAAGGTGGTCTGCTTCGCCCCGGCGCTGGCGCTGGCCAAGAAGCTGGTGCGCTCCGGCGCCGATGCGCTGGTGATCGAGGGCTCCGAGGCCGGCGGGCATATCGGCCCGGTCTCGCTGAACGTGCTGGCGCAGGAGATCCTGCCGGCCATGGCCGAGCAGGTGCCGGTCTTCGTCGCCGGCGGCATCGGCCGGGGCGAGGCGATCCTGTCCTTCCTCCAGATGGGGGCGGCCGGCGTCCAGCTCGGCACCCGCTTCGTCTGCGCGACGGAAAGCATCGCCCATCCGCTGTTCAAGCGCGCCTTCCTGCGCGGCAATGCCCGGGACGCGGTGCCGACCCAGCAGATCGACGAGCGCTTCCCGGTCATCCCGGTGCGGGCGCTGGTCAATGCCGGGACCAAGCGCTTCATGGCGCACCAGGCCGAGGTGCTGGCGAAATTCCAGTCGGGCGAACTGACCAAGGAGGCGGCGCAGCTCGACATCGAGCATTTCTGGGCCGGTGCCCTCCGCCGCGCGGTGATCGACGGCGATGTGGAGAACGGCAGCCTCATGGCCGGCCAGTCCGTCGGCATGGTGGACCGGGAGGCCCCCGCCGCCGAGATCATCGCCGAACTCATCGGCCAGGCCGCCGCTGCCCTGGTCCGCCGGGCGGCGTGACACTTCGATGAAACCCGCTCGCCGTGCCGCGATCGGGCTCGCTGCCGCCCCGGCCGGTGGCGCAATAGACGGGACGTGCGCGCGGCCGCTTTGGCAAAGCCGCCCGCACTGCCATATTCAATCGCCACGACCCCTTGGGGAAACCAGCGCATGAGCTATCGCCCCTACCAGATGATCACCCGGCGCAAGTCGCGCCAGATCCGGGTGGGCAAGGTCCTCGTCGGCGGCGACGCGCCGATCACGGTCCAGACCATGACCAACACCCCGACCGAGGATGCGGCGGCGACCATCGCCCAGATCCGCAAGTCGGAGGTCGCCGGCGTCGACATCGTCCGCGTCTCCTGCCCGACGCCCGAGAGCACGGCGGCGCTGGCCGAGATCGTGCGCGAGGTGAATGTCCCGATCGTCGCCGACATCCACTTCCACTACCGCCGCGCCATCGAGGCGGCCAAGGCCGGCGCCGCCTGCCTGCGGATCAACCCGGGCAATATCGGCAGCGCGGAACGCGTCAAGGAAGTGGTCAAGGCGGCTCGCGACTACGGCTGCTCCATCCGCATCGGCGTCAACGCCGGCAGCCTCGAGAAGCACCTGCTGGAGAAGTACGGCGAGCCGAACCCGGAGGCGCTGGTCGAGAGCGCGCTCTGGCACGCCGACCACCTGCTGCAGAACGACTTCACCGAGTTCAAGATCAGCGTGAAGGCCTCCGACGTCTTCCTCGCCGCCGCCGCCTACCAGCAGCTCGCCGAGGTCTGCGACCACCCGCTGCACATCGGCATCACCGAGGCGGGGGGCAAGCGCACCGGCACGGTGAAGTCGGCGGTCGGCCTGGGCTCGCTGCTCTGGGCCGGCATCGGCGACACCATGCGCGTCTCGCTCTCCGCCGAGCCGGAGGAGGAGGTGCACGTCGGCTGGGAGATCCTGAAGTCGCTTGGCATCCGCCACCGCGGGGTCAAGATCATCTCCTGCCCCTCCTGCGCCCGGCAGGGCTTCGACGTCATCCGCACGGTGGCGACGCTGGAGGACCGGCTGGCGCATATCGAGACGCCGGTGACCCTCTCCATCATCGGCTGCGTGGTCAACGGCCCGGGCGAGGCGCTCATGACCGACATCGGCCTGACCGGCGGCGGCGCCGGCCGGCATATGATCTATGCCGCCGGCAAGACCGACCACACCATCGACGAGGCCGCCATGGTCGACCACGTGGTCTCCCTGGTGGAGAAGAAGGTCGGCGAGATCCAGGCCACCGAGGCGGCCGAGAAGGCCGCCCGGGACGCCCTCACCGTCGACGCCTGAAGGGCGTCAGCGCATCGGCAGGGCGTAGATCAGCCCGCCGTCGGTCCAGAGCCGGTTCGGCCCGCGCGGCAGGCCGATGCTGGTCTCGGGGCCGAAGGAGCGGTCGTAGATCTCGCCGTAATTGCCCACCGCCCTGACCACGTTGTAGGCCCAGGCGCGGTCGAGCTTCAGCGCCTCGCCCAGCTCGGGCGTCACGCCCAGCAGCCGGCGGGTATTCGGGCTGGGGCTGGTGCGGCGCTGCTCCTCGACGTTCTGCTGGGTCAACCCCTGCTCCTCGGCCTCGATCAGGGCGGTGGTGTACCAGCGCACCACGTCGAACCACTGCTGGTCGTCGCGGCGGATGTAGGCGCCGTAGGGCTCCTTGCTGAAGCGCTCCGGCAGGATGGTCCAGTCGGCCGGGTTCGCCATGGTGGAGCGCACGCCGGCGAGCTGCGAGGCATCGGTGCCGAAGCTGTCGCAGCGCCCGGCCTGCAGCGCCGCGGTCGCCTGGTCGGTCCGTTCGAACAGCACCGGGCTGAAGGGGGTGTTGATGCTGCGGAAGTAGTCCGCCGTCACCTGCTCGTTGGTCGTGCCCTGCACCAGGCAGATGGTGGCGCCGCGCATCTCCGAGACCTTCTGCACGGTGCCGGTCCGCACGATGAAGCCGTGACCGTCGAAGAAGTAGGTCGTCACGTGCCGCAGGCCGAGCGAGACGTCGCGCAGCATGGTCTGGGTGCTGGTGCGGAACAGCACGTCCACCTCCCCGGCGCCGAGCGCGGTGAAGCGGGTCGAGGACGACAACGGCGCGAAGCGCACCTTGCTCGCGTCGTTGAAGATGGCGACGGCGAGGCCGCGGCAAAGGTCCACGTCCATGCCCTGCCAGACGCCCCGGCTGTCCGGCAGGCCGAAGCCGGCGACGCCGGTGCCGATGCCGCAGACCAATTGGCCGCGCGCCCTGACCGCCTGCAGCGTCTGCTGGCTCAGGGCCGGTGATGTGGCGAACAGCGCGCATGCGAGCGCCGCCGCGGCAGCGAAGCCTCGTCCCAGCATGATTCCTTGCCTACCCTGTCGAGAATGTCCCGCCAGGATGGTCGCCGCTGCCGCTTCGCTCTGTCAACGAAAAGACCGGGCCGATTCAGGCCGCCGGCGCCGGTTCTGCCTTTTCCGTAGGCAGGATGCGCCCATCCTCCATCGCCACGATGCGGTCGGCGATATCGAGGATGCGGGGGTCATGCGTCACCAGCAGGATCGGCACGCCGCGCTGCTTGGCCAGCTCGCGCAGCAGCCGCACCACCTCGCCGCCCGATTGGCGGTCGAGCGCCGCGGTCGGCTCGTCCGCCAGGATCAGCCCGGGGTCGCCGGCCAGCGCCCGGGCGACGGCCACCCGCTGCCGCTGGCCGCCCGAGAGCTGCGCCGGCTTCGACTCCGTCCTGTCGCCGAGCCCGACCGCCTCCAGCATCCGCCCCGCCCGGGCCAGCCGCCCGGCCTCGTCCGTGCCGGGGTCCAGCTCCAGCGCCATGGCCACGTTCTGCCGCGCGGTCAGGAAGCCCAGCAGGTTGTGCTGCTGGAAGATGAAGCCGATCCGCCGCCGCAGCAGCACCCGCTGCGCCTCCTTTGCCCCGGCCAGCTCCTGGCCCAGCACCCGGCAGCTGCCCGCCTGCATCGCCCTGAGCGCGCCGATCAGGGTCAGCAGCGTGGTCTTGCCGCTGCCCGAGGGGCCGGTCAGCAGCACGATCTCGCCGGGGCCGACGGCGAGGCCGACCTCGCGCAGCACCGGCCGCGCCAGATCACCGCTGCCATAGGCATAGGACAGGCCGCGGATCTCGACCGGCGCGCCCATCAGAACATGTCCGCCGGATTGGCGTCGCGCAGCTTCCGCATCGCCAGCAGCCCGGCGATGGCGCACATGCCGAAGATCAGCCCGAAGACGATGGCGCCCCGCGTCGCATCCATGGCGATCGGCAGGAAGGTCGCGTCCTCCACCACCCGGTACAGCCCGATCGAGGCGAGGAGGCCGGGGATGAAGCCCAGCACCGCCAGGATCAGCGCCGCCCCCATCACCGCCCGCCGCAGGTAGCCGTTGGCATAGCCCATGGCCTTCAGCGTGGCGTATTCCGACAGGTGGCTGGCGATGTCGCTGAACAGGATCTGGTAGACGATCACCATGCCGACGATCAGCCCCATCAGGCTGCCGAAGGCGAAGATGAAGCCGATCGGCGTCGCCGTCTCCCAGTAGTTGCGCTCCCAGGCGACCAGCTCGGCATGGGTCAGCACCACCACGTCGCCCGGCAGCAGCCGCGCCAGCCGGGCCTGCGCCGCGCCGATGTCGGCGCCGTCCCGCAGCCGCAGCGCGACCAGGTCGGTATTGCTCGCCGCCCGCTCCTTCACCAGCCGGCGGAAGTTGGTCTCGCTGACCACGCCGTTGCCGTCGGCGCCGAAGCTGGCGCCGAGGCTGACCGTGCCGATCACCTCCACCCGGCGGTTGCCGACCTGGCCGATGAAGGGGCCGTGCTCGGCCAGCATCCGGGCGATCGGGCCGAATTCCGGGCGGGAGCGGTCGTCGAAGGCCATGGTATCCGGCCGCTTCAGCGCATCGACCAGCCCTGCCAGCCCCGGGAAGGCGACCGCCCCGGCCTCGGTGTCGAAGCCCACGAGCTGCAGGGCGCGCTTGCTGCCATCGACCGGGTTCCGCCAGCTGCTCTGCGCCAGGTAGATCGGCACCGCCTGCGCCACCGCCTCGAGGGCCAGGGTCTGGTAGGCCCGGACACGGGGCATCGGCTCCGGCCGGAACAGCGCCTGGGTCTGCGGGTGCAGCAGGAAGAGCTCCCCCTGCATCGCCCGCGGCAGCGCCGTCGCGCTGTCGAACAAGGCGCTGCGGAAGCCGAGCTGCATGAAGACCAGCACGCAGGCGAACATCACCCCGGCGATGGCCGAGAGCAGCCGGGCGCGTTCCGCCCGCAGCTGCCGCCAGGCCAGCCGCAGCGGCAGGTACAGCCCGGCGAGGGGGGACCGGCGCGGCGGCGGCGCGGCGGGGGGCACGGCGTCGCCGCTCAGCTCCGGCGCCCAGGGCAGCAGCGGCGGGCCGGGGATGGCGTTCATGGCCGGATCGCCACCTGGACCTGCATGTTGGTGCGCCGCTCCAGCGCCGCCCGGCCTTCGTCGGACAGCGCCAGCCGCACCTCCACGGTGCGGGCATCGACCGCCGCCACCGGGTCGGTCCCGGCCTGGGTGGTGCGCCGCACCAGCCAGCCGATCTCCCGCACCGTCGCGGCGTAGCGCCGCGGATCGCCCGGCACCGTCACCTCGGCGACGGCCCCCGGCCGCAGCCGCGGCAGGTCGGTCTCGTAGACATCGGCCACCACGTCCAGCCGGTCGAGGTCCGCCATCTCCAGCAGCCCCTCGCTGCCGACCTGGTCGCCCGGCCGGGCATGGACCTTGAGGATGGTCCCGGCGATCGGCGCCATCACCCGGGCCAGCCGCGCATCCGCCCGCGCCTTGGCCACCCCGGCCTCGGCCATGGCGAGCTCCGCCTCGGCCACCGCCAGGTCCTCCGGCCGCGGCACCAGCAGGCGCTGCAGGGTGGCGGCGGCCTCGGCCCGCTCGGCCGCCGCCCGCGCCGCGGCGAAGCGCGCCCGCTCCGCCGTCGCCTTGCCGCCGGCGCCCGAGGGCACCAGCGCCTCGGCCCGCTCGGCGTCCCGCCGCAGGCTGGCCTCGGCGAAGCGCAGGGCCTCGATCCGCGCCCGCTGCGCCTCGACCTCCTCCGGCCGGCCTGCGGCGCGGATCCGCGCCAGCGCGGCGCGGGACTGCGCGAGCGAGGCCTCGGCCTGGGCGATGGCGGCATCCTTCTGCGCGGCGTCGCCGAACTCGGCGACCACCTGCCCGGCCGCGACCCGGTCGCCCTCGGCCACCAGCAGCCGGTCCAGCCGGCTGACGGACAGCCCGCCGGGCTGGTTCAGGGTGCGGATGCGCCCGGCCGGCTCCACCCGCCCCAAGGCACCGACCCCGGGGGCACCGACCCCTGGGGCACCGACCCCTGGGGCATCATCCGCCGCCGCGGCGGCCACCGGCCCGGCCGGCCGGCCGCGGGACCGCTCCCAGGCCAGGGCGCCCAGGCCCCCCGCCAGCGCCAGGCCGACCAGGGCCCAGCCGACCGGTTTCACCGCGCCGGCGCCTTCGGCCCGGCACCGTCCCCGGGCCGCGGCGGGATGCCGTCTCCGGCCTCCGGCACGGTGCCTTCGAGCAGCTCCAGGAATTCGGCCTCGTCCAGCACGTCGAAGGCGAGCATCGCGCCGTCCGGCGCCTCGCCGCAGTGCAGGAACTCGCTGAGCAAGCCGAATATCCCGGGCATGGAGGGGTGGAACTGGCTGCCGGCCACCGCCGCGCCGGCCAGGCTCATGGTGAGGAAGGCGCCGAAGAGGGCGGTTGGCAGGCGCATGGTCAGGCCTCCAGCAGGCGCGAGAGCGCGGCATGCATCTCCCGCGTCTCCTCGGGGGTCGGCGTGTACATGCCGAAGATCCGGGCCATGAACAGCCCGTCCCCGGCCGCCATGATGGCGCCGCCATGGCCGGGCGGCAGCCCGTCCGCCATCACCGCCTCGCGCATTCTCGCCACCACCGCCCGCATCGGGTCGAGCAGCGCCGGGTCGTGGTGGAAGACCGCCAGGAAGACCGCGGCGGCGCGGTCGCAGCGCTCGTTGCGCGCCTCGGGCGCCAGGCCGAAGCCCCAGTTCAGCATCGCCCGCGCCACCCGGCCGGGGCCCTCCGGCTGGTCGGCGACGCCGGCGGCGAAATCGGCGGTCACGAATTCGGCCATGCGGCCGAGCAGGCCGGTCAGCAGCGCCTCCTTCGAGGCGAAGTGGTACAGCAGCCCGCCCTTCGAGACGCCGGCCAGCTTCGCCGCCGCCTCGAGCGTCAGCCCGGCGACCCCCTTGGCGCGGACCAGCGCCTCGGCGGCATCGAGGATGCGGGTGCGGGCGTCGGTCGCGGGGAGCGTGCTGCCATCCATCATTCCGCCACTCTACTATACCGGCTGGACGGTTCGTCAACCGTCCAGCCGGTACAGTTGCGTTACCGGCCCTCGACCGGCTCGCCGTCCGCCGCCAGGCCGGGCAGCGGCGCCGCGGCGGGCAGGGCCCCCGGCGGCGGCCAGCGGCGGTGCAGCCAGAGCCATTCCGCCGGCCGCGCGGTGATCCAGGCCGAGAGCCGGTCGTTGATCGCCAGGGTCAGCGCCCGGATCGCCGCCTGCTTGTCGCCGCCCGGCAGCGGCAGCGGCGGCTCGACCACCATGCGGAAGCGGCAGGGGCCCAGGCGCTCGATCCGCCCGGGGATCACCGGGCAGCCGAAGCGCAGCGCCAGCTGCGCCGGCGCCGGGGCGGTCATGGCCGGCAGCCCCAGCAGCGGCACCGCGATGCCGTCGTTCAGCTTCTGGTCGGCCAGCATGCCCAGCACGCCGCCCTGGGCGAGGAAGCGCAGCGCCGCCCGCGCCCCGGCCGAGCCCTTGGGGAACAGCGGCAGCGGCTCCCCGGCGATGGCGGCGGCGCGGCAGCCGTTCACCAGCGCATCCACCGCCCGGTTGTCCGCCGCCCGGTAGACGCTGCCCATGCGGATGCCGAGCGCGGCCAGCGCCGGCGGCAGCACCTCCCAATTCGCCAGGTGGCCGGAGACCATGATGGCCGGCCCGCCGCGGGCGGCGATCGGCGCCAGGTGCTCGGCCCCGACGACCTCCCAGCGCAGCGCCGCGATATGCGGCATCTCCGCCACGGTGCGGCCGAGGTTGTCCCACATCCCCCGCAGCACCGCCGCGCGCTCGGCCACCGGCAGCCGCGGCAGGGCCCGCGCCAGGTTGCGCCGCGCCACGCCCGAGACCGGCAGCAGCGGCCCCAGCGACCGCGCCAGCCAGCCGCCGAAGTCGGAGGCGCGCCGCGGTCCCAGCCAGCGGGCGAGGACGAACAGCAGCCGCGCCGCGGCGTATTCGGCCTGGAACAGGACTCGTTTCATGGGGTCAGGCGGGGATCGGCACCCGCTGCGCCAGCGGGTCCAGCAGCGCCTCGATCGCCGCGGTGTCCTCCCACTCGAGGCGCACCGTCACCACCGTGACCCGGCTGCGGAAGGCGGGGGGGATGCGGACGAAATCCTTGCGGGTGGTCACCGGGATGGCGCGCAGCGATTCCGCCTCGGCCAGGATCTCGCGCATGTCCCCGGCATCGAAGGGGTAGTGGTCGGCGAAGGCGGAGCGCCCGGCCACCACCGCCCCGGCCTCGGCCAGGGTGGCGAAGAATTTCTTCGGGTTGGCGATGCCGCAGAAGGCGTGCACCGGCTGTCCGGCCAGCATCTCGGCCTCCGGCCCCGGCCGCAGGTGCGCCCGCAGGATGCGCATGCGCGGCGGCAGCAGCGCCGCCGCGTTGGTCTCGTCCTCGCCGATGATCACCGCCGCCCGGCAGCGCGCCGCCGCCACCGCCACCGGCTCGCGCAGGGGCCCCGCCGGGATGATGCGGTTGTTGCCGAAGCCGAAGCTGCCGTCGATGATCAGCAGCGAGAGGTCCTTCTCGAGCGTCGGGTTCTGCAGCCCGTCGTCCATCAGGATGGTCTGCGCCCCCGCCGCCACCGCCGCCTGGGCGCCGAGGCCGCGATCGGCCGAGATCCAGGCCGGGCGCTCGGCCGCCAGCAGCAGCGCCTCGTCGCCCACCGCCTGGCTGTCGTGCAGCACGGGGTCGACCCGGGCCGGACCCTTCAGCCGCCCGCCGTAGCCGCGCAGCAGGAAATGCACCGCGACGCCCCGGTTCGCCAGCCGCCGGCCGAGGTCGAGCGCGACCGTGGTCTTGCCGGCGCCGCCCGCGGTCGCGTTGCCGCAGCAGATCACCGGCACCGGCGCCTGCCAGCCCGCCCGCGCCATCCGCCGGGCGGTCGCCGCGCCATAGAGGGCGGCGAGCGGGGAGAGCAGCAGGGGCATCAGCCCGGAGCCATCGCCCCCCCAGAATTCAGGGGCGCGCATGAGCGTGTTTTCGCATCAGGATCAGACCGGTCCTCGTCCCAGGCACCGGGACCCACCACGGGTCCCGGAACGGCGCAGTCCGCGCGTCCCCGTCACAGGGCGGTCTCGGCCCGCCCGGTTCCGGCCCCGGTGTCAGGCATCAGCCGCAGGAGCGCCTCGGCCACCTCTCCCGGCAGGCCGGCCGCCGGGGAGATGGCGGCGGCGGCGGCTTGTGCCAGGGTTCGGCGATAGTCCCGGTTGCATAGCACGGCCTGCGCCGCCGCCGCCAGCGCCCCCGCTTCGGCGCCGGCCAGCCGCACCGCGCCGCCGGCCTGCAGCAGCCGCGCCACCGGATCGGCGAAATTGCCCGTCCAGGGCCCCAGCAGGATCGGGCAGCCCAGCCGCGCCGGCTCCAGCGGGTTCTGCCCGCCGTGCGGCACCAGGGAGCCGCCGACCAGCGCGACCGAGCCCAGCCGGTAGGCCAGGCCCAGCTCCCCCAGCGTGTCCATCACATAGACCGCGGTCGCCGGCCCCGGCAGCTCGCCGGCGCCGCGCCGGGCCACGGCGAGCCCCTCGGCCAGCGCCGCCACCGCCCGGCCGCGCTCGGGGTGGCGCGGCACCAGCAGGGTCAGCAGCCGGGGGAATTCGGCCAGCAGCAGGCGGTGCGCCGCCAGCACGATCGCCTCCTCGCCGGGGTGGGTGCTGGCCGCCAGCAGCACCGGGCGGTCGCCGATCGCCGTCCGCAGCGCTGCCAGCGCCGCCGGGTCGGCCGGCAGCGGCGCCGCCGCCTCCTTCAGGTTGCCCCAGGCATGCACCTCGCCGGCGCCGAGCGCGGCGAAGCGGGCGGCATCCCCCGGCGACTGCGCCAGCACCAGGGCGAAGGCGCCCATCAGCTTCCGCGCCAGGCCGGGCGCCCAGCGCCAGCGCCGGGCCGAGCGCTCCGACAGCCGCCCGTTCACCAGCGCCAGCGGGATGCCGCGGGCCCGTGCCGCGAAGACCAGGTTGGGCCAGAGCTCGGAATCGACGAAGCCGGCGGCATCCGGCCGCCAGCCATCGAGGAAGCGCGCCGCCCAGCCCGGCACGTCGAGCGGCACGAAGCGGTGCAGCACCCGGCCGCGGCGCCCGGGCGGCAGCCGGCGGTCCAGCGTCTCGAGGCCGGTGACCGTGCCGGTGGTCAGCAGCACCGTCACCCCGGGCGCCCGGGCGGCCAGCGCCTCCAGCACCGGCAGGATCGACAGCGTCTCCCCGACGCTGGCCGCGTGCAGCCAGAGCAGGCGCCCGGGCGGCCGGGCCACGCCGCCGCCGCGGCGCTCCTCCAGCCGGCCGGCGAGTTCCTTGCCGCGCGCCAGCCGGCGGCGGAGGTAGAAGGGCAGCGCCGGCGCGGCGAGGCGGGCCAGCCCGCCCCAGACCCAGGCGGCGACGGTCACGCGGCGACCCAGGCGTCGGCGGCCTCGCAGGCGGCGGTCAGCGCCGCCTCGATGGCCGGCAGGGAATCGAGCGGCGCGGCGCGGTCCACCGCGACCGGCGGGCCGAGCACCAGCACCCCGCGGGCGAAGGGCAGCGGCAGCAGCATGCGGTCCCAGCTCGGCAGCACCCGCAGCCGGCTGGTCCGGGCGGCGCAGGGCAGCACCGGCACGCCGGCCAGCGCCGCGAGCTGCGCCACGCCCGGCGCCGCCCGGCGGCGCGGGCCGCGGGGGCCGTCAGGGGTGATGACCACCATGTCCCCCCGCCCGAGCACCCGCAGCAGCACCCGCATGCCGACGGCGCCGCCGCGCGAGGTGGAGGCATGCACCATCACCAGCCGGAAGCGGCGCACCACCTCGCCGATGAAGCGCCCGTCGCGGTGGCGGGAGACCAGCACATGCGCCTGCACCCCGGCCAGCCGCGGCTCCGCCGCGCGCGCGCGCAGCCAGAGCATCGGCATCATCGGCAGGCGCTCGTGCCAGAAGGCGGCCAGGATGGGTCGCCCCGCCCCGGCTCCCAGCGCCGCCTGGAGGTGCTCCTGGCCGAGCAGGGTCCAGCGGGTGGTGCGGAAGACCAGCGCCAGATAGAGCCCCAGCAGCCGGGAAATGGCCGCCTGGCTGGCGGGATGCCGGATCAGACGGCGGAACATGATGGGTATCGCACGGGCGCAGGGCGGGTAGCACAGGACGTCCCGCGCAACCAGGGTCGGTGGCGCCGCCCGGGCCGGTCACGCTGGAAGGGATGGCTCACGCAGGCTGCCCCGATCGGCTCAGGGCCGCTGTCCGCCCTCGTGCAGCGCTAGCACCGGGGAATTGGCGCGTCCAGGGCGCGGCGGCCGCAGCCGGGCCGCAGGGCCGGGGGCCTCGCGGCCGCCGGCCGGGGCTTCAGCCGTAGCGCCGCATGGCGACGACCGCGGCGGCAAGGCCGCTGGCGAGCGAAACCGCGCCGAAGGCGGGGGCGGCGAGCAGGGCGGTGGAGGCCGCGGCGCTCAGCGGCCCGAGGGCCAGGCCGACGGTGGCGAGGCCGGCCAGCGCTGCGAGAACGGCCATGAAGCAAAGCGCGATCATCGATGGCCCTCCAGGCAATTGGGTCGAAAACGGCAGGTCTGCCATCTTCATGCCATGATCTGGCCCCGAGGCGCCACAATTACGACAGCGCCGGCACCCTCTTCCGAGGATGCCGGCGCGATTGTGACCAAAATGGGACGGTGGGTCAGCGGGTCTGCTGGATCGCCGAGAGCATCCAGGGGCCGCCCTGCACCCGGACGAAGGTCCAGAGCTCGGTCGCCTCGACCCGGCGGGAGGGGTCGCCCTCGACCACCACGCCGTCGCTGAGCCGGCGGGTGACGTCGATCTGCGAGAAGCGCATCGCCACCGTCGCGTAGTCGCGGCTGCCCTCGCGCCAGGCCTCGGCCAGGTCGCCCTGCTCCAGCTTCACCTCGCTGGTCTCGTTGCGCAGGCCGCGCTTGGCCAGGTCGGCCAGGTCGTCGCCGAAGTAGCGCATCATCTCCGGCGTGGCGACCGAGCGCATGCCGCTCTCGTCCTGCCGCGACCAGGCCTCGTTCACCACCTTCAGCGTGTGCTCGAAGGCGGTGAAATCGGCCGGCGTCACCTGGATGGCGCTGCTCGGGGCACCGCCGCCGCCGCCCAGCGGGCCACGGCCGGTCTCCATCGCTTCCCGCTGCATCGGGCCCTGGTTCATGGCATCGCGCGCCATGCCACCGGGCATCCCGTGGGGCATGCCGGCCATCGCCGGCTGCTGCGCTTCCTGGCGCCGGCGGAACCAGCCGATGGCGAAGCGGACGATCAGCACGATCAGGCCGATCTGCAGCAGCAGGCCGAGGATCGAGGCGAAGCCGCTGAAGCCGCCGAACAGGCCGTTGCCGAAGAGCAGCCCGCCGAGGCCGACGCCGATCAGGCCGCCCATCATGCCCGCCATGAAGGGGGAGCGGGTGAGGAAGCTGCCGGAGGGATTGGGCTGGCCGCTGCCGGCCCGGGCCGCCTGCTGGCCGCCCGGCGTGGCCGAACGCTGGGTATCCATCGTCCGCTCCATCGGGCGGGCGGCGCTCGGCGCGGTATTGGTGGCGGGCGGCGCGCTATAGGTGCGGCTGCCGCGGCTGCCGCTGGAGGAACCGCCGCCCGGCCGCGCGTCCGCGAGCATCGGGGCCAGCGCCATGGCGACGGCGGCGAGCAGGAGGAAGGGGCGACGCATGACTTGGGTGTCTCCGATTCATGAATTGACGGCAATATAGGGAAGCCCGGCGGCAATTGCGACGGGGCCCGGCCGCATCGCCGCAGCTTTTCGTTCCGCGGCCCGGCCTGCCGGGCTCAAGCTGGGGTGGCGGGGGTCACGGTGCCAGGGCCCGGGCGAAGAAGCTGGCGACCTGGGTGGCGGACAGGGCGGCCAGCTCCGGCCAGGGCCGGGACTCGACCCGGCCCGCCGGAAGGCCGCCTGCCGGCTCCGGCGGCTGCAGCAGCTGCCGGCGCTCGCTGCCATGGACCGGATAGTCCCAGGCGTAGCTGGCGCCGTCGTATTCCACCCGCCGCACCGCCGCCCCGGCCTCGGCCAGCGCGGCGGCGGCGGCGACGCAGAGCGCCGGCGGGTTGGCCCGGTCCGCCCCGCCATGCAGCACCAGTACCGGATGGCCGCCCCAGCCCCCGGCGGGCGGGCGCCGCGCCGCCTCGGCCAGGCCGCGGCAGCCGGGGTAGAGCAGGGCGCGGGCGGCGACCGGCACCTCCCCGGCGATGGCGCCGGCCGCCCCCCGGCCGAAGCCCAGCAGGCCGAGCCGCACCGGGTCCACCCGCGGGTCCGCGGCCAGGGCCGCGACGGCGGCGGCCAGCACCGCCGCCTCCGGCCCGGCGCAGAGCAGCTCCAGCACGGCGATGCCGGCGCCGAGCAGCTGCCGGGCATAGGGCTCGGCCCGGGCATCCGGCCCCAGGCTGTCGTGCAGCAGGGCGACGGCGGCGACCGGCCGGCCGGGCATGGCCAAGGGCTGGGCCAAGGGCAGGGTGAAGGTGGCCGGCACCGGCCCGCGGTCGAAGTGCTCGGGCCGGATCTCGGTGCCGGGCCGCTCCTCGGCGGCGAAGGCGCCGGGGGAGGCGCAGGGGGCGGCGGCCAGGGCGGCGATCAGGCCCCGCAGCAGGCCCCGGCGGTCCGGCGGCGCGGCGGGCAGCCGACAGCGGGCGGGATCCGGTCGCGGCCAGGCCTGCCAAGGGTCACGCATCGCCATCTCCCGCCCTGGCCCCCGGCCATACGGGAGTCAATGCGGCAGCCGATCCTTTGCGTCATGGCAGCGCGATCACGCTTCGCTCCCGCCGCGCGGCAGGCGGCGGCCGGGCAAGGCCGCCCGGCGGGTCAGCCGCCCGCCATGGTCAGGCCCTCGACCCGCACCGTCGGGCTGTCGGTGCCGCGGCGGAAGACCAGGTCGTCGGCCGGGGTCATGTGCAGCAGCATCTCCATGACGTTGCCGGCGATGGTGACCTCGCTCACCGGCTCGGCCAGGGCGCCGTCGCGGATCATGAAGCCGGCGGCGCCGCGGCTGTAGTCGCCGGTGACGCCGTTCACCCCCATGCCGATCAGCTCGGTCACGTAGAGCCCTTCCCGGATGTCGGCCATCAGCGCCGCCGGCGTCATCGTGCCAGGGGCCAGCCAGAGGTTGGTCGCCGCCGGGCCGGGCGGGCCGCCGGTGCCGCGGCTGGCATGGCCGGTGGAGGCCATGCCGAGCTGCCGGGCGCTGCGCCAGTCGAGGATCCAGGTGGTGAGGACGCCGTCCTCGACGATCGCGCGGCGGATGCCCTGCATCCCCTCCCCGTCGAAGGGCCGGCTGCGGAGGCCGCGCCGCCGGGTCGGGTCGTCAATGACGGAAAGCCCCGCCGCCATCACCCGCTGCCCGAGCTTGTCCCGCAGGAAGCTGGTGCCGCGCGCCACCGCCGCGCCGTTGATCGCCCCGGTGAGGTGCCCGAGCAGCGAGGTGGCGACGCGGGGGTCGTAGACCACCGGGATCCGCGCGGTCTTCGGCCGCGAGGGGTTCAGCCGCGCCACCGCCTTCTCCCCGGCCCGCCGCCCGATCATGGCGGCATCGTCGAGGTCGGCGAGGAAGACGGTGCTGGAATAGTCGTAGTCCCGCTCCATCCCCGTCCCCTGCCCCGCGAGCGCGGTGGCCGAGATGGAATGGCTGGTGCGGGCGTATTCGCCGGCGAAGCCGTTGCTCGCCGCCAGCGCCACCGTGTAGCGGGTGAAGCCGGCATCGGCGCCCTCGGAATTGGTCACCCCGGCGACGGCCAGCGCCGCCTCCTCGGCCAGCGCGGTGCGGGCGATCAGCTCCTCGGCGCCCGGCTCGTAGGGGTCCTCGAGCTCCAGCGCGGAGGAGGTCAGCCCGTCCGGCGCATCCGGCAGGCCGGCATGCGGGTCCTCCGGCACCACCCGGGCCATGGCGACGGCGCGTTCCGCCAGCGCCGCGAAACCCTTGGGAGAGGCATCGGTGGAAGCGACGATCGCCTGGCGGCGGCCGACGAAGACCCGCAGCCCGAGGTCGAAGCCCTCGGCGCGTTCGAGCTGCTCGATCTTGCCGAGCCGCCGCTGCACCGAGAGCGAGGCGGAGGAGACCAGCAGCGCATCCGCCGCATCGGCCCCGGCGCGGCGGGCGGCGGCGACCAGATCCTGGAGGGTGGACGCGTGGCTCATGCCGCCAGCCTCGCGGCGATCTCGGCGAGGGTCGGCACCTTGCTGGCCGGGCCCAGCGCCGCCAGGGTCGGGGTGCCGCGGAAGGCCTCGACGGCGGCTTCCTGCACTTCCTCGATGGTGACGGCGGCGATCTTCCGCTTGGTCTCCTCGACCGGGATGACCCGGCCATGCACCTGGATCTGCCGGGCCAGCTGCTCGGTGCGGCTGCCGGTCGATTCCAGGCTCATCAGCAGGGAGGCGCGGAGCTGCGCCTTGGCGCGGTCCAGCTCGTCCTGGGTCACCGTGGTCTGCACCTTGCGCAGCTCGTCGAGGGTGACGGGCATCAGCTCCTCCACCTCCTTCTCCCCGGTCCCGGCATAGACGGCGAAGACCCCGCCGTCGTTGAAGGGATGGGCGAAGGAATAGATCGAATAGACCAGCCCGCGCTTCTCCCGGATCTCCTGGAACAGCCGCGAGGACATGCCGCCGCCGAGCAGCGTGCTCAGCAGCAGGGTCGGGTAGTGCAGCCGCTCCTTGTAGCCGGTGGAGGGGAAGCCGAGCACGATATGCACCTGGTCGAGGTCGCGCTCCTCGCGGAACTCGCCGCCGACGTATCGGGAGGCCTCGGGCGGCGGCGGCGCCACCTGCGGCAGGTCGCGGAAATGGGTCTGCACCAGCTCGAGCAGCGCCTCGTGCTCCAGCGCCCCGGCGGCGGCGACCACCATGCGCTCCGGCCCGTAGTGGTGCTGCATGTAGTCGGTCAGCGCCGAGCGCTTCATCCCCTTGATGACGTCCTCGGTGCCCAGCGTCGGCCGGCCCATCGGCTGGTCCGGGTAGGCGGTGGACTGGAAGTGGTCGAAGACGATGTCGTCCGGGGTGTCGTTGGCCTGGCCGATCTCCTGCAGGATGACGCCGCGCTCGCGCTCCAGCTCGTCGGGGATGAAGGTGGAATGGGTCAGGATGTCGCCGATGATGTCGGCGGCCAGGCCGAGATCCTCCTTCAGCACCTTGCAGTAGTAGGCGGTCTGCTCCCGCGCCGTGTAGGCGTTGAGATGGCCGCCGACATTCTCCATCTCGCGGGCGATGGCCGCGGCGTCCCGCTTCTCGGTGCCCTTGAAGGCCATGTGCTCGAGGAAGTGGGAGACCCCGTTCTCGGCCGCGGTCTCGTTCCGGGTCCCGGCCGAGACATAGGCGCCGAAGGAGACGGTCTCGACCCGGGGCATGGTCTCCGAGACGACGACGAGGCCATTGGGCAGGCGGGTGACGCGGACGGCATCGGATGCGGACAAGGCGGTGTTCCTGACAGGGCTCATGGGATGTGCTTGTCCCCTATGTAGGCGATCCTGCCCGGTTCCGCATCGCCCGCGGATGCAGTGCCCGGCTCAGCCGTTGCGCCGGGCATGGGCGCGGACGAAGGCCTCGACCTCCGCCAGCGTCCCCGGCACCACCGCATAGCGCTCCTCGCGCTCGTACAGGTCGGCCAGCCGCGGCGGCAGCGGCGGCCGGAGGCCGGTCGCCTGCTCCACCGCATCGGGGAATTTGGCCGGGTGGGCGGTGGCCGCGACCACCACCGGGATGCCCAAATCCTCCGGCGCATGCGCCCGGGCCGCGGCGGTGCCGATGGCGGTATGCGGGTCCGCGAGGTAGCCGGCCGAGGCCCAGAGGTGGCGGATCTCGGCCAGGGTCCCCGGATCGTCCAGGGTGAAGCCGCGGAACAGCGCGGTCGCCGCGCGCCAGGCGGCATCGGGCACCGGCATCCGCCCCTCGGCCCGGAAGCGCTGCATCACCCCGGCCGTCGCCGCCCCGTCGCGGCCCAGCAGCTCGAAGAGCAGCCGCTCGAAGTTGGAGCTGACCTGGATGTCCATGCTCGGCGACAGGCTCGGCTCGACCCCGCGGATCGACATGTCGTTCGCCGCCAGGAAGCGCGCCAGGATGTTGTTGCGGTTGGCGCCGATGATCAGCCGCTCGACCGGCAGGCCCATCTGCTTCACCGCCCAGGCGGCCAGCACGTTGCCGAAATTGCCGGTCGGCACGGAAAACGCCACCGGCCTCTCCGGCGCGCCGAGCGCCAGCGCCGCATAGGCGTAGTAGGGGATCTGCGCCGCGACGCGGGCCCAGTTGATCGAATTGACGGCGCCGAGGCCCATCTCCTGGCGGAAGGGCACGTCGGCGAACATCGCCTTCACCAGGTCCTGGCAGTCGTCGAAGCTGCCCTGGATGGCGAGGTTGGCGACGTTCGGCGCCAGCACCGTGGTCATCTGCCGCCGCTGCACCTCCGAGGTCCGCCCCTCCGGGTGGAGGATGACCATGTCGATGGCCTGGCGGTCGCGGCAGGCCTCGATGGCGGCCGAGCCGGTGTCGCCGCTGGTGGCGCCGACGATGGTGATCCGCGACCCCCGCCTGGCCAGCGCATGGTCGAACAGCCGCCCGAGCAGCTGCATCGCCATGTCCTTGAAGGCCAGCGTCGGCCCGTGGAACAGCTCCAGCGCGAAGGTGCGGGTATCGAGCTGCACCAGCGGCGCCACGGCGGGGTGGCCGAAGCCGGCATAGGCGGCGCCGGTCATCTCCCGCAGCGTCTCGAAGGGCAGCGTGTCGCCGGTGAAGCGGTGCATCAGCCGGGCCGCGAGCTCGGCATAGGGCAGGCCGCGCAGCCCGCGCCATTCGGCGGGGGACAGGCTGGGCCAGCTCTCCGGCAGGAACAGCCCGCCATCCTCCGCCAGGCCGGCGAGGAGGACAGCTTCGAAGTCACGGGGGGCGGCCTGGCCGCGGGTGCTGAGGTAGCGCATGCGGGCGGCAGGGTAGCATTCCGCCGGGGAAGGCGGAAATCGGCGGTGTGCGTACGGCGATTCTGTAGTTCTTGCACCCACTACACCGACCAACTACATTCGGCGCAGCAGCCAAGGCCTTCACCATGGGCACCCCCGTCTCCATCCGGCTCGACGACGACATCCAGGCCATGCTGGAAACCGCGGCGCGTGCCCGCGGCATCGGCCTGGCGACCTATGTGCGGGAGATCGCCACCGCCGAGGCGAAGCGGGTCCGCAAGGAGCGCATCCGCGAGCAGACCAAGGCCGTCGCGGCCTATGTCGCCAGCAACAAGGAAGCGCAGGAATTCTTCGAGGATTGGGGCACGCCGACGAGCATCATCGATAAGCCATGAACGGCCGCTTCGCCGCCGGCGACATCGTGCTCGCGGATTGGCGGGATGCCTTGCCGAAGGAGCCCAACAAGCGCCGCCCGGCCATCGTGGTCGAGGAGGACGGGCTGTTCGATGCCGATTATCCCAATCTGCTGCTGATCCCCCTCGCCGAGGATGCCAACCTCGGCGCGCCCGACCTTTCCGTCCGGATCGAACCCTCGGCTTCGAATGGCTGCACCAAGCCCTGCTTCGCCCTGGCAGCGCATGTGACCACCACCTCGAAGCTGCGGGTTCGCCGCACCGGGTACCGGATCACGCCGCCCGAGCTCGCCGCGATCCGCGACCGCATCGCCATCGCCCTGGGCCTCGCATGACCGACCCCCGCCGCTTCGCCCCCGCCGCATCGCGCAACCGCGACCCCATCCTCGCCATCCTCCGCGACCACCTCCCCGCCACCGGCCTGGTGTTGGAAGTCGCCAGCGGCACCGGCGAACACGTCCTCCACTTCGCCACCGCCCTCCCGGCGCTGACCTTCCAGCCGAGCGACCCCAGCCCCGAGGCCCGCGCCAGCATCGATGCCTGGGCCACAGGCCAGCCGAACATCCGCCCTGCCCTGGCCCTCGACGCCACCGGTGACAATTGGCCAGCGGCCGATGCCATCCTCTGCATCAACATGATCCATATCGCCCCCTGGGCCGCGACCCTCGGCCTGCTGCGGGGCGCCGCCCACTGCCTGCCGCCCGGCGGGCCGCTGATCCTCTACGGCCCCTACCGGCGCGGCGGCGCCCATACCGGCCCCGGCAACATCGCCTTCGACGCCGACCTTCGCGCCCGCGACCTCGCCTGGGGCATCCGCGACCTGGAGGCCGTCGCCGAGGCCGCCGCCGCGCAGGGCTTCGGCCCGCCCGCCATCACGCCCATGCCGGCCGACAACCTGGCCCTGGTCTTCCGCCGCATGCCCTGATGCGCCACCCTCCCCGCCAAGGGGAGAACGCCATGGACACCGACTACCTCGTCATCGGCGCCGGCTCGGCCGGCTGCGTCGTCGCCAGCCGGCTGAGTGAGACCGGTGCCCGCGTCACCCTGCTCGAGGCCGGGCCGTCGGACTGGTATCCCTGGATCCACATCCCCGCCGGGATGCTGAAGCTGATCTACAACCCGCGGGTCAACTGGAACTACCTGACCGAGCCCGAGACAGGCAGCGGCGACCGCGCCATCCGCTGGCCGCGCGGCCGGGTGCTCGGCGGCTCCTCCTCCATCAACGGCATGCTCTATGTCCGCGGCAACCCGGCCGATTTCGACGGCTGGGCGCAGATGGGCTGCCGCGGCTGGAGCTATGACGACGTCCTGCCCTACTTCCGCCAGTCCGAGGACTACGGCCCGGGCGATGCCGCCGTGCGCGGCAAGGGCGGCGTGCTCAAGGTGGAGGACTACCGCACCATCCTGCCGCTGACCCACCGCTTCGTCGAGGCGGCGCAACAGGCCGGCCATCCCTTCCGGAAGGACCTCAACGGCCGGGAACAGGAAGGCGTCGGCTATTCGCAGATGACCCGGCAGGGCCGCTTCCGCGCCTCCACCGCCCGAACCTTCCTGAAAGCCGCAAAAGGCCGCGCCAACCTCACGGTCGAAACCAACGCCCCGGCAACGCGGCTGATCTTCGAGGGCCGCCGCTGCGTCGGCGCCCGCTTCCGCCGCGACGGCGTCGAGCACGAGGTGCGCGCCACGAAGGAGGTCATCCTCTCCGGCGGCGCCGTCAACTCGCCGCACCTGCTGCAGGTCTCCGGCATCGGCCCGGCCGCGCACCTGCAATCCATCGGCGTGGAGGTGGTGCAGGACACGCCCCAGGTCGGCCACAACCTGCAGGACCACTACGTCGCCCGCGTCCAGCACCGGGTGAAGGACGCCATCTCCACCAACCAGCTCGCCCGCGGGCTACGGCTGGCCGGGGAGGCGATCCGCTATGCCGTGCAGGGCCGCGGCGCGCTGACCTTCGGCGTCACCACCGCCCAGGTCTTCTGCCGCTCGCGCGAGGGCCTCGCCAGCCCCGACCTGCAACTGCTGTTCACCCCGGCGACCTACGAACGCAACGTCTTCGGCGTGCTGGAGAAGGAGGCGGGCATGACCTGCGCCATCTGCCCGACCCGCCCGGACAGCCGCGGCACCATCCTCGCCAGATCCGCCGATCCCTTCGAGAAGCCGGCGATCCGCCCCAATTACCTCGCCCAGTTCTCCGACCAGCAGGTGATGCGCGCCGGCCTCCGCCTGGCCCGCGCCATCTTCGCCGCCCCGGCCATCGCGAAGCACAGCGCCTTCGAGCTCATGCCCGGGCCGGAGGTGCAGGACGACGAGGCGCTGCTGGCCTTCATGCGCGCCGAGGGCACCACCATCTACCACCCCGTCGGCACCTGCCGCATGGGCGAGGACCCAGCCAGCGTGGTGGACAGCCGGCTGCGGGTGCGGGGGATCGGCGGGCTGCGGGTGATCGATGCCTCGGTCATGCCGACGCTGACCACGGGGAACACCAATGCGCCGACGATCATGATCGGGGAAAAGGGCGCGGCGATGATCCGCGAGGACGCCTAGGACCCTGCCATGGCCTTGCCTTAACTCCCAAAAATAGATGGGGGCTCGGGGGAATACCTTCCCCCGACCTTGCCTTCGGAGACCTCCATGGACCCGGATATCACCGCCCTCCGCGCCCTCCTCGACGCCGCCCGGCGCGTCGTGGTCTTCACCGGCGCCGGCATCAGCACCGAATCCGGTATCCCCGACTTCCGCAGCCCCGGCGGCGTCTGGGACCAGATGAAGCCGATCATGTTCCAGGACTTCTGCGCCTCCGCCGCCATGCGCCGCGAGGCCTGGCGCCGCCGCTTCGCCTCCGACCCCGTCATGCGCGCCGCCGAGCCCAACCGCGGCCACCGCGCGGTGGCGCGGCTGGTGCGCGAAGGCAAGGCCGCCGCCGTCATCACCCAGAACATCGACGGGCTGCACCAGGCCTCCGGCATTCCGGAGGGCAAGGTCATCGAGCTGCACGGCAACACCACCTACGGCGCCTGCCTCGACTGCGGCGAGCGCTACGCGATCGAGGAGTTGCAGGCCGCCTTCGCCCGCGACGGCGACGTGCCGGATTGCGCCGCCTGCGGCGGGCTGGTGAAGACCGCCACCATCAGCTTCGGCCAGGCCATGCCGGAAGCGCCGATGCTGCGCGCCCGGCAGGAGGTGCTGGCCGCCGACCTCTGCCTGGTGCTGGGCTCCTCCCTCGTCGTCTATCCGGCGGCGGGCTTTCCCGAACTGGCCAAGCGGAACGGCGCCCGCCTCGCCATCGTCAACAACCAGGAGACCGGGCTGGACGAGATCGCCGACCTCGTCATCCACCGCGGCATCGGCGAGATGCTGGGCGGCGCCGTCGGCAGCAACTGAGCGCCCCGCCTCAGGCCGGCCGGATGCCCTCGGCCAGGACATCCGGCCGGGCCGGGCGCGGCGCGCGCAGGCAGAGATAGAGCGCGCCGATGCCGAGCGAGGCCGGCAGCACCGCCAGCGCCGGCACCGGCACCAGCGCCGCCACCGCCGCCGCCACGAACAAGCCGCCGGCGGCGCCGCAGTCCCAGCCGGCCTCGGCCGCGAGGTGGAAGCGGTAGGGCGCGCCCGACCGCCGCGCCCGGGCATAGACCGCGCTGTAGAGCACCGGCCCGTACAGCCCGCAGATCGCCGCGCCGGTCACGTTGGCCAGCGCCGCCGCCAGCGGCGACCAGGCCGCGGCGGCGCGCAGCGCGAAGCTCACCGCCAGGGCGGCGCAGACCAGGGCCAGGGTGGCGTCGCGCTGGCCACGGTCGATCGCCCGGCCGCACCAGGGGCTGACCGCGGCGCCGACCAGCCCGGCCGCCGCATTGGCCAGGCCGAAGGCCTGATAGCTGGAGCCCATGGCGGCGAACATCACCATCGGCCAGACGAAGCCGAGGCCGGAGGCGATCCAGCCATCGGCGGCGAAGGTCGCCACCCCCCGGCGGTCCATGCCCCGCAGCACCTCGCCGAGGCGCGGCACCGGCCCGGCCTCGATCCGCCCGAGCCGCGCCACCGGCAGGATCGAGAGCAGCCCGACCAGGGCGGCGATGCCGAAGCCCGCCGCCTCGCCGAGCCCGGCCAGCAGCAGCCCGCCCGCCAGCGGCCCGGCCACCGCCACCACCGCCCCGACCATGGTCCGCTCCGCCACCTGCCGGCCGAGGTTGTCGTCCCCGGCGACCGTGGTCACCGTGGTGGCATGGAAGGCGGGCCAGTAGATGGCCTCGGCCAGCGAGACGAGCAGGATCCAGGCCAGCAGCCCGGCCAGGCTGCCGGCCATGAGCAGGGGCAGGAATTCCACCGCCCCGATCAGCACGCCGAGCCGCAACGCCCCGGCCATGCCGACCCGCCGGACGATGGTGATCGCAAGGCCGCGCAGGCCGAAGCGGAGTACGAGCAGCACGCCGTAGGCGGCCAGCGCCACCGGCAGGCTGAAGCCCAGCTTCAGCAGGTAGGCCCCGGCGAAGCCGCCGGCCATGGCGGTCGACAGGCCGAACAGGGCGGCATGCAGGGTGAGGAGGCGGAACCGGTTGAGCGGCGGCACGGCGATGATCCGTTTCGGTGAGCGATGCAGGATGCCCGCTCATCTCACGGAAGTGTGACCACCTTCTGACCGCTGCCGCTTGTGGCTCACTCTGCCGGGGCCGGCGCCATGCCCAGGGGCCGCAGCCGCGGCCTCGCCCGCATCAGCGGCGCCTCCACCGCGTGGTGCAGCGCCCAGGCGACCGGGATGGTGATGGCCAGTGACAGCACCGCGTAGAGCGCTATCGGCCCGAAGGTACCGGCCAGCCCCGCGGCGGCGACCAGCGGCGCCGCCAGCGCCAGCCCCAGCGCATGGGAGAGGTAGAAGGGATAGCTGATGCGCCCGAGGAAGCGCAGCGCCGGATGCAGCAGCCAGCGCGGCTGCCACTGGCCCAGCGTGCCCACCACCGCCACCGCGCCGACCAGCTCCGCCCCGCGGGAGAGCGTGCCATGGCCCAGCACCAGGCTGCCGAGCAGCAGCGCCGGCAGGCCCAGCGCCAGCACCCAGCCGCGCCACCACCGCGCCGGCACCGCGCCGATCAGCGCCCCCGCCAGGAACATCGGCAGGTAGACCAACACCGGCACCTGCCGCAGCCAGGGCAGCAGCGCCACGGTCAGCCCCAGCGCCAGCAGCAGGCCCGCCGTCCGGCCGCGCAGCAGCCGGTGCAGCGGAAACAGCAGCAGGCTCGCCACCACCTCGACCTGCAGCGACCAGGCGGGGCCGTTCAGGTCGTAGCTGAGCAGCAGCATGTTGCCGACCAGCCGCGCTGCGCTTGCGTCATGGAGCAGCCCGAGCGGGATGGCGCAGGCCATGGCGACCGGCAGCAGCCGGTACAGCCGGGCCAGGGTCCAGTCCGGCATGCCGCCCAGCAGCCCGCCCGGGTGCCGCCCGCAGGCCTGCCACAGCACATGGCCGCTGAGCACGAAGAAGACGATCACCGCGGCATCGCTGGGGAAAGCGACATAGCCCAGCCGGGCCAGGATGGCCGCGGCCGGCAGCTGCGGGAAGTCGAAGACCGTGGCGCCCCAGGTCGCCAGCCCGGTCACCGCCAGGATGCAGTGCCCGAGGGCCACCGCCAGCGCGGCCAGGCCGCGCAGGCTATCCAGGGCGTGGTTCCGGGTCATGCAGCCGCCATCCCGGCCGGATGGCATAGGATCCCCCGCCCGGCGAGGGGCTATCGGCCGGCCGGGCCGCCGCGCCGGATGTTGTGAGCAGTGCCCTGCCCCAGGATTCAGGCCGCCTGGCGCGGCCGCCAGATCGCGGTATGCGCCACCCGCGCCAGCGGCACCCCGTCGCCGCGCAGCACCCAGGCGTCCAGCTCGACGATCTTGTGCCCCTTCCGCTCGGCGTTGGCGGTGACCCGCGCCCGGGTCGTCAGCACATCGCCGACCCGCGCCGCCGCCAGGTTGCGCACCGCCGAGCCGACATGGATCCAGGGGCCCAGCACCACATTCTGCACCAGCGCCTGGTTGCACTGCCGCAGCAGCAGCCCCGGATGGACCAGCCCGGCGGCGGCATAGAGCGGGTCGGTCTCGCGCACCGCGGCGAGGTACTCGGCCGCGCGGGCCGGCGTGACCTCGAAGGGATGGGTGCCGAGCCAGAGCCCGGGCGCCAGGCTGTCCTCGCTCGCGGGCGGGCGCTGGCTGGGCGGCGCCTGCCAGCGGGTCTCGCCCATCGCCGGCGGGTCCTCCTCCGGCATCCAGGCGCGGCCGGTGGCGCAGGTCGCCGCCTCGCGCCGCACCAGCAGGCCGATGCCCTCGGCCGCCACGGTCTCCTCCACCGTGACGAGGTCGCCGTCGTAGACCGGCGACTGGAAGCGGCACTCGGCCGCCCCGCGCTCCAGCCAGTCCCGGCCCCAGCGCGCGACGGCGGCGTGGCAGGCATAGGCATAGACCTCCACGCCCGGGACCAGCGCGCCGGTGAAGCCGAAGCGCTTCGCCACCGTGTCGTCGTGGATCTTGTTCTCGGACGTGGCCGAGAGGTTGTAGGCGCTCACCTGGTAGGCCATCGGCATCTCCCCCGTTTCCGGGATCATGCCTCGCCGTCCCGGCTACAGGTAGCGGTGGCGCAGGTGGTCCATGAAATCGGCGGGGTCGAGCGGCTTGCCGGTCGCCTGCCGCAGCAGGTCCTGGAAGCCGAGGCGGGAGCCCTGGGCATGGACATGCCGCGCCAGCCAGCCGGTCAGCGGCGCCATGTCGCCCTGGCCCATGGCCGCCTCCAGCCCCGGCACCGCCGCCCTGGCCGCCTTCATCAGCTGCGCCGCCGCCATGGCGCCGAGGGTGTAGCTGGGGAAGTAGCCGAAGGCGCCGTCGTGCCAGTGGATGTCCTGTAGGCAGCCCTCCGCGTCATTCGGCGGGGCGATGCCGAGCAGCCGGCGGAAGCCCTCGGCCCAGGCGCCCGGCAGGTCGGCGACGGACAGCTCGCCGCCGATCAGCGCCCGTTCCAGCCGGAAGCGCAGGATGACATGCGCGGGATAGGTCAGCTCGTCCGCATCCACCCGGATGAAGCTGCGGCCGACCCGCCGCCACAGCCGGGCGAGGTTGGCCGTCTCATACGGTGCCGGATCGCCGCCGAAGGCGCGGTGCAGCTCGCCGCCGAGGAAGCCGAGGAAGGCATCGGACCGGCAGGCCTGCATCTCGACGATCAGGCTCTGGGATTCATGCGCCGCCATGCCGGCGGCCTCGCCCACCGGCTGGCGCGCCCAGGCCCCGGGCAGGCCGCGCTCGTACAACGCGTGGCCGGTTTCGTGCAGCACGCCGAGCAGCGCCTTGCCGACATCGGCCTCGGCATAGAAGGTGGTGATCCGCACGTCGGTCGGGGTGCCGCCGCAGAAGGGGTGCAGGCTCTCGTCCAGCCGGGCATGGCCGTAGTCGAGGCCGACACGCTCGGACAGCGACCGGCAGAGCGCCTGCTGCACCGCGACCGGGAAGGGCCCGGGCAGCGGGAGCGGCGCGCCGCGCGCGGCCTGGATCGCCTCGGCCCGTGGCAGCGCCTCGGCGAGGAAGGCCTCATAGGCAGCAAACACTGGCTCCACGTCGGCGGCGCCGATGCCGGGCTGGTAGCCATCCATCAACGAGTCATAGGGCGCGAGGCCGAGCACGCCGGAGAGCGCCTGCGCCGCCTCCCGCTGCAGCGCCACCACTTCCTCCAGCGCCGGCCGGACCATGGCGAAATCCGCCGCGGCCTTGGCCTGGCGCCAGACCTTCTCGCAGGCGGCATTGGCCCGCGCCGTCGCCTCGACCAGCGAGGTCGGCAGCGCGGTCGCCCGCAGGTGGGCGCGGCGCATCAGCCTGAGGTTGGCCTGGTCCCAGTCGCCTGTCGCGGCCGCCGCGGCGAGATCCTCGGCGACGGCCGGCGCGGTCAGCAGCTCATGCCCCAGCCCCGCCAGCACCGCGAGCTGCTCGCCGCGGGCCGCGCCGCCCCCCGGCGGCATCATCGCGCTGGCATCCCAGTGCAGCATGGCGCCGGCTTCGCCGAGGGTGGCGATGCGGGCGAAGCGCGTTTTCAGGCGGGCATAGGCGTCGCTCATGCGGCAGGCTCCCGGTCGCGGCGGAGGAGGAAGGCGATCAGCACCCCGACCAGCGCCGCCGCCAGCCCGTACCAGGTGATGGCATAGCCGAGGTGCGGGTTGTCCGGCCGCGGCAGGCTCGCCGCCGCCGCCGGCAGCAGCCCGGCCGGCGCCCCGGGCGGCGCCAGCGCCACCAGCCCGAAGGGGGCCGGCGGCGGCAGGCCGAGCGCGGCGCCGATCGCCGCCGGGTCGAAGACGTAGAAGCGCCGCCCGGCGGTGTCGTCCTTCGGGCTGTTCCAGTCGCGGGTATCGGCGGCGCGGATGTAGCCGGTGATGGCGACCTCGCCCTCGGGACGGTCGAGGCCGCGGTCGCGGGTGAGCGGCACCCAGCCGCGGTCGACCAGCAGCGGCGGCGCGCCGTCGCGCAGCAGCGGCGTCACCAGATGCCCGCCGAGCGCGGTGCCGCGCACCTCCACCCCCAGCAGGGCCTCGCGCGCATGGTCGAGCCGGCCGGTCGCCACCACCTTGGTGTAGGGCGCGGCGCTGCCGGCCAGCGGCAGCGGCGGCCCGGCCTCGGCCGCGGCGATGCGGTCCAGCATGTCGGTCTTCCAGTGCAGCCGCTGCACCTGCCAGGTGCCGAGCCAGAGCAGCGCCGCCAGCACCGGCAGGCTGGCCAGCACCGGCAGCCAGATCCGCCGCCTCATGCGCCGCCCCGCTGGCGGTACTGCAGCCCGGCCAGCGCCGCCTTGGCGCCCCGCATGACCAGGATGGCCAGGACGAGGATCACCCCCGGCCAGACCAGCGCATGGACCCAGAGCGGCGGGGCGTATCTGACGTCGACGATGAGCGCGGCGACGACGGTGACGGCCCCCACCAGGAAGATGCCGGCCACCGCCGGCCCGTCCCCGGCCTCGAAGGGGCGGAGGTCGAGGCCGCAGCCCGGGCAGCTTTCCCGCATCGCCAGCAGCCCGGAAAACAATGGGCCGCTGCCGCAACGCGGACAGCGGCCCAGCAGGGCGACCCGCCAGAAGGGGGCCAGGTCAGGCCCCGGGGCCATGCGGCCCCCTGGTCGTCGGACCCTGGGAGATCAAGGGATCAGTGCTCCGCGATGTCGCCGGCGCCGAGGAAGTAGATGCAGATGAAGAGGAACAGCCACACCACGTCGACGAAGTGCCAGTACCAGGCCGCCGCCTCGAAGCCGAAGTGGCGCTGCGGGGTGAAGTGCCCCTTGATGGCCCGCACCAGGCAGACCGCCAGGAAGATGGTGCCGATGATGACGTGGAAGCCGTGGAAGCCGGTCGCCAGGAAGAAGACCGAGGGATAGACGCCGCCGGTGAAGGCGAAGGGCGCCTCGGCGTATTCCACCGCCTGCAGGGTGGTGAAGAACATGCCGAGCGCGACGGTCAGGGCAAGGCCGCCGATCATCGCCTTGCGGTCGCCGTGCAGCAGCCCGTGATGCGCCCAGGTCACCGTGCAGCCCGAGAGCAGCAGGATCATGGTGTTCAGGAAGGGCAGGCCGAAGGGGTCGAAGGTCAGCACGCCCTTGGGCGGCCAGACCGCGGTGGCGGCGACCGAGCCGGAGACATGCTCGGGGTAGAGCGCGAAGTGGAAGTAGGCCCAGAAGAAGGCCACGAAGAACATCACCTCGGAGGCGATGAACAGCATCATCCCGTACCGCAGGCCGATCCGCACCACCGGGGTGTGCATGCCCGGGGTCCGCGACTCGCGGACGATGTCGCGCCACCACATGAAGGCGGTCGCCAGCACGCCGACGATGCCGGCATAGAGCATCCAGTGGATGTTGTAGTGCGCCAGCAGGATGATGCCGAGCACCAGGGCGCCCGCCGAGAAGCTGGCGACGATCGGCCAGGGGGACGGATCCACCAGGTGGTAGGGGTGCTTGTGGAGCGGTGCGGCTTCCGCAGTCGCCGTCATATCGGAAGAGCTGGCCATTGCGCGTCCTGGTGTCGTGCCGCCGAGGCCGGGGTCCGGGACGGGCCCCGCCGGTTGGGCCGCATCAATCCCCAAAACCCCACCTTTATCAAGCCCGCTTACGGCGTCGCGGTCGGCGGCGTGGCGGCGCCGCGGCCGACATGCTCGCCGGCATTGGCCAGGGCGCCCGAACGGGCCGCGTCGTCGAGGCTGCGGAAGAAGGTGTAGCTGATGGTGATGGTGCGGATGCCCCGGGTATTGGGGTCCTCGCCGATCTTCGGGTCGACCCAGAAGCTCAGCGGCATGTCGGCCTTCTGGCCGGCCGCCAGGGTCTGCTCGTCGAAGCAGAAGCAGGCGGTCTTGTGGAAATACTTGCCCACCACCTCGGGCGTCACGTTGTAGGTGGCGATGCCGGTGACCGGCGTGCCGGAGAGGTTCTCGGCGCTGTAGAAGCCCATGCCCTCCTCGCCGACCCGGAGCGACAGGGACGGCGCCTCCGGCCGGAAGCGCCAGGGCAGGTTGGGCTGGGTATTGGCGTTGAAGCGGATGGTCAGCACCTGCTGCCCGGCGCCCGGCGCCGCCGGCCCGCCGGTCTGCACCGTGCCATTGTAGCCGGTCGCCCGGCAGAACATGTCGTAGAGCGGCACCGAGGCGAAGGCGAGGCCGACCATGCCGGCGACGAAGCCGCCGACCATGAGGCCCAGGCGGCGGTTGCGGCGGCGGAGCGCGGGAGGGTGCTGCTGCATGATCGACCTCAGATGGCGCCCGGCGGCGCCGCCGCAAGCATCAGCCGCGCAGGACGCGGGCGGTGCTGATGAAGAAGAACAGCACGACCAGCGCGATCAGCACCCCGAGCACCGCCCAGTTCTTCTGCCGCCGCCGCCGGTCGAGGTCAGCCCGCTGCTCCGGCGTCATCGCCACCGGGATCATCCGAGCACCGCCTTGTCGGCGGCCAGCGCAATGAACAGCAGCGCCAGGTAGAGCAGCGAGTAGCGGAAGGCCTTCTTGGCCGGGACGTCGTTACTCAGGCTGCGGCCGGCGGCGTCCTGGAGGTCGCGGTAGACCGCGACCGACTGGCGCAGGAACTCGGCCCCCAGCAGCAGCGCCGCGGCGGCGTAGACCCAGCCGGCGAAGCCGAAGACCCAGGGCAGCAGGGTCAGCGGCACCAGGGCGATGGTATAGACCAGCACCTGCTTCCGCGTTTCCCTGGCGCCGTGGGTGACCGGCAGCATCGGCACCCCGACCTTCTCGTAGTCGGCATGGGCCCAGAGGCTGAGCGCCCAGAAATGCGGCGGGGTCCAGAAGAAGATGATGGCGAACATCAGCACCGGCATCAGCGTCACGTCGCCGGTCACGGCGGCCCAGCCGATCACCGGCGGGAAGGCCCCGGCGGCGCCGCCGATGACGATGTTCTGCGAGGTCCGCCGCTTCAGCCACATGGTGTAGACGAAGACGTAGAAGCCGATCGACAGCGCCAGCACCCCGGCCGCGACCCAGTTGGTGGCAAGCCCCATGATGGCGACCGAGGCCAGCGCCAGGCCGACGCCATAGGCCAGCGCCGCGCCCGGTTCGATCCGCCCGGCCGGGATCGGCCGCCGCTCGGTCCGCCGCATCACCGCGTCGATGTCGCGGTCGTACCACATGTTGATGGCCCCCGCGGCGCCGGCGCCGAGCGCGATGCAAAGCACCGCGGCGATGGCCAGGGTCGGGTGCAGGTGCCCCGGGGCCACCAGCAGCCCCACCACCCCGGTGAGGACCACCAGCGAGATCACCCGCGGCTTGAGGAGGGTGACCCAGTCGGAGACCTCGGAGAGATCCTGTCGCAGGGGGGCAGCAGCGGTGACGTCGCTCATGCCCGCGATGTAGGCCCTGGCAACGCAAAACGCCACACCCTCCCGGGTGTGGCGCTGCGGATATTCCTCGAGAAGGCCGGGATCAGCGGATCCGCGGCAGTTCCTCGAAGGTGTGGAACGGCGGCGGGCTGCTGACCTGCCACTCGAGGGTGGTCGCCCCCTCGCCCCAGTAGTTGTCGGCCAGGTGCTCCTTCGAGGTGAAGGTGCGGTAGCAGACGTAGAGGAAGACGAGCATCGAGCCGGCCGACAGGTACGAGCCCATCGAGGACAGGAAGTTCCAGCCGGCAAAAGCGTCGGGGTAGTCCGGGTAGCGGCGCGGCATGCCCTGGGCGCCCAGGAAGTGCTGCGGGAAGAAGGTCAGGTTGGCGCCGGCGAAGAGCATCCAGAAGTGGACCTTGCCCCAGAACTCCGGGTACTGCCGGCCGCTCATCTTGCCGATCCAGTAGTAGAAGCCGCCGAAGATCGAGAAGACCGCGCCCAGCGACAGCACGTAGTGGAAGTGCGCCACCACGTAGTAGGTGTTGTGCAGGATCACGTCGACGCCGGCATTGGCCAGCTTCACGCCGGTCACGCCGCCGAGCGTGAACAGGAAGATGAAGCCGATCGCCCAGAGCATCGGCGTCTTCAGGCTGATGGAGCCGCCCCACATGGTGGCGATCCAGCTGAAGATCTTGATCCCCGTGGGCACCGCGATGACCATGGTCGCGGCCATGAAGTAGGCCCGGGTGTCCACGTCGATTCCGGACGTGAACATGTGGTGGGCCCAGACGATGAAGCCGACCACGCCGATGGCGACCATGGCATAGGCCATGCCGAGGTAGCCGAAGACCGGCTTGCGGCTGAAGGTCGAGATGATGTGGCTGATGATGCCGAAGCCCGGCAAAATCATGATGTAGACTTCGGGGTGGCCGAAGAACCAGAACAGGTGCTGGAACAGCACCGGGTCGCCGCCGCCGGCCGGGTTGAAGAAGGCGGTGCCGAAGTTGCGGTCGGTGATCAGCATGGTGATCGCGCCCGCCAGCACCGGCACGGCCAGCAGCAGCAGGAAGGCGGTGACCAGCATCGACCAGACGAACAGCGGCATCTTGTGCAGGGTCATGCCCGGCGCCCGCATGTTGAAGATGGTCGTGATGAAGTTGGCCGCGCCCATGATCGAGCTGGCACCCGCGAGGTGGAGCGAGAACAGCGCCATGTCCATCGAAGGACCCGGGTGGTACTGGCTGTCCGACAGCGGGGTGTAGATGGTCCAGCCCGCGCCGGCGCCCTGGCCGACGAACATCGAGGCGCCCAGCAGCAGGAAGGCCGGCACCAGCAGCCAGAAGCTGATGTTGTTCATGCGCGGGAAGGCCATGTCCGGCGCGCCGATCATCAGCGGCACGAACCAGTTGCCGAAGCCGCCGATCATGGCCGGCATGACCACGAAGAAGACCATGATCAGGCCATGGGCGCTGACCACCGTGTTCCAGCCCTGGCCGTCGGCGAAGATCTGCATGCCCGGCTGCTGCAGCTCCAGCCGCATCAGCACCGACAGCCCGACCCCGACCAGCGCGGCGATGACCGAGAAGATCAGGTAGAGGGTGCCGATGTCCTTGTGGTTGGTGCTGAACAGCCAGCGCCCGACGAACCCTGGCGTATGGTCGTGGTGGTCGTCGTGGCCTGCTGCGTGGGAGTGACTGTGGTCCGCGGTCGCCATGGGTCCGTCCGCCTCGTTATGGTGTGTCAACCGATGCCGCCGGGATTACCGGCCGGCCTCGGCAAGCTGCGTGGTGGCCACGGCCGCCGGCTGGGCGGCGATCGCCGCCGGAGGGGCGGTCTCGTTCGTGGCGTATTTCTTCTTGGCCTCGTCCAACCAGGCCTGGAACTGGGCCTGCGGGATGGCCTTCACCACGATCGGCATGAACCAATGGTTGGTCCCGCAGATCTGGTTGCACTGGCCGTAGAAGGTGCCCTCGTGGTCGGCGCGGAACCAGGTCTCCAGCGTCCGGCCGGGGATGGTGTACTTCTGCACGCCGAGCGAGGGGACGAAGAAGCTGTGGATCACGTCCTGGCCGGTGGTCAGCACACGGACATTGGCGCCCACCGGAATGACCAGAGGCTCGTCCACGGTCAGGTTCCGCAGGTCGCCCGGCTTGAGGTCCTCGGTCGGGATCGGCCGGCTGTCGAAGGCCAGCTCGCCGCTGTCGGGATAGGCATAGTGCCAGTACCACTGCCGGCCCTGGACGTTGATGGTGATGTCCGCGTCCCGGGCCCGGTCCTCATAGTAGATGAGGCGGAAGGAGGGGATGGCGATGATCAGCAGGATCAGCACCGGCAGCACCGTCCAGGCCACTTCCAGCATGGTGTGGTGGCTGGTGCGCGACGGCGTCGGATTGGCCGATTCGCGGTAGCGCCAGACGCAATAGGCCAGCAGCGCCGTCACGAAGACGGAGATGATGATGATGATCCACAACACCAGGTTGTTGAAGTCGTGGATCGCCTCCTTCACCGGCCCGAAGGCCTCCTGCAGGCCCATGCCCCAGGCATGCGGCGCGCCGACCACGTCTTCCGCCGCCGCCGGCCCGGCCCAGAAGGCCAGGCACAGCGCCGCCATGCCGAGCAGCCCGGTCAGCACCGGAGCTGAAATCTTGAGTGAACGCCCGATCAAACGCCGCATCCCGTGCCCCGTCCGCGCGCCATGCGCGCGCCGCCTGATGCCTGTCCCGCCGGCCCGTATGGCCGCCCCGACTGGCCGAATGACGCGCCCCCTCCCCGGATGCCGGGGGTCCGGAGGCGCGGCCGGACCATAGTCGCGCTGCACCACACCGCACAAGTGAGCCCAACCCCGGGATACGCAAGTCCGGGTCTGAAAATCCGCCCGGCGGTGGTCGGGCTCAGCCGGCGGCCTCGGCCTCGGCATCCACCTCGGCCACGTGGTCGACCATGTCGGACAGCATGGACCGGACGTGCTCGTCCTGCACCGCGTAGAAGACCTGTCGGCCGCGGCGGTCGGCCTGGAGCAGCCGGGCCGCCCGCAGCAGCCGCAGGTGGTGCGAGACCAGGGAGGCCGAGATCCCCAGCCGTTCCGCCATTTCCCCGACCGCCGCGGCGGCATCGAGGCAGGCCAGGATGATCTTCAGCCGCGTCGGGTCGCTCATCAGGCGGAACATTTCCGCCAATTCAACCACCTGGTCGTCGCCGATCCGGATCCGTCCGCGCATGCACCCTCGCCTTCAGCCCGATGCCCTTGACAGGAAAGCCTCCCGGGCGCAACTCGATACCAGTATAACCCACTGAAAAACAAGGAACCTCTGAACAGTTGAAGACCTGTTCACCCGTCCCTTCCCGGACGCCCCGATGCTGAGCCGCCGGGATCCGGCGCCGGCATCCGCCCCCAACCCCAGCGATCTCAGCCTGGCCGAGATGCACGGCAGCGTCCGGATCCCGAATGCCGGCGGCTGGCTGCGCCGGCTCTCGGCCTTCATCGGCCCGGGCTACCTCATCGCGGTCGGCTACATGGACCCCGGCAACTGGGCGACCGCCCTCGCGGGCGGATCGGCCTTCGGCTACACGCTGCTCAGCGTCGCCCTGGTCTCCTCGCTTATGGCCATGCTGCTGCAGGCGCTCTGCACCCGGATCGGCATCGCCTCGGGCCGCGACCTGGCCCAGCTCTGCCGCGACCGCTTCCCCCGCCCGGTCAACCTCGTGCTCTGGGCCCTGGCCGAGGTGGCGATCTGCGCCACCGACCTGGCCGAGCTGATCGGCACCGCCATCGCCCTGCAATTGCTCTTCGGCATCCCGCTCATCATCGGGGTGCTGCTGACCGCGGCCGATGCGCTGCTGATCCTCTGGCTGCAGCACCGCGGGGTGCGCTGGCTCGAGGCCCTGGTCGCCGGGCTGATCTTCCTGGTCTTCGGCTGCTTCGCGGTGCAGCTCGCCTGGGCCCAGCCGGACTGGGCGGCGGTGCTGAACGGCTACATCCCGAACCCCTCCATCCTGACCGACGAGACCCAGCTCTACATCGCCATCGGCATCCTCGGCGCCACGGTCATGCCGCATAACCTCTACCTGCACACCGCCGTGGTGCAGTCCCGCGCCTATGGCCCCGGCGCCCCGGCCAAGCGGGAGGCGATCCGCTTCGCCACCATCGACAGCAGCCTGGCGCTGACCCTGGCGCTGTTCATCAACTCCGCCATCCTCATCACCGCCGCCGCCGTCTTCCATGCCGGCGGCCGCACCGAGGTGGCGGAGATCCAGGAGGCCTACGAGCTCCTCACCCCCATGGTCGGCACCGCCGCCGCCGCCACCCTCTTCGCCGTGGCGCTGCTGGCCTGCGGCCTGAACGCGACGGTGACGGCGACGCTCGCCGGGCAGGTGGTGATGGAGGGCTTCCTCGGCCTCCGGCTGCCGCCGGTGCTGCGCCGGCTGGTCACCCGGCTGGTCGCCATCGTCCCGGCGGTGATCGTCACCTGGTACTACGGCACCAGCGGCACCGCCCAGCTGCTGATCCTGTCGCAGGTGGTGCTCTGCCTGCAGCTGCCCTTCGCCGTGGTGCCGCTGATGCTCTTTGCCTCCGACCGCGGGCGGCTGGGCGAGCATACCGCCCCGGGCTGGCAGCTGGTGCTGGGCTGGGCCAGCACGGTGCTGATCGTGGTGCTGAACCTGAAGCTGTTCTGGGGGCTGCTGACGGGCTAGGCGGCGGAGACGTGATGCAGCCCCGCCGCGGCCGGGCCGCTACACCCCTGGCATGGCGGAACCCGGCTTGATCCCGCGCCAGGGGGCGGCGACGTCCCGGGCGGCCCTCCCCTGGCGGGCCATCGGCGCCCTGGCGGCGCTGCTGCTGGCCGCCCCCGCGGCGGCGCAGCCGGCCGCAGACCCGGCCCGGGATGCCGCCTGGGGCGCCTGCCGCCGCGCCATCGCGGCGGCGGAGCCCGCCTCCGGCCTGCCACCCGGCCTGCTGCTGGCCATCGCCCTGGTCGAGACCGGCCGGGCCGAGGGCCGCAGCGGCCGGATCGAGCCCTGGCCCTGGAGCTGGAACGCCGGGGGCGAAGGCCAGGCCGAGCCCAGCCGGGAGGCCGCCATCGCCCGGGTGGAGGGCTTCCTCGCCAGCGGCCGCCGCTCGGTCGACGTCGGCTGCATGCAGGTGAACCTGCTGCACCACCCGGATGCCTTCGCCAGCCCGGCCGAGGGCTTCAACCCGGCCGCCAACATCCGCTACGCCATCCGCTTCCTGAAGGAATTGCGCGCCCGCACGGGCAATTGGGCCGAGGCCATCGCGCAGTACCACTCGGCGGAGGCGGAGCGTGGCGGCGCCTATCACCGGCGGGTGGTGCTGGCGCGGCTGGGAACGGCCTGGGCGGCGGGCGGGCCCGGGCCGGTCGCCCTGACGCTGCCGGCCGGTGCCGGTTCGGGCGGGGCGCTCGCCGGGCTCTGCGCGGCGGGGCTGCGGCCGGTGCTGCTCATCCGCCGCGGCGGCGGCGGGGCCCAGCCGCGGCTCGGCTGCCGCCGGCCCGGCCGGGCTTCGCCCTAGCCTAGGCCAGGGCCAGGTTCGGCACCCGCACCAAAGTGAACAGGCCGAAGGGCGGGCATTCGGTGATCTCGACCGCCTGCCGCGGATCATCGAGCAGATCCGTCAGGGCGAAATCCGGATGCCAGCCGAGCACGCGGGACAGCGGCGCCAGCGTGCGCTCGGCCCACCAGCGCAGGCCGCCCTCGGCGGCGAAGTGATTGACGAAAAGCAGCTCGCCGCCCGGCCGCACCACCCGGCGCATCTCGCGGTAGAGCCGCCTGGCATCGGGCACCACCGTCGCGGTGAACATCGCCACCGCGATGTCGAAGCTATCGTCCTCGAAGGCCATGGCCTCGGCGTCCATCTCGACCAGGCCGACGACGTTGCGCAGGCCGCGGCTCTCCACCCGCTCGCGGGCGTGCCTCAACATGTCGCGCGACAGGTCGATGCCGACCACGCGCTTCTGCGGATGGTACAGCGGCAGGGCGAGGCCGGTGCCGACGCCGACTTCCAGCACGCGGGTGCCGGGCAGCTTGTTCGCCATCGCGACCGCACGCTTGCGCCCGGCGCCGGAGACGCCGCCGAAGACGCCGTCATAGACACCGGCCCAGCGGCGATAGGCATCGCGCACGGACTCCACATCCAGCGCAGCCCGTGGATGCGCCAGCCGATCGACCTGCTTGCTTGGGGGCTGCTGCAGCCTTGCGTGGGAAATGACGCGGCTCTCCTCCGGCGTAGGCCCTGCGCTAGACCAATGCTGCCGAGGACGCAAGCGTGGGCGACCTCCTCCGGTTGCCTAGGAGGCCGGTGATCCGCGCGCCTTTTCCGGCAGCGCAACCAGAATTCCGCCGGTGGCGATGACCGCCGCGCCGGCCAGGGTCCAGCCATCCGGCCAGTCGCCGAAGACCAGCACGCCCGCCAGGGTTGCCCAGACCAGCTGGGTATAGGACAGCGGCGCGAGCAGGCTGACCGGCGCCCGCGCATAGGCCAGCACCAGCAGCCCGTGCCCCAGCGCGCCCAGCAGGCCGAGCAGCACCAGCAGCCCCCAGTCCAGCGTCCCCGGCCAGGTCCAGACCAGGGGCTGCACCAGCGTCGTCACCACCGCCCCGGCGAAGCCGGTGTGCAGGATGGTGGTGCGCGGGTCGTCGATCGCCGCCAGCTTGCGGGTCAGGATCTGGTAGACCGCGAACATCGCCGCGGTGCCGAGCGGCAGCAGCACCGCCCAGTGCATCGGCGCCCCGCCGGTCAGGAAGGGCGGCCGGATCGCCACCAGCACCCCGGCCAGACCGACGCAGACCCCCAGCCAGCGCCGCCAGCCCACCCGCTCCCGCAGCCAAGTCGCGGCCAGGGCCACGGTGAACAGCGGCGAGGCGAAGCCGATCGCCGTCGCATCGGTCAGCGGCAGGTGCGGCAGGGCGGTGGAGAACATCAGGTTGGCGCCGGCCAGCATCAGGCTGCGCCAGGCCTGCAGCCAGGGCGCCCGGGACCGCCAGGGCAGCCGCCCCATGGTCAGCCGGAACAGCAGGGCCACGGCCAGCAGGCTGAAGACGAAGCGCGCCCACATGAGCTGCGGCACGGCGTAGTAGGCCGTGAGCAGCTTCAGCAGCGTGTCCATGCAGACGAAGACCGCGAGCGCCGCCACCTGCAGCGCGACGCCGGCGAGCCAACCCTTCATCGGCTGGCGAGCAATCTAACCATCCCGACAGGATCGCCCCGGCGCCGGCCGGGGGCAACCCATGGTGGTGAGCGCCGCTGCGGTCAGGCGGCGTCTTCGCGCCGGTCGCGGGCCTTCACGTAGGCGACCGCCGCATGCTCCTGGCAATAGGGCTTGCCGCCCAGCGCCTCGGCCACGCAGAAGCGGAAGTCCGCGGTGCCCGGCTCGCCCAGCGGCCAGCAGCAATTCCGCAGGGAGGCGCGGGGGAAGGCGCGGACCACGGCGGTGGCGGGCTGGCCGGCCGGCTTCTCCGGCCGGCGGATGGTGGCGGCGGCCTCGCGCGGCGTGCCCGGGGCGGCGGGGGTGCGGCGCGGCTGGACCTGGGCGGGCCGGCTGGCGGCCTCGGCATCGCGGCGGATGGGACTGGGCCTCGCGTCGAGGTTCAGCCGGTGCGCCTTGCCGACAACGGCGTTCTTCGAGATGCCCATGCGGCGGCCGATCTCGGCCGTCGAATGACCCTCTGCCCAAAACGCACGGAGCTGGTCGATAGCCTCTGCCGTCCAGTCCATGTGGTTCTCCCGATCAACGGCCCACCAGATGTAGCGCCTACTAGATACGGTAGGATATCGCGTGGGTGGACCACAAGTTCTGGCGCGTCGAGTTCACCAAAAAGCTGTGGACAAGCCTGCACATGCATCGGATTGGCGAATTTTGGCAAGCCCCGGCATGCAAATTAACCCTCGCGGAGCGTCACGACATGTCGAAACGAATGCGAATCGAGCGGGCGGCCGGCTAGCCGAAGGCCAGCCGCCAGAGCAGCGGCAGCAGCAGCGCCGTGGCCAGGGCGTTCAGCCCCATCGCCAGCCCGCTGAAGGCCCCCGCCGCGGCGCTGACCGACAGCGCCCGGGCGGTGCCGATGCCATGCGCCGCGGTGCCGATCGCCAGCCCCCGCGCCCGCATGTCCCGCACCCGCGCCCAGTCCAGCACCAGCGGCCCGAGCGCCGCCCCGGTGATGCCGCTGCAGATCACCAGCGCCGCGGTCAGCGACGGCAGCCCGCCGATCCGCTCGGCGATGCCCATGGCGACCGGGGTGGTGACCGAGCGCGGCGCCAGCGAGGCGACCACCTCCGGCGCCGCCCGCAGCGCCAGGGCGATGGCGACGCCGACCCCGGCCGCGAAGACCCCGCCGGCGATGACCGAGACCGCCGCCACCCCCGCCGCCCGCCGCACCACCGCCCATTGCCGGTAGAGCGGCACCGCCAGCGCCACGGTCGCCGGGCCGAGCAGGAAATGCACGAATTGCGCACCCTCGAAGTAGCTGCGGTAGTCGATGCCCGTCAGCAGCAGCCCGGCCGCCAGCAGCGCCACCGCGAACAGCACCGGATTGGCCAGCGCATGCCGCCCGCAGGCCCGCTGCAGCCGCAGCGCGCCGAGCCAGGCGAGCAGGGTCGCGGTCAGCGCCGCCAGCGGCTCCCGCGCCAAATAGACCCAGATCTCGCCCAGTTCGCTCATCGCGGGTCGCTCATCCGAGCCGCCGCAGCAGCCATTGCGCCAGCCGCCCGGTGAAGGCGATGGCCGAGAGGGTGCCGACCACCACCGCCAGCGACAGCGGCGCCCAGTCCCGCGCCAGCAGCGGCAGGTAGAGCACCACCCCGACCCCGGCCGGCACGAAGAGCAGCCCGAGGCTGCCGAGCAGCCCATCCGCCGTCGCATCCAGCGCCGGCGGCGCCTCCCGCCCGCGCAGCAGCAGCGCCAGGAACAGCAGCACCATGCCGATCACCGGGCCCGGCACCGGCAGGTGCAGCGCCCGCGCCACGACCTCGCCGGCCAGCTGGCAGGCGAGCAGGGCGGCGAGCGCGCCGATCATGCCGTGCCGGCCCGGTAGGCCTCGAAGAAGCCGGTCGGGCGGATGATGCGGTTCTGCATCTTCACCAGCGCCCCCTGCTGCGCCGCGGCCTTGAGGTAGGCGGCCCAGGCGGGGTCGGCGGCCATGGCGGCGCGGCGCCGCTCGCGGTCGCCCTGGTCGGCATAGCCCCACATGTGGACCACGGTGTTCAGCGCGCCCTCCAACGTGGTGTACCAGCCGACGCAGTGGCCGAGGTGCTTCAGCTGCAGCGGCCAGCCCTGCTCCTCGTAGAGCGCGACGAACTCGGCCATCCGGTTCGGCAGGGTGGTGTAGATGCGCAGGTCGACGATCATGGCGGCGGCTCCCTCTCCGCCGCCATGATCCATGAGCGGCTACTGCAGGTCCACCGTCACCAGGTCCTGGAACCAGGACTGCGCCGAGACGAAGCCGCGCACCCGGCACGACATGGCGCGCGGATTGAGGTCGTGCACGATGAAGAGCCAGGGCGGGTTGTCCACCAGCCGCTCATGCGCGCGGGCATAGGCGGCGTCGTAGGCGGCCGGCGTCGTCGCGTTCTCGAGCGCGCCGAAGGCGGCCTCGAATTCCGGGTCGTTCCACTGGCCCCAGTTGAAGCCGTTGGGCGGCACGAAGGCCTGCAGGAAGTAGCGCGCCGCCACCGCCGGATCGGAGGAGGGCGAGGAGGGGTTCACCGAGGCCGCGCCGTTCAGGATGCCGGCATCCGGCCCGCTGCGCATCGCGGTCAGCAGGGTGTTCCACTCCGTCACCTCGAAGGCGACGTTGACGCCGCAGGCCTCCTTCAGGTTCTGCTGCATGTACTCGTTCATCGGCAGCGGCAGCATCTGGCCGGAGCCGCTGGCCGAGATCAGCACCTTGAAGGACAGCGGGCGCTGCGCGGTGAAGCCGGCCTCGGCCAGCAGCGCCTTCCCCTTCGCGGGGTCGAAGCCGTAGCGGTTCTGCGGACTGCCGAAATGCGGGTCGGAGGGCTTCAGCCAGCCGACCGAGGGCTCCGCCGTGCCGTTCAGCAATTGCACCAGCCCGGCGCGGTCGACGCAGTAGTTCAGCGCCTGCCGCACCCGGGGGTCGCGGAAGGGCGTGGCGGCGCCGCCCATCTGGAAGAACCAGGGCCAGACATGCGGGTAGCTGTTGGTCACCACGTTGAAGTTCGCCTGGCGCAGCGAGGGGATGGCATCCGGCGGCGGCACCTCGATCCAGTCCACCTGGCCCGAGCGCAGCGCGGCGAGCCGGCTGTTCGCCTCCGGGATCGGCAGCAGCAGCACGCGGTCGAGCTTCGGCACCCGCGCCGGGTCCCAGTAGCCCTCGTTCTTCGTGAGCTCGGCCGAGACCCGCGCGGTGAAGCGCGAGAGGCGGAACGGCCCGGTGCCGGCGGGGGGGAGCATCGCCACCCTGGACCAGTCGCGGCCGCCCTGCTCGAAGCTGTTCGGGCTGATGAACAGGATATAGACCGCCATGTAGGGGAAGTAGCTGGCGACGCGGGTGGTGGTCATCGCCACCGTCCGGTCGTCGATCTTGCGGTAGCTCGCCATGATCGGGATGCGCGAGCGGGTGATGCCGCTGCCGGCCGGCTCGAACTGCGGGCTGTCGGTCTTGAAGAAGCGGTCGAGGTTCCAGATCACGCTGTCGGCGCTGAAGGGCGTGCCGTCGTGGAATTTGACGCCTTCGCGCAGCCGGAAGATCCAGGTCTTCGGATCGGCCGGGTCCTGCGACCAGCTTTCCGCCAGGCCCGGGCGAAGCGCCGCCGGCTGGTCGGCGCGGCTGAGGTCCCAGAGCACCAGCCCCTCGAAGCTGGGGTAGCCGAGGAAGCGCATGCCCTCGAAGCCGTTGTTCGGCATGCCCGTGGTGGTCGGCACGTCGGCCGCGGTCATGGCGATGCGGAGCGTTTTCTGCTGCGCCAGGGCGGGTGGCGCCAGGGCCAGCAGGGCGGCCATGGCGAGGCCCCTGAATAATCCGGTGCGGTTCATCGGCGTGTCCGTCCCCTGTCTCGGTGGCGCCGCCGCGATGCAAGCAGCGTGCAAGCTGGCACGTCCCCTTGCCGATGCAGTGGCGGGGATTGCCTGCACAAAGCTTGCGCAAGGCTGCCTGCGGCCGCAGCAGCGGCTCAGGGCGTGGCCCATCGCAGCCTCGGGGCTTCATCGGCGGGCAGGACAGCCGTGTGTCAGGCTGTCGGCGGGGTCGCCCTCCGCCCCAGGACCATCGGCAGCGCGGCGAAAGCGACCTGCCCGGCCAGCCCGACTAACCCCAGCGGGGTGGCCGTGGCCGCCGCCCAGTCCATGACGCCTTGGCCGCGCAGCACCCCGGCCAGCGCTATTTCGCTGGCCATCGTCAGGGCGAAGGCGGTCGCGCCCATCGTGGCGCGCTGCGGGAGCGTGAGGACACGATGGCGCAGGATCCGGCGGGCGACGGCCCAGCTCACCACGAGGATCATGGGCACTTCCAGCAGGACCGCGGCCGTCGGCCCGATGCGGGGTGCCACGACCAGCACCCGGGCAACCCCCATGGCGAAGGCCACGGCGAATACCGCCAGGAAATACAGCAGCCCCGGCAGCAATGCCGCGGTCATCGGAGCGGCCGGCCGGACCATGATCGGCGCATCATGCCACGCCGATCATGGTGAAGGCGTGCCCCTGCCCTATTGCAGATCGACCCGCGTCAGGTCCTGGTACCAGGACTGCGCCGAGACGAAGCCGCGCACCCGCCGGGTCATCGCGCGGGGATTGAGGTCGTGCACGATGTAGAGCCAGGGCGCGCCATCGACCAGCCGCTCATGCGCCCGTGTCAGCGCCGCGGCGATGGCCGTCGGGTCGGTGCTGGTCTCGACCGCGGCGAAGGCGGCATCGAAGGCCGCGTCCCGCCAATGCCCGGCGTTGGAGCCGACCGGCGTCGCATTGGAGGAGAGGAACCAGCGCGCCATCTGCGAGGCATCGGAGGAAACCAGGCTGATGTTCAGCGCATCGGCGCCGAGCCATTGCGGCGCATCCGGCGTGGCCCGGAGCCCGGCCAGCAGGGTGTTCCACTCGACCACCTGGAAGGCGATGTCGACGCCGCAATTCTCCTTCAGCGATTGCTGGAGGTACTCGTTCATCGGCAGCGGCAGCATCTGGCCGGAGCCGCTGGTGGAGATGCCGATGGTCAGCTTCAGCGGCCGCTGCGCGGCATAGCCGGCCTCGGCCAGCAGGGCGCGGCCCTTGGCCGCATCCAGCCGGTAGCGGTTCTGCGGGCTGCCGAACAGCGGGTCGTTCGGCTTGTAGAAGCCGACCGAGGGCTCCGCCGTGCCGTTCAGCAGCGTGACCATGCCGTCGCGGTCGAAGCAGTAGTTCAGCGCCTGGCGCACCCGGACGTCGGAGGTCGGGCTGGAGGCGCGGCCGGCGGCGAAGACCCAGGGCCAGACATGCGGATAGCTGTTGGTCACCACCTGGAAGCCGCCGGCGCGCAGGCTCGGCAGCCCGTCCGGCGGCGGCACCTCGATCCAGTCCACCTGGCCGGAGCGCAGGGCGGCAAGCCGCGTATTCGCCTCCGGCATCGGCAGCAGCAGGATGCGGTCGAGCTTGGCGCGGCGGTTCGGGTCCCAGTAGTTGTCATTGCGCGAGATCTCGGCGGATTGCCGCGGCACGAAGCGGGTGATGCGGAAGGGCCCGGTGCCGGCGGCGCCGGCGGTCGCCACCTTGGACCAGTCCCGGCCGTTGCTCTCCCAGGACTGCGGCGAGGTGAAGAGGATCCAGGTCAGCAGGTAGGGCAGGTAGGAGATCGGCCGGGCGGTCTCGAGCTCGACGGTATGGGCGTCGATCTTCCGATACCCGGTCAGGATCGAGACCCGGCCGCGGGCCAGCGCGGCGCCGGCGGCATCGAATTGCGGACTGTCGTTCTTGTAGAAGCGGTCGAAGTTCCAGATGACGCTATCGGCGCCGAAGTCCGAGCCGTCGTGGAATTTCACCCCTTGGCGCAGGTCGAAGCGCCATTTCCTGCCGTCGGCCGGGTCCTGGGTCCAGGCGGTGGCGAGGCCGGGCATGATATCCGCCGGCCGGTCGGCGCGCGAGAGGTCCCAGTTCACCAGCGGCTCGAAGACGGGGAAGCCGAGGAAGCGCATGCCCTCGGAGCCGTTGTTCGGCATGCCGGTGGTGGTCGGCACGTCCGAGGCGGTCATCGCGACGCGCAGGACCTTGGGGGCCTGGGCTTGGGCGGTGAGTGGGACGATCAGGCTGGCGGCGAGGGCCAGGCGTCTGAAGGTGGTTCCGGTGCGAAGGTGCAAGGCGAGGCTCCCTGGTTAGGCGGCCGGGCCTAGCAAGGATCGTGCTGCGGCCTTCGTTCGAGCAATTCGACCATCACCCCCTCCGGGCCCCGCACGAAGGCGAGGCGGAAGCCGGGCCCGGCCTGCATCGGCCCGACCGTGATCTCCGCCCCCTTGGCCCGCAGCGCGGCGCAGGCGGCGTCCAGGTCCTCGACGCCGAGGCCGATGTGCTCGAGGCCGAGATGCGGGAAGGCCGGGCCGGGCGCGGCCGGGAAATCCGGGTTGGACGGGGCGATCAGCAGCAGCTGGCCGTCGAGGCGCAGGATATGGCGGCCGGGCCGGCCCTCCGGCGTCGCCTCGGCGCCGAACAGCCGGGTGAAGAACGCCGCCATCGCGCCGGGGTCGGCGGCGCGGAGGTGGATGTGGTCGAAGCGGAACATCAGCCGGCGACGCGGCCCTTGTAGCGGGTCTTGAGGTCGGCCTTCCACAGCTTGCCGGTCGCGGTATGCGGCAGGCTCTCGACGAACTCCACCGCATCGGGGATCCACCACTTGGCCACCTTGCCCTCGTAGTAGGCGAGGATCTCCTCGGCGGTCGGCGCCATGCCGGGCTTCGGCTGGACCAGCAGCAGGGGGCGCTCGTCCCACTTCGGATGGGCCATGGCGATGACCGCCGCCTCCTGCACCGCGGGGTGGCCCATGATCAGGTTCTCGAGGGTGATGGAGCTGATCCACTCGCCCCCCGATTTGATGACATCCTTGGCGCGGTCGACGATCTCGATGCAGCCGAGCTCGTCCATGGTGACGACGTCGCCGGTGCGGAACCAGCCGTCCGCGGTGAAGGCGGCATCGCCGGGGCGGTTGAAATAGGCCGCGGCCGCCCAGGGGCCGCGGACTTCCAGCTCGCCGAAGGCGGTGCCGTCGTGGGGGATCTCCGCCCCGGCGCCGTCGCGGATGCGGAGTTCCACCCCGAACAGCGGGCGGCCCTGCTTGCGGGCGTAATCGAGGAAGCGGTCCTCGTCCCAGCCCGCGTTCTCCGGCTTGCGGGCATTGGTGGTGCCGAGCGGGCTGATCTCGGTCATGCCCCAGGCATGCAGGATGGAGACGCCGTATTCCTTGAGGAAGCCGGCATTGATCGCGGTCGGCAGGGCGGTGCCGCCGACCACCAGCCGCGGCGGGGCGGCGAAGCGGCGGCCGGGCTCGGCCCGCAGCCAGTTCAGCAGCGCGGTCCAGATGGTCGGCACCCCGGCGGAGAAGGTGACGCCCTCCTCCTCGATCAGCCGGTGGAGGCTGGCGGGGTCGAGCTTCGCGCCGGGCAGGACGAGCGAGGCCCCGGCGGCGGCGGCCGAGTAGGGGATGCCCCAGGCATTCACATGGAACATCGGCACGACCGGCATCACCACATCGGCGGCGCCGATCGCGAAGCAGTCCTTCTGCAAGGTGCTGATGGCGTGGATGACGGTGCTGCGGTGGCTGTAGAGCACGCCCTTCGGCTCGCCGGTGGTGCCGGAGGTGTAGCAGAGCGAGGAGGCGCTGCGCTCGTCCAGCTCCGGCCAGTCGAACTGCGTGGGCTGGCCGGCGATGAGGCTTTCCTGGGCCAGCAGCTCGAAGCGGCCGCGCAGCGGGCAGTCGGCGGGGATATCGGCCTCGCTGCCCATGACGATGATGGCGCGGAGGCTGGGCGGCAGCTGGTCCGCCAGGGCCGCGGCGCCGGCCAGCAGGGTCGGGTCGACCAGCAGGTGGGTGTCCTCGGCGTCCGCCAGGATGAAGGCGATCTGGCCGGGGAAGAGGCGCGGATTCACGGTGTGCAGCACCGCGCCCATGGCGGAGATGCCGTAGTAGGCTTCCAGGTGGTGGTGCTCGTTCCAGGCGAGGGTCGCGATGCGCTCGCCGCGTTGCACGCCGCGCGCCGCCAAGGCATGGGCGAGCTGGGCGGCGCGGGCGGCGATCTCGGGCCAGCTGTGGCGCACCAGGCTGCCGTCGGGGCGGGCGGAGACGATCCTGGAGCCGGCGTGGTTGCGGGCGGCGTGATCCAGGAGGCTGGAGATTAGCAGCGGTCGGTCCTGCATCAGGCCCAGCATCTCGGTTGTCTCCCCGTTGGTGTTGGCCGGAGTTTGCGGGGGCGCGGGGGTGGCGGCAAGGGCGCGCTGGGGTGGCTCAATTCCACTCAATTCGGCTCAATTCCGCTCAATTCCTCTCAAATGGTGGGGCCTACGCGTCTGATTTCATTGATAAAAATGCCGGAAATTTTAGAATTGAGCGGTTGAGGGCGGGGACCCGGCCCGCCTCGCCCGCCTGCGGCCGCGATGCCGCAGGCATAGCAGCCGGGGGGGCCGGATGTAAAGAATATCGTCCTATCTGTCGCCGTCACCCCGCCCGCAGGAAGGCCGCCGCCCGCTCGCCGATCATCAGCGCCGCCGGCTGGATGTTGGAGGAGGGCACCAGCGGCATGACGCTGGCATCCGCCACCATCAGCCCCTCGATCCCCTTCAGCCGCAGGCGCGGGTCGACCGGCGCCATGGCGTCGTCGCCCATCCGGGCGGTGCCGCAGGGGTGGTAGACGGTGCCGCCGTCGCGGCGGATATGGGCAAGGATCTCCTCGTCCGTATGGGCCTGCGGGCCGGGGGTGAGTTCTTCCTCGATCAGCGCCGCCAGCGGGCCCTGCTGCGCCAGGCGGCGGGCATATTTCACGCCCTCGACCATCAGCCGCTGGTCGTGCGCGGCCTCCAGGTAATTGGCGCGGATCACCGGCTTGTCGTCCGGGTCGGCGCTGCGGAGGGAGATGGTGCCGCGGCTGTCGGGGCGGCACTGGCAGGCGCTGAACATGAAGCCGGGCCAGGGGTCCGGGCCATCCTCGTAGGTGGTGACGGTGAAATTGACGAACAGGTACTGCATGTCCGGCTCCTCGGCGCCGGGCAGGACGCGGGCGAAGAGGTTGGCCTCCGCCGCGCCGATGGACATCGGGCCGCGGCGGTCGAAGGCGTAGCGGGCGGCCATGCGCAGCTTGCCGAAGGGGCCGCGGACCAGCTCATTCACCGTGCCGCAGGGCTTCACCCGGTAGCGCATGCGCTGGAGGAAATGATCCTGCAGGTTCTGGCCGACGCCGGGGCTGTGGAGGCGGGTCTCGATCCCGTGCTCGGCCAGCTGCGCGCCGTCGCCGATGCCGGACAGCATCAGGATCTGCGGCGTGCCGATGGCCCCGGCCGAAAGCACCACCTGGCGGCGGGCTTCCCAGCGCTCGAGGCCCGCCGGGCCGCGGACCAGGGCGCCGGTGCAGCGGTTGCCGTCGAAGAGCAGGCGCTGGATGGTGCGCTCCGGCATGATGCGGAGGTTCGCCCGGCCGCGCGCGGGCTTGAGGAACATGTCGCCGGAATGGCTGCGGAAGCCGCCCTTGACGTTCATCTGCATCGGCCCGGCGCCCTCGTGCCAGGCGCCGTTGAAGTCCTTCACCCGTTGCTGGCCCATGGCCAGCGCCGCCGCGACGAAGGCCTGGGCGCCGGGGGAGGAATGGCGGGCCTCGGAGGCATGGATCGGCCCGTCGGTGCCGCGCTCCTCCGAGGGCTCGCCCGACCAGGTCTCCATCCGCTTGAAATAGGGCAGCACGTCGTCATAGGCCCAGCCGCGGGCGCCGGACTGCGCCCAGCGGTCGTAGTCGCGCGGTGACCCCCGCAGGAAGACCAGCCCGTTCACCGCGCCCGAGCCGCCGACCACCTTGCCGCGCGGCCAGTGGATGCTGCGCCCGTCGAGGCCGGGCTCGGCCTCGGTGTGGTAGCGCCAGTCGTACCTGCCGGAGGCATAGAGCCGGGCGAAGCCGGCGGGGATGCGGATCCAGGGGTCGCGCCAGGCGGCGGGCCCGGCCTCGATGAGGGCGACCTGGGTGCTGCTGTCCTCCGACAGCCGGGCGGCGATGACGCAGCCGGCGGAGCCGGCGCCGAGCACCAGCACGTCGGTGGTGTGGACGCTGGCCGTGGCCGCGGCCTGTTGGGCGCCGTCGGGCATGGGTTTCCTCCGGTGATTTTGCCGAAGTCTGGCATGCGCCAGGGCGGGGGCGAAGGGTGGGGGCGAAGGGCGGGCGCGCGATTCCCGTTTACAGGAACATATACCTAATGTTACGGTACGGCACCATGTTGCGGGAGCCGGCCATGTTGCCCATCGACGCCCAATGCCTGCTGGAGATCGCCCCGCGCTTCGGCGGCGCGGCGGGGCAGCGGCAGGCCCGGATCGTCGCCGCCCTCGGCCCGGTGCTGCGGCCGGTGCTGGCCGGCTACGGGATCGGGACCCGGCTGCGCCTCGCGCATTTCCTGGCCCAGGCCTGCCATGAATCGGCGGGCTTCCGCGCGACCGAGGAATTCGCCTCCGGCGCCGCCTACGAGGGCCGCGGCGATCTCGGCAATACCAGCCCCGGCGACGGGCCGCGCTTCAAGGGCCGCGGCCTGCTGCAGCTGACCGGGCGGGCGAACTACCGCACCTATGGCCAGGCGCTCGGGGTGGACCTGCTGGCCCGGCCGGAGCGGGCCGCCGAGCCCGAGCTCTCGCTGCGCATCGCCGGCGAATACTGGACCCGGCTCGGCATCAACGCCGCCTGCGACGCGGACGACGTCGTCGAGGTGACGCGGCGGGTCAACGGCGGCCTGGTCGGGCTGGAGGAACGGCGCGGCCTGACCGCCCGGGCCAAGCTGGTCCTGGCCCGGCTGGAGGGGGTGCGGCTCGGCGGGGCGCAGCCGGAGGCGGCCCGGCCGGTGCTGCACCGCGGCTCGACCGGCGCGGCGGTGGCCGAGCTGCAGCGGCGGCTGCGCCAGCTCGGCTACCGCCTCGCGGTGGATGCCGATTTCGGCCCGGCCACCGAGCTGGCGGTGACCAGCCTCCAGGCCGCCCGCGGCATTCCGGCCGATGGCGTGGTCGGGCGGCTCACCTGGGCGGCGCTGGAGGCGCCGGCGGCGGCGGCCGCCTGATCCCGGCCGCTACTCCGGCCGGATCCCGGCCTCCTGGATCAGCTTGCCCCAGCGCGCGGTCTCCTCGGCCAGGGTGCGGTGGAGCATGGCGGCGTCGCCGGTGGTGAGGACCACGCCCTGCTCGGCCAGGCGGGCGCGCAGCGCCGCATCCTCGGTCGCCGCGCGCAGCGCCGCGCCGGCCCGGGCGAGGACGGGCGCGGGCGTGCCGGCCGGGGCAAAAAGCCCCTGCCAGAAGACCACGTCGAAGCCGGGCAGGGTCTCGGCCACCGGGGGGATGTCCGGCAGCAGCGCGGATCGCTCGGCCGAGGAGATGGCGAGGCCGCGCGTGGCGTTGTCCGCCAGGGTCGGCAGCGCCTCGAGCACCGCCTGGAACATCGCCTGGATGCGGCCGGCGCGGAGGTCGAGCAGCGCCGGGGCGCCGCCGCGGTAGGGGATGTGGGTCACCTCGATCCCGGCCGCCTGGGCGAAGAGCGCCAGCGCCAGGTGGTTGACCGCGCCGGTGCCGCTGCTGCCGAAATTCAGCTTGCCGGGGTTGGCCTTGCACCAGGCGATCAGCTCGGCGGTGCTGCGGGCGGGCACGTCCGGGTGGACGTGCAGGACGAAGGCGGTGCGGAAGACCATGCCGATCGGGGCAAGGTCGCGCAGCGGCTCCTTCGGGGTCAGGCTCGGCTGCAGGCCGGGGTTGATGGCCAGCGTCGAGGTGCCCATCAGCAGGGTGTAGCCATCCGGCCGGGCCTGGGCGACGGCGGTATTGGCCACGGCGGTCGCGGCGCCGACCCGGTTCTCCACCACCATCGGCACCGCCAGCTCGCGCCCCATGCGCTCGGCGACGGCGCGGGAGGTGACGTCGGTGACCCCGCCCGGGGCATAGCCGGAGACGACGCTGATGGCGCGGCTGGGGTAGGCCTCCTGCGCCCCGGCCAGGGTGGGGGCGAGCAGCGGGAGCGCCCAAGGGAGGGTCAGGGCGGCGCGGCGTGTCGGCATGGGCGGGACCTCCGGGATTTTCCCGGAAGCTGGCCGCTGCGGCGGGCGGGGGCAAGCCCCGCCCGCGGTATCGTCAGCCCGCGACAACCATGGCGGTGAAGGGCCAGACATAGGCCTGCAGCATCACCAGCATCCCGACCAGGATGGCCAGGGCGACGGAGTGGAAGAAGACGAAGCGCAGGATGGTGCCTTCCTGGCCGAACCAGTTGGTCGCGGTGGAGGCGACGACGATGGACTGCGCGTCGATCATCTTGCCCATGACGCCGCCCGAGGAATTGGCCGCCGCCATCAGCACCGGCGAGAGGCCGAGCTGCTGCGCCGTGATCTTCTGCAGCCCGCCGAACAGCACGTTGGAGGCGGTGTCGGACCCCGTCAGCGCCACGCCGAGCCAGCCGAGCATGGTGCCGAACAGCGGGAACAGGAACCCGGTCGAGGCGAAGGCGAGGCCCATGGTCGCATCCAGCCCGGAGTAGCGGGTCAGCGTGCCGAGGCCGAGCATGGCGCCGATGGTCACCAGGCTGAGCCGCACCTTCCAGATGGTCCGGCCGTACTCGGCGATGAGCGCGAAGGGCGAGAACTTCATCAGCAGGCCGGAGACGATGGCGGCGAAGAGGATGCCGGTGCCGGTCATCGACAGGATGTTGAAGGCCCAGACGGCGGGCTCGGGGATCGGCCGCTCGACCACCGGCGGCGCCTTGATGATGGCGTTGTGCAGCCCGTCGATCGGCAGGCTGGTGGTGAAGATGCCGTTCAGCGCCGCGCGCACGCTGGGCAGGCCCCAGGCGAAGACGAAGACCGTCAGGATGAGCCAGGGCATCCAGGCGCGGACCAGCGTCGCGCGGTCCATCGCCTCGCCGCCCACCACCGGCTTGGCCTGCACCAGCCCGGCGCTCGGGTCCTTGCTGCGGAGGCCGGCGTTGGTCCAGATCTCGCGCGGCTGCCAGACCCGGAGGAAGCCGACCAGGCAGGCCATGCAGACCAGGGCGGAGATGACGTCGACCAGCATGGGGCCGATGTAATTGCTGACCAGGAACTGCGGGATGGCGAAGCTGACGCCGGTGACCAGGATGGCGGGCCAGACATCGCGCATCGCGCGGAAGCCGGCGAAGGCCCAGATCAGCCAGAAGGGCACGATCAGGCTGAAGAAGGGCAGCTGCCGGCCGATCATCGCCGAGAGCAGGTTGAGGTCGATGCCGGTGACCGCCGACAGCGCGATGACCGGCGAGCCCAGCGCGCCGAAGGCCACCGGCGCGGTATTGGCGATCAGCGACAGGCCCGAGGCGGCGAGCGGGGAGAAGCCGAGGCCCATCAGGATGGCCGCCGTCACCGCGACCGGGGTGCCGAAGCCGGCGGCGCCCTCGAAGAAGGCGCCGAAGGCGAAGGCGATCAGCAGCAGCTGCAGCCGGCGGTCCGGCGTCACCCCGGCGATCGCCTGCTGCAGGGTGGTGAAGCTGCCGTTGGCCACCGTCAGGCGATAGAGGAAGATGATGTTCAGCACGATCCAGCCGATCGGGAAGAGGCCGGAGAGGACGCCGAGGCCGGCGGCCCGCACCGCCATGCCGCCGGGCATGCCGAAGACGACGCTGGCGCAGATGACGGCGACCACAAGCGCGGCGATGGCGGCCCAATGCGCGGCGATGCGGAAGAAGGCCAGCGCGACCAGCATGACGACGACGGGCAGGGCGGCGAAGACGGTCGAAAGGGCGATATTGCCCATGGGGTCGTATACCTGGGTCCAGGTCATGCGGCGCTTCCATGCAGGATGTTCAGTCTCCGGGCGGGGCTAGCGCAAAATTCGGGCAGAGGTAATCGTTCACCGTACGGGATTACCAGGAGTACATCTTTCGGAGCGGGTTGACGGCGGCGCGGGCCCGGGGCCAGCATGCCGCAATTCCGGGAGAAGGCGCTGATCGCAGGGCAAACGGCCAGATGCCGGAGGCTTGCGCATGTCCGAGACCACCCTGACCCGCCGTGGCCTGCTGGGCGCCCTGTCCGCCGCGGCGGTCCCCTGGGACCTGGCCCAGGCCCAGACCGCCAGTGGCACGCTCCGCGTCGGGATGACGCTGGCCGCCATCCCGCTGTCCAACGGCTGCCCGGACCAGGGCGGCGAGGGCCAGCGCTTCATGGGCATCACGCTCTATAACTTCCTGGTCGAATGGGACCTGACCCAGGCCGACCGGCCCTCCGCGCTGAAGCCGGGGCTGGCGACCAAGTGGGAGATCGACCCGACGAACCCCAAGCGCTGGTGGTTCACCCTGCGCCAGGGCGTGCGCTTCCACGACGGCAAGGCGCTGGTCGCCGAGGACGTCGCCTTCAGCTTCGACCGCGCCTTCCGCCGCACCGCGCCCTGGTTCGACAACCGCGCCAATGCCGCCGTCGCGCTCAGGATGCCGACCATCGCCGACTGGGGCGCCGAGGGCGAGAACCGCTTCTGGATCGACACCATCTACCCCGACAGCACCGCGCCCTTCGGCACGGTCTATGTCGGCATCACCCATCGCGGCGCCTGGGAGGCGGCGGGGAAGTCCTGGGACGCCTATCTGAACAAGCCGGTCGGCACCGGGCCCTGGAAGCTCGAGAGCTTCGCCATCCGGGAGCGCGCGGTGCTGGTCCGCAACCCCGACCACTGGGAGGCCGCGCGCATCCCGAAATGCGCCCGGCTGCTGCTGCTGCCGCTGCCGGATGCCAATACCCGCGTCGCCGCGCTGCGCAGCGGCCAGGTGGATTTCATCGAGGCGCCGCCGCCGGATGCGCTGGCCAGCCTGCAGGCCGCGGGTTTCACCACGGTGACCAACCGCTATCCGCACAACTGGACCTGGCATTTCTCCATGCTGGAAGGCTCGCCCTGGCGCGACGTGCGGGTGCGCCGCGCGGCCAACCTGGCGATCGACCGGTCGGGGATGAAGGCGATGCTGGGCGGGACCATGCTGGAGGGCGCCGGCATCGTCACGCCGGACAGCCAATGGTACGGCACCCCCAGCTTCAAGCTGGAATTCGCCCCGGACAAGGCCCGCGCCCTGCTGGCCGAGGCCGGCTTCGGGCCGGGCCGCCCGCTGAAGACCAAGGTGGCGATCTCGGCCGGCGGGTCCGGGCAGATGCAGCCGCTGACCATGAACGAGGTGGTGCAGCAGAACCTGAAGGACATCGGGATCGAGGTCGATTTCGAGGTGCTGGAATGGAACGCCCTGCTGGTGATGCGGCGGGAGGGGGCGGCCAAGGCGCAGGCGCGCGGCGTCACCGCCATCAACGTCTCCTATGGCGCGGGCGACCCGTTCAGCGGCTTCATGCGCATCATGAAGGCCGACATGGCGGCGCCGGCCGGGGGCAACTGGGGCAATCTCGACGACCCCGTGCTCGAGCCGATGTTCGATGCGGCCTACAAGGCGATGGAGCCGGCGGCGCAGGATGCCATCCTGGCGAAGATCCACACCCGGGTGGTGGATGAGGCGCTGTTCCTCTTCGTGGCGCACGACCTCAATCCCCGCGCCATGAGCAAGAAGGTCCGCGGCTTCGTGCAGGCACGGAATTGGTCGCAGGACCTGACGCCGATCAGCCTGGCTTGAGGGAGGAAAAGAGACATGCCGGACGAGATGGAACTGGATTTCCAATCGGCGCTGCGCGTCGCCGGGATCAGCATCCCGGAGGATCGCTACGCCATCATGCTCGATGCCTATCACCAGTACCGCAAGCTGGTGGCGGTGCTGGACGAGCCGACGCCCTACGCCGATGAACCGGCGGCGGCGCCGCACCTGGCCGCGAGCCCGGTTCGATGAGCGCGCCCCCGGTTCCGAGCCTGGCGGAAGCCTCCGCCGGCATCGCCGATGGCACGCTCTCGCCGGTCGCGCTCTGCGAGCAGGCCCTGGCGCGGATCGCGGCGCTGGAGCCGGCGCTCAACGCCTTCATCCTGCTGACCGCCGACCGGGCGCGGGCCGCCGCGGCCACCGCCGAGGCGGAGATCAAGGCCGGCCGCAGCCGCGGCCCGCTGCACGGCATCCCCTATGCGCTGAAGGACATCTACGACGTCGCCGGCCTGCCGACGACGGCGCATTCCCGCGTGCTGATCGGGCGGAACACGCCGGTCGCCGACAGCGATGCGGCGGCGCGGCTGGAGGCGGCTGGCATGGTGCTGCTCGGCAAGCTGGCGACGCATGAATTCGCCCGCGGCGGCGTGCGCGACGACGACCTGCCCTTCCCCCGCGCCAAGAATCCGTGGAACCCGCTGCATTTCGCCGGCGGCTCCTCCTCCGGCTCGGGCGCGGGCGTGTCCTCGGGCATGATGGCGCTGGCGATGGGCTCGGATACCGGCGGCTCCATCCGGCTGCCGGCGGCCTTCTCCGGCTGCGTCGGGCTGAAGCCGACCTATGGGCGGCTGAGCCGGCGGGGCGTGGTGCCGCTCTCCTTCGGCATGGACCATACCGGGCCGCTGACCCGCACGGTCGAGGATTGCGCCCTGGCGATGCAGGTGCTGGCCGGGCACGACCCGGAGGACCCGGGCTCGGCGCCGGTGCCGGTCGGCGACTACATGTCCGGACTGCGCGATGGCGTGGCCGGCCTGCGCCTCGGCTATGCCCGGGCCTACAACATCGAGGCGGGGGTCGATGCCGAGGCGCTGGCCGCCAATGACGCGGCGGTGGAAGTGCTGGCGAAGCTCGGCGCCGGGATCGTCGAGGTGGCGATGCCCTCGCTGAAGCGCTTCGAGGCGGCGGTCTGGACCATCATCCATGCGGAATCCTTCGCCATCCACCAGCAGGACCTGCGGCAGCGGCCGGAGGCCTATGGGCGGACGACGCGGGAGCGGATCATGCTCGGCGCCTTCGTCACCGGGCCGCAGTATGTCCAGGCGCAGCGGCTGCGGCTGAGCCTGATGCGGGAGGTCGATGCGCTGTTCGGGGAGGTGGATGCCATCCTCTGCGCCCCCGCGCATGGGGCGGCGCCGCTGGCGGCGGAATCCGACGACGGGCCCTGGCGGCGGGCGCAGCCGATCACCGCCGCCTTCAACGTGACCGGGCATCCCGCGCTCTGCCTGCCGGCGGGTTTCGCGGCGAATGGGCTGCCGCTGTCCCTGCAGATCGTCGGCCGCAACTTCGACGAGGCGACGGTGCTGCGGATCGGCCAGGCCTATGAGCAGGCGACGGAGTGGCACACGCGCCGACCGCCGGAGGCCTGGGCATGAGCGAGGAACTCTGCTTCCTCGGCATCGCCGAGGCCGGCCGGCGGATCGCCGCGCGCAGGCTGTCGCCGGTGGAGCTGACCGCGGCCTATCTGGCCCGGATCGAGGCGATGGACGGGGTGCTGCGCAGCTTCGTCCGCGTCGCCGCGGAGGAGGCCATGGCGGCGGCCAAACTCGCCGAGGCGGAGATCATGGCGGGCGGGCCCCGCTCCCCGCTGCATGGCGTGCCCTTCGCGCTGAAGGACATCTTTGCGAGTGCGGGCCTGCCGACGACGGGGCATTCGCAGCGCTGCGTGGGCAACATCGCGGAGGAGGATGCGGCGACCACCGCCAGCCTGAAGGCCGCCGGCGGCGTGCTGCTGGGCAAGCTGGCGACGCATGAATTCGCCACCGGCGGGCCGTCCTGGGACCTGCCCTTCCCGCCGGCGCGCAATCCCTGGGATCTGACGCGGTTTCCGGGCGGCTCCTCCTCCGGCTCGGGGGTCGCGGTGGCGGCGGGGCTGGTGCCGGGGGCGATGGGCTCGGACACGGGTGGGTCGATCCGGCTGCCGGCGGCCTTCTGCGGCACGGCGGGGCTGAAGCCGACCTATGGCCGGGTCAGCAAGCGCGGCGTGCTGCCGCTGAGCTACACGCTCGACAATGCCGGGCCGCTGGCCTGGACGGTCGAGGACTGTTCCCTGTTGCTGCAGGCGATCGCCGGGCACGACCCGCGCGACCCGGCCAGCGCCGATGTGCCCGTGCCGGATTACGGCGCGTCGCTGCACGCCGGCATCAAGGGCCTGAAGATCGGCCTGGTGCGGCACTGGTACGAGACGGACCGCCGCGCCAGCGACCCGGTGATCGCCGCCATGGACGCCGCCGTCGCGGTGCTGCGCGGCCTGGGCGCCGAGGTGCGGGAGGTGACCCTGCATCCGCTGGCCGCCTACCAGGCGACCATGCGCGTCACCGGCGCGGCGGAGAGCTTCGCCATCCATGCGGACTGGCTCCGCAGCCGGCCCCAGGATTACGGCGAGGTCTTCCGCTACCGCATCTTCCCCGGCGCCATGATCACCGGCCCCGAATACGTCCAGGCGCAGCGCTTCCAGCGGCTCCTGTGCGACGAAATGCGGGCCGCGCTGCGCGACGTGGATGCGCTGCTGACCGCCACCACCTGGGGCGAGGCGCCGGTCATGGCGGAGATGCGGGCGGAGGCGAATTTCGCCGCGCCGCCGCTGACCAATCCGTGGAACGTGGCGCAGCTGCCCTGCCTCTCGCTCTGCAACGGCTTCGGCCCGAACGGGCTGCCGCTGTCGCTGCAATTCGCCACGCGGCCCTTCGACGAGGCGACCCTGCTGCGGATCGGCCAGGCCTATGAGGCGGCGACGCCCTGGCGCGGCAAGCGGCCGGTGGTGCCGGCCGAGGGCCCGCCGGAATATCCGGTGAGCCAAGCGGCGCCGGCCCCCGCCGCGGGTTGGGGCGCCGAGGTCTCGGCGCTGGCCAGGCATGCGGCCCTCGGGCTGGACGCGGCGCAGTTCGCCCAGATGGCGGAGGCGCTGCCGCATCTGGATGCGATGCTGGCCGCCCTGCCGCGCGACCTGCCCTTCGGGGCAGAGCCGGCCAATACAACCCATCTGCGGGCGGAGTGACGGCGATGACGGACTGGACCATCGCCGAGGCCGCCCGCCGGATCGCCGCGCGGCAGCTCTCGCCGGTCGAGCTGACGACGGAATTGCTCGGCAAGGTCGAGGCCCTCGAGCCGCAGCTCAACGCCTTCATCCGGCCGACGCCGGAGCTGGCGATGCAGCAGGCCAGGGCGGCGGAGGCGGAGATCGCCGCCTCCGGCCCGCGCGGGCCGCTGCATGGCATCCCCTTCGGGCTGAAGGACATCTTCGGCACCAGGGGCATCCCGACGACGGGGCATTCGCGCAGCGCCGAGGGCCACGTGCCGGCCGAGGATGCGGTCACCGTCGCCAAGCTCTACGAGGCCGGCGGCGTGCTGATGGGCAAGCTGGCGACGCATGAATTCGCCCATGGCGGGCCGAGCTTCGACCTGCCCTGGCCGCCGGCGCGCAACCCCTGGAACACCGCGCATGTCACCGGGGGGTCGTCCTCCGGCTCGGGCGCGGCGGTCGCGGCGGGGCTGGTGCTGGGGGCGATGGGCTCGGATACCGGCGGGTCCATCCGCAACCCGGCGGCGCTCTGCGGCATCGCCGGGCTGAAGCCGACCTATGGGCTGCTCTCGCGCCGCGGGGTCTGGACCAATTCCTTCAGCTACGACCATGCCGGGCCGATGGCCTGGACCGCCGAGGACTGCGCCATCATGCTCGATGCCCTGGCGGGGCATGACCCGGGCGACCCGGCCAGTGCCGACCGGCCGAAGGTGCCCTACCAGGCGGCGCTGACCGGCGATATCCGCGGCATGCGGATCGGCGTCCTGCGGGAGCTGTACGAAACGGACGTGCCGGTGCCGGCCGTGGCCCGCGCGGCGATGGAGGCGGCGCTGGAGGTCCTGCGCGGCCTCGGCGCGGTGCTGGAGGATGTGCGCATCCGCCCCGCCGCCGACTACTACGCGGTGAAGGTGCTGACGGCGGAATCCGAGCTCTATGCCGTGCACGAGAAGGGGCTGCGGGAGAACCCGGAGAAATTCGGGGAGGATTTCCTCGGCCGCTCGCTCGCCGCCATCCTGATCCGCGCCGAGGACTACATGCAGGCGCAGCGGGAACGCCGGGTGATGCTGGCGGAGTTCGAGCCGCTCTACGCGAAGTACGACGCGCTGGTGACGGCGGCGCCCGGCCCGGCGCCGCGCCTCGAGGCCTGGCGGACCATCCACTTCTGGCAGAAGGGCTCGCTCACCACGCCCTTCAACGTCAGCGGCGGGCCGGCGATGAGCCAGTGCATCGGCTTCACGCCGGAGGGGCTGCCATTGTCCATGCAGGTGGCGGGACGGCCCTTCGACGATGCCGTGGTGCTGCGCCTGGCCGATGCCTATGAGCGGGCGACGCCCTGGCGGGAGCGGCGGCCGGCGCTGGTGGCGGGGGCCGCGGCGCCTCCCCTCCCCCCGGTGCCGGACCCGACGCCGGCCGAGGTCACCCCGGCCGAGCGGGACGCCATCGCGCTGATCGCCCGGCGGGCGGGGCTGACCCTGAATGCCCGGCAGTTCGAACTGCTTTGCGCGGCCGCGCCCTATGTGGAACAGATGGCCGGCCGGCTGCGGAGGGCACGCCGCTTCACCGAGGAGCCGGCGAGCGTCTTCACCTTCGGAGCCTGATATGCCCGCCCCAATCTCGGCCCCGGTGCCTCCCGGTGTCATCGGCCACAACCGCAGCCTGGTCACGCGCAACTATGCCGTCCTGCCGCCGGACGGCATGTTCCCGAGCTTCGTGCCCTGGCTGCACCAGGCCTCGGTCTTCTACCAGGCGACACCGAAGATGGGCGCCGGCTTCGCCCAGGGGCGGCTGGAGGCGGCACCGGGCGGCGGCACCACCGCGCCGCGGATGGATGGGCTGGAGCATTTCCTCTACGTGCTGGAAGGCACGCTGGACGTCGCCGCCGACGATGCCAGCGCCTCGCTGGATGCGGGCGGCTTCGCCTATGTCCCGGCCGGCGCCAGCTACAGCCTGCGCAACCCGGGCGCGGCGCTGGCCAAGGCGGTCTGGATCAGCCGGCCCTATGTCCCGGCCGCGGGGATCGATGCGCCCCTGCCCCGCTTCGGCACGCGGGAGGACACGCCGGTGACCCGCGTCGACGACAGCGGCCGCTGGCGGCAGTACCTGCTGGGCAATCTCGACATGGCCATGGATTTCGAGATGAACATCATGGGCTTCGACCGCGGCACCCATTTCCACTGCGTCGAGACGCATGTGATGGAGCATGGGCTGCTGATGCTGGAAGGCCAGGGGCTGCAGCTGCTGGACCGCGACTGGCACGAGCTCTGGACCGGCGACTTCGCCTGGATGGGCCCCTTCGTGCCGCAGCAGTTCTACTGCACCGGCTGGGGCGGCGCCGCCTACCTGCTCTACAAGGACGTCAACCGCGAGGTCACCTTCTGACATGCAGGCACCCGCTCCCTCGACCATGATGCACCTGGCCGGCCGCTCCGACCGGCGGGGTCTCGCGCAGCTCGGCATCCACCTCGCGCTGCTGCTCGGCAGCGGGGCGCTGGTGACCTGGGCGGAGGGGATCTGGCTGGTGCCGGCCGTCGTACTGCTGGGCCTGGTGCAGGCGGCGCTCTTCGCGCCCTTCCACGAGACCATGCACCAGACCGCCTTCGCCAATCGCCGGCTGAACGCGGTGGTGGGCTGGCTGGCGGGGCTGCCCTCGCTGTTCAACTGGCACTTCTACCAGCAGTTCCACCTGGCGCATCACCGCCATACCCAGGACCCGGCGAAGGACCCGGAGCTGCTGGCGGCGCCGATCCCGCAGGACTTCAAGGGCTACCTCAAGCGGATGCTGGGGGTGGGATACTGGGCCTCGCGGGCCCGCTTCATGCGGGATGCGCTGCGGGGGGATTTCTCCGCCTATCCCTACATCCATCCGGCGGCGGCACCGCGCGTCGTGCGCTCCATGCGGGCGCAGCTGGCGGTGACGGTGGCGCTCCTGCTGCTGGTCGGCCTCGTCTTCGGCGGGCGGGCGCTGCTGCTGTTCTGGGTGCTGCCGCAGCTTATCGGGCAGGCGGCGCTGCGGCTGTACCTCTTCACCGAGCATACCGGCTGCTCGGAGGACCGCAACGGGCTGACCAATACCCGCACCATGCTGACGACACGGGCGATGCGGCTGCTGATGTGGAACATGCCCTTCCACGCCGAGCATCACCTCTATCCCTTCATCCCCTTCCACCGGCTGGGCGAGGCGCATGCGGTGCTGCGCGACCGGCTGGCGCATGTGCACCCCGGCTATGCAAGCTGGCACGCCGGGCACCTGAAGGGCATGCGGGCATGACCGACGAAGGCATCTTCGCGCTCGGCGACCTGCCGCTGCACCGGGGCGGCGTGCTGCCGGGCGCGAAGCTGGTCTGGAAGACCCATGGCACGCTGAATGCCGCGCGGGACAACGTGGTGCTCTACCCGACCAGCTACGGCGCGCAGCACCCGGACCTCGAATGGCTGATCGGGCCGGAGGGGGTGCTGGACCCGGGGCGCTGGTTCATCGTCATCCCCGACATGTTCGGCAACGGGCTCTCGACCTCGCCCTCGAACTGCGCGGACTGGCCGGCGCTGGTCACCGCCTGGGACAATGTCCGGGCGCAGCGGCGGCTGCTGGCGGAGGTCTTCGGCGTCACCCGGCTGCATGCCGTCTATGGCTGGTCCATGGGCGCGCAGCAGGCCTACCACTGGGCCGCGGCCTTCCCCGAGGCGGTGGAGCGCATCGTCGTCAATTGCGGCAGCGCCCGCACCGCCGTGCACAACCGCGTCTTTCTGCAGAGCCAGATGGCGGTGCTGGAGGCGGCGCCGGAGTACGACGGCCGCGGCCGGTTCTCCGCCCAACCCCTGAAGGCGCTGCGGGCCTTCGGCCGGGTCTATGCGAGCTGGGCGCTGAGCCAGGATTTCTACCGCGCCAACCTGCACCTGACCGCGCTCGGCGCCCCCGACCTCGAGACCTTCCTCCGCACCGACTGGGAGGAGCGCTTTGCCCGGCGGGCGGCGGCCGACCTGCTGGCGCAGCTCCGCACCTGGGACGCCGGGGACATCGGCGACGACCCGCGCTACGGCGGCGACCTGGCCCGGGCGCTCGGGGCGATTCGCGCCCGGGTGCTGCTGCTGCCCTCGGCGACCGACCTCTACTTCCGGGTGGCGGACAACGAGGCGGAGCTGCCGCACCTGCGGGACGCGGAGCTGCTGCCCATCCCCAGCATCTGGGGCCACCGCGCCGGCAACCCGCAGCCGAACCCGCCGGATGCCGCCTTCATCGGGGCGGCGGTGCGGCGGCTGCTCGACAGCTGAACCGGGCGGGGGTCAGTGCGCCAGGCGGCCCAGCGGCACGTCCAGCCGCAGGGTCAGCCCTTCCGGCGCCCAGTCGTGGTGGATGCTGCCGCCCAGCTGGGTGATGGCGCCGCGTTCGGCCAGGATGGTGCCGAAGCCGCGGCGCTCCGGCGGGCCCTCGATCCCGGGGCCGCCGCGTTCCTGCCAGACCAGGGCGAAGCGCTCGCCGGTCCGGGTGCCGTTGATGGCGACGCGGCCCTCGCTGGAGGAGAGCGCGCCGTACTTGGCGGCATTGGTCGCCAGCTCGTGCAGGATCAGCGCCAGCGAGGTGGCGGCCTTCACCCCGATCGGCACGTCGTCGCCCTCGAGCTGCAGCCGCCCCGCCTCGGCCGCGCCATAGGGCGCCAGCAGCGCCGCCAGCAGGCCGCGCAGCGTGGTCTCCACCTCGGCCGGGCGGTTGTCCGGGCCGTGCGGACGGACGTATTCATGCGCCGCCGCCAGCGCGTTCAGCCGCTTGCGCAGCACGCCGGCGAAGCCGCGCACCTCGCCCGAGGCGCCCATGGCCGAGAGCGAGACCATGCCGCCGACCACGGTGAAGATGTTCTTGATCCGGTGCGACAGCTCGCGCGCCAGCAGCTCCTGGCCTTCCTCGGCCAGCTTCCGCTCGGTGATGTCGACCACCACGCCGGGGAAGCGCTGCGGCCGGCCCTCGGCGTCGTGCTCGCAGCGGCCGCGCGCCACCACCCAGCGCAGGCTGCCGTCGGCCTGGGTCAGGCGGTACTCGGCCTCGTAGCTGCCGCCGCTCTCGACGCTGCCGGCGATCGCCGCCGTCACCGCCGGCAGGTCCTCGGGGTGGATGGCGGGCAGCAGCTCGCCGAGCGGCACGCCGCCGGCCATCCGCGCGGGGTCCACCGAGAACAGCCGGGCATAGCCGGCATCGGCGGTGATGCGGTCCGCCGCCACGTCCCAGACGAAGGTGCCGACCATCTCGGCGGCGCTGAGGGCGAGGCGCAGCCGCTCCTCGCTCAGCCGCAGGGCGGCCTCGGTGCGCTTGATGTCCTCGATGTCGGTGCAGGTGCCGAACCAGCGCTCGATCCGGCCGGCGTCGTCGCGGCTGGGCATGGCGCGGCCCAGGGTCCAGCGGTAGGCGCCGTCGGCCCGCCGCAGCCGGTACTCGACCTCGTAGGGCTCGCCGGTGGCGAGCGAATGGCGCCAGCGCCCCCAGGCCTCGGCCCGGTCCTCGGGGTGGAACATCTCGTCCCAGCCCTCGCCGTCGGTGGAGCCCGGGGCCATGCCGGTGTGGGCGTACCAGCGGGCGTTGTAGTAGTCGTGGAAGCCGTCCGGCCGGGCGGACCAGACCATCTGCGGCATGGCATCGGCGAGCTGGCGGAAGCGCCGCTCGCTGGCCTCGCGCTGCAGCAGGGCGCGGCGCAGCTCGAGCTGGGTCATCACCTGCCGGGCCAGCACGGTCAGGGCGAATTCCTGCGCCGGGGTCAGCCCGGCCGGGCGCGGCTGGTAGTCCAGCACGCAGAGGGTGCCGAGCGGCACCCCGTCCGGGGTCTCCAGCGGGGCGCCGGCATAGAAGCGCAGGAAGGGCTCGCCGGTGACCAGCGGGTTGTTGACGAAGCGCGGGTCGAGCCTGGTGTCCGGCACCACGAAGAGCCCGGACTGCAGGATGGCATGGGCGCAGATCGACATGTCGACCGGCGTGCCGCGGACCCCGAGCCCGACCTCGGCCTTGAAGAACTGCCGGTCGCCGCCGACCAGGCTCACCACCGCGACCGGCGCGTCGCAGAGCGAGGCCACCAGCTTCACGACGTCGTCGAAGGCACGTTCGGCCGGCGTATCGAGGATGGCATAGGTGTCGAGGGCGGCGAGGCGGCGTGCCTCGTCCCAGGCGGGGGGAAGGGATGCGTCGCAGGCCGCCCAGAGGAGGGCGGGGCCGGCGGCGGCATCGGCGGCGGGCGATAGTTTCAGGCCGGACATCCTTGCAACCTAGCGCGACAGGCGCACGCGCAAGGTACGTTCGATGTCCTCGGGATGATAGGGTTTCGGTACGAAGGGGACATGCCGCAGCGGCGCCGGCACCTCCTCGGGCCGGGACCCCGAGACGAAGGCGAAGGGCGTGCCGCGCGCGTGCAGCAGGGCGGCGACCTCGAAGGTCTTGCCATCCGCCATGTCGATGTCGAGGAAGGCGGCGTCGAAGGCCAGGGCCGCCAGGGCGTTGCGGGCCTCGACCAGGGTATTGGCCACGGCCACCTGGGTCTCGTCGCCGGAGGCGCGGACGATGCCCTCGAGGTCCAGCGCCACCAGAGGGTCGTCCTCCACGATCAATATCCGGCGCATATGCATGGCGGGTCCCGATTTCGCGTCCCGGTTCGCCGGGCGCGTCCTAGGGGCTTAACGCGATGCAACGCGAAGGCCGCACCGCCTGACGGTTATGTGACGGTACCCCTCCCCCGGGCCGCGGGAGCCGTGGCCCGCGGGCGGCTTCGCTTGACGCCGCCCGCGGGCTTGTGTGGGATGCTCGACCGAACGGGAGGGCCATGCCCAGGTGGATCCGGCCGAGCCAGGACTCGTCATCATCGGCGCCGGCCACGCGGGCGGCGCCGCCGCGGCCTTCCTGCGGCAATACGGCTGGAAGGGCGGCATCACCCTGCTGGGCGAGGAACCCGGCCTGCCCTACCAGCGGCCGCCGCTGTCCAAGGCCTGGCTGAAGGGCGAGGCCACCGCCGAGAGCCTGCTGCTGCGCCCGGCCCGCTTCTACGCCCAATACGCCATCGAGACCCGGCTCGGCACCACGGCCGTCGCCATCGACCGCGCGGCGCAAGTGGTCCGCCTCGGCGACGGCACCGCCCTGCCCTATGCCCGGCTGATCCTGGCGACCGGCGCGGCGCCGCGCCGGCTCGGGCTGGCGGGCGAGGCCTTCGCCAACGTGCTGACGCTGCGCCACGCGGCGGATGCCGATGCGCTGGCCCGGGTGCTCGGGCCCGGCCGCCGGCTGGCGATCATCGGGGCCGGCTACATCGGGCTGGAGGTCGCCGCCTCGGCCCGGGCGCTGGGCGGCGCGGCGGTGGTCATCGAGCGCGAGGCACGGGTGCTGGCGCGGGTCGCCGGGCTGGCGCTGTCCGGCTTCCTCGCCGCGCAGCACCGCGCCCGCGGCGTCGAGATCCTGACCGGGGCCGGCGTCGAGGCGATCGAGGGCCGGGACGGGCTGGCCACCGGCCTGCTGCTGCAGGACGGCCGCCGGCTGGGCTGCGACGCGGTGCTGGTCGGCGTCGGCGCGGCGCCGAACGAGGCGATGGCGCTGGCCGCGGGGCTCGATGCCGGCGGCGGGGTGGCGGTGGACTTGGCGGCCAGGACCAGCGACCCGCTGATCTATGCCATCGGCGACTGCACCCGCCGGCCGTTGCCGCTCTATGGCCGGGAGGTGCGGCTGGAATCCGTGCCCAATGCGATCGAGCAGGCGAAGCAGGCGGCGGCCGACATCTGCGGCCGCCCGCCGCCGCTGCCGGAGGTGCCGTGGTTCTGGTCCGACCAGTACGAGCTGCGGCTGCAGATGGCCGGCCTCGCCTTCGACCCGGCCGAGGCGGTGCTGCGCGGCGACCCCGATAGCGCCAGCTTCGCGGTCTTCCACCTGGACGCCGCGCAGCGGGTGCTGGCGGTGGAGGCGGTGAACGCGCCGGCGGATTTCATGGCCGGGCGCGTCATGGTGGCGAAGCAGATGCAGGTGGCGCCCGCGGCGCTGCGCGATCCCGCGCAGTCGCTGAAGGACCTCTGCGCCTGAACCAACGAAGGGGGAACGGATGCCGCGGGTGACCTATGTCGAGTATAACGGCCGCGAGCACGGCATCGAGCTGGAGGCCGGGCTGTCGGTGATGCAGGGGGCGATCGAGAACAATATTCCCGGCATCGACGCCGATTGCGGCGGCGAATGCGCCTGCGCCACCTGCCATGTCTTCGTGCCGGAGGAATGGCTGGCCAAGACCGGCACGCCGGGCGAGCAGGAGGCGAGCATGCTGGGCTTCGCCGCCACGGCGCAGCCGAATTCGCGGCTGGCCTGCCAGATCACCATGTCCGAGGCGCTGGACGGGCTGGTGGTGCACATGCCGGAGGCCCAGCACTAGAACAACGCCGACCCATAGGGAGGAGAAGGCCATGAATGCCCCCGTCGATATGGACCATGCCCGCATCGCCGCCACCACGCCGCTGGACCGGCTCGACCCGAGCAACCCCGCGATCTTCCGGGACGATGCCTGGCAGCCCTATTTCGCCCGGCTGCGGGCGGAGGCGCCGGTGCACCACTGCCCCGAGAGCATGTTCGGCCCCTACTGGTCCATCACGACCTACAAGGACATCATGCAGTGCGAACTGGCGCACAAGGTGCTGTCCAGCGACAGCCTGCATGGCGGCATCTCCATCCGCGACCGCGACAAGGCGCTGCGGCTGCCGATGTTCATCGCCATGGACCCGCCGCAGCACGACGACCAGCGCAAGGTGGTGCAGCCCATCGTGGCCCCCGACAACCTGGCCAAGATGGAGGGCATCATCCGGGCCCGGGCGATCGAGATCCTGGAGGGCCTGCCGCGCAACGAGACCTTCAACTGGGTGGACCGGGTCTCGATCGAGCTGACGGTCTCGATGCTGGCGACGCTGTTCGACTTCCCGCAGGAGCAGCGGCGGCGGCTGTCGCACTGGTCGGACTGCGCCACGGCGCTGCCGATGCCGGGCGGGCTGATCGAGACCGAGGACCAGCGCGAGGCGGCGCTGGCCGAGATGCTCGGCGTCTTCACCGGGCTGTGGAACGAGCGGGTGAATGCGGCGCCGCGGCCCGACCTGATCTCGATGCTGGCGCATGGCGCGGCGACGCGGAACATGACCCCGCGGGAGTTCATGGGCAACCTGGTGCTGCTGATCGTCGGCGGCAACGACACCACGCGCAATTCGATCAGCGGCGGCGTGCTGTTCCTGAACGAGAACCCGGCGGAATACGCCAAGCTGCGCGCCAACCCGGCGCTGGTCGAGACCATGGTGCCGGAGATCATCCGCTACCAGACGCCGCTCGCCCACATGCGGCGCACCGCGACCGCGGATTTCGAGGTCGGCGGCCGGACCATCCGCGCCGGCGAGAAGGTGGTCATGTGGTACATCTCGGGCAACCGCGACCCGGCGGCGATCGAGGAGCCCGACCGCTTCCTCATCGACCGCAAGCGGCCGCGCCAGCACCTCTCCTTCGGCTTCGGCATCCACCGCTGCGTCGGCAACCGGCTGGCCGAGATGCAGCTGAAGATCCTGTGGGAGGAGATCCTGCAGCGCTTCCCCACCATCGAGGTGGTGGGGAAGCCGCAGCGGGTCTACTCCGCCTTCGTCCATGGGATCACCGACCTGCCGGTCCGCATCCCCGGCTGAAGGGGGGGCACGCCGCCGGCGGGGCCGGCGGCGCGCCGGCCATCAGGCGGCGAGCAGCCGCTGGAGCTCGCGCAGCATCGAGAGGTGCTGCTGGATCGAGACCCGGGCGAGGACGGCGATGTGCTGGCCATCGGTCCGGCGGTTGGTGTCGTCGAGGTAGCCCTGCTGGACCATCAGCAGCTCCTCGTGGCCCTGGATCTGGGCCTGGACATAGGCCCGGTCGAAGGCCGGGCCGGCCGGGGTGTCCTGCAGGGTCTTGAGCACCGCGGCATGGTCGGCGTCGAGCGGCGCCGGCGGCGGGTTCGGCAGGTCGGTCAGCACCTGGGCGATGGCGGTCTGCTCGGCGATCTCGAAGGTGGCGAATTGCTTCACCGCGGCATGGCGGGCGCGTTCCTGCGCGAGCTCGCTGGTCTGCTTCGCCAGGGTGCCGCCCATCAGGGTCATGGCGGTGTGCTCGCTGGGGGAGAAGGTGCGGGCCGAGGCGGCCGGGACGAGGGCGACGGGGGTCAGGGCGGCGCCGGCGGCGAGGCCGAGCAGGGCGATGCGGCGGTTCAGCATGGTCGCTCCGTGTTCCTGAGGTGTACTTACCTGGAAACGGGTTCGGCCGGGCGGGGGTTCAGTCAGCGGGCCGAACGAAGCGGCGAATCTTCGCATGGCCCTGCCGCCGGCGCCTTCACGCTCACAGCGCGCCATGCAGCGGCGGCGGCGGCAGGCCGGTCGCCTCGGCGATGGCGGCGTAGCGCAGCGGCCGCCGGGCGGCCACGGCATGGGTCAGCATGGCGACCGCGGTCGGCACGGCGTCGCCGCTGACCCCGCAGAGGCAGGGCAGCGCATCCGCGCCGAAGGCGGCGCCATAGCGGGCGGCGGCGGCCTCGAGCGTGGTCTCCGGCGGCAGCGGGCGTGGCATGGCGTCCTCCTCGGGGATCGGGAGCCCCAGCCATAGCCGAGTGGTTGCCCGGCCATGCATCCATCCCGTGGATACCCGCCATCCGGGCTTCGCATTGGCCCGGGGCGGGGTACGGGCACATCTTCCGTCTCGAAGGCGGGGGCAGACCCCGCCACCCGATGGAGATACGATGATGTTCCGCACTGCAGCCCTTGCTACCCTGATCGCCCTCGGCGCCGCCGGCGCCCCGGCCTTTGCCCAGGACAACGGCCCCCGCCTTGTCGGCGGCGGCGGCGACGGCGGCCCCCGCGTCGAGTATCCGGTGCCGAGCGAGAACGTGGTCGGCGGCGGCTATGCCCGGCTGACCGGCGACGCCAGCAGCCGCAGCCTCGCCTATGCCGGCCGCACCACGGCGCAGGCGTCCTCCGGCCTGATCGGCGTGCTGGTCGGCGGCGCCAATGAGCAGAAGCTGGTCTACGTGCCGGCGCCGACCTATGGCGCGGCCCTGGCCAGCCAGCGGGCGACCCAGCCGCGCGGCTGATCCCCGCCGCGGGTCCCGCCCCGGACACGGCAGGGCGCCTTCGGGCGCCCTTTCGTCGTTCCGGCCCGGATGCATCCATCGGATGGATGGGCACTATTCATCTTGTGCGTTGGCGCCGGGGCCGCCCCGGGCCCATCTACCGCCCAACGGCCGCGCCTACCGCGGACCGCCCTTCCCCCAAGGAGATCGCCGCATGACCTTCATCGCCCCGAACCGGACCAAGGCCCGCGCCATGGCCGCGCAGAGCGACACCGCCGGCTTCGCCCTGGCCGCCGCCTATGTCACCGGCCTGGTCCTGGCCCTCGAATTCGCCCTCAGCCGCCTGGTGTCCTGACCCGCCTCAGGCCTGGGCGCCGCGCACCAGCCGGCCGGGCAGCGCCCCGGTCGGCTTGCCCTCGCGGGTGACGACCTCGCCGGCGACGATGGTGGCCACGTAGCCGTCGGCCTCCTGGATCAGCCGCTTGCCGCCCGCCGGCAGGTCATAGCGCATCTCCGGCACGCGGATCTGCAGCCGGTCGTAGTCGATGATGTTGAGGTCGGCCTTCTTGCCCTCGGCGATCAGGCCGCGGTCGGCGAGGCCGAGCGCGAGCGCGTTGTCCCGCGTCAGGCGCTTGACCGCGAATTCCAGCGGCAGCCTGGCGCCGCGGGTGCGGTCCCGGGTCCAGTAGGACAGCATGTGGGTGGTCGAGGAGCTGTCGCAGATGATGCCAACATGCGCGCCGCCGTCGCCGAGGCCCAGCAGGGTCTGCGGATGCACCACCATCTCCCGCACCGCCTCCAGGTCGTGGTCGGCGTAGTTGATGATCGGGCGGTTCAGGATGGCGTGGCCGTCCCGCTCCATCATCCATTCCCAGCAGAGCTCGGCCGGGTCGCGGCCGGTGGCGGCGGCGACGGCGCCGACGCTGGTCTCGGCCGGCGGCTCGTAGTCCGGCGGATCGCCGAGCTTGAAGATCATGGACCAGGTGTTCATCCGGGCGCGCAGCGCCGGGTCGGGCACGTCCTCGGCCAGGATCCGCTCCTTGAAGCCGGGGGCACGGATCGCCGCCATCTTCTCGGCGAAGGGCAGGTGCGCCACCTCCTTCCAGGCGGGGCGGGCGACGAAGGGGTGCTGCGACAGCTCGAAGCCGAACATCAGCCCGACCGGCCGGCCCATCACCTGGCCGGTCATCGGGATGCCGGCGGCATTCGCCGCCTCCACCTTCTCCAGCAGGAAGCGCCAGAGCCAGGGGCGGCTTTCCCGCTGCAACAGGCTGAAGGTCATCGGCTTGCCGGAGGCGGCGGCGATGCGCTGGAGGCGGGCGAATTCGTCCTCCGGCTCGTCGAAGTCGGAGATGACCTGCAGCCAGCTCGCCCCGGCCTCGCCCACCGCGCGGCCGATGGTCTCGAGCTCGGCCTCGGGGGTGCCCAGCGTCGGGGTATGCACCCCGGCCAGGGTCTTGTGGGCGATGGCGCGCGAGGTGGAGAAGCCGAGCGCCCCGGCGCGGATGCCCTCGGCGGCCAGGCGCGCCATCTCCTCGCATTCGGCCGGCGTCGCCTCGGCATAGGCGGCGGCGCGGTCGCCCATCACATGCACCCGCAGCGGGGCGTGGGTGACCTGCGTGGCGATGTCCATGTCGTATTGGCGGGCGCCGAGCACGTCGAGGAATTGCGGGAAGCTCTCCCAGTTCCAGGGCAGGCCCTCGGTGAGCACCACCTCGGGCAGGTCCTCGACGCCTTCCATCAGCTTGACCAGCGCATCGCGGGCGCCGGGGCGGCAGGGGGCGAAGCCGACGCCGCAATTGCCGATCAGCACGGTGGTGACGCCATTCAGCGAGGAGCTGTCGAGATGGCTGCTCCAGGTCGCCTGGGCATCGTAGTGGGTGTGGATGTCGACGAAGCCGGGGGTGACGATCATGCCCTTGGCATCGATCTCCTCCGCGCCGCGGGCCGTCACCACCCCGACCTGGGTGATGCGGCCGTCCTCGATCGCGATATCGCCCTTGAAGGGCGTGCCGCCGCTGCCGTCGACGATGGTGCCGTTGCGGATCACGAGGCTGGGCATCGGTGCGTTTCCCTGATGGCTTTGGCGGCAGGGTTGGTCGGGCGACCGGCCCTGTCAACCTTTCTGCACCCGGTCCATGATGCCGGGAAAAGGGAGGACGGACATGGCCAATATCCTGCTGATCCACGGCGCCTATCAGGGCGGCTGGATCTGGACCCGCGTCGCCGCCCGGCTGCGCGCGGCGGGGCATGTGGTGCTGGCCCCCAGCCTCGACGGCTGCGGCGAGCGGGCGCCCCTGGTCCGGCCGGGCATCACCACGGAGAGCCAAGCGGCGGAGCTGGCCGGGCTGCTGTTCCATGAGGACCTGGCCGGCGTGGTGGTGGCCGGGACCTCGACCGGGGGGATGGTCATGGCACGGCTGGCCGAGCTGGCGCCCGAGCGCATCGCCCGTGTGGTCTTCGCCGATGCGCTGGCGCTGCGGGACGGGGAGGCGCTGCCGGATATCGTCGACCGGCCGACGGCGGTGAATACCGCGCTGACCAGCGGGCCCTCCAGGGCGGATGCGGAGGGGCGGCTGTTTGCCGACCTCGACCCCGAACTGCGCGCCTGGACCCTGGCGCGGATCACCCAGCAGCCGATCGCCACCATGGTGGCCAGGGTGGATCTGCCGCGCTTCTGGTCCATGCCCGCGTGGCGGGAGCCGGGGCGCGCCGCGGTCATCTGGTGCCGCCGCAGCCAGAACCCGCCGCTGGCGCATCAGCAGCGGGCGCGGGAGGCGCTGGGGGCGAGCTGGCACGAGCTGGACACCGGCCACTACCCGATGCTGACGGCGGCTGCCGAGCTGGCGGCGATCATCCCGGGCTGACGGCCGGCCGCCCGATCGACGCCATCGGCATCGCCGCGCCGCGGCAGGCGGGCCTGCCGGTGCCCCGGGCCTCAGCGCCGCGCCAGGGCCGCCTGGACCCGCCGCGCCAGGGTATCGAGGGCGAAGGGCTTGTCGATCACCTCGCTGCCCGGCGGGAGCTCGGTTCCCGCGTAGCCGGTGATGAACAGCAGCGGTATCCCGGGCCGCCGCTCCTGCACCGCCTCGGCGACCTGCCGCCCGTTCATTCCGTTCGGCAGGCCCACGTCGGTAACCAGCATGTCGACGCGCACGCCGCCCTCCAGCAGATGCATGGCCGCGGGCCCGTCCACCGCCTCCAGCACCCGGTAGCCGAGCTCGCGCAGGCGCTCGGCCGAGGCCTGCCGCCCGGTGTCGTCGTCGTCCACCAGCAGGACGGTCTGGTCGATCCCCGCCGTCCTCGGCGCCTCGGCGGCGGCAGGGCTGTCGACGGGCCCCCGCTGCTGGTGCTGCGGCAGGCAGAGCCGCACCGACGTCCCCTTCCCCGGCGTGCTCTCGAGCTGGACGACCCCGCCCGACTGCCGCACGAAGCCGTAGACCTGGCTCAGCCCGAGCCCCGTCCCCTGGCCCAGGGGCTTGGTGGTGAAGAAGGGCTCGAAGGCCCGTTCCAGCACCCCCGCGGGCATGCCCCGGCCGGTGTCGGTGACCGTGATCGCCACGTAGTCGCCCGGCGCCGCGTCCTCCGGCCCGCCGGCCTCCGTGGCCTGCAGGCGGACATCGGCGGTGTCGATGACCAGCCTGCCGCCCTCCGTCATGGCGTCGCGGGCGTTGATGCAGAGGTTCAGCAGCGCGCTCTCGAGTTCGCCGGGATCGCAGAGCACCCGCGCCTTGCCGTCGCGCAGGTGCAGCTCCAGCCGGACCGCGGGCCCCACCGTCCGCCGGATCAGATCCGCCAGCCCCGCCACCAGCGCGTCCGAGTCCAGCGGCTTCGGGTCCAGCCGCTGCCGCCGGGCGAAGGCGAGGAGCCGCCGGGTCAGGCCGGCGGCCCGCTCCACCGCCTGGCGCGCGGGATCGAGGTAGCGCTGCACCTCGTCGATCCGGCCGTCGGCGATCCGCCGCCGCACCATGTCGAGGCTGCCCCCGATGCCCTGGAGCATGTTGTTGAAGTCATGCGCGATCCCGCCCGTGAGTTGGCCCACCGCGTCCATCTTCTGGGCCTGGCGGAGCGCCGCCTCGGCCCGCTCGCGCTGCGCCATCTCCGTCTGCAGGGTGGCCAGGGCCTCCTCCAGCTCGGCGGTGCGCGCGGCGACCTGCGCCTCCAGCTGCTCGTGGCCACGGGCCAGCAGCTCGCGGGCGCGCACCTGGTCGTCGATGTCGGTCGAGGTGCCGAACCATTCGAGGATGCGGCCGCCGGCGTCCCGCACCGGCGTGGCGCGGCTCTGGAACCAGCGCCAGCTCCGGTCGGCGGCACGGAAGGTGCGGTGCTCGACCGCGAACAGGCCGCGCGCCTCCGCCGCGCCCCAGGCCGCCAGGGTCGCCGCCCGGTCGCCGGGGTGGATGGCATCGAGCCAGCCCAGGCCGACGCTCTCCGTCTCCGACTGCCCGGCATAGTCGAGCCACTGCGGGCTGCCCCAGATCCGCTCCCCCGAACTGCGCGAGCGGAAGACGAGCTGCGGGATGCCCTCCACCAGGGAGCGCAGCCGCGCCTCGCTGTCGCGGGTCGCCTGCTCGGCCGCCTTGCGGGTGGTGATGTCGAGCACGAGCTCGACCGCGGTGCCGTCGTCCAGCATCCGCCCGGCAAAGAGCCCCCACCAACGCGAGCCGTCCTTGCGGAAGTATTCCTTCTCGAAGGGGGTGCCCTGGCCGGTCGCCTTCAGCTCCTCCAGGCAGGCCAGGGTCTGCGCCATCCACTCCGGCGGGGTGAGCCTGTCCCATCGCAGCCGGCGCGCCTCGACGTCCTCGCGGGTGAAGCCGGACATCCGCAGGAAGGCGGCGTTGCCGTCGGTGATCCGGCCCTCGGTGTCGAAGAAGATCACCCCGACCGTCTCGATCTCGCTGACGCGGCGGAACCGCTCCTCGCTCCGGCGCAGCCGCGCCTCGCGGTCGCGGAGGTCCTCGGTCGCGCGCAGGCGGTCCATCGCGGCCGAGATGAGGTTGGCATAGGTGCGGAGGAAGGCGGTGTCGGCATCGGTGAAGCGGCGCGGCTCGCGGCTGTCGATCTGCAGGATGCCGAAGGGAGGCTCTCCCTCCTTGCCGATGATCGGGACATTGGCCACCGCCTTGACCCCGTTCTCGGTCAGGAAGGGCGGATAGCTGAAGCGCCTCTCCTCGGCGATGTCGGGGGAGATCATCGGCCTGCCCGTCTTCAGCGCATGGCCTTCCGAGGTGTGGTCCGAGGCCTTGACCGTCGCTTCGCCGACCACGCCCGGCTTCCAGCCCACGCCGGCGCGGACGAACAGGGTCTCGCCGTCCTCGCGCAGCTCCATGACCTTGGCGAGGTCGGTGCCGAGGGCACCCCCGATCAGGCTGCAGGCCTCGGTCAGGATCCCGTCCAGGTCATCGGACTTGATGGCGAATTCGCCGAAGCGGGCCAGGACCGTCTGCTGGCGCAGCAATTCCGCGTGGTCGGTTTCGTTCATGTCGGCCAAGAGCCGCCCCCCCTACGCTGGCGCAGCCTCCTGCGGCAGCCGTCCGGCTCCGTGGCGACACGGGAGGGCAGCCGATCAGGTGACGGAGTGCTGTGGAATGACCACCCGAAAACGCGAAGCAGGGACGATCGTTGCAACCGGGCGGACGGTCCGGAGGCGGGCCGGACAGGCTGCCGGCGTGACCTGCCCTCCCTCAGCCGAATTGCAGCGCCGCCAGCCGCCCGTACAGGCCGCCTTCCCGGACCAGCGCCTCATGCGTCCCGGTCGCCACGATCCGCCCGGCCTCCAGCACGATGATCCGGTCGGCCCGCCGCACCGTCGCCAGCCGGTGCGCCACCACCAGCGTGGTGCGGTCGCGGGCCAGCACCGTCAGCGCATGCTGCACCGCCTGCTCCGATTCCGCGTCCAGCGCGCTGGTCGCCTCGTCCAGCAGCAGCACCGCCGGGTCGCGCAGGATGGCCCGGGCGATGGCGACGCGCTGGCGCTGCCCGCCCGAGAGCATCACCCCCTTGGTGCCGAGATGGGTGTCGAGGCCCTGCGGCAGCGCGCCCAGGAAATCCGCCGCGGCGGCGCGGACGGCGGCGTCGATCTCGGCATCGGTCGCATCCGGCCGGCCGAAGCGGATGTTCTCCCGCGCGGTGGCGCTGAAGATGACGGGGTCCTGCGGCACCAGGCCGAGGCGCCTTCGCAGCGCGGTCGGGTCCACCTGGGCGATGTCCACCCCGTCGAGCCGCACCCGGCCCGACTGCGGGTCGTAGAAGCGCAGCAGCAGCTGCAGCACGGTGGTCTTGCCGGCGCCCGAGGGCCCGACCAGCGCCACCGTCTCGCCGGGTTCCACCACCAGGGAGAAGCGATCGAGCGCGGGGTGGTCCGGCCGGGTCGGGTAGCGGAAGGTGACCGCCTCGAAGGCGATGCGGCCGCGGGTCGGGCTGGGCAGGGCCAGCGGCGCGGCGGGGGCGGCGATGGCCGGGCGCTGGGCCAGCAGCTCCAGCAGCCGCTCGGCGGCGCCGGCGGCGCGCTGCACCTCGCCCCAGACCTCGGAGAGGCTGGCGCCGGAGGTGGCCAGCATGACGGCGTAGAGCACGAAGGCCGAGAGCTCGCCGCCGGTCATCCGCCCCTCGATCACGTCCCGCCCGCCGACCCAGAGGCTGAAGGTGACGGCGCCGAAGCCGAGCAGGATCACCGCCAGGATCAGCAGTGCCCTGGTGCCGATCCGCCGCAGCGCGGCGGCGACCGAGCTTTCGATCTGGACGCTGTAGCGCGCCCGGTCCACCGCCTCGTGGGTGAAGGCCTGCACGGCGCGGAGGCCGTTGATGGTCTCCTCCGCGGTGTCGCTGAGGTCGGCGACGCGTTCCTGCGCGGTGCGCGAGAGGCGCTTCTCCCGCCGGCCGAAGGCGATCATCGGCACCACCACCAGCGGCACCACCACGGCAATGATGCCCGCCAATTTGGGGCTGGTGAACAGCAGCATGGCGAAGGCGCCGCCGCCGGTGAGGATGTTGCGCAGCCCCATGGAGATGGCGGAGCCGGTCAGCGCCTGCAGCAGCGCGACATCGGCGGTGAGGCGGGAGAGGATGTCGCCGGTGCGGGTGGTCTCGTAATAGGCCGGCGAGAGGGTCAGCAGGTGGTCGAAGACGTCGCGCCGCAGGTCGGCGGCGACGCGCTCGCCCAGCCAGGCCATCAGGAAGAAGCGGCCGCAGGTGGCCGCGGCCAGCGCCGCGACCAGGCCGAACATCGCCAGCGCGGTGCGGTCGAGCGCCGCGGCGCTGCCGCCGCCGAAGCCCTCGTCGACCAGATGCCGCACCCCCTGGCCGAGGCCGAGCACCAGGCCGGAGGCGGCGACCAGCGCCACCGCGGCCAGCGCCACCCGCCCGCGGTAGGGCTTCAGGTAGGGCAGCAGCAGGCCGAGCGAGGCGACCTTCCGGCTGGCCGCCACCTAGAGGATGTAGCGGCTGAGGTCGGCGCTGCCGGCCAGCGGCGCCACCTTCTCCCGGACGTAGCCGGCATCCACCGCCACGCTCTCGCCGCCGCGGTCGGAGGCGGTGAAGGAGATCTCCTCCAGCAGCCGCTCCAGCACCGTCGCCAGCCGCCGGGCGCCGATGTTCTCGACCTTGGCGTTGATGTCCGTCGCGAGGTCGGCGATCGCATCCACCGCATCGGCGGTGATGTCGAGCGTCAGCCCCTCGGTCCCCAGCAGCGCGGTGTACTGCTTGATGAGGGAGTGCTCCGGCTCGGTCAGGATGCGGCGCATGTCGTCGCGGGTCAGCGCCGTCAGCTCGACGCGGATCGGCAGCCGGCCCTGCAGCTCGGGCAGCAGGTCGGAGGGCTTCGAGAGGTGGAAGGCGCCGGAGGCGATGAAGAGGATGTGGTCGGTCTTCACCGGCCCGTGCTTGGTGGTGACGGTGGTGCCCTCGATCAGCGGCAGCAGGTCGCGCTGCACCCCCTCGCGGGAGACGTCGCCGCCCTTGACCCCGCCCTCGCTGCTGCGGGCGACCTTGTCGATCTCGTCGAGGAAGACGATGCCGTTGTTCTCGACGTTGGCGATGGCGGCGCGGGTCAGCGCCTCCTGGTCCACCAGCTTGTCGGCCTCCTCCTTGACGAGGGTGATGCGGGCCTCGCCGACGGTCATCTTGCGCGGCTTGGTGCGGCCGCCGAACATCTTGCCGAGCATGTCCTGCATGCCCTGCATCTGCATGCCCTGGGCGCCCGGCAGGTCCATCATGCCGAGCGGCATGCCACCCCCGGCATCGGTCACCTGGACCTCGACCTCGCGGGTCTCGAGCTGGCCCTCGCGCAGCATGCGGCGGAACTTGAGCCGGGTCTCGCCGGAGGCGCCCTCGCCGACCAGCGCGGTCACCAGCTTCTCCTCGGCGGCGAGCTCGGCCTTGGCCTGGACCCCCTTGCGGGAGGCCTCGCGGGTCTGGGTGATGCTCACCTCGACCAGGTCGCGGATGATGCTGTCGACGTCGCGGCCGACGTAGCCGACCTCGGTGAACTTGGTCGCCTCGACCTTCAGGAAGGGCGCGTTCGCCAGCCTGGCGAGGCGGCGGGCGATCTCGGTCTTGCCGCAGCCGGTCGGGCCGATCATCAGGATGTTCTTCGGCACCACCTCCTCGCGGATGCCCTCGGGCAGCTGCTGGCGGCGCCAGCGGTTGCGGAGCGCGATGGCGACGGCGCGCTTGGCGTCGTTCTGGCCGATGATGTAGCGGTCGAGCTCGGAGACGATCTCACGCGGCGAGAGGTTGACGGTTTCCGTGGTCATGTCTCAGGCCGCTTCCAGGGTTTCGACGATGATGTTGCCGTTGGTATAGACGCAGATGTCGCCCGCTATCTTCATGGCGCGGCGGACGATGTCCTCGGCGGTCAGGCCCTCGACCGGCAGCAGGGCGCGGGCGGCGGCGAGGGCGAAATTGCCGCCCGAGCCGATGCCGATGACCGCATCCTCGGGCTCCAGCACGTCGCCCTGGCCGGTCAGCAGCAGGCTGCGCTTGCCGTCGGCGACCGAGAGCAGCGCCTCCAGCCGGCGCAGGTAGCGGTCCGAGCGCCAGTCCTTGGCGAGTTCCACGCAGGCGCGCTCGAGCTGGTCGGGGAAGCGTTCCAGCTTCGCCTCCAGCCGCTCGAGCAGGGTGAAGGCATCGGCGGTCGCCCCGGCGAAGCCGGCGAGGACCCGGCCATTGGCGATCCGGCGGACCTTGCGGGCATTGCCCTTCACCACCGTCTGGCCGAGCGAGACCTGCCCGTCGCCGGCCATGGCGACGAGGCCGTCCTTGCGGACCGAGAGGATGGTGGTGCCGTGCCAGCCGAGGGGGTCGTGTTGCGTTGTCATGATGGCGCCAGATGGCGCTGCCGGGGCCGCGAAGCAAGCAGCGGCGGCGGCTCCTGGCCGAATGGCGGAGGCGGCCTTCGGCCCCCGGCCAGAACGTTTCACGAACATGAAAAGCCGGCCATGGCCGCCCCGATCGGCACGCCCCCATTCCCCCTCGGTCCCGCATCCGCTATTCCCCGGCGCATGTCCGCCCCCCGCACCGCCGAGATCTCCCGCACCACGGCCGAGACGGCCATCACCCTCCGCCTGTCGCTCGACGGCACCGGGCAGGTGCAGGCCGCGACCGGCATCGGCTTCCTCGACCACATGCTGACCGCGCTCGGCCGGCACGCGCTGTTCGACCTCGAGGTCGCGGCCCGGGGCGACCTGCACATCGACTTCCACCACACCACCGAGGATGTCGGCATCGTGCTCGGCCAGGCGCTGCGCGCGGCGCTGGGCGACAAGCGCGGCATCCGCCGCTACGGCCAGGCCCTGCTGCCGATGGACGAGGCCCTGGCGGAGGCGGCGGTCGATATCTCCGGCCGGCCCTTCCTCGCCTGGTCGGTGCCCTTCGCCCGCGACAAGATCGGCGAGATGGACACCGAATTGTTCGAGGAGTTCTTCCGCGCCTTCGCCTTCAACGCCGGCGTTACCCTGCACATGACCTTGAAGGCGGGCACCAACGCGCACCATGTCGCTGAGGCTTGCTTCAAGGCGCTGGCCCGGTCGCTGCGGATGGCCGTGGAGACCGACCCGCGCTCGCCCGATGCGATTCCCTCCACCAAGGGGGTGTTGGAGGCCTGATGCGCGTCTGGACCGTCCATACCCCGCCCGAGGCCGCAGGCCGCGGGCGGTCAGCCGGTGTCGAGGCCCGGCTCGGGCTGCCGGTGCTGGTGCCCGAGGGCTTCTCCTGGACCGCCTTCCTGTTCGGCCTGCCCTGGCTGCTGTGGCACCGGCTGTGGCTGGCGGCGGTGATCTACCTGGCCGGCGCGGCGACGCTGGCGGCGGGGCTGCCGCTGGCCGGGCTGCCGGCGGCGGCCGCCCCGGTCGCGGTGCTGACCTGGCAGCTGCTGCTCGGCTTCCATGCCCAGGACCTCCGCCGCGCCGCGCTGGCCCGGCGCCGCTTCGCCGCGACGCAGGTGGTCGCCGAGCGCGACGTCGACCGCGCCCTGGCCCGGGTGCTGGACGCCCGGCTGCTGGACGCACGGCCGGCGCCCCCGGCACCCGGCCCGATGCCCGGCATCCCCGTGCGGATGCGCGCGGCATGAGGGTCGCGGTCGTCGATCCCGGCTCGGGCAACCTCGCCTCGGTCCTGCGCGCCCTCGGCCGCGCCGCGGAGATCGCCGGCGTCCCGGTCGAGGCCGCCGTCACCCGCGAGGCCGCCGAGGTCGCCGCGGCCGACCGCATCATCCTGCCGGGACAGGGCGCCTTCGCCGCCTGCATGCGCGGCCTGCAGGTGCTGCCCGGCATGATCGAAACCCTGGAGGACCGGGTGCGCGGCCGCGGCGTGCCGCTGCTCGGCATCTGCGTCGGCATGCAGGTCCTGGCCGAGCGCGGGCTGGAGCATGGCGTCACCCCCGGCCTCGGCTGGATCGCCGGGGAGATGGCGCCGATGGACCCGCGCGATGCGGCCGGCGCGCCGCTGCCGCTACCGCAGATGGGATGGAACACGCTCGATTTCGCCCCAGGCACGCATCCGCTGCTGGAGGGGCTGCGCCCCGGCGAGCATGCCTATTTCGTCCATTCCTACGCGCTCCGCGGCGCCGCGCCGGCCGAGGTGGCGGCGACCACCGACTACGGCGGGCCGGTGGTCGCCATCGTCGCCCGCGGCAATGTCGCCGGCACCCAGTTCCACGTCGAGAAGAGCGCCACGCTGGGCCTCCGGCTCCTCGCCAATTTCCTGCGGTGGGCGCCATGAGCGGCCCGGCCACCGAACTGCCGCACGTCATCCCCGCGCACCTGTCGGTCGAGCGGGTCGCCGAGCTCGACGACCACGACATCGCCGAGCTCTGCGAGGCGACCGATGCCGCCATCATCGAGGGCGGTGGCTTCGGCTGGGTCGAGCCGCAGGGCCGCGCCGCGCTGGAGCGCCACTTCCGCGGCGTCATGCTGGTGCCGGAGCGGGAGCTCTTCGTCGCCCGGCTGGACGGCATGGTGGTGGGCAGCGCCCAGCTGGTGCGGCCGCACCGCAACAACGAGGCGCAGGCCTTCGCCGCCCAGCTCACCCATGCCTACATCGCTCCCTACGGCCGGGGGCACGGGCTGGCCCGGTTGATGATCCAGCGGGTGGAGGAACGCGCCGCGGCGCTCGGGCACCGGGTGCTCAATCTCGACGTGCGGGAAACCCAGGCGACCGCCATCGCGCTCTTCGAGACGCTGGGCTATGTCCGTTGGGGCGAGCATCCGGCCTATGCCCGGGTGCGCGGCCAGACGGTGGCCGGCGCCTACTACTACAAATTGATCGAGCCTGGCCGCGGCCGCCGTACCGGCCAGATGGTCTCGGGCCAAGTGGTATCCTGATGACACTCACATTGTATCCGGCGATCGATCTCAAGGGCGGGCAGGTGGTCCGGCTGAAGCGGGGCGACATGGCCCAGGCGACGGTCTATTCGGCCGAACCGGCCTCCCAGGCGCGGAAATTCGCCGCCGCCGGCTTCGCCTGGCTGCATGTCGTGGACCTCGACGGCGCCTTCGCCGGCAAGCCGGCCAATGCGGCGGCGGTGCAGAGCATCCTGGCCGCCACCCCCGGCGTGCCGGTGCAGCTGGGGGGCGGCATCCGCAGCATGGCGACGGTCGAATCCTGGCTCGACCACGGGGTGCGGCGGGTCATCCTCGGCTCGGCCGCGCTGAAGGACCCGGCCTTCGCGCTCGAGGCCTGCAAGGCCTTCCCCGGCCAAGTCGCGGTCGGCATCGATGCCCGCGGCGGCATGGTGGCGACCGAGGGCTGGGCCGACATCAGCACCATGCCGGCGCCCGAGCTGGCGCTGCGCTTCGAGGATGCCGGGGCGGCGGCCATCATCTACACCGACATCGACCGCGACGGCATGCTGGGCGGGGTGAACCTGGAGCAGACCCTGGCCCTGGCGCGGGCGGTGCGGCTGCCGGTGATCGCCTCGGGCGGCGTCGCCTCGCTGGACGACCTGGCCTCGCTGGCGGCGGTGGCCTCCGAGGGGATCGAGGGCGTGATCATCGGCCGGGCGCTCTACGACGGCCGGATCGACCCGGCCAAGGCCCTGGCGCTGGTCAGCGCGGTCGCCGGCCGGCCGGCGGCCGGGGCGGTGGCGGAGGGCCCGGCGGTCGGCTAGCCTTCCCCACCATACCGGGGGGAATGGAGTCATGCGGGTTTTGTCGATCGGGCGCCGGGCGGTGGCCGGGCTGGTGGTGGTGCTGGCGTCGGGGCTGGCCCCGGGGCTGGCCCCGGGCGGGGCCGCCGCCGCCGATGTCCATGTGCTGACCTCGGGCGGGCTGACCGCCGCCTACCGCATCCTCGGCCCGGAATTCGAACGCGCCACCGGCCACCGGCTGATCACCGCCCAGGGCGCCTCCATGGGCCAGGCGCCGGACGCCATCCCGCAGCGGCTGGCCCGCGGCGAGCCGGCCGACGTGCTGCTGCTGGCGGCGGGCGGGCTGGACGCGCTGATCGCCGGCGGCAAGGCGGTGCCGGGCAGCCGGGTCGACATCGCCGAATCGCTGATCGGCCTGGCGGTCCGCAGCGGCGCCCCGCGGCCCGACATTTCCACCATGGAAGGCTTCCGCCGGGCGCTGCTGGCGGCGAAGTCGATCGCCTATTCTGCCAGCGCCAGCGGCGTCTACATCGAGGCCGAGATGTACCGCCGCATGGGCCTCGAGGCCGAGCTGGCGCCGAAGAGCCGCAAGATCCTCAGCGAGCGGGTCGGCAGCGTGGTGGCGCGCGGCGAGGCCGAGATCGGCTTCCAGCAGATGAGCGAGCTGCTGCCGATCCAGGGCATCGACACCATCGGCCCGATCCCGCGCGAGGTGCAGCAGGTGACCGTCTTCTCCGCCGGCATCGCCGCGAACGCGGCCCAGCCGGCGGCGGCGCGGGCGCTCATCGCCTTCCTCGCCTCGCCCGAGGCGCGGGAGGCGCTGCGCAAGACCGGCGTGGAGCCGATGGGCGCTCAGTCGCCGGCGTCGCCCTTGAGCACCTCGCCGGCGAGGTAGAGGCTGCCGCAGACCAGCACCCGGGCCGGCGCCCCGCCACGCGGCAGCGCCGCCAGCGCCGCGGCGACGGTCGGGCCGGGCCGGGCGAGGCCGCCGCTGGCCGCGACGATCCGCTCCACCGGGGTCGCCAGGTGCTGCCCGGGCTCGGCCACCGCCCAGAGGCTGGCGGCATGCGGCAGCAGCGGGCGCAGGAAATCGGCCACCACCTTGGTGCCCTTCATGCCGACGACGAGGTGCAGCGGCCGCCCGGCCCAGGCGGCGGCCTGGACGGCGAGCGCCGCGCCGCCGCCGGCATTGTGGCCGCCGTCCAGCCAGAGCTCCCAGCCCGGCGGCAGCAGCGCCGCCAGCCGGCCCTGCAGGCGTTGCAGCCGGCCGGGCCATTCGGCGGCGGCGATGCCCCCGGCGATGGCCGCCCCGTTGAGCCAGGCCGGGCCCCAGGCGCGCAGCGCGGCGACGGCGATGCCGGCGTTGTCGGCCTGGTGCGGCCCGAGCAGCCCGGGCGGCGGCAGGTCGAGCCCGCCGGCGGCATCGGCGTAGCAGAGGCCGCCGCCCGGGCGCGGGGCGATGCTCCAGTCCCGGTCGCGCGCCAGCAGCGGAGCACCCGCCGCGGCGGCGCATCCGGCCACGACGGCCAGGGCGGCGGGGTCCTGCGCCCCGGTGGCGCAGGGCACCCCCGGCTTGATGATGCCGGCCTTCTCGAAGGCGATCTTCGCCAAGGTGTCGCCGAGGAATTCCATGTGGTCCATGGAGATGCTGGTGATGGCGGTGGCCACCGGCGGGGGGATGACGTTGGTCGCGTCGAACCGGCCGCCGAGCCCGACCTCGAGCACCAGGAGGTCGGCCGGGGTGCGGCCGAACAGCAGGAAGGCGACGGCGGCGATGACCTCGAAGACGGTGATGGGGGCGGCGTCGTTCACCGCCTCCACCTCCGCCAGCGCCGCGGCCAGCACCGCTTCCTCGACCAGCGTCCCGGCCAGGCGGATGCGTTCGTGGAAGCGGACCAGGTGCGGCGAGGTGAAGACATGCACCCGCTGCCCGGCGGCCTCGGCGATGGCGCGGAGGAAGGCGCAGGTGGAGCCCTTGCCGTTGGTGCCGGCGACATGGATCACCGGCGGCAGCCGGCGCTCCGGGTGGCCGAGCTTCGCCAGCAGGACCTGGAGGCGGTCCAGGCTCAGGTCGATCAGCACGGGGTGGAGCGCGTGCAGGCGGTCGAGGATCGCCTCGGACCGGCTCATGCGGGGGTGGGCGCGTCGTCCGCCTCGGCCGGGGCCGGCAGGGCGACGAAGGCCTCGGCCGGCACCGCCAGCCGCTCCGGCACCCGCAGCAGGCCGATCAGCCGGGCGAGCGTCGCCCGCATCTCGGGCCGCTTCACCACCATGTCGAGGATGCCATGCTCCAGCAGGTACTCGGCCCGCTGGAAGCCTTCCGGCAGCTTCTCCCGCACCGTCTGCTCGATCACCCGGGCGCCGGCGAAGCCGATCAGCGCACCCGGTTCGGCGATCTGGATGTCGCCCAGCATGGCGAAGCTGGCGGTGACGCCGCCGGTCGTGGGGTCGCAGAGCACGACGATATAGGGGAGGCCGGCCTCCTTCACCATGCGCGTGGCGATGACGGTGCGCGGCATCTGCATCAGGCTGATGGCGCCTTCCTGCATGCGGGCGCCGCCCGAGGCGGTGAAGACGATCAGCGGCGCGTCCTGCAGCACCGCGAGCCGGGCGGCGGTGACCAGCGCCTCCCCCACCCCGGCGCCCATGGACCCCCCCATGAAGCTGAATTCGAAGGCGGCGGCGACGACCTTGCTGCCCTCGATCATGCCGTGGGCGACCACCACCGCATCCTCCTGCGCCGTCCGGGTCTGGGTCTCCCGCAGCCGGTCGACGTAGCGGCGCTGGTCACGGAAGCGCAGCGGGTCCTGCGGCGCCTTCGGCAGCTCGATCCGCGACCAGCCGGCGTCCAGCGTGTAGTCCAGCCGCTGCCGGGCGCCGACCCGCATGTGGTGGCCGCAATGGGTGCAGACGTGCAGGTTCCGCTCGAGGTCGCGGTGGAAGATCATCTGCTCGCAGGCCGGGCATGTGTGCCAGAGGTTCTCCGGCACCTCGCGCGGGGCGCCGAAGAGCGTCTTGATCTTCGGCAGCGCCCATTCGCTGATCCAGTTCATGCGGGTCTCCGGGACTTGGTGGCGCGGGTCAGGGTTCGGCGGCGTCGCGCAGCAGCGGCGGCAGGTCGTGCGCGCCGTGCAGGATGCGGAGGATGATCGGCGGGTCGATATCATCCGCGGTGACGATCACATAGGGCCATCCGGGCAGGGCGAGCAGGCGGCGGCTGGGCGGCAGCATGTCGGGACGCGGGACGCCGATGCCGGGATGCTCTCCGATGCGGTCCGCGGCCCGGATCACGGCCTCCCTCAGCCTGAGCGCGGCGGCCGGGTTGTCGCGGGTGATCCAGGCCAGGGCGGAGCGCAGGTCACGTCGGGCGGCCGCGGCGATGCGGGCCGGGCGGGTCATGCCTTGCGGGCTTGGGCGGCCTCCGCAGCGGCGATCACCTCGTCCATCTCGGCCATGACCTCGTCCAGCTCATAGACCCGGCCGGCGGCGACATCGGCCTCCGCCTCGTCCAGCATGGATGTGAAGGCCGCCCGCTGCTCCTCCCGCTCCTGCAGCAGGCGCAGCGCGGCGCGGACCACCTCGGAGACGTTGTTGTACCGGCCTGCCGCGACGCAGCCCTCGGCGAAGCGGTTCAGCTCGGGGGTCAGGCTGACATTCGGCACCGGGCACCCTCCTCAGTGTCAAAGCCTGACATAGGACGGCAGCCGCACCGAATCCAGCCCTATCCCGCGTGGACCGCCTCGGCCAGCGCCCGCACCTGGTCCAGCACCAGCCGCACCGTCTCCGACCGGGCGGTGCCGTCCTCGTTCAGGCTGGCGGCCAGGGTATCGACCAGGGCGGTGCCGACCACGGCGCCATCGGCCAGCTTCGCCGCCTCGGCGGCCTGCATCGGGGTGCGGATGCCGAAGCCGATGGCGATCGGCAGCCCGGTGTGCTGGCGGATGCGGGGGATGGCGGCTTCCAGCGAGGCGGCGGAGGCGCTGCGGGTGCCGGTGATGCCGGTGATCGAGACGTAGTAGACGAAGCCGCTGGTGGCGGCCAGCACGCGGGGCAGGCGTTCGTCGTCGGTGGTCGGCGCCACCAGCCGGATCAGGTCGAGGCCGGCGGCCTTGGCCTGGGGCTCGATCTCGTCGGCCTCCTCCGGCGGGACATCGACGACGATGAGGCCGTCGACGCCGGAGGCCGCCGCCTCGGTGCAGAAGCTGTCGACGCCGAAGGCGAGGATGGGGTTGTAGTAGCCCATCAGGATGATCGGCGTGGTGTCGTCGTCGCGGCGGAAGTCCCGCACCAGGGCCAGCACGCCGGGGAGCGACGCGCCGGCCTTCAGCGCCCGCTGGGCCGCGCGCTGGATGGAGGGGCCATCGGCCATCGGGTCGGTGAAGGGGACGCCGACCTCGATCAGGTCGGCGCCGGCCCCGGGCAGGCCGCGGAGGATGGCGAGCGAGGTGGCGCCGTCCGGGTCGTAGCCCTGCAGGTAGGTGACCAGCGCGCCGCGGCCCGCCGCCTTCAGCGCCGCGAACTTCGAAGCGATGCGGCTCACATCTCGACTCCCAGATGGCGGGCCACGGTGAAGATGTCCTTGTCGCCCCGGCCGCAGAGATTCATCAGGATGATGCTGTCGCGCGGCAGGGTCGGGGCCTGGCGGATGACATGGGCCAGGGCATGCGCCGGCTCCAGCGCCGGGATGATGCCCTCGAGCTTCGAGCAGAGCTGGAAGGCGGCCAGCGCGTCGTCGTCGGTCGCATGGACGTATTGCACCCGGCCCAGCTCATGCAGCCAGGAATGCTCGGGCCCGACGCCGGGGTAGTCGAGGCCGGCGCTGATCGAATGCGCCTCGGTGATCTGGCCGTCGCCATCCTGCAGCAGGTAGGTGCGGTTGCCGTGCAGCACGCCGGGGCGGCCCTTGGTCAGGGAGGCCGCGTGCTGCTCGGTGTCGACGCCATGGCCGGCGGCCTCGACGCCGTACATCGCCACCGAGGGATCGTCGAGGAAGGGGTAGAACAGGCCCATGGCATTGGAGCCGCCGCCGATCGCCGCGACCAGCGCATCCGGCAGCCGGCCCTCGGCCTCCTGCATCTGCACCCGGGCTTCCTCGCCGATCACCGACTGGAAGTCGCGGACCATCACCGGATAGGGGTGCGGGCCGGCGACGGTGCCGATGCAGTAGTAGGTGTCCTCGATATTGGCGACCCAGTAGCGCAGCGCCTCGTTCATCGCATCCTTCAGCGTCGCGGCGCCGGAGGTCACCGGGATCACCTCGGCGCCGAGCAGCTTCATGCGGAAGACGTTGGGCTGCTGCCGCTCGACGTCGGTCGCGCCCATGAAGACGGTGCAGGGCAGGTTGAACAGGGCGCAGGCGGTCGCCGTCGCCACGCCGTGCTGGCCGGCGCCGGTCTCGGCGATGATGCGGGTCTTGCCCATGCGCCGGGCCAGCAGGATCTGGCCGAGCACGGCGTTGATCTTGTGGGCGCCGGTGTGGTTCAGCTCGTCGCGCTTGAAATAGACCTTGGCGCCGAGGTTGGGGTCCTTGGCCTCCGCGCGCAGGTGCTCGGTCAGCCGCCCGGCGTACCAGAGCGGGCTGGGGCGGCCGACGTAGTCCTTCAGCAGCCGGCGCCATTCGGCGTCGAAGGCCGGGTCCGCCTTGGCGCTGTCATAGGCCTGCTCGACCTCGAGGATCAGCGGCATCAGCGTCTCGGCGACGAAACGGCCGCCGAATTGACCGAAGCGGCCACGACTGTCCGGGCCCTGACGGAAGGAGTTGGGCAGCGGCTTGTTCACGAGCTTTCCCCTGGGGGCTTTCCCCTGATCTGGCCGCCGTCATAGAGCAGCCGGCCGGGAGGGGAAAGGCGGCTAGGCCTCGGCGCCTCGGACGGCGGCGACGAAGGCGGCGATCCGCGCCGGGTCCTTCACCCCCCGCGACCGCTCGACGCCGGAGGAGACATCGACCCCCGGCGCGCCGGACTGGCGGATGGCCTCGGCCACCGTCTCCGGCGTCAGCCCGCCGGCCAGCAGCCAGGGGCGCGGGATGGTCCGGCCGGCGGTCAGGCTCCAGTCGAAGGCCGTGGCGTTGCCGCCGGGCAGGTCGCTGTCCGGCGGCGGCTTGGCATCCAGCAGGAAGCGGTCGACCGTCGGCGTGTAGAAGGCGAGCCCCTCCAGGTCGCGCGGGTCCCCGACCCCGACCGCCTTCATCACCGGCAGGCCGAAGCGGGCGCGGATGGCGGCGCAGCGGGCCGGGCTTTCCGCCCCATGGAGCTGGATCATCCCGAGCGGCAGGGCGGCCAGCACCGCCTCCAGCTCGGCATCGGTCGGGTCGACGAAGAGCCCGACCCGCATCGGCCCGCCCTGGACCCGGGCGGAGAGGGCCGCCGCCTCGGCCGCGGTCACCGCCCGCGGCGAGGGCGGGTAGAAGACCAGCCCGACCATGTCGGCCCCGGCCTCGGCCACGGCGTCGAAGCCGGCGGCGTCGTTGATGCCGCAGATCTTCACCAGGGTCATCGCGGCAGGCTGCCGGCGATGGCGCGCAGCGCCGCGACCGGATCCGCCGCGCCGGTGATGGGGCGGCCGACCACGATCCAGTCGGCGCCGGCGGCCACCGCCTCGGCCGGGGTGGCGGTGCGGGCCTGGTCGCCGGCGGCGCTGCCGGCGGGGCGGACGCCGGGCACCACCAGGTAGGGCGCGGGGCCGAATTCGGCGCGGATGGCGGCGACCTCCTGCGGCGAGCAGACCAGGCCGTCGGCCCCGGCGGCCAGCGCCAGACCGGCGAGGCGCAGCACCTGCCCGGCCGGGTCGCCGGCGACGCCGGTCGCGGCCAGGGCGGCGGCATCCATGCTGGTCAGCACCGTCACCGCCAGCAGGATGGGGCGATCGGCCCCCGCCGCCTCGGCCGCGGCGCGGGCGGCGGCCAGCATGGCGGTGCCGCCGCCGGCATGCAGGGTCAGCATCGCCGGGCGCAGCGGCAGCAGCGACCGCACCGCGCCGGCCACGGTATTCGGGATGTCATGCAGCTTGAGGTCGAGGAAGACCGGCGCCAGCGGCGCGATCCGCCGCATCGCCGCGGGACCCTCGGCGGCGAACAGCTCGAGCCCCAGCTTCAGCGGGCCGCAATGCGGCGCCAGCGCTGCCGCCAGGGCGGCGGCGCGGTCGGCATCCGGGGTATCGAGCGCGGGGATGATCCGGGCGGCCGCGGTCGTCGGGCGTTGCAGCACCCGCTAGGCCGCCGGTCGCTGCAACCGCGCCAGGTTGGTGCCGGCCGGCTGCGGCACCGGGCCGATCTGCTTCGCCGCCGCGGCGCGGTATTCCGCCAGCTCGGCCGAGAGGACGCGGGCGGCATCCTCGGCCTTGCGGGCGCGGCCGCGGTGCACCAGCCCGGCCGCCCAGGTGACGCCGGCGCCGAGCAGGAAGAAGAAGGCCCCGAAGATCAGGATGGCCACCGAGAGCGGCGCCGCCCAGGCCAGGTCGAAGGGCCAGAGGTAGAGGTAGACCTCCTGCCGGTTCGAGAGGCCGAACAGGATCAACAGGATCAGCAGGGGGGCAAGCAGGATCCAGCGGAGCATCATCGCCTCATGCATTGGCCGGGGAGCGGGTGCCGCGGGGGCTGGGCTGCGGCGCGCCGCCGTTCACCCTCTCCCGCAACTCCTTGCCCGGCTTGAAATAGGGCACGGCCTTGCCCTCCACCGGAACGGCGGCACCGGTGCGGGGGTTGCGGCCGGTGCGGGCATCCCGCTGCTTGGCGGAGAAGGCGCCGAAGCCGCGCAGCTCCACCCGGTCGCCGCGGGCCAGGGCGGCGGTGATCTCCTCGAAGACCGTCGCCACGATCAGCTCGATATCCGGTTGGCGCAGGTGCGGGTTCTCCGCCGCCAGATGCGCGATCAGCTCGCTTTTGGTCATCGCTGCCCTTCCCGGGTATCGGTGACGTGATTACCGCACCGAGGCCTGGGGTGGAAGTTGCCAGAGCAGGTTGAAACCGTCAACGCCAACCCATTCTGAAATCAGGGTTTTTACGAAAGCACCCAGGCTGGCGCCGAGCAGCCGTTGCGCCGTGCCGCGGATGTCGAGGTCCTGGACCGGCAGGGATTCCGGCACCTGCTTCTCCGCCGCCTGCCAGGCACGGGCCTCGGGCTCGCCGCCGATGGCATCGACCAGCCCGGCGGCCAGCGCCTGCCGGCCGGTGAAGACCCGGCCGTCGGCCAGGGCGCGGACCTCGGCCTCCGGCAGGCGGCGGCCGGCGACGACCTTGCCGACGAATTGCGCGTACATGTCGCCAATCACCCCCTGCAGCGCCGCGCGGCCCTCGGGCGAGAGCGGGTGGAAGGGGTTGGGCTGGTCCTTCAGCGGGCCGGAGACCAGCGCCTCCCCCCGCACGCCGAGCCGGGCGAGCAGCTCGGAGGGGTCGACGGTCTGCAGGATGACGCCGATCGAGCCGGTGATGGTCGATTCCCGGGCGAAGATGCGCTCCGCCGCGACGGCGGTCATGTAGCCGGCCGAGGCGGCGGTGCCGCGCATGACCGCGACCACCGGCTTGGTCGCCCGCAGCCGGGTCAGCGCCGCGTGCAGCGCCTCGCCGCCGCCGACGCTGCCGCCGGGGCTGTCGATCGCGACCAGCACGGCGCGGACGCTGCCGTCCTTGCCCAGCTTGTCGATCGCCTCGTGCAGCTTGCGGTCGTCGGAGATGAAGCCGTCGACGGTCAGCCGGGTCACATGGCCGGCGCCGAGGCCGGGGATCTCGCTGGACCGCGCCAGCCAGAGCATGGCGGCGCCGGCCACCAGCAGCACCGCGAAGCCGCGCCACAGCGCCAGCCGGCGCTTCAGGCGGCGGCGGTCGATCAGCAGGTCGGTCTCGAGACCCATGGTGGCTCCGGGGAATGAGCCAGATATGTGTGGGCCGCGGGGGGCGGGGTCAAGAAATGCTTCCGCCGCCCCTGCCCCCGCCCGGGCCTAGGCGGCGATCCAGCTCTTCGCCTCGCCGGCATAGGCCGGCCCGGGGTTGCCGCTGACCGTGGTGCGCCACATGATCCGCCGCACCCGGTCGGCATCGAACCAGGTGGCGGCATGGATCGTGCAGCGGTTGTCCCAGATGACCAGGTCGCCCTCGGTCCATTCATGCACATAGACGAAGCGCGGCTGGGTCAGGTGGGCCATGAGCTCCGTCAGCAGCGCGCCGCCGGCGCCGTGCGGGCCGGGCTCCAGGCCGGCGATGGGCCCTTCCAGCCAGTCCATCTGGCCGTATTCGCAGAGGTAGAGGGCGCGGCGGCCGGTGACCGGGTGGAGGCGCACCAGCGGCTGGCGCTGCGGCGCCTGGTGCGGCGCCAGCACCTTCGGCACCTCCCCGGCCAGCACCGCATCCCGCTTGCGGCCGTGGCCGGAGGAGACGTGCAGGCCATCGAGACCCTCGATCCGCGCCTGCATCGCGGGCGGGAGGGCGTCGTAGGCGGCGGTCCCGTCGGCGAAGAGGGTCTGGCCCTGGCCCTGCGGCGCCGGCAGCACGCCGAGGAAGAGCGAGACATCCGGCGGCGGCCGGCGGTAGCTCTGATCGGTGTGCCAGCCGCGGCGATGCGGGAATTGCACCGGCAGCCGGCCCTCGGCGGTCAGTGGCGGGTCGGGCAGGGCGGGCGGCTGGCGCAGCGCGGGGGGCGTGTTGGAGACGACAAAGATCTCCGGCACCTCCGGGTGGACCATGTTCGCGGCCATCCCGGTCTCCCGGTAGTTCTCGACCTCCGGGCCGAAGATCCGGCTGAGCCGGAGCAGCAGCCCGGCATCCCCGGCCATGGCGCCCATGCCGGGGACCAGCAGCAGGCCATGCGCCTCGGCCAGCAGCCGCGGCAGGGTCGCCGGCGCGGCCTCGGCAGCGGCGACGAAGCCGGCGGCATCGCCGGCGTGGCGGACGATGCCGCCGAAACTCGCGCCCGGCAGGGAGACTGGAACTCGAAGCTGCTGCTCATGCGCGCTGGTCTCCGCCGGGAGCGGCGAGCCTATCGAGCCGTTCGCCGCAGGGTCAATCCGTGACGGGATGCTGCCGCGGCCGCGGCGCGACCAGGGCGCGGGCCGCCTCGGCTTCCGCCTGGAGGGCGAGGAATTTGCCGACATACTGCGCGGCGAAGGCGCGGTAGGCGGCCGGGTCCGTCCCGCGCCAGTCGTAGAAGCCGAGCCCGGCCTCGGCGCCCGCCTCGCCGCGGCGCGGCAGGTCCAGCATCCAGTCGGCGGCGCGTCCCTCGTGGTGCAGCGCCGGCACCAGCCCGGCCTGGGAGGCGGCATGGGTGCCGAGGCCCGAGAGGTCCTTCTGCTCGATCAGCCCGGTGACCGCCATGCGCGGGCCGAGCAGCCGGCGGATGACGAGGTCGACCGTCGCCACGTCGACCGCGCCCTCGGCGACCATCTGGTAGGCCTCGTTCGCCATGGCGTGCTGCAGCCGGTTGATGAGCGCCCCGGGGATGGGCTTGGCCAGCCGCAGCGCGGTGCGGCCGCAGCGGGCCAGCAGGGCGGCGATGGCGTCCAGCATGGCCGGCGCCGATTGCCGGACCGCGATGAGCTCGACGAAGGCGAAGGTTTCCGCCGGCATCATGTAGTGCAGGCCGCAGAAGGCTTCCGGATGGCGCAGCCCATCCGCCAGCACCTGCAGCGGCAGCACCGAGGTATTGGAGGCGATCAGCGTCCGCCCGCCCCAGGCCGCCTCGATACCGGCGAGGAATTCCTGCTTGAGGGCCATATCCTCCGGGATGCTCTCGATCAGCAGGTCGGGCGGCGGGCCCTCGGCTGCGCCGATGCGGCGGGTGCCCTCGGGCAGGCCGGGCTTCGGCGTGGCGGGGTCGCGGCTGAGCAGCCAGCACTCGACGCCCCGGCTGGCAAAGCCGCGGAGGATGCCGAGGCCCATGACCCCGCCCCCGGCGACGCAGACGCTGCGGATCTCCATATGTGCTTTCCTCCCCGATGCGGCGATAGTCCGGCCGCAACGGCATGGGGGCAAGCATGAGCATCGGCATCCTGGAACAGCGCCGCATCGAGGCGGCCTTCGCCAAGGGGATCTACGAGGAGATGGCGGCCGAACTCGGCGCCGAGCGGGCCAAGGCGATCCTGACACGGGCCGTGGTGAAGCTGGCGAAGCAGGCGGCGGCGGAGATGGCGGCGGAGTCGCCGGAGGGACCGACGCTGGACCATTTCATCAGCCAGCAGGAGCGCTGGACCCGCGGCGATGCGTTGCGGATCGAGGTGGTGGAGCAGAGCCCCACGGGCTACGGCTTCAACGTGACGCGGTGCAAGTATTCCGAGATGTACCGGGAGATGGGGCTGGCCGAGCTCGGCGGCGTGCTCTCCTGCAACCGCGACGGCGCCTTCTGCGAGGGCTACTCGGACAAGCTGAAGCTGACCCGCACCCAAACCCTCATGGGCGGGGCCACGCATTGCGACTTCCGCTACAGGGTCGAGGACTAGACGCGGGAGCTCGGCCGGTAGAAGGGCTCGTGCCGGGCCGGGTCGATGTAGTCGGCGTAGAAGCGCTGCACATGCGGCAGCAGCGCCTTGGACAGCTTGCGGCGCTCGACCTCGTCGTCCGAGAGGGCGTGCGAGAGCTCGTCGTGCAGCTGCTTCAGGGCGCCGTCGCGGTCGACGCGGGTGAAGCGCCCGTCCTGGTAGATCACCTCGCCGTCGCAGGCCACGGTCCGCACCGCGCTGGATTTCGCCCGCTGGATGACGGCATCGAGCAGCGGGGTCAGCGGGTCGAGGTAGGGATAGGCGATGCCGTCCCAATCGACCAGCGAGAGGTCGCAGCCCTTGCCCACCTCCAGCGTGCCGAGGCTGTCCCGCCAGGCGGTGGTGCGGGCGCCGCCGATGGTCGCCATGCGCAGCACCTGGGCCATCTGCGGCACCGCGGCCGGGTCCATCCCCGGGACCCGATGCGCCCGCAGCACCAGCCGCATCTCCTGCAGCATGTCGCGGTCGTCGTTGATCCCGGCCTCGTCCAGGCCGATGGCGGTGTTGATGCCGGCCGCCTCCAGCCGGTTCAGCGGGGCGACGCCGGAGCGCAGGCGGAAGTTGGAGGAGCAGTTGTGGCAGACGCAGCTCCCGGTCTCGGCCAGCCGGTCGATGTCGCGCGCGGTCAGCCAGGTGCCGTGGCCGATGGTCAGGTTGGGGCCGAGCAGGCCGAAGCGGTCGAGGTACTCCACCGCGGTGCCGCCGCCGCGCCGGCGGGCGTATTCCTTCTGGTAGGCGGTCTCGACCAGGTGCATGTGCATCGGCGCGTCGTATTCGCGCGACAGCCCGGCCATCGCCGTCAGCGCCCGATCCGAGCACCAGTGGAGGTTGGCCGGGGCGAGCTGCACCTTCACCCGGCGCCTGGCGCCGTGGCTGCGGTGCAGGTTGCGGAACAGGTCGAGGTTGTCCTCCAGGCTGAGCTGGAAGCGGTCGAACCAGCGTTGCATCGGGCCGCGCAGCGCGGGCGGCAGGCTGGCCACCAGCTCCTGGTCGGCGCCATAGACCAGCCGGTTCTGGTCGCGCAGCGCCAGGCAATAGGAGACCCGCATGCCGATGTCCTCATAGGCGCGGATCAGCTCGGCGGAGCGGGCCTCGACCTCCGGCAGCCGGCCGGGGGACCAGCCGTGCAGGTGCTGCACGGTGGTGATGCCGGAGCCGATCATCTCGAAGGCCGAATACAGCGTGTCGAGGTAGACGTTCAGGGTGCGGGCCACCATCCGCGTGACGAACCACAGCTCCAGCGGCATGTCGGGGGAGCCGAGCTGCAAGGGCGTCAGCCCGACATGGTGGTGGCCGTTGACGAAGCCGGGCAGCATCACCTCCCGCCCGGTGCCCACCACCGCCAGGGTCGGGTGGCGGCGGTGCAGGTCGTCGTAGGTGCCGGTCGCGGTGATGATGCCGTCCTCCTGGATGAGGGCGCCATCGGCGATCTCCTCCCATTCGGTGGCGGAGAGGGTCCTGGTGATCATGGCGCGGCTGCGGATGAGCGAGGTCGCCATGGCCGGGTCTTTCCTGCGGGTGCAGGCAGGCTACAAGCTGCGGGCATCCTGCCGGAAGGCCCCGCCATGCCCGAACACGTGCATCCCCTGCTGAAACCCCTGCTGGCCGACGACTGGGCCGCCATCGACCCCGGGCTGCCGAAGCTGCTGGAGCTGCTCTTCTCCCGCGCCGCCGGCGAGGACTGGCACAAGGCCGGCACCTTCAAGGACCACCTGCTGGGTGTCTACCGGACCCTCGCCTTGTGGGACCAGCCGCGCGAGGTCCGGCTGCTGGGCCTCTTCCACAGCGTCTATTCCAACGAATACGTCGACCTGAAGCTGTTCGACGCCTCGGGCAACCGGGCGGAGCTGGCGGCGGCCGTCGGGGAGGAGGCCGAGCGGCTGATCCACACCTTCTGCATCATGCCGCGCAGCCTCTTCATGCGGCGGCTGCTGGAGGAAGGCGACCTGCCGGAGGAGGGCATGGCGCTGGAGCGCGAGGGCAAGCCCGACGTGCTGCTCAGCATGAAGGACGTGGCGGTGTTCGCCATCGCCACCCTGGCCGATATCGCGGAGCAATGGCATTCCTGGCAGGACGAGATCTTCACCGGCTTCCCCGGGCCGCAGAAGCCGCGGCGGGTGGCCGAGCACTGGGCCGCCGCCCTCTGGCCCGGGCCGCTGAAGCCGACCGCCAGCGCGCTGTCGATGCTCTCCCGCCTCGCCAAGCCGCTCGGCGACATGCCGCCGGAATGGGATCTGCCGGTGCCGCCGGTCTTTGCCCGCTGCACAGCGGTGCTGGAGCCGGCGGATGAGATGGCGGCCGCCGCGCTGTACTGGCAGGCGGTGACCCGGGCGCTGCCGATCGGCAGCCCGGACCCGACGCGGCGGGCGCTGGAGGCGGCGGTCGCGCACAACCCGCATGTCGCCGAGCCCCGGCTGCTGCTGGCCCAGCTGGCGCTGGCCGCCGGCGACTGGGAGGCGGCGCGGTCCCATGCCGAGGCGGGGCTGGCGCTGCTGACGGATTGGGGCACCGCCTGGGACAAGCGCATCGCCTGGTCCGGCTGGGTCGCCTGGGCGCGCATCCTGCGGCAGTCGGCCGAGGCGCGGCGCTGGCCGGAATTGCTCGGCGGCTTGAACGGGCTCGGGCTGGTCGGCTGAGCCGTTCCGGGGCATGCTCCGGGGCAAGCAAACCACCCGGGGAAACTTGCATGTCCAGGATCACGCGGCGGGCGGCCCTCGCCGGCCTGCTCGCCACGCCAGCGCTCGCATCCGGCCTGCGGGCCCAGGGCGCCGACTGGCGGCCGAACCAGCCGCTGCGCCTCATCGTCCCGGCCGCCCCCGGCGGCACCGCGGACATCAGCGCCCGGCTGCTGGCGCCCTTCCTGCAGAGCCACTTCGGGCAGAATTGCGTGGTGGACAACCGCTCCGGCGCCGGCGGCGTCATCGGCACCGCCGAGGCGGTGCGGGCGGCGCCGGACGGCCTGACCATGCTGCTCGGCAACATCGGGCCGCAGGCGATCGGCCTGTCGCTCTACCGCAGCCTGCCCTACGGCAAGGATGCGCTGCTGCCGGTCGCCGGCACGGTGCGGGGGCCGAACGTGCTGGTGGTCCGCAAGGGCATCCCGGCGCAGACGGTGGCGGAGCTGGTCGCGTATCTGAAGGCCAATCCGGGCAAGCTCAGCTTCGGCTCGCCGGGCGTCGGGCAGTCGCCGCATCTCACCGGCGTCTGGTTCAACCAGGCGACGAAGACCGAGGCGATCCACGTGCCCTTCCGCGGCGCCGGCCCGGCGATGATGGAGCTGGTCGCCGGCAACATCGACTACATGTGGGACAACCTGACCAGCGGCATCCAGCAGGTCCGCGACGGCAGCGTGCGGGCGCTGGCGGTCAGCAGCGCCGAGCGCAACCCGCAGCTCCCGGACGTGCCCGCGGCGCGGGAGACGCTGCCGGAGCTGGGGCAGTTCGACGTCAACACCTGGTTCGGCGTCTTCCTGCCGGCGACGACGCCGCGGCCGATCGCGCAATCCATCAACAGCGCCATGAAGACCTGGCAGGAGACGGACGACGTCAAGGCCCGCTGGCGCCAGATGGGCGGCACCTCGCTGCACGGGACGCTCGCGGAATTCGCCGCCTTCGTCGCCGCCGAGGGCGAGAAATGGGGCCGCGTCATCCGCCAGGAAGGCCTGCAGATGGACCTCAGCTGATGGCCGCCCTCGGCCGCCGCGCGGCGCTCGGCCTGCCGCTGGTCCTGCCGGCCGCGGCGCGCGCCCAGCCGGCCTGGCAGCCGCGCAGCCAGGTGCGGATCGTGGTCGGCGCCGCCGCCGGCGGCACCACCGACATCATGGCGCGGCTGGTGGCGCAGCACCTGCAGGCCCGCTGGGGCACCCCGGTCGTGGTCGAGAACCGCACCGGCGCCGGGGGCACCATCGGCACCATGGAGGTGGTGCGCGCCAAGCCGGACGGGCTGACGCTGTTCAAGGGCAACATCGGGCCGCAGGCGATCGCCTATTCGCTGTTCCGCAACCTGCCCTATACGCCGGCGCAGCTCACCAACATCGCCGGCACCATCCGCGGGCCGAACGTGCTGGTGGTCAATGCGGCGACGCCGGTGAAGACCATGGCGGAATTCGCCGCCTGGCTGCGGGGCAGCCCGGGGAAGATCAGCTTCGGCTCCACCGGGGTCGGGCAATCGACCCACCTCTCGCCGGTCTGGATGCTGCAGCTGCTGCAGGTGGAGGCGATCCACGTGCCCTTCCGCGGCAGCGCCCCGGCGCAGACCGAGCTGCTCTCGGGCAACATCGGCTTCATGGTCGACAACCTCACCGGGGTGATCGAGCACATCCGCGGCGGAAGGGTGCGGGCGCTGGCGGTGACCGGGGCCGAGCGCAACGCCCAGCTGCCCGACGTGCCGGCGATGCGCGAGACCCTGCCGGAGCTGGCGGCCTACGAGGTGAACACCTGGTTCGGCCTGTTCGGCCCGGCCGGGCTGCCGGCCGGGATCACCGCCGCGCTGAATGCCGAGGTCGGCGCCTACCTCGAGCTGGCCGAGACCCGCAAGCGCTTCGACGAGCTCGGCGGCCTGCCCTTCAAGGTGACGCCGGCCGAGTTCGACCGCTTCGTCGCCGGCGAGATCGCCAAGTGGCGCGGCGTCATCCAGAAGGAAGGCCTGCAGCTCGACGCGAGCTGAGGCGTGCCGCCAGCCGGGCCGCCACCCAGGCCGCGCCCAGCGCCAGGGCCGGCACGGCGGTGATCTGGTAGCGCGGCACGTTGAGGCTGACCGCCGGATAGGCCAGCAGGTTGTACCAGCCCGGCGCCAGCAGCAGCAGCCAGGCCCCATGGCCGCGCCGCCACGCCCATAGGCTGGCCGCGACCAGCGCGGGGAAGCCGAGCACCACGAATTCGTCGATCCAGAGCCCGCGCCAGATCAGCGGCGGGGTGCTGGCCAGCCAGCCGAGCGGATGGGCGAGGAAGGAGGCGCGCAGCGCCGCATCCACCGCGGCGCGCGCCGCCTCCGCGTCCAGCCCCTGCTCGGCGGCGAGGCGGGCGACCCAGGGCCAGTAGCGGTTCTGCCCGAGGTCGTAGTAGCCGCCGGGGAATTCGTACTGGAAGGTCTGCCAGACCTCGGGCGCGAAGAGCAGCCGGGCGAGGCCGTCGCCCATGCCGCGGGTCCAGAAGACGAAGCCGGCCGCGATCCCCCGCGCATCGAGGTGCAGGAAGACCTCCCGCGTCGAGAGGGCGATGCCCGAGCGCGCGTCGGTCAGGGCGAAGTGGCCGGCGACGAGGTCGTTGCGCAGCATCCAGGCCAGCACCGGCAGCAGCGCGGCCAGCAGCAGCAGCGCCGCATGGCGCGGCAGCCGGCGCCAGCGCAGCGCGCAGCCCACCGCGGCCAGCAGCAGCGCCGGCCAGAAGATCGCCTTGGTCAGCACCAGCGCCGCCGCCGCCAGCCCGGCGGCGGTCGCGCGGCCAGGCCCTGGCCGCCGCAGCCAGTGCAGCAGCGCCACCAGCAGCAGCGCCAGCAGGAACAGCGCGAGGTAGTCGGAGATCACCTCCCACCGCCCCTTCAGCATCTGCTGGTTCAGCGCGACGTAGCCGCAGGCGATGCCGGCGGCCGGCGCCGAGCCGGTCAGCCGCCAGGCCAGGCCGCCCAGCAGCAGCGCCGCGGCGAGCGCCAGCCCCAGGTTGGCCCAGCGGGCCGGCTGGAAGATGGCATCCGGGCAGCCGCCGGCCGGGGCGAGGCAGGCCGGGGTGAAGGCGGCGAGCGGCGTGCCCGCCCGCATCAGCGCGGCGAGCAGCAGCGGGTAGCCGGGCTCGCGGCCGAGTGCCGGGGCGCCGTCCGGCCGGTCGCTGAAGTTGCCGTGACGGGCGAGGTTGTAGGCGGCGGTCAGGTAGGTCTGGCTGTCGCCGCTCTGCACCCCGGCGCTGCGGAACTGGCCGTTGAGCGCGACGGAGGCCAGCAGCGGCAGCAGCAGGCCCAGCAGCAGCAGCACCCCAGGGCGGCGGTCCAGCGGGATTGGCACGGTCTCGGCACTCCGCCTAGGCTCGCGGCTCATAGGTGGCGGGCGGGCTCGATGCAACTTTGGGTGCTGGTGACGCTGACCGCCGCGCTGTTCCAATGCTGGCGCACCGCCATGCAGCAGAAGCTGCGCGGCCAGCTTTCGGTGAATGCGGCGGCGGTGGTGCGCTACCTCTATGGCGTGCCGGTGGGGGCGGCGCTGCTCGGCGGCTACATGCTGGCGACCGGCGGGGCGCTGCCGGCGCTGAACTGGCAGTTCCTCGCGCTCTGCGCAGCGGGGGGCCTCGGGCAGATCCTCGGCACCAACCTGCTGATCATGGCCTTCGGCCACCGCGGCTTCGCCGTCGGCACCGCCTATGCCAAGACCGAGGCGGTGCAGGGCGCCATCCTGGCGCTGGTGCTGCTCGGCGAGCGGATCTCGGCGCTGGCCTGGGTCGGCATCGCCATCGGGGTCTGCGGCGTGCTCTGGCTGTCGCTGGCCGGGCGCGCCGCCTCCTTCCGCGAGCTGGCCCGGGCGACGGTGCAGCCGGCGGCGGTCTGCGGGCTGGCGGCGGGCTTCTTCTTCGCCCTGACCAGCGTGCTGGTGAAGGCGGCGAACCTGTCGCTGCCAGGCGACGACCCCATCCTCCGGGCGCTGGTGACGCTGGTGGTGGCCAATGTCCTGCAGACCCTGATGCAGGGCGGCTGGCTGCTGGCGCGCGAGCCGATGCAGCTCCGCGCCGTCTTCACCACCTGGCGGACCAGCGCCCAGGTGGGGGCGCTTTCGGCCTGCGGCTCGGCCTGCTGGTTCAGCGCCTTCGCCCTGGCGCCGGTGGCGCTGGTGCGGGCGGTGGGGCAGGTCGAGATCCTGATGACCCTGCTGTTCAGCCGCTTCTACCTGAAGGAATCGCCGACCCGGGCCGAGGTGCTCGGCGCGCTGACGGTGGTGGTCGGCGTGGTGCTGGTGCTGGCGGGGCGCTGACGCACCCCGCCCCCCATCAGCCCTCGAACAGCGCCCGGATCGCGGCGGGATCGACCTCCTCGATCGTCGCCGGGGTCCAGGTCGGGGTGCTGCCCTTGTCGACCAGCACGCTGCGGACGCCCTCGCGGAAGTCCGGGTGGCGGTTGACCACGCTGCGGCCGAGGGCGAGCTCCATCTCGAGGCAGTCGTCGAGGCTGGCGCCGGCGCCGCGCCGCAACAGCTCGAGCGAGGCGCAGAGGCTGGTCGGCGACATCTGGCGCAGGATCCTGGTCTGCTCGGCGGCCCAGTCGGTGCCCTCGGCGGCCAGCGCCGCCAGGATGGCGGGCAGGCTGTCCTGGCCGAAGCAGCGGTCGATCGCCGCGCGGTGCGGGGCGAAGCCGGCCTCGGGCGGGGCCTCGGCGAAGCGGTCGACCACCCCGGCATCGCCGGCCAGCAGCGCCTCGCGCAGGGCGGGCAGCCTGGCCTTGGGGACGAAGTGGCTGGCGAGGCCGGCATGGACGGCATCGCCGCCGCGCAGCCGGGCGCCGGTGAGCGCCAGCCAGTTGCCCATCGCCCCCGGGAGCTTCGGCAGGATGTAGCTGGTGCCGACATCGGGGAAGAGCGCGATGGCGGTCTCCGGCATGGCCAGCAGCGCGGCCTCGGTCACCACCACCGGGCGGCCATGCACCGAGACGCCGATGCCGCCGCCCATGCAGACGCCGTCGATGAGCGAGACCCAGGGCTTGCCCAGCGTGGCGATGCCGCGGTTGACCCGGTATTCCTCGGCGAAGAAGGCCTCGATGGCGGCCGCGTCGCCGGCGATCGCCTGCTCGCGCACCCGGCGGACGTCGCCGCCGGCGCAGAAGGCGCGGCCCCCGGCGCCTTCGACGATGAAGAGCGCCACGGCCGGGTCGGCGGCCCAGGCATCGAGCGCCGACTGGAAGCCGCGGATCATCGCCAGGTCGAGCGCGTTCAGCGTCTTCGGGCGGTTCATCAGCAGGGTGGCGGCGGCGCCCTCGCGGCGGGCGATGATCGTCGGCTCGGTTGTTTCGCTCACGCGGCGTCTCCCTCGGTATCCGTCCAGGGGCGCGTAACCCTTCGGCGGCCGCGGATCAATGCCCGCGGATCAATCCTGCCCGGCGGCCCGCGCGCCGGCTGCAACCGCCCCGGCCGCCATTCGTTGGACCCGCGACATAGGACAGGAGAACACCATGCCGGAGACACGCAGCGACGCCGAGGCCAAGCGCAAGGTCTGGGAGATGGTCAAGGACGTCGAGGTGACGATGATGGTCACCGAGGGCCGCGACGGCCACCTGCGCGGCCGGCCGATGCGCGCGGTGAACAAGGAATTCGACGGCGTTCTCTGGTTCTTCGCCAGCGCCGGCAGCGCGGTGACCGACGAGACGCGCGCCGACGGCCGCGTGCTGCTGGCCTATTCCGACCCGTCCAGCCAGAACTACGTCTCGATCAGCGGCACCGCCGCGGTGGTGCGCGACCAGGCCAAGCAGAAGTCGCTCTGGAGCGAGCCGATGCGGGTCTGGTTTCCCGGCGGCGCGGAAGACCCCAAGATCGAGCTGATCCGGGTCGAGTGCGAGGGTGCGGAATACTGGGACAGCCCGTCCAGCACGCTGGTCCACGCCTATGGCTACCTGAAGGCGGTCACCACCGGCGAGCCGCCGCATCCCGGCGAGAACGACAAGGTCGACTTCAGCAAGAAGGCCGGCTGAGCAGGCGGGGCCGGGCGCCACGGCGCCCGGCCCCCTCGCTTCAGCGCGTCGGCGTCGGCGGCGTCGTGCTGTAGTCGTAGAAACCCTTCCCCGACTTGCGGCCAAGCCAGCCGGCCTCGACGTATTTCGCCAGCAGCGGGCAAGGGCGGTACTTCGGATCGCCCAGCCCCTCGTGCAGCACCTTCAGCACGCTGTAGAGCGTGTCCAGCCCGACGAAATCGGCCAGCTCCAGCGGACCCATCGGGTGGTTGGCGCCGAGCTTCATGCCGTTGTCGATGGCGACCACGTCGCCCACCCCCTCCATCAGCGCGAAGACCGCCTCGTTCAGCATGGGGCAGAGCACGCGGTTGACCACGAAGGCCGGGTAGTCGGCGGCCTCGACCACCGTCTTGCCCATCCGCTCCGCCAGGGCCTTCACCACGCCGACGGTCGCGTCGTCGGTGGCCAGGCCGCGGATGACCTCGACCAGCTTCATCATCGGCACCGGGTTGAAGAAATGCATGCCGACGAAGCGGCCGGGCCGGTCGGTCGCGGCGCCGAGGCGGGTAATCGGGATCGAGGACGTGTTGCTGGCCAGGATCGCGTCCGGCCGCAGCACCGGGCAGAGGCTGGCGAAGATCTTCTTCTTGATCTCCTCGTTCTCGGTCGCGGCCTCGATGACCATGTCGCAGTCGGCGAAGCCGGCGAAGTCGGTGCCGGTGGTGATGCGGGCCAGCGCCGCTTCCTTGGCCCCGGCCGGGATGCCGCCCTTCGAGACATCGCGCGAGGCCTGGCGGTCCAGGTTCTTCGTGATGGTCGCCAGCGCCTTCTCCAGCGCCGCCGGGTTCACGTCCACCAGCACCACCGGCACGCCCGAGAGCGCCGCCACATGGGCGATGCCGTTGCCCATCAGCCCGGCGCCGATCACCCCGAGCTTCTTCACCTCTGCCATTGTCGCCATCCCCATATGAAAAGGGCCGCCCGACGCGCGCAGTGGCGTCGGGCGGCCCGGTCGTGTTGGTCGAGAGCCCTTACTTCTTGGCCAGCTCGGCCTCGAATTCCGGCATCACCTTGAACAGGTCGCCGACCAGGCCGTAGTCGGCCACCGAGAAGATCGGCGCCTCCTCGTCCTTGTTGATGGCGACGATGACCTTGCTGTCCTTCATGCCCGCCAGATGCTGGATGGCACCGGAGATGCCGACCGCGATGTAGAGGTCGGGGGCCACGATCTTGCCGGTCTGGCCGACCTGGTGGTCGTTCGGCGCGTAGCCGGCATCGACCGCGGCGCGCGAGGCGCCGACCGCGGCGCCCAGCTTGTCGGCGATGCTCTCGATGATGTGGAAGTTCTCGCTGCTGCCCATGGCGCGGCCGCCGGAGACGACGATCTTGGCCGCCGTCAGCTCGGGCCGCTCGGACTTGGCGATCTCGGCGCCGAGGAAGGTCGAGAGCGCGGGGTCGTCGCCCTTCGGCGCGGCTTCCACGGCGGCGCTGCCGCCGGTGGCCGGGGCCGGGTCGAAGCTGGCGGCGCGGACGGTGATGACCTTCTTCGCGTCCGAGGACTTCACCGTCGCCATCGCGTTGCCGGCATAGATCGGCCGCACGAAGGTATCGGCATCGACCACGCCGGAGATGTCCGAGATCACCTGCACGTCGAGCAGCGCCGCGACCCGCGGCATAACGTTCTTGCCGGCGGCCGAGGCCGGGGCCAGCAGGTGGGAGTACTCGGGGGCCATCGAGACCAGCAGGGCCGAGACCGGCTCCGCCAGGCCATTGGCATAGAGCGCGTCCTCGCTGTGCAGCACGCGTGCCACGCCGGCGACCTGTGCGGCGCTGTCGGCGGCCGCGCGCGGGCCGAAGACCAGCACGGTGACGTCGCCGAGCTTGGTGGCGGCGGCGACGGCGCTGCGGGTCGGCTGGGTGACGGCGCTGCCGTCGTGGTCGGCCAGGATCAGGACGGCCATGCTCAGATCACCTTCGCTTCGTTGCGCAGCTTGTCGACCAGTTCCTGCACCGAGCCGACCTTCTTGCCGGCCTGGCGCTTCGGCGGCTCCTCGACCTTCAGCACGGTCAGCCGCGGCGTGACATCGACGCCGAGGTCGGCCGGCTTGACGTTCTCGATCGGCTTCTTGCGCGCCTTCATGATGTTCGGCAGCGAGGCGTAGCGCGGCTCGTTCAACCGGAGGTCGGTGGTCACGATGGCCGGAAGCTTCAGCTGCAGGCGCTCCAGGCCGCCGTCGACCTCGCGCGTCACCTTCAGCCCGCCGTCCTCGGACTCGACCTTGCTGGCATAGGTGCCCTGCGGCCAGCCCATCAGCGCCGCCAGCATCTGGCCGGTGGCGTTCATGTCGTCGTCGATCGCCTGCTTGCCGAGGATGACGAGCTGCGGGCTCTCCTTCTCGATCACCGCCTTCAGGAGCTTGGCGACCGCGAGCGGCTCGAGCACGCCGTCGTGCTCGATCAGGATGCCGCGGTCGGCGCCCATGGCGAGCGCGGTGCGGATCTGCTCGGCGCAGGCGGCGGGGCCGGCGGAGACCGCGATGATCTCGGTGGCGATGCCCTTCTCCTTCAGGCGCACCGCTTCCTCGACCGCGATCTCGTCGAAGGGGTTCATGGACATCTTGACGTTCGCCGTCTCGACGCCGGTTTGGTCCGCCTTGACGCGGACCTTCACGTTGTAATCGACGACCCGCTTGACGGGGACGAGCAGCTTCATCGCCTCTGCCGTTTCCTGCGTGCTGTTGCTGTTGCCCCCGGCACCCCTTGCGGGCACCGGGGCCGGCTCAGGGGGGCGGCACGATCATGCCCCTTGCTGCCGGTCTCCCTCGATCCTGCCCGGGGTTGCCCCCGGGAAATGGCGCGGCAAAATAGGTCGGGCGCCGCCGGCCTGTCAAAACACCTGCCCGCGCCGGACTAGCCGCGCGAGACGGCCAGCAGCAGGGCGAACAGGACCAGGGTGATGCCCTGGATCACCACCCGCCAGCGCATCAGCAGGTTGGATCGTTCCCCGCTGCCGTCGCTGCGGGCCATTCCCAGCATGCCGGCGAACAGGGTCCCGAGCGTGGCCAGCATGCCGATGGCGACCAGGACGGTCAGAAGGATCTTCATGATCACCACTTAGACGCCCCCCGGAAAACTGCAATCCCGGGCCGCCGGCCAGCCGGCGCTTGACCCGGCGCGGATGATGGGGTTGCTGCCGCAGCCATGAGCCTGTCCCGTTTCCTTCCGGTGCTGCTGATCCTGCTCGCCGGCCTCGCCACGCCCGGCCTCGGCCAAAGCCAGGGCCAGACCCCGGGCCAGATCCAGGGCCAAAGCCAGCAGGCCGCTCCCCGGGCGGCGCCCAGGCCGGCCACCAGCCTGACCGCGGCCGACATCGACCGGCTGACCTCGCTGCTGCAGGACGAGGCGCGGCGGGCCGAATTCCTCCGCACCCTGGAAGCCCTGGCCGAGGCCAGCCAGGCGCAGGCGGGAACGGCGGGAGAGGGCTCGGTGCCGCCGCCCGCCGCCGCGGCGGC
>NZ_JAUFPN010000183.1 GCF_030409335.1 Paeniroseomonas aquatica
GCACCATGCCCGTCAGCCTTCGCGCATAATCCAGGTTAGATGCTCTAAGTGACCTTGACGGCGGACATCAGAGCGTTGCAACGCGGCTTCGGCCTCCAAGGTGGAGACACGCGCCGTGGGTTGATAGTTGAAGCCGCCATGACGGCCAAATGACTCAATCCCCCAGTCTTTAAGCACTTTGATGGCTTTCAATGCCTCCAGGTCCGCCCGCCCTCGATAAATCGGGTAGGCGTTCTCGAGAAATTGGTGTCCCTCAAGAATGAGATCGCCGGTGAAAAGCCGATTAGCGGTCACGTGGTTCCGAAAATCCTGCTCGGCATCGGCGACTATGCCATTAATATGAGTGGAAATTACTTCGACAGCAAAATATTCTCGATTACCTGCACGCCCATAGAAATCCGAGTAGACTGTCAAGCGCTTCCAGGCGCCCTCGTAAGAAAAATTATAGAGTATCGATTCGGCGAAGCCACGGTCGCCGGAAAAGCTAAAATACAAAGTGAGCAGTGTAATCGTCTGCAAGTTGTCTGATGTTGGTAGACCGCAGAGGCCTTCGATCTTCGGGATCGGGATCGTTGAAATGACGCGATCGGCCAGGATGGCTCCATCGTCCAGGCTGAGGCAGAAACCATCGCTGCGTCGTTCGAGGCGCTGCATCCTGGCACTTGTGACAATGGTTGCTCCGCGTGCGGCCAGTTGCGCAGCGGCGATCCCATAGAGTTTGCCGAAGCCCTCGCGTGGACGGGCAAGCTGACGGTTGGATGGCAGGGGGGACGGCTTGGACCGTACGAGGCGCGCCAGAACGGCTCGGAGCGAGCTGTGTTCGCTGATCCAGCCCATTCTTTTCCGGGCAAGTTCTATGCCGATTTGATCGGAGGGGACGCCGTAGAACCGCGTCATGTAGGAGTCGAGTCCGGATCTCTGCAGGAGTCGATCACCGATCCAGTATTGGGCGAATTCCTTGGCGTTCCTCATGGTGCGCCTGAAGAGCCGCGCATACAACACCGACCCGAGTATTCTCGAGATCTCGACGGGCCCCGCTGCCAGGATGTCATCCTTCACTGAGATCGGGTAGTCGGTGACGATCCCCTGCGGGATCAACCTGCTCCAGCTTGGCTCGATCGGGACATAATGCTCCAGCAGTTCGGGGAAATGCTGCAGCAGTGGCGAATCATCCTGAAAAATAAGGCTTCCGATATCGAATGTGTAATCGCCCGAAGACCAGTCGATGTGATTGCCGCCGACGTGGGCATATTCTTCGACAATGATCACGCGGCAACAGCCTTGATTCAACAACACGGAGGCCGATACCAATCCGGAAATCCCCGCGCCCAGCACAATCGCATCGCATCTGTTTGTCGCAGCAGTTGCAGACACGGGCGCAGATCCTTCCCTAATGGAGACCGGTTCGGTCGAATGACGTTCCTGCCTGCCGCCCCAAAGGAACAGCCAGCAGGCTTGCCGAGTTTTTGAGGCTAAGGAAGTGCCTGCCTACGATGTTACTGCCTGTCCTGCATCTCGGCTGGCCATCCGTATGGATATCCGCGCGCCATACCCAGCACCCTGGTGCAGCCCGGCTTGACGGGCTTGCTGTGGCCTGCCGTGCAGGATGGTCACGATCATGTCCTATACATGGTACAGTAAGAACTGATACAGAAAACTTCGGACGCAGCGATGCCCCTTAACTTCTAAAGCGAAAACTGCACAACGTCTACACTTTTAGGTGGCATAATCCACGCCTTGCAGCCAGCAAGGCGTTGAACGGCACGGCCTACGAGTGGGTCACCACTACCCTTTGGTCCGGACAAATACAAATCATGATAGTGCATGCCCGATATGAAATATTGGATGGTTTAAGAGGCGTTGCCGCCGTCGGGGTCATGCTTTTCCACCTATCAATAATCGGTCTTCCGCTCGCGCAACACGGTTATTTGGCCGTGGATTTCTTCTTTATCTTGAGTGGCTTTGTGATGGCCCACGCCTATGAGGCCAAGCTGACAACCATGAGATTTACCGCGTTTCTTCAGTTGAGGCTGATCAGGGTCCTACCGCTGAGCATATTTGGGCTTTTATTTGGAAGCCTGTATTTCGTCTTAAGGAATGCCTCGCAGAACTCTTCGATGTATAGTTTTGGTGATATCCTGTCCGGAACGCTGTTCAACGCTCTGCTTCTGCCAAAGCCCTGGATGACTCCGGCACCCACGGATACGATCTTTCCCTCCAATACGCCTCTCTGGTCTTTGTCTCTCGAGATGCTGGTCAATATTTTCTGGGCTCGCTCCCTTTTCAATGCCCGATCACACACCTTGGTTTTATCATGCTCTGTTCGGCAGCGGCGTTTGCGTTTTTCACCTTCTTTCATGGCACGGCCGACCTTGGAGCCACCTGGCCGACATACCTCGGCGGTCTGTCCAGGGCGGTGTTTGGATTTCTTGCCGGGATCATGATATGGCGCCACCGCGCCCTGACCGATAAACCTGCCCCATATGCCATACTGCCCATCCTGGCACTAATTGGCATCCTATTCGCACCGGACCTGAGCCCGCTTTTCGATATCCTTGCCGTGGTCGTCGTATTTCCGGCGATCGTGTTCTTTGCATCCTGCTCCGATCATGAGTTCAAAAGTTAAGGTTTCAGTTTTCTGGGCAACATCTCCTTTCCGCTTTATGTGGTGCATGTTCCGTTGCTGATGTTCGCAGCCGGCCTGGCGAAGCTGTTCGACATCGGCAACCACGTCACCATGATATCCGCGCTCGTGGTGCTGACCTGCATCGTCAGCGCATTCGTCCTGGATCGGTACTACGATCGCCCGTTGCGCAGATACCTGACCGGAAGGTGGTTGCAGTCCGGCAGGTCGTGATGCGCTTCAAAGGCGCCATCCGGCCTGATCCGCCATGCGGATCGCCGGTGCCGCTCAGCCAGCCGCGGCCGGGGGCGATCGGGCGCTTCGTCCCGCGCCGCCGTCTCACAGAGGATTTTTCGAACCCCGACCGCACGCGGCCCGCAGTCCGCCGCCCCATGATATGAGGGCGGCGCCAGGCCCGCCGACGGGCCCTGACTGAGCCATCGTCAGTGCCGTCACACCCGGGAGTTTGGATGCTAACCGTCAAGACCGTCAGAGGCGCAATGTTCCTTGCGCTGTCGCGCCTGATCGGCCGGCTCATCGACTTTCTCACGCTGCTCGTCCTCGCCAGGCTTCTCACCCCCGCCGACTTCGGCATTGCCGCCCTGGCCATGACGCTCGTCGCCACCATCGACATGGTGCTGGAAGTCCCGGTCACCCAGGCGCTCATACGGCTCAAGCACATCGACAAGTCGCACCTCGATACCGGCTTCACCATCGGCATCCTGCGGAGCTGCCTCCTGACGACGGTCATCCTCGCCCTGGCCTGGCCCTTTGCGATGCTCAACGGCGACCCGCACCTCGCCCTGATCGTGGCGTTCATGGCGGCCGGGCCGGCCGTGCGCGGCTTGGTCAGCCCGACCATGACCCACTTCCTGCGGGATCTCCGGTACTCCCAAACCGTGATCATCGAGGTATCCGGCAAGCTCTTCGGTATGACGGCGGCGATACTCGTCGTCCTGAACGGCGGCATGTACTGGGCCATTGTGGCGAATTATTTGGTGACCTCGGTCGCGGCCGTCGGCATTTCCTACATCGTCTCGCCCTACCGACCGGCCATCAGCCTCGCCCGGCTGTCAGACTTCTCCGGCTTTGTCGGCTGGCTCAGCCTGTCGCAGACCGTCGCTGCGCTGAACTGGCAGGGCGACCGGTTCCTGGTCGGCGTCCTCGCCGGCAAGGAATGGCTCGGCCGCTATGCGATCGCCAACGACCTGGCCGTCCTGCCGACGCAAAGCCTGATCGGTCCCGCCATGCAGCCGGTCATGGCCGCCTTCGCCAGGATCAATGCGGAGCCCGAGCGGCTGCGGCTCGCCTTCGTCAAGACCATGCGCTTCACGATGATGATCTCGACGCCCGCCTGCATTGGCATCGCGCTCACCGCCGACCTGCTGATCGAAACCCTGCTCGGGCCGAACTGGCAGGAAGCGGCGCCGCTGCTGCGCCTCCTGGTGCTGTCGGTGATGCCGGTCCCCTACTACCAGTGCCTCTATTCCCTCGGCCTGGCCCTGAACCGGACCAAGACGATCTTCCGCCTGAACCTCATCGATCTCGGCCTGAAGGGCCTGCTGCTGCCGGTCGGATTCTTCCTCGCCGCGGTCCCGGGGGCCTGCGTGGCCAGGATCCTCGTCTCCACAAGCATGGTCTGCTGCAACGCCCTGGTGGTGCGCCGCCTCCTTGGTCTCGGCATCCGGCAGCAGCTGCGGAGCCTCTGGAAGATCGCGGTGGCGATCACCGCCATGATCGTCGGTGTCATCCTCCTGCGCTACGCCCTCCGCCCGGCCGGGCTGCCGGCACTCGCCGAACTGCTGACGGTCTCGGCCGCGGGCGCGGCGCTCTATGGCGCGACGCTGGCACTGCTCGGGGAACGCTTCCGGCTCAACGCGCTGTAGCGCATCTCCGCCGACCGGCGCCCCGGGGTGCCACCGGCCTCCCGCCCACGGCCGACCGTCATGCCACCGTGGTTGAAATTAGGATATTTTTCCTCTACACTCCGCCCCCCCGGCCGCGGACACCCCACCCATGCCCATCCTCCCCGCCACCTTCCCAACCCGCGCCGACCTCATCCACCGCATCTCCCTCGCCCCCCTGACCAACCTCACCACCCCCACCCCCTGGGCGCCCCTCACCGACGCTGAATGGGACCACATCGCGCCCTTCCTGGCCGCCATGAACTGCGGCCTCAGCCTCTCCCGCCGCCCCGGCCGCCCGCCGGAGGACACCCGCGCCCGGCTCGACGCCATCTTCCGCGCCGTCACCCTGAAGCACCCGAAGGGCGGCCGCGGCTGCTGGTCCCAGCTCCCGGAAGGGCACGGCAAGCCGGATACCGTCAGCCGCACCTATCGCCGCTGGGCCCATGCCGACCTCTGGGCCCGCCTGCTGGTCGAGGTCGCCTGCCCCACCGCCGCCCCCGTCCTGCGGCGCCTCACCTATCTGGTCTGCTGCGCCTACCGCCGCGCCATCCGCCTCATGGGCACGCTCCGCGCCATCCTGCTGGCCCGCCGCGCCGGGCTGCATTCGGCCCTGCCCGGTCCGAGCTGCCTGCTGCCGGACCCGGATTTGTCCGAACACCTCTGGCCCCTCGTCCCTGCCATCCTCGACCGCGTCGTCGCCGAGCCCGGCTGGCGCCCGCCGCCCGGGGCGCTGCGCGGCCTGGCGGCGCTGCACCGCTTCGCCGCCGGCCGCCGCCGCCTCAGCCGCTGGATGGAGCCGGCCTGAGCGATGTTGCAGCGCGAAACCCCGCTTGATTTTGCCCGCAGGCCGCTTGCGCCTAGAACCGCGCGATGAACGCACCGCGCCCCATCGCCTTCTTCGACATGAAGGCCCAGCAGTCCCTCATCCGGGCCGAGATCGACGCCGGCATCGCCCGCATCCTCGACCACGGCCGCTTCATCCAGGGGCCGGAGGTGGATGCGCTGGAAGAACGGCTGGCCGCCTTCTGCGGCGCCAGGCACGCCGTCGGCGTCTCCTCCGGCACCGATGCGCTGCAGATCGCCATGATGGCGGAGGGCATCGGCCCGGGCGACGCCGTCTTCCTGCCGGCCTTCACCTACACGGCGACGGCCGAGGTCCCCCTCGTCCTCGGCGCCACGCCGATCTTCGTCGACGTCGATCCCGGCAGCTACAACATCGACCTCGCCGACCTCGAGCGCCGGCTGGCGCTGGTGCAGCGGGAAGGCCGCCTCCGCCCCCGCGCCGTCATCGGCGTCGACCTCTACGGCCTGCCCGCCGACTGGCCGGCGATCGAGGCGCTCTGCGCGAAGCACGGCATGTTCGCGCTCGACGACGCCGCCCAGGCCTTCGGCGGGGCGCTGGGCAACCGCCGCCTCGGCACCCATGGCCATGCGACGGCCTGCAGCTTCTACCCGACCAAGACGCTGGGCTGCTACGGCGACGGCGGCGCCATCGTCACCGACGACCCGGCCCGCGCCGAGCTGTACCGCTCGCTCCGCACGCACGGAGAGGGCAAGACCCGCTACGAGGTCCAGCGCACCGGCATGAACGGCCGCCTGGACAGCATCCAGGCCGCCATCCTGCTGGCCAAGCTGCCGCTGCTGGAGGGGGAGCTGAAGGCCCGCGCCCGGGCCGCCGCCTGGTACGAGGCGGCGCTCGCCGGCCACCTCCGCACCCCGCAGGTGGCCGAGGGCGCGACCAGCGCCTGGGGCATCTACACCATCGCCCTGCCCGATGCCGCCACCCGCGGCCGCGTCCAGGCCGCCATGCAGGCCGCCGGGGTGCCGGGCGCGATCTACTACCCGAAGCCGCTGCACCACCAGCCCGCCTATGCCGCCGCCCATGCCGGCGGCATCGCCGGCGGCCCGCCGCCGCTGCCGGTCTCGGAACGGCTCTGCGACCAGGTGCTGTCGCTGCCGATGCACCCCTACCTCGGCGAGGCGGATGTCGCCCGGGTCGCCGCCGCGGTGCTGGCCGGGCTGTCATCGCCGTGATCGCCGTGGTTCGCTCTTGAACCCGGGGGCCACGGCGCGCTTCCATGGCCGCTTCGGGTCATGGAGGCTCCAGGCGTGCCGCAGCCCCTTCGCCACCGCCGCCGCCCCCTCCTCGCCGCGGCCGCGGCGGCCCTCGCCGCCGGCCCGGCCCGCGCCGCCGGGGAGCCGGTCGATGTCCTGCTGGTGCTCGCCGTCGACGTCTCCCGCTCGGTCGACGAGGACGAGGCGCGGCTGCAACGGGAGGGCTATCGCAGCGCCGTCGCCGACCCGGCGGTGGTCGAGGCGATTCGCGGCGGCATGATCGGCGCGGTGGGCCTCGCCTATGTCGAATGGGCCGGCGCGGAGTACCAGCGCTTGGTCCTGCCCTGGCTTCGCATCGCCGGCGCCGCGGATGCCGCGGCCTGGGCGGAGCGGCTGGCCGAGGCGCCGCGCGCCTCGCTCTCCTGGACCTCGATCTCGGGGGCGCTCGACTTCTCGCTGAAGGTCCTGGCCGACGCCCCCTTCGAGGCGACGCGCCGGGTCATCGACGTCTCGGGCGACGGGGTGAACAACAGCGGCGGCCCGGTGGATATCGCCCGCGACCGCGTGGTGGCCGAGGGCATCACCATCAACGGCCTGCCCATCGTGAACGACCGCCCGACCTACGGCCGCATGCCCAGCGTACCGCTCGACGACTACTACCGGGACAACGTCATCGGCGGCCCCGGCGCCTTCGTCATCGTCGCCGAGGATTTCCTCAGCTTCGGCCTGGCGGTGAAGCGCAAGCTGATCCGCGAGATCGCCGGGATGCCGGGGCCGGCGGCCGGATGACTAGCGCTCGACATCCTCGATCGACAGCCCGAAGGCCGCCACGCCCTCGGCCAGCATGTCGCCGAGCATGTCCATGCCGACCAGGTACTGCCCGGTGCCACCGCCCTCGTTGCGCTCATGCGCCAGGCGCAGCGCCTCGTCCCATTCGTCCGGCGTGTAGTCGCCCCGTCCCGTCCAGGCGAGCGCAATCAGCGCGGCCTGCTCGTCCTGGTTCAGCCCCTCGATGAAGGCGACCAGGGTTTCCTCGGTCATGTCGTCCGGGTCGTCCTGGAGCAGCGCGGCCTCGCTGTCGTCGTCCTCGTCGAGCTGCTCCGGGTCGCCTTCCTCCAGGCCCTGGATGGCCCGGGCATGGTCCACGATGGTGGCCACGGTCTCCAGGCTGATGCCCAGATCGACATCATCGTCGTCGGTCAGTGGTGCCATGGCCTCGTGCTCCCCCTACAGCCGGCCGCGGATTCAGGCGGCTTGCGGCACTCTAACCCATCGGCCGCGCCGCGCATAAGCCACCGGAACGGCACGGGTTCCCCGCCCGACCGCCGGTCCGGACCGCGCATCCCAGGCCCGTGACACACGGCAGTGGCATGGAACACCCCATTCGCATCGACGTTCGCTGCAGACGGCATCTTCAGACTTCCCCCCAATGAAAGGCCGCAAGCTATGGATTTTCATCGCGGAAATTGGTTTTGCCGAACCCTCGGCGCGGTCGGCCTCGCCCTCGGCGTGGCGCTCCCCGCCGGCGCCGGCGAGCCTCAGCTGGACGTCCAGGCCCCCGCCCTGGTCGCCCCGAGTTTCGGCTGCGGCGCGGCGCCCACCACGGCGGCGCTGTTCAATACGGTTGCCGCCCACCGGCCGACGGCCCAGCGCCGCGCGCGGCGCCAGCACGCCGGGGCCGCGCGACGGGCCCCGCCTGCCCCCCCGCAGGCGGATCCGCAGCCGAGCCTCAGCCAGGCCTATTTCACCTGCTCCAGCACGCCGCTGATCGCCGTGCCGGTGGGCACGGGCTGGCTGGCGGTCGGGCCGCTCCGCCGCAGCTGAGGCGGCCGGTACCGCACCGGCGCGGTCCGCGCCATGCTGGCGGACCCAGAGAGGCCGCTGCATGACCCGCATCCTCGTCGTCAACAGCAACACCACCGAGAGCGTCACCGCTCGCATCGCCACCGCCGCCCGGGCCGTGGCGCCGCCCGGCGTCGTCATCGACTGCGTCTCCGCCCCCTTCGGCCTGCCGCTGATCGTCACCCGCGCGGATTGGCTGGTCGCCGGGCCGGCGACGCTGGCGGCGCTGGCCACCCGGCGCGGCGGCTACGATGCCGCGGTCATCGCCTGCTTCGGCGACCCCGGCCTGGATGCGGCCAAGGAATTGCTGGATGTCCCGGTGCTCGGCATCTCGGAGGCCGCCTTCCATGCCGCCTGCATGCTCGGCCGCCGCTTCGCCGTGGTCAGCTTCACCGCGGCGCTGCGGCCGATGTTCGAGGAATGCCTCGACCACCACGGCCTGCGGTCGCGCTGCTGCGGCTTCCGCATGGGCCCGGCCTTCAGCGGCGACCCCGGCACCGTCGCCGAGGACCGCCGCGCGCTGCTGATAGGCCTCTGCCGTGAGGCGGTGGAGCAGGATGGCGCGGAGGTGCTGATCCTGGCCGGCGGCCCGCTGGCCGGGATGGCGCCGCTGCTGCAGCCGCATGTGGCGGTGCCGCTGGTCGATGGCACCCAGGCGGCGGTGCGGCTCGCCGTGGCGCTCGCCGGCCTGGCGCCCCTGGACCAGCGCCGGCGCGCCCGGCCGCTGACCGGCTATGCGCCCGAGGTCACCAGGCTCTACGGCGGCTGAGGCCGGCTTCAGCCGGTGATCCGCGCCGGCTCCAAGCTGGCATAGACGTCGCCGCTGTTGGCCGCTGCGGCCAGGCCGGCGATCCACTCCGCCATGGCGGCGGCGGCCAGCGGGCCGGCATGGGCGAATTCCATGCCCTCGCCGAGGCAGGCGTTGAAGTGCCGGTAGCCCAGCGCCGCCAGGCGCTCGAGGCAGTCCCGCGCCACGCCGCGCTGGATGGTGGTGAACTCGAAGGACAGGGCCCGCGGCGCCGCCGAGAGCCCGGCCAGCGCCGCCGCCTCGTAGCCCTCGACGTCGATCTTGATGAACTCCGGCGGGCCATGCGCCGCCGCCAGCGCATCCAGCGTCACCACCGGCAGGACCAGCGCGGCGTCCCAGCGCTGGCCCTCCCAGCCCGGGGCGCCATCGGCGGCGGCGATGAACGCCGGGCTCGCCGTCGCCACGGTGGGGTTGGCGGTATTCAGCCGCAGCACCGCCTCCCCGGCGCCGGCGCCGACCAGGGCGGCGATGCGGGTGACGCCGGGGTCGCGGCCGAACATCAGCCGCAGCGCCCGGGCCAGCCGCGGCTGCGGCTCGACCGCCACCACCCGGGCGCCCAGCCGGCGGAAGCTGGCGCTGCGGTCGCCGACATGGGCGCCGATGTCGAAGGCCAGCTCGCCGGGGCCGAGGAAGCGGCGGTGGAAGGCATCCAGCGCCGCCGCCCGGCCCGGGGCGTAGTAGGTCCGCAGGCTCTGCCCGATGGCCGTCCTCACGCGGCGAAGACCAGCGCGGCGCCGCCGGCATGCTCCGGCGGCACCAGCAGCCCCTCGCCCCAGAGCCCGGGGGCCGGCAGGGCGGGAATCCCCTCGGCGGCCAGCAGGGCGGTGACGGCGGCATTGGCATCCCCGGTGCGGACCACCATCCCGGCGATGCAGGGCGAGGCCGGCGCCCGCACCCCCGGCAGCACGGCGGGCAGCGCCTCGGCGGGCAGGATCCGGAGGCTGGTCGGCAGCAGCGGCGCCTCCGGCCCGGCGGCGCCGGCGAGGCCGGGCAGCGCCAGCAGGTAGCCGCCGGCCGGGTCCGGCTCCAGCGGCAGGCCGGCGAGGCGGGAGAGGCGGGCGGCGGTCTCGGCCGGGGTGTCGCTGGCGAGGATGACCGATTCCAGCGCCACGGCGCCGTTGCGGTGGCCCATCCAGCGGGGGTCCCAGACCAGCTCCGCGGTCAGGTGGCGGATCAGCTGCAGCCGGCCCTCCGGCGCATCCGGCAGCGGCAGGCGGGCGAAGCGGGCGGTCGGGCCGCCGGCCTCGACCGGGCGTTCGAGCATGGAGATGCCGGGGATGGGGATGCCGGCCTGGCGCAGGCGGGCGAGGTTGGCGGCCTCGTCCTCCATGGCGAGGGCGATGATGTGGAGGCCGGCATAGCGGGCGAGGAAGCCGTCCAGCCCGTTGGCGAAGCGCCCGGCATCGAGGATGGCGATGAGTTCGATGTAGCCGTGCCGGAGGAAGGCGCAGCGGTTGCCGCTGCCGAAGAGCTCCACCGGCCCATCGGGGCTCCGCCGGCCGGACTGCTGGGCGACGGGCGAGAGGGCGAAGCCGAGCCGCTCATAGGCGGCGGTCAGCGGCCCGAGGTCGCGGGCGGCGACGCCGACGTGGTCCAGGGCGACGGCGGTGGTCATGCGCGGGGCGCCCCCGGCGGGTTCTCGTACTTGTCGAGCCGCCAGGCGGCGGGCTCGGCCGCGGCCTCGGCGTACCAGCGCGCGAGCAGCGGATGCGCGCGGACGGCGGCCATGTAGGCACGGGTCTCCGCCGCCAGCTCCGGCGCCCAGGTGAGGAAGCGCGTCACCACCGGGGCGTACATGGCATCCGCCAGGGTGAAGGCGGCGCCGCAGAGGAAGGGGCCGCCGGAAAGGGAGATCGCCTCCCGCCAGATGGCCTCGATCCGGGCGATATCGGCCAGCGCCTCGGGGCTGCGGCCGCCGCCGGCGAAGTCCCGGCCGAGGTTCATCGGCATGGCCACCCGCAGCCCGCGGAAGCCCGCATGCATCTCGGCCGCGATCGCCCGGGCATGGGCGCGGCGGGCGGGATCGGCCGGCCAGAGGCCGGGAGCCTGCTCGGCGCAGTATTCGGCGATGGCGATGGTCTCCCAGACCTTCACCCCGCGATGCTCGAGATAGGGGACGAGGCCCGCCGGGGTCGCCGCCCGGATCGCCGGGGACGGGCCCTCGCCCATCTCCAGCACCACTTCCTCCACGTCCAGGCCCGCCAGGTGGACGGCCAGCCAGCCGCGCAGGCTCCAGGAGGAATAGCGCTTGCTGCCGATGAAAAGGCGTCCGTCAGGCATGGCTCGGGGCTTCCGGGGCGAAGGTTGCGGCGATTTCCCTATCACGCCCCGCCCGCCGGGGCACCGCCCGCTTGCCCCCCGCGGCCTGCGGGTGTTTTTTAGGGCATCGGCCGGAGCCCCGCGATGAACGAGATGAACGTGCCGCGTCCCAATAACCTGGACGCGTACTGGATGCCCTATTCCGACAACAAGTACTTCAAGGCCAATCCGCGAATGATCGCGCGGGCCGAGGGCATGTCCTACTTCACCGCCGATGGGGCCGAGATCCTGGACGGCACCGCGGGCCTCTGGTGCTGCAACGCCGGGCATGGCCGGGTGCAGATCAAGGAGGCGATCCAGAAGCAGGCCGCCATCCTCGACTACGCCCCGACCTTCCAGCTCGGCCACCCCATCGCCTTCGAGGCCGCGGCGCGGATCGCCGAGCTGACGCCCGACGGCATGGACAAGGTCTTCTTCACCAACTCCGGGTCCGAGAGCGCCGACACCGCGCTGAAGATCGCCCTCGCCTACCACAAGGCCCGCGGCGAGAGCAGCCGCGTCCGCCTCATCGGGCGGGAGCGGGGCTACCACGGGGTCGGCTTCGGCGGCATGTCGGTCGGCGGCATCGGCGGCAACCGCAAGCAGTTCGGCGCCCTGCTGCCCTATGTGGACCACCTGCCGCATACCCATGGGATCGAGGCCAACCGCTTCGCCCGCGGGATGCCGGAGGAAGGCGCCCATCTCGCCGACGCGCTGGAGAACCTGGTCGCGCTGCACGGCGCCGAGACCATCGCCGCCGTCATGGTCGAGCCGATCGCGGGCTCGACCGGCGTGCTGGTGCCGCCCAGGGGCTATCTGGAACGGCTGCGGGCGCTCTGCACCAAGCACGGCATCCTGCTCATTTTCGACGAGGTCATCACCGGCTTCGGCCGCATCGGCACCAATTTCGGCGCCGAGCGGCTGGGCGTGACCCCGGACATCATGACCATGGCCAAGGGGCTGACCAATGCCGCGGTGCCGATGGGCGCGGTCGCGGTGCGGAACGGGGTCTACGACGCCATCGTGGAGGGGGCGCCCGGGGGCATCGAGCTGTTCCACGGCTATACCTATTCGGGGCATCCGCTGGCCGCCGCCGCCGCCATCGCCACCATGGAGCTGCACCGCGAGGAGGACCTGCCCGGCCGGGCGCGGGCCATCGAGCCGCTGTGGCAGGAGGCGACCCATAGCCTGCGCGACCTGCCGAACGTCATCGACATCCGCGACTACGGGCTGATCGCCGGCATCGAGCTGGCGCCGCGCGCCGGCAAGCCGGGGCACCGGGCGATGGAGGTCTTCCGCCGCTGCTTCGATGCCGGTGTGCTGATCCGGGTCACCGGCGACATCATCGCCCTCTCGCCGCCGCTGATCATCGAGCCGAAGCACATCGACCGGCTCTACGGCACCCTCGGCGAGGCGATCCGCGCCGAGGCGGCCTGAGGCGCCGGGGCCGCCGCACCGGGGCGCGGCGGCCCCTTCCCAGGCCCGTCCGGCGGCGGTGGCGCTCCGGGGCGGGGCCCGGCGGTCGCAAGGCGGCCACCCTTTGCCCTTCCGGCCCGGCCGCCCCATATTCCCGCCCGACCCGATCCACCCCCCCTTGCGGAGCCCCCGATGAGCGACGCCACCCCTGCCCCGACCCCTGCCGCGACCCCTGCCCCCGTTCCCGTCACCGTGCTGACCGGCTATCTCGGCGCCGGCAAGACCACCCTGCTGAACCGCATCCTCAGCGAGAACCACGGCAAGAAATTCGCCGTGGTCATCAACGAGTTCGGCGAGCTCGGCGTGGACAATGACCTCGTCGTCGATACCGACGAGGAGGTCTTCGAGATGAACAACGGCTGCATCTGCTGCACCGTGCGCGGCGACCTGATCCGCATCATCAACGGGCTGATGAAGCGGCGCGGCCGGTTCGACGGCATCATCGTCGAGACCACCGGCCTCGCCGACCCGGCCCCGGTGGCGCAGACCTTCTTCGCCGATGAGGACGTGAAGCGCTCGACCAAGCTCGACGCCATCGTGACCCTGGTGGATGCGAAGAACCTGCCGGCGCGGCTGGCCGACAGCAAGGAGGCGGTCGAGCAGATCGCCTTCGCCGACATCATCATCGTCAACAAGATGGACCTGGTGACGGATGCCGAGGCGACGGCGCTGGAAGCCCGGATCCGCGCCATCAACCCCTATGCCGAAATCCGCCGCAGCACCAAGTCCGAGGTGCCGATCGAGGCGGTGATCGGCCGCGACGCCTTCAGCCTGGAGCGCATCCTGGAGCGGGAGCCGGAATTCCTCTCGGGCGAGAACGAGCACGACCACGACGGGGACATCAACTCCGTCAGCTTCGAGGTCTCCCGCCCGATCGACCCCGAGCGCTTCAACGCCTGGATCAGCCAGCTGCTGGCCCAGAAGGGCCAGGACCTGCTGCGGACCAAGGGCATCCTCAGCTACGAGGGCGACGACCGCCGCTTCGCCTTCCAGGCGGTGCATATGATCGCCGACGGCGACTACATCGGCCACTGGAAGGACGGCGACCCGCGGAGGTCGAAGCTGGTCTTCATCGGCCGCGACCTGAACCGCCCGGTGCTGCGCCGCGGCTTCGAGGCCTGCCAGGTCGGGGACCCGGCGAAGGCGCCGGCCGAGGTCGAGGGCTGGAGCCCGGTATGAGCGAGAGCGAATACGCCGAGGCCGATTTCCTGCTGGCCGCGCGCGGCCATACCCAGGAGCTCGGCGCCTGGGTGGTGGACCTCGCCTTCAGCAAGGACGGCACCTGCGGCCTCGGCCTCGGCGACGGCACGGTGCGCATCGTGGCACCCGGCGGCACCGACTGGGCGACGGCCGCGGCGCATGACGGCGCGGTGCTGTCGCTGGTCGCCGATGCCAAGGACGGCTTCCTCAGCGGCGGCGACGACGGGCGGCTGGTGCGGACCGCGGCCGATGGGACGGTCAGCGAGATCGCCAGTCTCGGCACGATGAAATGGGTGGAGCATGTCGCGGCGCACGAGAGCGGCCTGCGCGCCGCCAGCGTCGGCAAGCTGCTGCATGTCTTCGACGCCAGGGGCGAGAAGCTCAAGACCCTGACGCACCCCAGTTCGGTCGGCGGCATCGCCATCGATGCCAAGGGCAAGCGCATCGCCGCCAGCCACTACAACGGGGCGAGCCTGTGGTTCGTCGCCGCCAGGGAGGACAAGCCGCGGGTGCTGGAGTGGAAGGGCAGCCACGCCGGCATCGTCCTCAGCCCGGACGGCACCCATGTGGTGACCGCGATGCAGGAGAATGCGCTGCACGGCTGGCGGCTGGCCGACAACCAGCACATGCGGATGTCGGGCTATCCCTCGAAGACGCGGTCCATGGCCTTCACCGCGCGCGGCCGCTGGCTGGCGACCAGCGGCGCCGACAGCGTGGTGATCTGGCCCTTCTTCGGCGGCGGCCCGATGGGCAAGGCGCCGACGGAACTCGCCGGCGGCGACGGCGTGCTGTGTTCGGCCGTCGCCTGCCATCCGCAGCATGAGGTGGTGGCCGCCGGCTTCGCCGACGGGCTGCTGCTGCTGGCCGAGATCGGCTCCGGCAAGATCGTGCCGGTGGCGCCGCCGGGCCATGGCGGGATCTCGGCCCTGGCCTGGAATGCCGCCGGCAGCCAGCTCGCCTTCGGGACCGAGACGGGCTTCGCCGGCATCGTGGACCTGGCGCGGCGCTAGAGCAGACCCCGGACGGGTGCCATCACCCGGAAGGGGTGATCTGCCCGCCAAAACAAAACCTAGCGCAGGTCCTGTGAGCCTTGGCGAACGGGACCTGCGCTAGACGTCCTTGAGGACGTCCCAGAGGTCGGCCTTCTGCTCGAAGCCGATCCCCGGGACGTCCGGCATGCGGATGCGGCTGTCCTCGACCGGCGTCGCATCGGCGAAGCCGCCGAAGGGGGCGAAGACCTCCGGGTAGCTCTCGTTGCCGCCGAGGCCGAGGCCGATGGCGATGTTCAGCGCGAACTGGTGCCCGCCGTGGGGGACGCAGCGGCGCGGCGACCAGCCGTGCTCCTGCAGCATCGCCAGGGTGCGGAGGTACTCGACCAGGCCGTAAGAGAGCGCGGGGTCGAATTGCAGAATGTCGCGGTCCGGGCGCAGCCCGCCGTGGCGGATCAGGTTGCGGGCATCGAGCATGGAGAAGAGGTTCTCCCCGGTGGCGAGCGGCCCGCTGTAGTGCTCGGCCAGGGTCGCATGCGTCGCGTAGTCGAGCGGGTCCAGCGGCTCCTCGTACCAGCGCAGCTTGTAGGGCTCGAGCGCGGCGCCATAGGCCAGCGCCGCATGCAGGCCGAAGCGGCCGTTGACGTCGACGCAAAGGCGGGAGCCGTCGCCGCCGAGCAGCTTGAGCACCGCCTCGATCCGGCCGACGTCCTCCTTCAGCGCGGCGCGCAGCGGCGTGCCGGGGGCGCCGCCGATCTTCATCTTCACCACGCTGTAGCCGAGGTCGAGGTAGCGTTGCATCTCCTCGACCAGCGCATCCTCGCCCTTGCCGGGGTAGTAGTAGCCGCCGGCGGCGTAGATCCAGGCGGTGTCGTCGGCCTCGCCGCCGCGGTAGCGATCGGCCAGCAGCCGCCAGAGCGGCTTGCCCGCGAGCTTGGCCGCGGCATCCCAGAGCGCCATGTCCAGCACGCCGACCGCGACGCTGCGGTCGCCATGGCCGCCGGGCTTCTCGTTCTTCATCATGCTCGCCCAGGCGCCGGCCGGCTCCAGCCCGCCGTCGGCATGGGACAACGCGGCCTCCGGCGTCTCCAGCAGGCGCGGGATGAAGCGTTCGCGAAGCAGGCCCGGCTGGGCGTAGCGGCCGTTGGAGTTGAAGCCGTAGCCGGTGGCGCTGCGCCCCGCGCCGTCCTCCACCGTCACCGCGACGACCGAGGCGGTCATCTTGGAGAAGTCGATGTAGGCATTGGCGATGGCGGAGGCGATCGGCACGACGCCGTCGCGGACCGAGGCGATACGCATGGCGTCGTGTCCCTTTGCTGCAGGGCCTGGTTGCTGGCCCAGCGGCGCCTCCTGGTCAAGGCCTCCGCGGCCGGGTCGTTTGGCGGCAGCTCCGAAGCCGGTCTACCCTTGCCGCGAACCGCCGGGAGGGCACGACCATGGACGAGCTGCTGTACGAGATCCGCGACGGGATCGGCTTCATCACCCTGAACCGCCCGGCGTCCCGCAATGCCCTGACCTTCCCGATGTATGCCCGGCTGCGCGAGATCGCCGAGGGCGCGGCGGCGGATGACGCGCTGAAGGTGCTGGTCATCACCGGCGCCGGCGAGAAGGCCTTCGCCGCCGGCACCGACATCAGCCAGTTCTCCCACTTCAAGACGCCCGAGGATGCGCTGGCCTACGAGGAGCGCATCGACGGCGTGCTCGTCGCGCTGGAGAGCTGCCCGAAGCCGACCATCGCCGCCATCTCCGGCGCGGCGACCGGGGGCGGCGCCGCCATCGCCGCGGTCTGCGACCTGCGGATCGCGGCCGCCAATGCCCGCATCGGCTTCCCCATCGCCAAGACGCTGGGCAACTGCCTGTCCATGGCCAACTACGGGCGGCTGGCCGCGCTGATCGGCCCCGCCCGGGTGCTGGACCTGGTCTATACCGCCCGGCTGATCGAGGCGGAGGAAGCCAAGGCGATCGGCCTGGTCTCCGAGATCCTGCCCGACCACGCCGCGCTGCAGGCCCGGGCCGAGGCGCTGGCGCGGACCATCGCCGGCCATGCGCCGCTGACGCTGCGCGCCACCAAGGAGGCGATGCGCCGGCTGCGGCTGGCCGCCCGGCAGGTGGAGGGCGACGACCTGGTGGCCATGTGCTTCACCAGCAACGACTTCCGCGAGGGCGTGGCTAGCTTCCTCGCCCGCAAGCCGGCGGTCTGGACCGGCACCTGAACCGGCCGCCTGCCCGTCCTCGCGAGATTGCACCGGCCTGCGGCGCTCCCGGTAACGAACCTGTCGCGTCCGTGGGCGCTGTGGCTATGCACGGACGGAGTTCAAACCTATGCGAAATGCAATCATCGCCACGGCCCTGGTCGGCCTGCTCGGCAGCGGGGCCGCCATTGCCCAGACCGCCGGCACCGGCATGCCGGGCCCGAATGCCCGCGGCACCCAGAACCAGCCCGGCGGTGGCGTCAACACTGGCCCCGGCGCGCCGACCTCGGCCACCCAGGGCGTCGGCCCTGGTGGCCGCGGCGCCCCGCCGGCCGGCAGCGCCAGCCCGTCCGGCCTCGGCTCCGGCACCGGCGGCAGCGCGCTGACCCCGGGCGGCGCCATTCGCCCCGGCAACCCGACGCTCGGCGGCCAGAACAACAGCGGCGGCGGCTGAGTCCCCGGGGGGGAAGGCCATCCTTCCCCCTCAACTCCCGGCGCGGATCCGCGCGGCGGCGATCACCCCGCCCCAGACCCGCCGGTCGGTGAGGATTTCCTCCCGATAGGCGGCGGCTGTCCCGGGCGTCGGCCGCCAGAACAGCGACGCCATCCGCGCCTGGACCTCGGGCCGGGCCATGACCCGGTTGATCTCCGCATTCCAGAAGGCGAGCCATGCCGGCGGCGTCCCGGCCGCGGCGACCAGCCCGTAGCCCACATCCCCGGTGAAGCCGTCGAGCGTCTCACGCACCAGCGGCACCTCCGGCAGCACCGGGTTGCGGGCCGGCGAGGCGAAGGCGATCGGCCGCAGCCGCCCGTCCCGGATGAAGGGCAGCGATTCCGGCAGCAGGCTGAAATAGAGGTCGGCATGGCCGGCCATGACATCCAGCAGCGCCGGCGTGCCGCCGCGGTACTGCACCGCCTCCATGCTGATCCCGGCCTCATGCGCCAGCCGCGCCGCCAGCAGGTGGGTCTGTCCGCCCGTGCCGGCATTGCCGATGTTGAGCCGGCCCGGATGCGCCTTCGCATGGGCGATCAACTCGGCCAGGCTGGCATAGGGCGCATCCGGCCGGCCGACCAGCACCATCGGCACCCGGATCAGGCTGGTCACCGGCGCCAGGGCGCGGTCGGGGTCGAGCGGCGGGACGAAGCCCGGCATCACCGGCGCCGTCGCCAGCACCGCGGTGGCCGCCAGCGCCAGGGCATGGCCATCGGCCGGAGTCTGGGCCACCGCCTGCAGGGCGATGAAGGTCCCGGCGCCGCTGCGGTTCTCGACCACCACGGCACGGCCCCCGAGCCTGGGGGCCAGCCCCTCGGCCAGCAGCCGCCCCAGCAGGTCCACCGTGCCGCCGGGGGCATAGGGGACGATCAGCCGGACGTCGTGGGCGATGGTCTGGGCTGGCGCGGTCCCGGCCAGGCCGGCCAGCAGCAGGGCAAGGGCGAGGCGAAGACGGCGCATCCGGCGGCTCCCGATCGCAGCATCGTCTAAGCTTACGAGAGCAACGCAGCCGGGCAAGGCGTGAATTGCCTTACATATCGGCACATCGAGGCCATTTGGCATGTATTAGACTATTTGTTGTTCTTTTTGCTGAAAATTTCGCCAGATCGAGCCCCGGCACGGCCTGCCGATTCTTCCGGCGTGAGGCAGGCGCCCTGCCCCGCTTTGCGCTATGCCGGAACAGCCGGGACCGACCGGCCAAAGAGACCGGAGGAAACCCCATGCCCAGCCGCCGCGCCCTGCTGGCCAAAGCCCTGATGGCGCCCGCCCTCATGGCCCCCGCCCTCGTCCGCGCCCAGCCCGCCTGGTCGCCCGGCCGCCCGGTCACCCTGCTGGTCGGCTTCGCCCCCGGCGGCGGCACCGACATCATCGCCCGGCTGCTCGCCCCGGCGCTGCAGGCCGAACTCGGCCAGCCCATCGCGGTGGAGAACCGCCCCGGCGCCAGCGGCACCATCGCCGCGCTGGCCGGCACCCGGGCGCCGCCGGATGGCCACACCGTCTACATGTCGACCGTCAGCGCCTCCGCCGTGGTGCCGCCGCTGATGGCGCCGCCGCCCTTCGACATCCACCGCGACCAGACCGCCATCGGCCTCGCCGCCACCGTGCCGCTGGTGGCGGTCGTGCCGCTTTCCTCCCCGGCGCGCGACCTGGCGGGGCTGATCGCCCAGGCCCGGGCCAATCCGGGGGCGCTGAACTACTCCTCCTCCGGCGTCGCCACCCAGCAGCATCTGGCGGCCGAGCTGCTGGCGCGCGCGGCCGGGGTGCAGATGACGCACGTGCCCTTCCGCGGCACCGGCCAGGCGGTGACGGAGATCCTCGCCGGGCGCATCGACCTCGCGATCGACACCTTCCCCACCTACCTGCCGCATATCCGCGGCGAGCGGGTGCGGGCGCTGGCGACCACCATGCCCGGGCGGATCGACTGGCTGCCGGATCTGCCGACCGTCGCCGAGAGCGGCTTCCCCGGCTTCGACGCCAATGTCTGGTACATGCTGATGGGCCCGCCCAACCTGCCGCCGGCGATCCGCGACCGCTGGTCCGCGGCGCTGAACAAGGCGCTGGCCGAGGCCACCCTGCGCCCGCGCATCCGCGATGCCGGCTTCATCCCCGGCGGCGGCACCAGCGCCGAGGCCGCGGCGCTGCTCGGCCGCGATGCGGAACGCTACGCCGCGCTGATCCGCGAGGCCGGCATCCGCATCGAGTAGCCTCCGGCCCGCCGCGCGGGGGCGGGCCGGGGCGGTGCCGCTAGGCCCGGCCGGCGAAGACCTCGCGCAGCCGCGCGCCGGCATAGGATTGCGCGACCACCGCATCCTGCAGCACCGGCGCCGCGCCGAAGAACTCATGCGTCGCGCCGGGGAAGCTGCGGGCATCCGTCTGCACCCCGGCGGCGCGGAGCTTGCCCACCAGCCGCTCGCCGCCCGAGCGCAGCGGGTCGATTCCGGCGATCACCACAGTGCAGCGCGGCAGGCCGGCGAGGTCGGCGGCGCGGCCCACGTCCAGCCGCGGGTCCTGCAGGTCGCTCGGCCCGCGGGTGTAGTTCTGCACGAACCACAGCACCGCGGCGCGGCTCAGCGGCTTGGCATTCTCCTGGTCGCGCATGGAAGGCGCGTTCACGTCGGTATCGGCCACCGGATAGATCAGCAGCAGATGCGCCGGCCGCCCCGCCGGGCTGGCCCGCAGCGCCATGCCGACGGTCAGCGCCAGGTTGCCGCCGGCGCTCTCGCCGGCGACGGCGATGCGGTTCGGGTCGCCGCCGAGGGTGCGGCTATTGGCCACCAGCCACTGGTAGGCGGCGACCGCATCCTCATGCGCCGCCGGGAAGCGGTGCTCCGGCCCCTGGCGGTAATGCACCGAGACGACGATGGCGCCGGTCTCGGCCGCCAGCGCCCGGGCCGAGGCGTCGTAGGTGTCGAGGTCGGCGATCACCCAGCCGCCGCCGTGGAAATAGAGGATCATCGGCGCCGCGCCATTGGCCCGGCGCTCGCCGTAGATGCGCGCCGGCAGCGGCCCGGCGGCGCCCTGCACCTGGATGTCCTGCACCATCGCCACCGGCCGCGGCGCGAGGTCCATCCCGCGGCGGCGCTGCACCGCCTTCACCGCATCGGCCATGCTCGGCTGCCGCCGCGCCTCGGCCGGGGTGAGGCTCTCGAGGGGCTTCGGGCCGAGCGCGGCATAGGCCTGCAACAGCTCCGCCATGTCGCCCGCCGCCAGGCCGGTCGGGTCGGGCATCCGCGCGATCGGGCTCTGGCAGGCGGCGAGGCCGAGCAGGGAGCCGGCGAAGGCGCGGCGGGACCAGGGAAGCATCATCGTCACAGGCTGTTCTCCGATGGATATTATCCCGCAACGCGGCGCCGCCGGGCCGGTTCGCGGCCTCGGCCGCGGCGGTGGAGGCTCGCCTCCGGCCGCGCTGCGGTGCAGCATGACGCCGACCCACCGGAGATCCCGCGATGCTGCGCCGCGCCCTGCTGCTCTCCCCCCTCCCCGGCGCCCTGGCCTTCCGCCCGGCCGCGGCGCAGGGCTTCCCGGGCCGGCCGGTGCGGCTGGTGGTGCCCTTCGCCGCCGGCGGCATCATCGACCTGGCCGCCCGCATCCTGGCCGAGCCGCTGGCCCGCCGGCTCGGGCAGCCGGTCGTGGTCGAGAACCTGCCGGGCGCCGGCTCCGGCATCGGCGCCCGCGCCGTCGCCCGGGCGGCGCCCGACGGCCATACGCTGCTGCTCTCGGGCGCGGCGCATGCGGTGCTCGCCGCGCTCTACCCCGACCTCGGCTTCGACCCGCTGGCGGATTTCGCCCCGGTCGCCCTGCTCGGCGACCAGCCCTTCGTCGTCGCCGTGCATCCCGGCGTCCCGGCGACGGACGTGCCCGGGCTGCTCGCCTGGCTGCGCGCGAAGGGCGACGGCGCCAACTTCGCCACGACGGGCATCGGCGCCGCCTCGCACCTGGCGGGAGAGCTGCTGAAGGTGCTGGCCGGGGTGGATTTCACCGTGGTGACCTATCGCGGCACGCCGCAGGCGGTGACCGACCTGGTCGCCGGCCGCGCCGAGCTGATGATCGACAGCCAGACCCTGCTGGCGCCGATGGCCCGCGACGGCCGGGTGCGGGCGCTGGCGGTGACCACCGCCCGGCGGTCCCGGCTGCTGCCGGAGTTGCCAACCCTGGCCGAGGCCGGGGTGCCCGGCTATGCCGCCTCCTCCTGGCAGTCGCTGCAGGCGCCGGCCGGGACGCCGCCGGCGGTCCTGGCGCTGCTCGCCGCGGCGGTGGAGGCCGCGCTGGCCGAGCCGACGCTGCAGGCGCGCTACGCCGAGGCCGGGATCGAGCCGCTGGCCGGCGGCCCGGCCGAGGCGGCCCGCTTCATCCGGGCGGAGGCGGCGAAATGGGCGCCGATCCTCAAGGCCGGCGGGATCCGGGCGGGTTAGCGCGTGATCGTCCGAGGCGGAAGCGCCGAAGAACGCCAACCACGCGATAAAACAACAGGCTACCGCCTGCCCTTGCCGACCTGCCGGACGGCGCCGGCTTCCGGCTCCGGCCCCGCCAGCCTGCGGGCGATCAGCACCACCGCGGCGCGGGTCGGCAGGTCCAGCCGGCGATAGGCGCGCAGCAGGGCTTCCTCGTCCCCCGCCAGCAGGCCGAGCGTCGCCTGGTCCTCCTCCAGCACGTCGGGCGGCGGCGCCACGTCGGGGTCGAGGCCGACCAGGTAGGAGACCGAGGTGGCCAGCACCTCGGCCAGGGCCACCAGCTTCTGGCCGCGCGGCGGCGGCCGGCCGGCGCGCAGCCGGTCGAGGAAGTCGGCCGGCAGCCCGGCCTGCTTCGCCGCCTCGGCCGGCTCGAGGCCGAGCCGGTCCAGCCGGCTCTCGATCCGCTCGGCCATGGGGGAGGCCTCCGGGGGGGTCATCCCGGCAGCGTCGCCAGGGCGACCAGCCCGCCGCCCGGGCGGTTGCGCAGCACCACGTCGCCGCCATGCGCCCGCAGGATGTTGCGGGCGATCGGCAGGCCGAGCCCGGTGCCGCCGGTCTCGCGGTTGCGGCTCGCCTCCAGCCGGCGGAAGGGCTGGAAGACCGCCTCCAGCGCATCGGCCGGGATCCCCGGCCCGTCGTCCTCGACCGCGAGCCGGACCGGCCGGCCCGGCCCCTCCGGCACCGCCAGCACCAGCCGCGCCGAGCTGCCGTAGAGCAGGGCATTGCCGATGAGGTTGGCCAGCGCCCGCTTCAGCGCCACCGGCCGGGCCTGGACCACCAGCCGCTCCGGCCCGGCATAGGCGATCGCCTCGGCCAGGTCGGGCCGGGCATCCGCCGCCTCGTCGAGCACGGTGCGGCAGAGCGCGGCGAGATCGAGCGAGACGGTCGGCTCGCCGGTGGAATCGTCGCGGGCGAAGGCGAGCGTCGCCGCCACCATCGCCTCCATCTCGTCGAGGTCGGAGAGCATCTTCCGCCGCTGCTCGTCGTCGTCCATGAACTCGGCGCGCAGCCGCAGCCGGGTGATCGGCGTCCGCAGGTCGTGGCCGATGGCGGCCAGCATCTGGGTGCGGTCGCCGACGAAGCGGCGGATGCGCTCGGCCATGGTGTTGAAGGCGTGCGCGGCCTTGGCGACCTCGGTCGGCCCGGCCTCGGGCATCGGCGGGGCGTTGACGTCGCGGCCCAGCCGTTCCGCCGCCTCCGCCAGGGTCCGCACCGGCCGGGTCAGCCGCCGCACCGCCCAGAGGATGAGCAGCCCGGCCGCCAGGGTCATGGCCGCGAAGGCGATCAGGAAGGTCTCGGAATGCCAGGGCCGCGGCGGCGGCAGCGCGATCCGCAGGTTCAGCCATTCCCCGCTCGGCAGCCGCAGGCTGACCAGGAAGCCCGGCCCGTCGCCGCCGAACAGGCCGAAGCCGGGCAGCGCGCCTTCGGGCGGCGACTGCGGCCGCATCCCCGGCGGCGGCGGCGGTCCCCAGGGGGCCCGCCGGTCCCAGGAGGTGATGACCTCGCGCGGGCGGAAGCGCGGCGGGCCGCCGCTCAGCAGGTCGAGCCGCAGCATCCGGGCGATCGGCGGCGGCACCGGCGGGTGGTCCAGCCGCGCCAGCGGGTGCTCGTCCAGCGTCACCGAGAGCTCGTTCGGCAGTTCCAGCTCGGCCAGCATCTGCCCGCGGCGGTCGGCCGGCGCCAGGATGACGGTGCGCCAGGCGCTGATGGCCCGGGCCGAGATCTCCCGCGCCTGGGCGAAGCGCTGCAGGTCCACCCGGTCCAGCGCGTGGATGGTGAGGCCGGCGGCCTGCACCACGGTCAGCGCCAGCAGCAGCACCAGCGCGGTGCGCCCGGCCAGGCTGCGCGGCCAGACCCGCCAGACCGGCCAGTGGGGCTGCGGCGCGGGCTGGGCTGGCGGCGGCGTGGCGGAGCCGCTCAACTGCGCTCCACCGTCGCGGCCAGCACGTAGCCGCCGCCGCGCACGGTCTTGATCAGGCTGGGGTTGCGGCCGTCGTCCTCCAGCTTGCGGCGGAGGCGGGAGACGGCGACGTCGATGGCGCGGTCGAAGGGCCCGGCCTGGCGGCCGCGCAGCAGGTCCATCAGCATGTCCCGGGTCAGCACCCGGTTCGGCCGCTCGACCAGCACCTGCAGCAGCTCGTACTCGCCGCCCGTCAGCGGGATCTCGGCGCCATCCGGGTTCAGTAGCCGGCGTCGCGCCGGCTCCAGCACCCAGCCGCCGAAGCGGATCGCCTTGGCGGGCGTCGCCGCGGGCGCCCCGGCCTCGCCGGAGGCGCGGCGCAGCACGGCGCGGACCCGGGCCAGCAGCTCGCGCGGATTGAAGGGCTTGCTGAGGTAGTCGTCGGCGCCGAGCTCGAGCCCGACGATGCGGTCGGTCTCGTCGCCCATGGCGGTCAGCATCACGATCGGCACGTCGCCCTGGCTGCGCAGCCACTTGGCGAATTCGAGCCCGCTTTCCCCGGGCAGCATCAGGTCGAGCACCACCAGGTGGTAGCGGCCGAGCGGCCAGAGCCGCCGGGCCTCCTTCGCGTCGCGGGCGGCGGCGACGCGCATGCCCTGGCGCTCGAGGAATTTCGAGAGGAGATCGCGGATCTCGCGGTCGTCGTCGACGACCAGGATATGGGGCTGAGGTTCCATGGCGATTGTAACATAGGGCATTGCCGGCGCCGGCGCGCAGGGAGTTGTTGCGCCCTGTTGCAGCAGGCCCCGCGGTTGCAGGCCGTTGCAATTCGCCATGCCCTGGGGCTTCGCCCGGCAACATCCCGGGCCCATCCTGGGCCATGGCCGCATCCCCCCATGCGGCCCCGGGGACCGGGCCGGCGATTCCGCGTTTTCGGATCGCCCGCTATAAGGCGGCGGGGATGACCCCACCCTCCCCGCCGCCTTCGGTCCCCGCCTTCCCCCTGCCGCCGCCCTGGGCCGTCGCCGGGCTGGCCGCGCTGGTGGAACAGGACCCCCGCCTCGGCGCCATCGAGCCCGCCGCCGGGCCGCTGCCCTGGCGCAGCCGCGCCCCCGGCTTCCCCGGCCTGCTCAGGACCATCTGCGGCCAGCAGATCAGCAACCAGGCGGCCGGGGCGATCTGGCGGCGGCTGGCCGCCCTGCCCGGAGCGCTGGAGCCGGCCGGGCTGCTGGCGCTCGACGACGCGATGCTCTGCGGCGTCGCCGGGCTGTCGCGGCCGAAGGCGGCGCATGCCCGGTCGCTGGCCGCCGCCTGCCTCGACGGCCGGCTGGACTTCGCCGGGCTGGCCGCGCTGGGCGATGCCGCGGCCGTCGCGCATATCGCGGCGGTGAAGGGGCTCGGCCCCTGGACCGCCGAGGTGCACCTGCTCTTCGCCGAGCAGCGGCCGGACATCTTCCCGAGCGGCGACCTGGCGCTGGCCGCCAGCGCGGCGCAGCTCCTGGGGCTGGAGGCCCGGCCGCCGCCCAGGGCGCTGGCGGCGCTGGCGCTGGGCTGGGCGCCCTGGCGGTCGCTGGCGGCGCGGCTGCTCTGGCACCACTGGCGGCACGTGACCGGGCGGCCGGCGGTGGAGGATCCGTGACGCCGGACCGGCGCCCACCCTCGCCTCAGGCCGGCACCCGGCAGACCCGGCAGGGGATGGCGCCGGTATCGACCGAGCCGCTCACCGGGTCGGTCGGGCCGGTATAGGAGAGCGCGGCGTTGACGTTGACGTCGAGCGCGCCGAACTCCGGCCCCGGCGCCTCCGGCCGCCACCAGCCGACGCCGGTGGTCAGCACGCCGGGACGGGTGCGGTCGGTGATGGCCGCCTTCAGCCGCACCGGGCCGGCGCCGCCCGGTGTCTCGACCCGTACCCAGTCGCCCTCGCCGATGCCGTAATCGGCAGCGGTCTCGGGATGCACATGCACCCTGGGGTCGGGCGAGACCTTCCGCGCCCAGGCCTGCTCGCGGAAGCGGGAATGGTGGTAGGTCTTCTCCCGGATGCCGGTCTGCAGCCGCAGCGGGAAGCCCGGCGCCGGCGCGGCTCGGTCGAGCGGCGGGACGTAGTCCGGCAGCGGGTCCTGCCCGGCGCGTTCCAGCAGCACCGAATGCAGCTCGACCTTGCCGGTCGGGGTGGCGAAGACCTGCCGGTCGAAATCGCCCATGGTGTAGTCGAACTGGGCGAAGCCGTCGCGCCGCAGCGCCTCCAGCGAGACGCCGGAGTCGCCGATCAGGAAGGCGTTGAACGCCGCCTTGTCCCGCCAGGGCAGCAGCTCGGCGGTGACCGCGCCGCGCGCCCGCATCCGGTCGAGCAGGCCGACGGCGATGGTGAGGTCGCAGCGCGCCTCCCCCACCGGCGGGGCGACGGCGGCGGTATAGGTGATGCACGGCCCCTTCGGGCTCAGCGCGACCTCCTCCTCCTCCAGCCCGGTGGTCTTCGGCAGCACCAGGTCGGCCACGGCGGCGGTCGGCGTCATGGTCTGGGCCGCGACGCAGAGGAAGTCGAGCGAGGCCAGCGCCCGCAGGGTCCGCCGGGTATCCGGGTACATGACGGCGATGTTCACGCCGCTGGCGACCATCGCCCGCACCGGATAGGGCGTGCCGGTCAGCATCGCCTCCAGCACCGAGGAATTGTGGCAGGCGGTCTGCCAGCCGCCCGGCCCGGCCCAGAGGGGAAAGCGGTCGGCGCCGATGGTCCGCCGCTCGACCGCTTCGGGCAGCCGGAAGCGGGGGTCGTGCAGCAGGTCCATCCAGGTGCGGAAGCCGGGCGGGCGCTTCGAGCGGCGGTTGCCGCCGGGCCGGTCGAGGTTGCCGCTGATGGCGACCAGCGCGTGGAAGGCGCGGAAGGTCTGCACCCCGTTGCTGGCGGCATCGATGCCATGGCCGGAGACGAAGCAGGCGGGCCCGGCGGCGTAGTATTCTGCCGCCCGGCGGATATCGGCCGCCGGCACGCCGGTGATCGCGGCCGCGACCTCGGGCGTGTAGCGGGCGGCGCGTTCGGCGAGCGCCGCGAAGCCATGGGTGTGGCGGGCGACGAAGTCGCGGTCCCAGGCGCCCTCGACGACCAGGTGCCGGATCATCGCCAGGGCGATGGCGGCATCGGTGCCCGGCTCCGGCCGCAGCCAGAGGTCGGCGAGCTCGGCCGCCTGGGTGCGGAAGGGGTCGATCACCACCACCCGGGCGCCGCGCGCCTTGGCCCGCTTCAGCTCGATCCATTGCGGCGGGTCGGCAGCGGCCGGATTGCGCCCGACCAGCAGGACGCAGGCGGCATTGGGGATGTCCTCGCCGCCGGTGATGGCGAGGCCGGTGACCTTGTCGCTGACCCCGCGGCAGCCGCCGCAGAGGTCCTGGTTGATCATCCAGTTGGGCGAGCCGAGCGAGCGCATGAGCAGCGCCATGACCGCGCCGCGGCTGAAGGCGGCGCCGCTGACCGCGCCCACCAGGGAGGGCGCGCCGTAGCGCGCCCGGGTCTCGGCGAAGCGGTCCGCCATCTCGTCGAGGGCGCTGTCCCAGCTCACCCGCTCCCATTGGCCGGAGCCGCGGGGGCCGATGCGGCGGAGCGGATGGGTCAGGCGGGCGTCCTGGTAGGTCGCCTCCGGCAGCGCCCGGATGCCCTTGACGCAGAAGGCGCCGGCCGAGACCGGGCTGGCCGGGTTGGGCGCCACCTTCAGCACCCGCCCGTCGGCGCCGAGGCTGACCAGGGAGCCGCAATAGGCCGAGCATTCCCAGCAGGTGCTCGGCAGGATCCGGTGGGTCGCCTCGTTCATGCGCCGTGCTCCGCTCCGCCGGCCCCATCGGGGCATGGCGGCGGCCGGGGCACAAGGCCCTCGGCGCCGGGGCTCAGGGCTCCATCAGGATGGATTCGAGCGGCCAGGGGATGGTCTCGCCCTCGACGATGAAGTCGACCTCGCCCTCATCCTCGCCGTCCCAGGCCCGGGCCAGCGCCAGGCCGATCACCGGCAGCCAGGAGGAGGCGCCGAGCGCGGCGGTGACATGGGCATTCAGCGTCCCCCGCTCGTCGTGCAGGCGGCGGACGTGGCGCGCCCAGATGCGCTCGCCCATGGTGCCCTCGCCGTCCGAGACCTCGGCGGTGATGATCCGCAGCACCTCCCGCACCCGGCCGTCGGTGCGGATCAGCCGGGCGATGCGCCAGGGCTCGTCGGCGGTGTTGTAGGCGGTGTACTCCGGCTCGATCGGGATCATGGCAACCTCTCTCAATCCTGACGGCCGGTTCGGACCGCGGCGCCTCCCGGCGCCGCGGCCACCGGGCCGCCCTATTCCAGCCGTGGCGCGGCGTCGAACCCATCCGGCAGCAGCCCGCGCGGGGCGATGAAGTCGTAGGGGCCGCGGGCGAGGAAGCGGCCGGTGCCGGGCTCGGCCTGGACCACCCCGTCCCGCATCACCACCGTGCCGCGGCGGACCGTGGCGACCGGCCAGCCGGTGACCTCCAGCCCCTCGTAGGGCGTGTAGTCGATGGCGTGCTGCATCAGCGCGTTGGTGATGGTGACCTTCTTCTTCGGGTCCCAGAGCGCGAGGTCGGCATCGCCGCCGATGGCGATGGCGCCCTTGCGCGGTGCCAGCCCCATCAGCCGGGCCGGGTTGGTCGCGGTCAGCCGGACGAAGTGGTCGAGGCTGATGCGGCCCTTCGAGACCCCCTCGCTGAACAGGATCGGCAGCCGGGCGGCGAGGCCGGGGATGCCGTTCGGGATGTCGCGGAAGGGCACCGCCGTCCCGCCCGCCTGCTTGCCCGCGCCGGGCCGGTGCATGCTGAAGCCGCAATGGTCGGAGGAGACCACGTCGAGCGTCCCGCGCCGGATCATCTCCCAGACCCGGCCCTGCTCCTCGGCGGAGCGCGGGCTCGGGCTGCACATGTAGGCGGCGCCGTCGAAGCCGGGCCGGTCCATGTCCGCGGCGGCCAGCGCCAGGTACTGCGGGCAGGTCTCGCCCCAGACCTTCACGCCGCGGTGCTGGGCGCGGGCGATCTCCTCGGCCGCCTCGGCGCAGCTCACGTGGAAGACCTGGATCGGCTGGTCCACCAGCTCGGCGAGCGCGATGGCGCGGTGCGTCGCCTCCCGCTCCACCACGGGCGGGCGCGACCAGGCATGGTATTTCGGCGCGGTGAGGCCCGCCTTGAGCAGGGCCTCGGTCCGCCAATTGATCGCGGCGTAATTCTCGCAATGCACCGTCACCAGGCAACCATGGCGCCGGGCTGTGACCAGAACCTTAAGGAAGGCCTCATCGCTGAGGTGCAGCGGCTCATAGGTGAGGAATACCTTGAGGCTGCGGATGCCGCGGGCGACGACCTCGGGCACTTCGCGCTCCAGCACGTCGTCGGTCGCGTCGCTGATGATCTGGTGGAAGCTGTAGTCCACCATGCCGCGCGCCGCCCGCGCCTCGTAGTCGGCCAGCCGCGGCAGGATCCCCTCGCCCTTCCACTGCGGCACGAAGCAGACCACGCTGGTGGTGCCGCCGGCGAAGGCGGAGACGCTGGCGGAGCCGAAGCTCTCCTCCTGCACCGTCACCTCGGTCGCGGGCGCGCCGCCGGCGCTGGTATAGCCGCCGCGGGACGGCTCCTCGATGTGGCAATGGGTGTCGACGCCGCCCGGCAGCACCAGCAGCCCACCGGCATCGAGCGTCGCGGCGCCGCCCGGGATGCTTTCGGCCAGGGCGACGATCCGCCCGCCGCGGATGCCGATGTCGCAGCGCATGGTGCCGAGCCCGCTGGCCACCGTGCCGCCGCGCACCACGAGGTCGTAGTCCGCCATGTCCCATCCTCCACGAAACCGTGCGGATGATGCGGCCGGGACCGCCATGGCGTCCATCCGCCCGGCCCGACCGCCGGGCGGGGCGGAAGCCCGGGGTCATGGCCCGCGCCGCGGGGGCGCGGGCCGCGGCCTCAGGCCATGCCGGCGACCGGCAGCCGTTCAAGCCCATCCGGGGTCAGCGCCCGGAGGAAGTCCTCGCCCCAGCCCTCCGGCGTCGCCCCGGCGATCGCCTGCCAGCTCGCCCACCAGCGCTCCTGCCGCTCGGCCAGCGGCATGTCGAGCGCCCGGTGGATCGCCTCGGCCATGCCCTCGGCGTCATGCGGGTTGACCAGCAGGGCGGAGCCGAGCTGCGCCGCCGCGCCGGCGAAGCGCGACAGCACCAGCACGCCCGGGTCGGCCGGGTCCTGCGCGGCGACGTATTCCTTGGCGACCAGGTTCATGCCGTCGCGCAGCGGCGTCACCAGCCCGACCTTGGCCAGCCGCATGAAGCCCGCGATGGTGTCGCGGCTCTGCGGCCGCGCTAGCAGGCGGAGCGGCAGCCAGTCGGGCTCGCCGAACTCGCTGTTGATGCTGCCCGCGGCACTGTCCACCTCGGCCCGCAGCCGGCGATAGGCCAGCACGTCCTCGCGCGAGGGGGCGGCGATCTGCAGCATGGTCGCGCTGCGGGCCGGCCGGCGGGAGATGACCCGGCGGAAGGCCTCCAGCCGCTCCGGCAGGCCCTTGGTCGGGTCCAGCCGGTCGATGCCGAGCAGCAGGGCCTGGCCGCGCAGCGACTGCGCCAACAGCCGGGTCGGCTCCAGCCCGACCTGGGCCGCTGCGGTGGCGGCGAATTCGCTGGCGGCGATCTCGGCCGGGAAGACGCCGAGATGGACCTCGCGGCCGCCCATCTCCATCGTCTGGTCGCCGGTCCGCATGGCGCCGGCCAGCTCGGTCGCGGTGGCGGCGAAATTGTCGCGGTCGGTCGCGGTCTGGAAGCCGATGAGGTCGGAGGCGAGCACGTCCTGCACCAGGCCGCGGATCCCCGGGGCGACCGCGACCGCTTCCGGCCCCGGGAAGGGCACGTGCAGGAAGAAGCCGGTCGGGTTGTCGACGCCCTGGGCCCGCAGCGCCCCGGGCAGGGACATCAGATGGTAGTCGTGCACCCAGATGCGGTCGTCGTCGCGCAGCAGCGGCACCAGGTTGTCGGCGAAGCGGTGGTTGACCTTGCGGTAGGTCTCGAGGTCCTGCCGGCGGAAGACCATCAGGTGCGGCAGGGCATGCAGCATCGGCCAGAGCACGCCGTTGGAATAGCCGGTGTAGTAGCCCCGGTGCTCGGCCTCGGTCAGGTCGAGGGTGGCATAGCCCACCGCCCCGCGCTGGGCGAAGGCGGGCGGCGCATGGTCCCCGCCGGCGGTCTCGGTGACCGCCCCGCTCCAGCCGAACCACAATCCGCCACGGCGCTGCATCAGCCCGAGCAGCGCCACCGCCAGCCCACCGGCATGCCCGGCATTGCCGGCCGGCACGGGAACCCGGTTGGAGACGACGACGATACGGCTCATCCCACCTCCAGCAGCGCCACCGGCAGGCGGGCCAGAAGGTCGGCCAGGGGCAGGCGATCCGCCCCTTCACTCCCTTCGTGGGTTATGCCGCTCAAGACGTCCCGCCAACGTTGCGCCATGATACCACGCGGCAGGACGAGTTCGGTTCCGCCCCATTCCGCGGCCGGGACAAGCGGCAGCGGTGCGTCGCCGACCAGCGCGGCCGGCAGGCGGGTGGCGACGGCGATGACCACGCCGTCCTTGTGGACCCGGGCGAAGGCCAGGACATGGGCGGCCTGGGGGCCTTCGGCCACCAGCGGCAGGTAGTCCCCCTCGACGAAGATCGCCGGTCTCGCGGCCCGCAGCGCCAGCGCCCGTGCCAGGATGGCCTGCTTGATGCGGCCGTCCCGCCAGGACTGCAGCAGCTCGGCCGGCGCCGCCGCCGCCTCCACCGCGACCCGGCGGGCGTCCCAGTCCACCGGGCGGCGGTTGTCGGGGTCGACCAGGCTGAGGTCCCAGAACTCGGTCCCCTGGTACAGGTCGGGCACCCCGGGCGCGGCGCAGCGGAGCAGCGTCTGCGCCAGGCCGTTCACCGCGCCGGCGACGGCGATGCGGCCGGCGAAGGCCGCCACCTCCCCGCGCAGGTGGCTGGCGCGGTCGGCCGCCATGCAGGTGAAGACGAAGTCGCGGCAGGCGGTCTCGTACTCGGCATTGGGCACCGCCCATTCGGTGCGGCGCTTGGCCTCGCGCAGCGCCTTCTCCTGCCAGGCGACCACCCGCTCGAGGAACTCATTCACCCCGGCCTCGTCCTCGGGGTCGAGGTCCAGAGGCCAGGCGCCGACCAGGGTCTGGTAGAGCATGAGCTGGGCGCTCATCCCCGGCGCGGCGCCGTCGCTCAGCTCCTTGCGGAGCTGCGAGTTCAGCCGGGTCCAGCGATGCACCGCGGTCGCCCATTCCTCCGGGATCTCCGACAGCACCGCGAGCCGGGCGCGGACATCCTCGCCGCGCTTGTGGTCATGCGTCGCGGTCGCCAGCAGGGCGCGGGGGAAGTTCTTGGCCCGCGCCTTGGCGGCGCCGTGGAAGCCAGCTGGGGTCACCGCGAAGCGGGCGGGGTCGGAGCCGACCTCGTTGCGCGAGATCAGCCGGCCGTAGCGGTAGAAGGCGGTGTCCTCGACGCTTTTCGCCGCGACCGGGGCCGAGAGCTGCTGGAACCGCACCGCGGCCGAGAGCCGCTCCCGCCGCAGGCTTGGCGCCAGGCTGCGCGGCGGCTCGCCGCCGAGCCAGCCGTCGAGCAGGTCGATCAGCGGCCGGTCGGCGGCGCGGATGGTCCGCCGGGCGCCGGCCAGCGCCCAGTCGAGGATGCGCTTGTCGTCCTCGCTGCGGCCGCCGGTCGAGATGTACAGGCGATAGATCGGGAAATGCACCAGCACCTCCACCAGGGCGCGGCGCAGCGCGGTCAGGGTGAAGTCCCGCGTCACTAGGTCGCGGCCGGCGACCCGCTTCAGCGCCGCCGCGGTGGCGTTCAGCTCGGAGGCGAGGTTGTCCCGCAGGATCTGCCGCCGGGCCTCGCGCGCCTCGGCCTCGAAATGCGGCGAGCGGCCGGTGCTCTCGGTCCAGAGCGTGGTCAGCGGCGCCTCGCCGGCGGGGTCGTGCAGCACGCCGCTGGCCTCGTCCATGAAGTCGTAGCCGGTGGTGCCGTCGACCAGCCAGTCGGTCCGGAGCGATTCGAAGGGCGCCAGGATCTTCTCGACCCAGACCAGCGGCGCCTGGTCCGGCCGCACCGTCTGCATGCGGCGATAGAGCTTGCGGCAATAGCTGCGGGGGTCGGCGAGGCCGTCGATATGGTCGATCCGCACGCCGTCGATGTCGCCATCGGCATAGAGCTTCAGGATCAGCTCATGCGTCGCGTCGAAGACCTCCGGCAGCTCGACCCTGAGGCCGGCGAGCGAGGTGATGTCGAAGAAGCGGCGCCAGTTGATCTCGTCGGCCGCGGCGCGCCACCAGACCAAGCGGTAATGCTGGCGCTCCAGCAGCCGGTGCAGGCGATCGCGCCCGGCCTCCTCCAGGGGGTCGAAGGCGGCGATCGCCGCCTCGATCCGGGTGGCGCCGGCGCGGGTGCTGGCGAGCTCGACCAGGGCCTGCTGCCCCTGGGCGGCGGCGCTGCGGGCGGCGCTGCGGTCGCGGAGATGCAGCCCGATGCGGCCGAATTCCTGCGCCAGATCCTCGAGCGCCGGATCGCCGCCGCCGCGCAGCACGTGGGTGTAGTGCTGCGGCGCGATCGGGAAGCGGTGCTCGTAGTACTGCACGAAGAACTGGCCGGTGGCGGTATCGAATTGCAGGGTCAGCGCGCCGGAGGCGAGTGCCTCGCCATAGGGGGCACCGAGGAAGGGCGCCAGCATCCGGTTGTGCAGGGCGCGATCCGGCGGCTCCCAGTCGATGTCGAAGAAGCCGGCGTAGGGGCTCTGCCGGCCCCATTCGAGCACGTCGAGCCACCAGGCGTTGTCGGCGCCGCCGACCCCCATGTGGTTCGGCACGATGTCGAGGATGAGGCCGAGGTTCGCCGCCTTCAGCGCCGCGACGAGCCGGGCGAGCGCCGCCTCGCCGCCCAGCTCCGGGTTGATCCGGCCATGGTCGACGATGTCGTAGCCATGGGTCGAGCCGGGCCGCGCCTTCAGGATCGGCGAGGCATAGAGGTGGCTGATCCCGAGCCGGGCGAAATAGGGGACGAGGGGGACGGCATCGTCGAGGGTGAAGCCCGCATGGAACTGGAGGCGGGCGGTCGCGGTCAGCGGCAGGGACATCAGTTTCCTCGGGGCCGGGCTTCGGCGAAGGCATTGATGCGGCGCGCCACGTCGGGCGCGTCGAGCAGGGTCGCGGCATCGCCGGGCAGGCGGCGGCGCCAGTTCGGATGGCCCTCCACCGTGCCCGGCAGGTTGGGCTGCTCGGGCAGCGCGAGCGCGTCCTCGAGCGGCAGGATCGCCAGGGCGCAGGCGGCGCTGGCCACCTGGGCGATGGCGGCGTCCACCACGCGCTCGCCCTCGGCCGCGCCGGGCTCGGGCCCCTGGGCGGTGCCGTTGTCGCGGCAGGCCTGCCACAGGGCGCTGCGGTCCCTGGCGCGGCGGGCCTTCTCCTCCTCGACCGTCGCCGCATCCGGAAACAGCGAGAGCCGGTCGCGCCAGCCGATGTCGAGGCCACGCCACCAGCCGACCACCGTCGGCAGGTCATGCGTCGTGGTCATCGCCGCGGCATCGGGCGTCCAGCCGTGCGGCGGGCGGAAGCCGCCGTTCTGCTCCTGCTCGAACCACAGCACGCGCATGCCGAGGATGCCGGCGGTCGCCATCTGGTCGTGGAAGCCCTCCGGCAGGGTGCCGAGGTCCTCGCCGATGACGATGGCCCGGTGGCGATGGGACTCGAGCGCCAGCAGCCGCAGCAGGTCCGGCATCGGATAGCGGAGGTAGGCGCCCTCCGCGGCCCCCATGCCCTCCGGCACCACCCAGAGCCGGGCGAGGCCCATGGCATGGTCGACCCGCACGCCGCCGGAATGGCGGAAGGCCGAGCGCAGCAGCTCGCGGAAGGCGCCGAAGCCGCCCGCCCGCATCTCCAGCGGCGAGAAGGCGGTCAGCCCCCAATCCTGGCCGAGCGGGGAGAAGATGTCCGGCGGCGCGCCGACGGTGACGCCGGGCAGGATCTCCCGCTGGCGGGACCAGGCATGGCTGCCGCCGCCGTCGGTGCCGACCGCGAGGTCGGTGATGAGGCCGACCGGCATCCCGGCCTCCCGCGCCGCCTGCTGCGCCGCGCCGCGCGAGGCGTCGGTCAGCCACTGGCAGAAGGCGTGGAAGGCGACCTCGGGGGCGTGGTCGCGGGCGAAGCGCTGCACGCCCGGGCTCTGCGGCGTGCGGTATTCCTCCGGCCACTGGCGCCAGTGCCAGAGGCCGGGATCGCCGCCGTAGAGATGCGCATGCAGCGCCTCGAAGCGGGCGTGGTCCTCGAGCGCCGGGCCGGCCTCGCTGCGGAACTCGACGAAGCCGAGATGGTCGGCATGGTCGCGGAACAGGCGCCGCAGCCGGGCCAGCTTGCGGACGGTCGCCGCCGGCCAGTCGATCAGCTCGCCGTCATCCTCGTGCTGCGCCGCCTGGACGCCGAGCGCCACGGCGGGGTCGGCATGCAGCACGTTCAGCATGATGCGGGAGGAGGGCGAATAGGGCCCGTACTTGTTCGGGTCGGCGGCGAAGAGCGCATGCGCCGGGCTGACGGCCAGCGCGGTCGCACCGCGCCGGCCCGCGGCCCGGGCCAGGTCGGCGACGCCGCCGAAGTCGCCGATGCCGTCGTCGCCCCGGCGCCGCAGCGAGTAGATCTGCGCCGCCAGCGCCCAGGCGGCGCCGCCGCGATGCACCTCGGCGCCGAGGTCGTTGAGGGTGACGCAGCGCCGCGGCGCGGCGGCGATGGTGGTATGGCCCTCATCGAGCGTCAGCCGGTGGTAGCCCGGCGTCGAGACCGCGGGCAGCCGCGCCTCGCGGTTCCAGCCCTCCTCGAGGTGGCCCTCGATGCGGTCGCCGCCCTCGATGTCGAGCCGGTAGCGGTGCCCGGGCGAGGCGCCGGGGATGGCGACGCCATCGGGGCCGATGGTCATGGTCAGCAGCGGCGGCAGCCGGTCGTCCAGCCGCAGCAGCAGCGACCGCGCCGCGTCGACCTCGGCCGGCAGCCCCTGCGCCGCCAGCACCGCGCGCAGCGTATCGATTCCAACGTGGTGCACTTCCCCATGGACGTCGCGCCAGTCGGTGGCGATGCCGGCCGTTTCGGCCAGCCCGCGCAATGCCTCGTCCGAACTCATCCCGGCCCCTTCATCATCGGCCCGTCCTCGACACCGGGCGCAGTGGCCGGGGCGATCAGGGCAATGGTGCAACGCGCCGGCAGCGAACCGGTGCCCAGCGCACCGGCGGCACCGGCCAGGCTTTCGAAGATCATCTCGCCCTCGGCCGTTGCCGCAACGGCCTCGGCACCGAGGTTGCAGGCGATGGCCAGCACGCTGCCGTCGCCGAGCCGCCAGCGGGCCAGCACCGCCGCCTCGCCGATGGCATGGGCGCCGAGCGACGCCGACCCGGGGAGGTGCGGGATGATGCGCGCATGGCGCAGCGCCAGCAGCCGGCGGTGCAGGGCGAGGATGGCATCATGCGGCGGCCGCGCCGCCTCACCTGGGTCGGCGATGGAGGCGGTGAAGGTGGTCGCTGCATTCGGGTCGGGAATGCGCGCGCGCCGCTCCGGGTCCTGGAAGGCGGCGAATTTGGCGAATTCCTTCCGCCTGCCGTCACGGACCAGCGGGGCGAGTTCGTCGTTGTGGTCGGTGAAGAACAGGAAGGGTGCCGTCGCGCCCCACTCCTCCCCCATGAAGAGCATCGGGATCTGCGGCGAGAGCAGCAGCAGCGCGGTCGCCGCCGCCAGCGCATCGGGGTCGGCCAGCGCCGCCAGCCGCTCGCCGAAGGCGCGGTTGCCGACCTGGTCGTGGTTCTGCAGGAAGAGCACGAAGGCGGTCGGCGGCAGGTGCCCCGAGGGCTCGCCGCGCGGCGCGCCGAGGTGCGGCGACTGCTGGCCCTGGAACAGGAAGCCCTGGGCCAGCACGGTCGCCAGCTTCTCGGCGCCCTGGCCGGCGAAATCCTCGTAGTAGCCCTCGCGCTCACCGGTCAGCAGCGGGTGCAGGACGTTGTGGCCGTCGTCGTTCCACTGCGCGTCGAAGCCGCCGACCGGGCGGAGGTGCCGGGCCGCGTTCTCCTCGTTCTCCAGCACCAAGTGGACGTGGCGGTCGGTGATGCTGCCGCGGACCCGGCGGGCCAGGGTGTCGAGCCAGGCCGATTCGGCGATGGCGTGCACCGCGTCGAAGCGCAGCCCGTCGATGCGGTACTCCTGCAGCCAGAAGAGCGCGTTCTCCTCGAAGTAGTCGCGCACCGCGGCCTGGCGGAAGTCGATGGCGGCGCCCCAGGGGGTATGCACACCCTCGTTGAAGAAGCGCTTGGCATAGGCATGCAGGTAGGCTCCGTCGGGGCCGAAATGGTTGTAGACCACGTCGAGGAAGACCATGAGCCCGAGGCCATGCGCCGCATCGACCAGCGACTTCAGCTCCTCGGGCGTGCCGAAGGCGGTGTCCGGCGCATAGGGCAGCACGCCGTCGTAGCCCCAGTTGTGCGCGCCCGGGAAGTCCGCGATCGGCATCAGCTCGATGGCGGTGACGCCGAGGTCGCGCAGCCGTGGCAGCGCCGCCTCCACCCCGGTGAAGCCGCCCATGGCGCCGACATGCACTTCGTACAGCACCGTCTCGTGCCAGGGCCGGCCGGCCCAGTCCGCGTGCCGCCAGGCGAAGGCGCGCGGGTCGACCACGACCGAGGGGTCGCTGACGTCGCCCGCCTGCAGCCGCGAGGCCGGGTCGGGCACCGCGAGGTCGGGCGAGACGCGGAAGCGGTAGCGCGCCCCGGCGCCGACCGGGGCCTCGAGGCCGAACCAGCCGTCGCCTTCGGGCTGCATCGGCCGCGGCGCCTCGCCCTCCACCTCCAGCCCGACGGCGTCGCAATCCGGCGCCCAGAGCCGGAAGCGGGTGCGGTCCGGGGCCAGCAGGGTGGCGCCCCAACGGGTGTCCTGCGCGAAGCGGGTCATGCCGGCAACCGCACGGCCAGCAGCAGCACGGAATGCGCGCCCACGGTCACCGATGTGCCGGAAACAGGATATTCTTCCACTTCAGGCTCCGCCGAATCGAGCACCACCGACCAGTCGAACGCGGGCGGCGGCAGGTTGAAGGTATGGGCCGCGCCATCGGCGTTCAGCAGCAGCAGCGTCGCATCGACGCTGCCATCCGCCGCCGCCGTGGCCCGGCGCAGTGTGAGCGTGCGGGCCTCGGGCTCGTTCCAGGCATCCGGCGTCATCGTCTGGCCATGCTGGTCGAACCAGGCGATGTCGCTGAGGCCGGGCCGCACCTCGGCGCCGCCATGCAGGAAGACCGCCGGCCGCAGCGGCGGCAGGCGGTGGCGGAGCGCGATCATCCGGGCGGTGAAGCGCTGCAGCAGCTGCGCCTCCGGCCCCGCCGCCCGCGCCCAGTCCACCCAGCTGATGTCGTTGTCCTGGCAATAGGCGTTGTTGTTGCCGCGCTGGGTGCGGGCCATCTCGTCGCCGCCGAGCAGCATCGGCGTCCCGGCCGAGGCGAAGAGGGTGGCGAGCATGGCCCGGGTCACCGCCGCGCGGGTGGCGTTGACCGCCGCGTCGTCGGTCTCGCCCTCGACCCCCCAGTTGTTGCTGTGGTTGTCGGCGTGGCCGTCGCGGTTGTCCTCGCCATTGGCGGCGTTGTGGCGCTGCTCGTAGGCGTTGGTGTCGTGCAGCGTGTAGCCGTCGTGGCTGGCCACGAAATTCACGCTGGCCCAGGGGCGGCGCCGGCGGCGGTCGAAGAGCTCGGCCGAGCCGGTCAGCCGCGCCGCCAGGTCGCTGCGCATGCCGCTGTCGCCGCGCCAGAAGCGGCGGACGCCGTCGCGGTAGCGGTCGTTCCATTCGGCGAAGCCGGGCGGGTGGTTGCCGACCTGGTAGCCGCCGGGGCCGAGGTCCCAGGGCTCCGAGATCAGCTTCACCCGGGACAGCACCGGGTCCTGGCGGATGGCGTCGAAGAAGCCGCTGCCCTGGTCGAAGCCGCCGGGCTCGCGGCCGAGGATGGTGCCGAGGTCGAAGCGGAAGCCGTCGACGTGGTACTGCTCGACCCAGTAGCGCAGGCTGTCCATGACCATCTGCAGGACGCGGGGATGGCTGATGTTCAGCGTGTTGCCGGTGCCGGTGTCGTTGATGTGGTGGCGCTCCTCCCCCGGCATGAGCCGGTAGTAGGAGGCATTGTCGAAGCCGCGCCAGGACAACGTCGGCCCCATCTCGCTGCCCTCGCAGGTGTGGTTGTAGACCACGTCGAGGATCACCTCGATGCCCGCCGCGTGCAGCCGGCGCACCGCCACCTTCAGCTCGTTCCGCATCCAGGGCTCGATGAGGTAGCGCGGCTCGGGGGCGAAGAAGCCGAGGCTGGAATAGCCCCAGTAGTTCCTGAGGCCCTTCGAGACCAGGAAGCGGTCCTGCAGGTAGGCGTGGATCGGCAGCAGCTCGATCGCGGTGACGCCCAGCGTCTGCAGGTGGTCGACCACCCGGGGGTCGGCCAGGGCGGCGAAGGTGCCGCGCTCGCGCGGGGCGATGTCCTGGCGCAGCATGGTCAGGCCGCGGACATGCGCCTCGTAGATTACGGTGCGGTCCCAGGGCACGCAGGGCGCCCGGTCGTCGCCCCAGTGGAAGCTGTCGTCGACCACGACGGATTTCGGCATGGCCGGGGCGCTGTCCCGCCGGTCGAAGGTCAGGTCGGCGCGGCCGGCGCCGACGCGGTAGCCGAACAGCACGTCGGACCAGCGCACCTCGCCCGAGAGCTGCCGCGCATAGGGATCGAGCAGCAGCTTGTGCGGGTTGAAGCGATGGCCGTGGCGCGGCTCGTAGGGGCCATAGACGCGGTAGCCGTAGAGCTGGCCCGGCCGCGCCTCCGGCAGGTAGCCGTGCCAGACCTCGTCGGTGCATTCCGGCATCGGCAGCCGGGCAATCTCGCGCCGCCCGGCCGCATCGAAGAGGCACAGCTCGATGCGCTCGGCATGCGCCGAGAACACCGCGAAATTGACCCCGAGGCCATCCCAATTCGCGCCCAAGGTGGCCGAGCGGCCGGGCAGCAGACGCGTCGGGACAGGCGGCATGTTACCCTTGTGGCGTGAGGATCAGCACCGCAAGCGGTGGCAGCAGCAGCGAGAGGCTCTGCGCGAAGCCATGGCTCGCAATCGCGTCAGCCGCTACCGAACCACCGTTCCCGCTGTTTGTTCCACCGTAGGCCGCCCCATCGGAGTTCACGACTTCGTGCCAGGCGCCGCCGTTGGGAACGCCGATCCGGTAGCCCGGCCGCGGCATCGGGGTGAGGTTGCAGACCACCAGCGCCGGCGCATCCCCCGGCCCGCCGAAGCGCAGGTAGGCGAAGACGCTGCGGGCGCTGTCGTCGCCGACCACCCACTGGAAGCCCTCCGGCGTGGCATCGCCCCGGTGCAGCGCCGGGATGCCGCGGTAGGCGCCGTTCAGGTCGTGCACCAGCTGCTGCATGCCGCGGTGGCGCGGATCGTCGAGCAGCGCCCAGGACACCGTCCCGTCGTGGTTCCATTCCTCCGGCTGGGCGATCTCGATGCCCATGAAGACCAGCTTGCGGCCGGGATGGCTCCACATGAAGGCGAGGTAGGCCCGCAGGTTGGCGTATTTCTGCCAGTCGTCGCCGGGCATCTTCCCGAGCAGCGAGCCCTTGCCATAGACCACCTCGTCATGGCTGAGCGGCAGGACGAACTGCTCGCTCCAGGCATAGACCAGGCCGAAGGTGAGCTGGCCGTGGTGGTACTGGCGGTGGATGGGATCCTGCTCGATATAGGCCAGGGTGTCGTGCATCCAGCCCATGTTCCACTTGTAGGAGAAGCCGAGGCCCCCCTCGGGCACGGGCCGGGTGACGCCGGGCCAGGCGGTGCTCTCCTCCGCCACCACCATCGCCCCCGGGCAGCGTTCCCCGACGACGGTGTTCAGCTCCTTCAGGAAGGCGACGGCCTCGAGGTTCTCCCGGCCGCCGTAGCGGTTCGGGATCCACTCGCCGGCCGGGCGGGAGTAGTCGCGGTAGAGCATCGAGGCGACGGCATCGACCCGCAGCCCGTCGACGTGGAAATGCTCCAGCCAGAACATGGCGCCGGCCAGCAGGAAGCCGCGCACCTCGTTGCGGCCGAAGTTGTAGATGGCGGTGTTCCAGTCGAGGTGGAAGCCCTCCCGCGGGTCGGCATGCTCGTAGAGCGCGGTGCCGTCGAAGCGGTAGAGCCCGTGCGCGTCGGTCGGGAAATGCGCCGGCACCCAGTCGAGGATGACGCCGATGCCGGCGGCATGCGCCCGGTCGACGAAGCGGGCGAAGCCGGCCGGCGAGCCGAAGCGGGCGCTCGGCGCGAACTGGCCGAGCGGCTGGTAGCCCCAGGAGCCGCCGAAGGGATGCTCCATGATCGGCATGAATTCGAGATGGGTGAAGCCCAGGCCCTGCACGTAGGGGATCAGCCGGTCCGCCAGGCGGTCCCAGTCCGGCGCCTCGCCGGTCGCATCCCGCCACCAGGACCCCGCATGCACCTCGTAGATGGACATCGGCGCATCCGGCGCATGCCGGGCGACGCGCCCGGCCATCCAGGCCTCGTCGCTCCAGGGGAAGGGCGTGGGGTCGGCGATGCGGGAGGCGGTCGCGGGCGGCAGCTCGGTGGCCAGCGCCAGGGGGTCCGCCTTCAGCGGCAGCGTGCCGCCGTCGGGGCCGACCAGCTCGTACTTGTAGGCCATCCCCGGGCGCAGGCCGGGGATGAACAGCTCCCAGACGCCGGCCTCGCGCCGCGCCCGCATCGGGTGGCGGCGGCCGTCCCAGTTGTTGAAGCCGCCGACCACCGAGACCCGCCGCGCATTCGGCGCCCAGAGGGCGAAGCGCACGCCGGCGACGCCGTCGACCGCCATGGCCTGCGCCCCGAAGACCTTGGCCAGCTCGAAGTGCCGGCCCTCGGCGAAGAGATGCAGGTCGAGCGGGCCGAGCAGCAGGCCGAAGCTGTAGGGATCCTCCGTCTCCTGCACCGAGCCGGGCCAGTCGATGCGCAGGCGATAGGGCACCTGGCGCGAGACCCGCCCGGCGAAGAGCCCGCCGCTGTGGATCTGCTCCAGCCCGCCGATCACCTCGCCGCTGTCGCGCGCCAGCACCGTCACGGCGCGGGCGCCGGGCTGCAGGGTGCGGATCTCCCCGCCATGCGGGCCGAGGATGGCGAAGGGGTCGCCGTGCTGCCCGGCGACGAGGGCTTCCATGCCGTCGATCATGGCGCAATCCGATCAGCGAGGGCGGCGAGGCCGCGCAGGGGGATTCCGATCCAGGCGGGACGGTTGGCCGCCTCGTAGCGGATCTCGTAGCCCGCCTTCTCCAGCAGGAAGAGGTCGAGCAGCGCCGCCTCGGCACCCGCGGGCACCCAGGCGTTCTCGGCGGCGGTCTCGACCACGCGATAGGCCTCGAGGAAGGCCGCGGAGGCTTCGCGCTGCCAGCGCTGGATCAGCCCGGCACGGCGTTCCGTCGGCGCCGCGGTCGCGGCACCGGAGGCCTCGGTCGCCACCGCCACGGCGGCGGCATAGTCGAGGCTCCGCAGCAGCCCGGCGACGTCACGCAGGGGGCTGCCCTTGGCGCGGCGTTCGTCGAGCGACCGCGCCGGCTCGCCCTCGAAGTCGACGATGACGGCATCGCCCTGGGCGACCAGCACTTGGCCCAGGTGGAAGTCGCCATGCACGCGGGTCTTCAAGGCGCCATCGGCCGAGAGCGCCAGGCGATGCGCCGCATCGCGCAGGGCATCGCGCTTGGCCAGCAGCCGTGCCGCCAGCGGTGCGATATCCTCCGGCAGGTCCTTGCGTGCCGCGAGCAGGTCGAGCGCCGGCTCGAGCTGTTCCAGCGCGCCCTTGGCCCAGGCGAGGCGGTCGGCCTCGGTCGCCACCTCGGGCGCGAAGTCGGCGTTGTCGGTCGGCCGGGCCAGCGCGGCATGCAGCTCGGCGAGCCGCTGCCCGAGCGCGCTGGCGAAGGCGAGATAGCCGGCGAAGGCATCCTCCGCCGCGTCCTCGGCCAGCACCGCCTCGTCGACCGCGCGTTGCAGCCAGTCCTGGGTCCAGCCCCAGCCGTCGCCCTGGTTGCGGACGAAGGCCTGGGCCAGCATCAGGGTGAAGGGCGTGCCGTCGGCGGCGACGCGCACCACCTCGCCGAGCAGCGGCGCGATGTTGGCGAAGCCCGCCTCGGTGAGGTATCGCGTCACCTCGGCTTCCGGGTGGATGCCGGGGTTGATGCGGCGGATGATCTTCAGCACCACCTGCTCGCCGTAGATGAGCGAGGAGTTGGACTGCTCGGCCGAGAGGCGGCGGATCTCCGGCGCCTCGGGCAAGGCGACCTCGCCGAGGCGCGAGGTGGCGACGAAGCGGATCTCGCCGTCCTCGGTCGGCAGCGTCGCGCCGGCCTGGAGCGCATGCAGCACGGCGGGCGGCATGCGGTCGTCGGCGAAGGCATCGGTCAGGAAGCCGACGCGGCGGACCTGGCGCAGCCGCGCCAGGGCGAGCTGCGAGGACAGCGGGCCGATGCCCTCGGCATCCTCCACGCCGGCCAGCGGCAGGGCGTAGCGCTCGGTGCGGCCGGCGAGCTGCACCTCCACCTCGGCCATGACGACGGCGCCCTTGGCCTCGGGCAGGGTGGCGATGGCGCCGATGCGCAGCGCCTCGATCTTCTCCCCCTTGGAGGCGAACCAGCGCCGCTTCGGCAGGTATTCCGGCAGCACCAGCTGTTCGAGTTCGCGGCGCACGGCCGCTCCGAGAAGTTCTTTCACGTCGGCCTTCAGCACCAGGGTGCGCAGGTCGGGCAGCGGCTCCGGCGAGGGCGCATGCCAGGGCGGCAGGGCCTTCTCGGTCGCCAGCACGAACCAGTAGAAACCATAGGGAGGCAGGGTCAGCAGGTAGGGCAGCTGGCCCACCGGGGGGAAGCTGGTGCCGCCGAGCATCTCGATCGGCACCCGGCCGGCACAGGCCGAGAGGTCGAGCTCCACCGCCTGGGCCGAGCGCGACAGGTTGAAGACGCAGAGGATGGTGTCGTCGTCATGCTCGCGCAGGTAGGCGAGCACCTTGCGGTTGGCCGGATAGAGCAGCTTCATGGCGCCGCGGCCGAAGGCCCGGCTGCGCTTGCGCACCGCCAGCATCCGCCGCATCCAGTTTAGCAGCGAATGCGGGTCGCGCGCCTGCACCTCGACGTTCACGGCCTGGAAGCCGTACATCGGGTCCTGCAGGGTCGGCAGCACCAGCGCCGCCGGGTCGGCCTTGCTGAAGCCCCCGTTGCGGTCGGGCGACCACTGCATCGGGGTGCGGACGCCGTCGCGGTCGCGCAGGAAGATGTTGTCCCCCATGCCGATCTCGTCGCCGTAGTAGATCACCGGGGTGCCCGGCATCGACAGCAGCAGGCCGTTCATCAGCTCGATCCGCCGGCGGTCGCGCTGCAGCAGCGGCGCCAGGCGGCGGCGGATGCCGAGGTTGATGCGGGCGCGCTTGTCGGCGGCATAGGTGGACCAGAGGTAGTCGCGTTCCTTGTCGGTCACCATCTCGAGCGTCAGCTCGTCGTGGTTGCGCAGGAACACCGCCCACTGGCAGCCCTCGGGGATGTCCGGGGTCTGGCGCAGGATGTCGGTGATGGGGAAGCGGTCTTCCTGGGCGATGCCCATGTACATCCGCGGCATCAGCGGGAAGTGGAAGGCCATGTGGCATTCGTCGCCCTGGCCGAAGTACTGCTGGGTGTCCTCCGGCCACTGGTTGGCCTCGGCGAGCAGCATCTTGCCGGGGAAGGACTGGTCCACCTTGGCGCGGATGGTCTTCAGGACCGCATGGGTCTCGTCGAGGTTCTCGTTGTTGGTGCCGTCACGCTCGACCAGGTAGGGCACGGCGTCGAGGCGCAGGCCGTCGACGCCGATGTCGAGCCAGAACTTCATCACCCCGAGCACTTCCGCGATCACCCGCGGGTTGTCGAAGTTCAGGTCGGGCTGGTGGCTGTAGAAGCGGTGCCAGAAATAGGCCTTGGCCTCGGGGTCCCAGGTCCAGTTGGACTTCTCGGTGTCGACGAAGATGACCCGGGTGTCCTGGTACTTCTGGTCGGTGTCCGACCAGACGTAGTAGTCGCGGGCGGCCGAGCCGGGCTTGGCCGCGCGGGCGCGCTTGAACCAGGGATGCTGGTCGCTGGTGTGGTTGATGACCAGTTCGGTGATGACCCGGAGCCCCCGCGCATGGGCCTCCCGCACGAAGCGCTTGGCGTCGTGCAGCGAGCCGTAGCTGGCGTTCACCGCGCGGTACTCGGCGATGTCGTAGCCGTCGTCGCGCAGCGGGCTCGGGTAGAAGGGCAGCAGCCACAGCGTGTCGACGCCGAGCTCGGCGATGTAGTCGAGCTTCTGCAGCAGGCCGGCGAAGTCGCCGACGCCGTCGTCGTTCGCGTCGAAGAAGCTCTTGATGTGGAGCTGGTAGATGACCGCGTCGCGGTACCAGTGGGGATCCTGCGGAAGGGTCATGTCAGTGCCTCCCCGCCGGGCGCACGCGCCAGATGCCGAAGGGCAGCTCCGCCGGGTCGAGCCGGATCTGCTGGGTCTTGCCCTGCCAGGTGAAGCGGCTGCCGCGCATCAGGTCCTCGGCCTCCAGCGCCCCGCTGTCGGGCAAATCCCATTCCCACAAGGGCAGCTCGACCGTCGCGGCCTGCGCCGCCCTGGGGTCCAGGCTGACCGCGACCAGCAGGACGTTGCTGCGGTCCGGGCTTTCCTTGCGGTACCAGAGCACCTGATCGTTGGAGGCGTTGTGGAAGGCAAGGCCCAGGTGGCTCTGCAGGGCGGGGTTGGCGCGACGGATGGCGTTCAGGCGGGTGATCTCCTCGACGATGTCGCCCGGGGCCCGATCGGGCCAGGCGCGCAGCTGGTACTTCTCGGAATCCAGGAATTCCTCCTTGCCGGGGATGGCGCGGGCCTCGCAGAGCTCGAAGCCCTGGGTCATGCCCCAGAGGCCCGAGAGCGTGGTCGCCAGCGCGGCGCGGATCAGGAAGCCGGGGCGGCCGGAGTTCTGCAGGAAGGGCGGGTTGATGTCAGGCGTGTTGACGAAGAAATGCGGCCGGAAGAAATCCTTGGGCGCCGTCGTGGTCAGCTCCGTCAGGTATTCCTCGATCTCCGCCTTCTCGTTGCGCCAGGTGAAGTAGGTATAGGACTGGCCGAAGCCGCTTTTCGCCAGGCGGTACATCACCTTCGGCCGGGTGAAGGCCTCGGCGAGGAAGACGGCATCCGGGTGCTGGGCACGGATCTCGGCGATCAGCCATTCCCAGAAGGGGAAGGGCTTGGTGTGCGGGTTATCCACGCGGAACAGCCGCACCCCCTCCTCGCACCAGAAGCGTACCACATCCCGCAGCGCGATCCAAAGGTCGGGCACCGCGCCCGGCTTGTAGAAGTCGACGTTGACGATGTCCTCGTACTTCTTCGGCGGATTCTCGGCGTAGCGGATGGTGCCGTCCGGCCGCCAGTCGAACCAGTCCTTGTGCTCGCGCAGCCAGGGATGGTCCGGGCTGCACTGGATGGCGAAGTCGAGCGCCAGCTCCAGCCCCTGCCCGGCCGCGGCCGCGACCAGCCGGCGGAAATCCTCGAGCGTGCCGAGTTCCGGATGGATGGCGTCATGGCCGCCCGCCTCGGAGCCGATGGCATAGGGGCTGCCGGGATCGTCCGGCCCCGGCGTCAGGCTGTTGTTGCGGCCCTTGCGGTTCTTCAGCCCGATCGGGTGGATCGGCGGGAAGTACAGCACGTCGAAGCCCATGCGCCGGATCCGCGGCAGCTGGCGGATGACGTCGTCGAAGGTGCCGTGCCTGGCCGGGTCGGCCGCCTGGCTGCGGGGAAACAGCTCGTACCAGCTGGCGAAGCCGGCGCCGGTGCGCTCAGCCTCGACCGGGATCTCGGCGCTGCGGGCGCGGAAGGGGCGCGGGTCGGCGGCGGCCATCAGCGTGGCGGTCTGCGGCGCCAGCAGCAGCGACAGCCGCTCCTCCTCCGATCCGGCGGCGATGCGGGCGGCCAGCTCGGCCAGCGTCGGGCCGGCGCCGGCGACCAGCTGGCGGCCTTCCTCCAGCTCCAGCGCGATGGGCACCCTGGCCTTGTGCTTCTTCTCCAGCTCGTCGCGGAAGGTGGCGAAGGCGTCGCGCCAGGTCTCGACGGCGAAGAAGTACCGGCCCATCCGCTCCAGCGGGAAGCTGGCGGCCCAGCGGTCGTTGCCGAGCGGCCGCAGCCGCAGCTCCTGCCAGGTATCCTCGTCGGCGGCGCGCCAGAGCAGCACGGCGCCCAGCTTGTCGTGGCCGTCGCAGATCAGGTCGCAGCCGACCTGGACGATCTCGCCGACCGTCCGCTTCACCGGGAAGCGGCCGTCGTCGACCATCGGGTCGATCGCCTCGATCCCGATGCGCGGCGCCGCCGCGGCGGCCCGGGCACCGGCATCGCCGGCCGGCTCCGCCAGGCGGATCGGCGCCGGCGGCGCGGCCTCGAGCAGGCGCACCTCGCCGGGCTGCAGCAGCAGCGCGGCGCCGGGCGCCAGGGCGCCGCCGGAATCCGGCAGGGCGGGGGTGAAACGGGTGAAGGCCCCGCCGGCGCCCGGCAGCAGCGCGGTCGCATCGGCGGTCGCGGTGCGGTGCAGGTCGGCATTGGCCAGCACCAGGGTGGCGGCCCGGGCATGGCGGGCATCGCCGCCCTCGCAGCGCAGCAGGGCGACCACCGGGGCGCCCGGGCCGCTCAGCGGGCGCAGCTCGGCCGCGCCCATTCGCCGGTCAGCCAGCGCCGCATTGGCGCCGCGGATGGCGGCCGAGAGGTCGTAGGGCGCATGGGTGACCAGCCAGTCCCAGTCGGCCGGCTTGTCCCGTGCCGGATCCAGCGGCCGCCGGCTGCCGTATTCGAAGCCCATCGGCACCAGCATCCCGGCGCCGATTCCGGCGGCGAGGCGGAGGTGGCGGCGGGCGAAGGCCTCGGCGAGGCCGGGGTCGATCGCCGGGTCGGGGTCCTGCGCCGAAAGCCGGCGGCCGAAGGGCGCCTCCAGCGTGGCGATGGCCGGGGCGAGGCTGGCAAGCCGCGCCGCCTCCTCCACCAGCCAGTCCGCCCGCAGATCCCACCAGGCGAGGCTGTCGAAGACCGCGGCGAAGCCGGCGCCGGCCAGGCCCGGCAGGGCATCGGCGGGCAGGCCGGCGGTCCAGGCGAGGAAGCGGGCCCCGGGCGCGGCCTCGATGAGCTGCCGCCAGATCGCGGCCGGCAGCCGGGCCGGCGCGTCGCAGCGGAAGCCGGCGACGCCGGCGGCGGCGAAGCGGGCCAGCCGCGGCGCCCAGTACTGCGTCAGCGCGGCGGCGCTGCCCGGCTCGTCCCAGCGGGCGGCGCGGGTGTTGCGGTCGGGCGGCTCCCGCCGCGGGTCGGGCAGGCCGGCGGCCTGTTCCGGAGCGAACCAGCCGGGCTGCTCGGCGGCCAGGCGGCCATCGGCCGCCACCCGGTCCAGCACCAGGTCGACATAGAGCTCCAGCCCCTGCGCCCGGGCCTTGCCGGCCAGGGTCTCGAGCAGGGCCAGGCTGTCGCCCGCGGCCTCGAAGATCGGATGCGGCGCATCCGGGTCGCTCAGTTGATAGAGGTTGCCGGTGCCGCCCGGGGCGAAGGGCGGCGGCAGCAGCACGGTATTGAAGCCGAGCCCGGCCACCCGCTCCAGCGCCGCGTCCCAGGCCGGCAGCGGGCCGACCATCAGCGGATGCAGCAGATAGATGCGCGGCACCGGCGCGCCCGCGGCGGCGGCGGGCGCGGCTGGGGCCTCCGCCGGCGGCTGCACCACCGGCGCGGCGGCCGGCGCCTTGGCCTTGGCCCGGGGCGGTGGCGGCGCTCCGGAGGCGCGGGCCGCGGGGGGCGGGGCGGCAGGCCTGGCTGCGGCGGCGGGGGCGGCTACCTCAGGCACCGGCGCATCCGCGCGCTTCGCCTGTTTCGTCTTACTGCCGCGCCGCTCCGCCATCCGGTCCCCCAATTCCATGCTTGCGGCGCAACGCCGGGGGAATGGATCGGTCAGCATCGAAAACCTTCACGCATGCGTGAGGCGTGATGTGTCCTTCCCCCCCGGGACGGCCAGGGGCCCTGTACCCAGCCGGCCCGGTGGGCGGCATGAAATCGGCATGACACTCTCAGCCACCGCCGAAGGAGCCGCCCCGATGCCCGTGCCGATCGATCCCGCCGCCCATGTGGCCGCCGCCGCGCCCCTGGTCGGGCTGACGCTGGATGCCGCGCGCCAGGCCCGGGTCGCCGCCGCCTTCGCCCTGGTGGCGCAGATCGCCGCCCCGGCCCTGGCGGTGCCGCTGGCCCCGGCGGACGAGCCGGCCCCGGTGTTCCGGCCATGACCGCCCTCGGCATCGCGGCCCGGGTCCGCAGCGGCCAAGCCTCCGCCCGGGCGGTCGCCGAGGCGGCGCTGGCCCGCGTCGCGGCGCGCGGTCCGGCGGTGAATGCCTTCACCGCCGTGCTCGAGGCGCGGGCACTGGCCAGCGCCGATGCCGTCGATGCGCGCATCGCGGCCGGGCAGGACCCGGGACCGCTGGCCGGCGTGCCCTATGCGGCGAAGAACCTCTTCGACCTCGCCGGCCTGCCCACCCTCGCCGGCAGCCGGATCCGCCGCACCGCGCCCCCCGCCGGCGCGGACGCCTTCCTGGTCCGGCGGCTGGACGCGGCCGGGGCGGTCTGCCTCGGCGCGCTGAACATGGACGAGTTCGCCTATGGCTTCACCACCGAGAACAGCCACGACGGGCCGGCGCGCAACCCGCACGACCTCGGGCGCATCGCCGGGGGCTCCTCCGGCGGCTCGGGCGCGGCGGTCGCGGCGGGGCTGGTGCCGCTCAGCCTCGGGACCGATACCAACGGCTCCATCCGGGTGCCGGCGTCGCTCTGCGGCATCTTCGGGGTGAAGCCGACCTATGGCCGGCTGTCGCGGCACGGCGCCTTCCCCTTCGTTTATGCGCTGGACCACGTCGGGCCCTTCGCCCGCGGCACCGCCGACCTCGCCGCCGCCTACGACGCGCTGCAGGGGATCGACCCGGCCGACAGCCACCAGGCGCCGCGGCCGCCGGAATTGGTCACGCCGCTGCTCGGCGCCGGTCTCGGCGGGCTGCGCGTGGCGCGGCTCGGCGGCTGGTTCGGCCGGATGCAGTCGGCCGCGGCGCGCGGCGCGGTGGAGGCGGTGGCGGCCGGGCTCGGCGCCCGCCGCACGGTCGAATGGGACTTGGCCGAGGCCACCCGCTCGGCGGCCTTCGTCATCACCGCCTCCGAGGGCGCGGCGCTGCACCTGCCGGACTTGCGGACCCGGCTCGAGGAGTACGAGCCGCTGATCCAGGACCGGCTGCTGGCCGGCGCGCTGATCCCGGCCGCCTGGCTGCACCATGCCCAGCGGGTGCGCGCCCTGGCGCGGGACCAGATGCGGGCGCTGCTGGCGGAGTGGGACGTGCTGCTGGCCCCCGCCACGCCGGTGCCGGCGACGCCGATCGGCCAGGAGACGCTGGAGCTGGACGGCCATTCCGTGCCGCTGCGGCCCTCCATGGGCCTCTTCACCCAGCCGGTCAGCGGCATCGGCCTGCCGGTGGTGACCGTGCCGGTGCAGCGGGCGGACGGGCGGCTGCCGATCGGCGTGCAGCTGATCGGCGCGCCCTGGACCGAGGCGCTGCTCTTCCGGGCCGCGGCGGCGCTGGAGGCGGCGGGGATCTGCGCCGCCCCGGCGGCGGCCGATTTCGCCGCGGGCGCCATCTGAGCCCGCGCTTCGGCCGGATCGGCGAAGGCCCCCCTGCCCCGGCCGCCGGCGGCGAGGCCTTCGCCACCCTGCTCGCGGCCGGCGGCGGCCGGGTGGAGCGCATCGCCTCCCGCGCCCAGGCGGATCCGCCGGGGCAGTGGTACGACCAGGCGGGGGATGAATTCGTCCTGCTGCTGGCCGGCGCCGCGCGGCTCGCCTTCGCCGACGGCACGGAGCGGGCGCTGGCGCCGGGCGACTGGGCGGTGATCCCGGCGCGCTGCCGCCACCGGGTCGCCTGGACCGATCCGGCGCGGGACACCCTCTGGCTGGCGGTGCATCTGCCGCCCGCTTGATCCGGCGCAAGGCGGCCGCCCGGCGGCCGCGGCATCATCCCGGCATGAGCGCGACGACGATCCCCGCCAGCTACGGCCTGGCCAACCTGCCCCGCTACACCAGCTACCCGACCGCGCCGCATTTCGGCGCCCTGGAGGAGGCGGAGTACCGCGGCTGGCTGGCCGGCATCGCCCCGGACGACCGGCTCTCGCTCTATGTGCACATCCCCTTCTGCCAGGCGCTCTGCTGGTATTGCGGCTGCCACACCGCGGTCACCCGCAACGCCGGGCGCATCGCCCGCTACGGCGCGGCGCTGCGCCAGGAGGCGGCGCTGCTGGCCGGGGCGCTGCCGCCGCATGCCGGGGTCGCCGCGCTGCACCTCGGCGGCGGCACCCCGAGCACCCTGGGCGCCGCCGGGCTGCGGGCCCTGTTCGCCGCGCTGCGCGCCAGCTTCGGCTTCCGCCCCGGGGCCGAGATCGCGGTGGAGCTCGACCCGCGGCTGCTGGACGCGGCCATCGTCGAGGCCCTGGCCGAGGCCGGCGTCACCCGCGTCTCGCTCGGGGTGCAGGACATCGCCGCGGCGGTGCAGCAGCGCATCGGCCGGCCGCAGCCCGAGGATTGCGTCGCCGCGGCGGTGGGGCTGCTGCGCGGCGCCGGCATCCGCGCCATCAACCTCGACCTGATGTACGGCCTGCCCGGCCAGACCCGGGCCCATGTCGCCGCCAGCGCCCGCTTCGCCACCGCGCTCCGGGCCGACCGGATCGCGGTCTTCGGCTATGCCCATGTGCCCTGGATGAAGCCGCAGCAGGCGGCCATCAAGGTGGCGGAGCTGCCCGGCGCCCAGGAGCGGCTGCGCCAGGCCGAGACGGCGGAGGAGACGCTGGCGGCGGATGGCTACCAGGCCATCGGCCTCGACCACTATGCCCGGCCGGAGGACCCGCTGGCGGTCGCCGCCCGCGCCGGCACGCTGCGGCGGAATTTCCAGGGCTACACGACGGATGACGCGCCGGTGCTGCTCGGCCTCGGCGCCTCCGCCATCGGCGCCGTCACCACCGCCACCCGGGCCGGCTATGCCCAGAACGAGCCGGACGAGCGGCGCTACGTCGCCGCAGTGGAGCGGGGCGAATTGCCGGTGCGCCGCGGCCGGCTGCTGACCGAGGAGGACCGGCTGCGGCGGCGGTGCATCGAGCAGGTGATGTGCGGCTTCGCCCTGGACCTGGAGGCGCTGCCGCCGCCGCTGCTGGCCGCGGCGCAGCCGGCGCTGGAGCGGCTGGCGGCCGACGGGGTGGTGCGGCTGGAGCCGGGCCGGCTGCAGGTGACCCGGGCCGGGGAACGCCATGCCCGGCACGTCGCCGCCTGCTTCGATGCCTATCTCGGCCAGGGGAGCGGGCGGCACAGCCTGGCGGTCTAGGCGCCCTGGCGCGGGGATGGCCGGGCCTCCTGACGGTCCTGTGACTTCGCAACGTTCGGCCGGCGAGTAGAACCGGCGGCATCAAATCGCCGGTCATGGTCCTACCCACCCTGTCCCTCCGGATACCCTTCGCCGCCGGCCTGGCCGGCTTCGCCCTGCTCGCGGTGCTGGCGCAGGCTGTCCTCGGCGGGGCGGCGGCGCTGATCCTGGCGGCGGCGCTGGCCTGGCCGGCCGCGGGCTGGCTCTGCCGGCCGCCCGGCCGGCAGCGGGAGGACGAGGCGCCGCGGCAGGCGACGGCGGCGCTGGAGGCGCGGGTCGCCGAGCGTACCGCCAGCCTGGCGGAGCGCTCGGCGGAGCTCCGCCGCATCTACGACCGCACCCCCGCCGCCTTCCATTCCTGCGACAACGAGGGCCGGCTGATCGAGGTCAGCGCCGAATGGCTCGGCTTCCTCGGCTACCGGCGGGAGGAGGTGCTGGGCCGCCGGCCCGCCGAATTCATGGCCCCCGAAAGCGCCGCCCGCTGGGAGCTTGCCCGGGCCGCGCTGCTCCGCGGCGAGGACGAGGTGCAGGAGGTGGAGTACCGCATGCGCCGCCGCGACGGCGCGCTGGTCGAGGTGTTGCTGCGGGCCCGGGCGGACCGCGATGCCGCCGGCCGCTTCCGCCGCAGCTTCGCCGTGCTGCTCGACATCACCGCGCGCAACCGGTCGGAGGCGCGGCTGCGCGAGGCGCAGAAGCTGGAGGCGCTGGGCCGGATCGCCGGCGGGGTGGCGCATGACTTCAACAACATGCTGCAGGTGATGAACGGCGCCCTGCGGCTGGTGGAAAGCCGGCCGGACGACCCGGCGCGGGTGCGCCGCTACGCCGGCGCCGCCCTGGCCGCGGCCGAGCGCGGCGCCGATATCACCCGGCGGATGCTGGCCTTCGCCCGGCAGGACCGGCTGCAGTCCGGCCCGGTGGCGCCGGCGGCGGTGCTGGAAGGCCTGGCGACCCTGCTGCATGGCGCGCTCGGCCCGGACATCCGCCTCGAGGTCGCGGCGCCGCCGGGGCTGCCGCCGCTGCGGGCGGACCGGATGCAGCTCGACCTCGTGCTGTTCAACCTCGCGCTCAATGCCCGGGACGCCATGCCGGGCGGCGGCGTGCTGCGGCTCGGCGTGACGCCGGAGGAGGTGGCGGCGGAGCCGGGCGGCGCCGCCGGCCTGCCGCCCGGCCGCTACCTGCGGCTGACCGTCGGTGATACCGGCGCGGGGATGGATGCGCCGACCCTGGCGCGGGCCACCGAGCCCTTCTTCACCACCAAGGAGGTCGGCCAGGGCACCGGCCTCGGCCTTGCCATGGCGCATGGCTTCGCCCTGCAGTCGGGCGGGGCCCTGGCGATCGAGAGCGCCCCGGGCCAGGGCACCAGGGTCAGCCTCTGGCTGCCGGAGGCCGGGCCGCAGGAGGCCGGCTCCCCCCTGGCCGCGGCCGGGCCGGCCACCGGCCTCGGCCGGCCGCTGCGCCTGCTGCTGGTGGAGGACGAGGCGCCGCTGCGCCAGGTGATGGCGGCGGCGCTGCGCGAGGAAGGGCTGGTGGTGACCGAGGCGGCCGATGCCCCGGCGGCGCTGCGGCTGCTGGACACCGGCCTGGGCTGCGACGTGGTGCTGACCGACCAGGCGATGCCGGGGATGACCGGCGGCGCGCTGGCGGCGGCGTTGGCGCGGCGCCGCCCCGGCCTGCCGGTGGCGCTCCTCAGCGGGCACGCGGACCCGCCGCCGCCGGAGCTGCCGCCCGGGGTGCCGGTGCTGCTGAAACCGCTCGGGACGGCGGCGCTCGCCGCCCGGCTCAGGCAGATGGTCCCGGAGCCCGGGCCCGGCGGGTGACCCCGCCGGCGGGCGTTCAGCCGCAGAGGCGGCCCAGGGCGGTCGTCAGATCGTCGGGATCGTAGGGCTTGGCCAGCACCGGGACCGTGGCATGGCCGGGCGGCAGGCCGTCGGCGCCATAGCCGGTCGCCACCACGAAGGGCACGCCCATGGTCACCAGCCGGTCGGCGACCGGGGTCGAGGTCTCTCCCGCCAGGTTCAGGTCCAGCACCGCGACATCGGGAATGTCCTGCTGCAGCAGGGCCAGGGCCTCGGCCACCGTGGCGACCGGGCCGAGCACGATGGCACCGGCATCCAGCAGGGCATCCTCCACCAGCATCGCCACCAGCGCCTCATCCTCCACCACCAGAATGCGCCGCCCGGTCAGCTTGGTCATGCCGCTACTCCCCACGCCCGATGCCCCATGTCAATTCGCGCCAGCCGCCACCGGCCATCGCGCATCATACCCTGCTTCTGCACGCGACGGGATAGCCGCGGCGCCCAGCCCCCGCCGGGACGCACGCGAACAGGCGGCCGGCACCCCCAGGGCGCCGCCGCGCTGCTCTTGGCGCCACTTCATGGCAATTTCGTGGGAGATGGGCCCGGCCGGCGGGAAGTCCACCGGCCGGGCTGCGGCGTCAGGCGCGGGCCGCGCTGATCGCCCGCCAGATCGTCTCGGGCGTGGCCGGCATGTCGATGTGGCTGATGCCGAAGCCCGAGAGCGCATCGACCAGCGCATTCATCACCGCCGGCAGCGAGCCGGCGCAGCCCGCCTCGCCGCAGCCCTTGGCGCCGAGCGGATTGGTCTTGCAGACCGAGGCATGGCTCTCGAAGCCGAAGTCCGGCAGGTCCCCGGCGCGCGGCAGGCAGTAGTCCTGGTAGCTGCCCGAGAGAAGCTGGCCTTCCTCGGAGTAGGAGACCCGCTCGTACAGCGCCTGGCCGATGCCCTGGACGATGCCGCCATGCGCCTGGCCCGCGACCAGCAGCGGGTTGACCATGACGCCGAAGTCGTTGACCGACATGTAGCGGACCACCTCGGCATGGCCGGTCTCCGGCTCGACCTCGACCTCGGCGATGTGGCAGCCGTTGGGATAGGCCTGCGGCGCCTCGCCGAAGACGTGGCGGACGTTGAGGTCGGTGGGCAGGTCGGGCGGCGGATTGTTGGCGGTGCGGATGCGCTCGGCCAGCTCCATGATGCCGATCGAGCGGTCGGTGCCGGCGATGGTGAAGCGGCCGAGCCCCTCGCCGTCGCGGGTGAACTCGATGTCGCCGACCGCGGCTTCCAGCATATGCGCCGAGGCGAGCTTGCCCTTCTCGATCACCAGCTGCGCCGCCTCGACGATGGCGGCGCCCGAGGCCATGAGCGACTTGGAGCCGCCGGTGCCGCCGCCGGCGATCAGCAGGTCGCTGTCGCCCTGCATCAGCCGGATCGCCTCGAAGGGCACCCCGAGATGGGTATGCAGCACCTGGGCGAAGGCCGACCAATGGCCCTGGCCGTAGTCCAGCGTGCCGGTGATGATGGTGACGGTGCCATCCGCCTCGAAGCGGATCTCGCCCTGCTCCTTCATCGGCGGGGCGGTGCATTCGAGGAAATTGCCGATCCCCCGGCCTCGCAGCAGGCCCTTCTTCGCGCTCTCGGCCTTGCGGGCCTCGAAGCCGTCCCAGTCGGCCTTCTCCAGCGCTTCCTCGAGCAGGGCGGAGAAATCGCCGCTGTCGTAGACGCTGCCGTTGGAGGAGGTGAAGGGCAGCTCTGCATCGGTGATGTGGTTCAGCTTGCGCAGCGCGATCGGGTCGCGCCCGGTCTCATGCGCCGCCTGTTCCAGCAGCCGCTCGAAGAAGTAGTTGCCCTCGGGCCGGCCGGCGCCGCGATAGGCCGAGACCGGGCTGGTATTGGTGACGACGCAGACCGTGTTCACCTCGATCAGCGGCGTCGCGTAGTTGGACTGCACGTTCTTGACGAAATTGCCGGTGCCCATCAGCGGCGCCACGGTGGCGAGGTAGCCGCCCATGTTGGCGAAGCTGGTGAGCCGCACGGCGAGCGCGCGGCCTTCGGCATCCAGCGCCAGCTCGGCCTCGACCTCATGGTCGCGGCCGTGCTGGTCCGAGAGGAAGGAGCCGGTGCGCTCGTCGGTCCACTTGACCGGGCGGCCGAGGACCTTCGCCGCATGCAGCAGGCAGAGGTATTCCGGATAGGCGCTGGCCTTCATGCCGAAGGAGCCGCCGACGTTGCCGGTGAGGATGCGGACCTTGTCCACCGGCACCTTCAGGATGTCGTTCGCCATCTGGCCGCGCAGGCCGAAGACGCCCTGGCTGCCGACATGGAGCGTGTAGCGGCCGGTCTCGGCATCGTATTCGCCGATGGCGCTGCGCGGCTCCATCGCGCAGACCACGACGCGGTTGTTGCGGATCGAGAGCTTCGTGACATGCGCGGCCTGGCCGAAGGCCTCGGCGACCTTGGCGCTGTCGCCGAAATGGAAGTCGAGCACGACGTTGCCGGGGATATGGTCGTAGAGCTGCGGCGCGCCGGGGGCGGCGCCGGCCGAGGCCTCGGTCACCGCCGGCAGCACGTCGATATCGACGAAGACCGCCTCGGCGCCGTCGCGGGCGGCGGATTTGGTCTCGGCCACGACGAAGGCGACGGGGTCGCCGACGAAGCGGACCTTGTCCATGGCCAGCGCCGGGCGCTCGATGTTCCGGAGCGGCGAGCCGTCGCGGTTCTTCAGCGGCAGGACGCAGCGCATCGGGCCATAGCCGCCCTCGGCCAGGTCGGCCCCGGTATAGACGCCGAGCACGCCGGGCACCGCCTTGGCGGCTTCGGTCTCGATCGCGGTGATGGTGCCATGGGCATAGGGGCTGCGGACCATGACCGCCCAGAGCTGCCCGGGCAGGGTGATGTCGTCGGTGTAGCGGCCGCGGCCCTGCAGCAGGATCGGGTCTTCCTGACGCGGCACGGACTGGCCAACGCCGAACTTGAGGCGCGTCACATCCGGCATGGCGGTATCGGGCATGGGTCTCGCTCTCGTCGCTATGGGTGCTGTTGAGATTGAGACTAGGGCAGCTTTGTCCAGGGCGCGACCCCGGGTCCCGCCGTTGACAGCCCGTCCCGGCCCGGCAAGGGTCGGGAAAACGGCAGATCGGGGGGAAGGAATGCGGCATTCCGGGCGCCGGGACGCCATGGCGATCCTGGCTTCGCTGGCCCTGGCCGCCGGGCCGGCGGCTCCCGCCGCGGCGGAGGAGTGGCCGGGCCGGCCGTTGCGGCTGGTGGTGCCCTTCGCCCCCGGCGGCGCCTCGGACCTGCTGGCGCGGCTGCTGGCGGAACGGCTGGCGGGGCCGCTCGGCCAGCCCGTCATCGTCGAGAACCGGCCGGGCGCCGGCGCCACCATCGGCGCCAATGCGGTGGCCAAGGCGCCGGCCGATGGCCTCACCCTGCTCTACGGCACCCCCGGCCCGCAGATCATCAATCCCAGCCTGATGCCCGGCCTGCCCTACGACCCCGAGCGCGACTTCGCCCCGATCGTCAGCCTGGTGACGGCGCCGAACCTGCTGGTGGTGCACCCTGCCCTGCCGGTGCATTCGGTGGCGGAGCTGATCGCCCTGGCCAAGGCGCAGCCGGGGCGGCTGACCTTCGGCAGCTCCGGCATCGGCGCCTCCTCCCACCTGGCGGGGGAGATGCTGAAGCAGATGGCCGGCATCGAGATCACCCACGTGCCCTTCCGCGGCAGCGGCCCGGCCATCCAGGAATTGCTGGCCGGACGGATCTCGATGCTGATCGATACGCTGCTGCTCTATGCCGAGCACCGGGCGACCGGCGCGGTGCGGGCGCTGGCGGTCAGCACGCCGGCCAAGTCCAGCCTCATGCCGGACCTGCCGACCATCGCCGAGACGCTGCCCGGCTTCGACGCGGCCGCCTTCAACTACCTGGCGGCCCCGGCCGGCACGCCGCCCGCCGTGGTCGCGCGGCTGAACGGGTCGGTGAATGCCATCCTGGTGGATCCGGCCTTCCGCCGCCGGCTGGGCGAGCTGGGGCTGGAGCCGATCGGCGGCACGCCGGAGGCGACCGCGGCGACGATCCGGGCGGAGGCGGCGCGCTGGCGCGGGGTGATCGTGGCGGCGGGGATCAAGGTCGAGTAAAGCCGCCGCATGCAGCTCTATTTCATCGCCCTCGTCCTGCTTGCGCTCGCCGGGGTCATCGAGGCGCGCTGCTCGACGCCGGGGCTGCGGCCCGAGGCGGCGGCGGCGGACCGCGCCTTCAAGATCTTCGGCCGCTCGGCCTTCGCCTTCTGGCTGGTGCTGCTGGCCTGGGGCTTCTGGAAGCTGCACTGGACCCAGCCGGTGGCCGGGCTGGTCGCCTCGCTGGCGGCGAATGCGCTGCTGGTGCAATCCGGCGCCCGGCCCTACTGGCCGGGCCTCGCCATGGTGCTGGCGGTGGGCGGGCTGTTCCTGACGGCGCTGGTGATGGCGCGGTAGCAACCGGGGGGAACTGCCCCCCCGGTGATGGGGCCCTACCGCAGCGGCGGCAGGTGCAGCGCCACCACCTCGCCATCCTGGCCCGCGACCGGCTGGAAGCGGGCGCGGACCTCCGGGTCGTGGCCCGCGATCACCCGGCTCTCGTCGCCCCCGGCCAGGCGCTTGGAGATGCGCCAGCCCTGGGTCATGGCGCCGAGGTCGAAGATGATCGGGAAGGGATTGCCGGTCCGGTCGTTGGCGTAGAAATGCAGCGCATCCGAGGCGATGACCACCGGCCCGCGCGCGGTCTGCACCCGCACCACCTGGAGCCCGTCGGAATGGCCGCCGACGCGGTGGACGCTGACGCCGGGCGCGACCTCCCCTTCCCCGTCGTGGAACACGACCTTGTCGGCGAAGAGCGCCTTCACCATCGAGATGACGTGGTCGGCCTCGAAGGGCACCCGGATGCAGGCGGTGCACATGTGCCGCCCCGTGGCGAAGGCCATCTCGCGGTCCTGGATATGGACCTTGGCGCCGGTGAAGATGTCGATGCTGCCGGCATGGTCGTAGTGGAGATGCGTCACCACCACGTCCCGCACCTTCGCCACGTCGCAATCCATGGCGGCGAGGCTCTCGGCGACCGAGCGGTGCAGCGTGCGGCCGCGCTTGGCGGCGCAGGCGGCATCGAAGCCGGTATCGACCACGATCTCATGGCCATCGGGAGCGCGCAGCAGCCAGACGAAATAGTCGAGCGGCATGGCGTCGTGCGGATCGGCGACCGGCAGCAGGAAATTGGATTGCGCCGGGCGGTCGTGGCGCCCGTAGCGGATGGCATAGGCTTCCCAATTCGGGATTGTCATGGCGTTCCCCCCTGTATCGGCTGGCGCCGGCCGCAGCCGGCGCCGCCGGTCCTACTTGTTCCCGCCCAGCGTCTCACCCGCCAGCTTCTCGGAAAGCTGGGTCATGGCGGTGTGGTTGTGGCCCGGCCCGAGCGCCGACAGCGCCGAGGCCCACATCTCCCGGCACAGCGCCGAGAAGGGCGTCGGCGTATTGGTGTCGCGTCCCACTTCCAGCGCGATGCCGAGGTCCTTCACCATCAGCTCGAGGCCGAAGCCGTCGTCGAACTGGCGGTTCAGGACATACTGCTTGAACTTCTTCTGGCTGGAATTGGTCATGCCGGAGGAGGCGTTCAGCACGTCCACCATCTTCCCGGCCTCGAGGCCGAAGCGCTGGCCGATCAGCAGCGCCTCGATGCCCATGAGGAAGCCGCCCGCCGAGACCAGGTTGTTCAGCGCCTTCATCGCCTGGCCGGCGCCGATGCCGCCGCAGCGGTGGATGCTGGTGCCCATCGCCTTCAGAACAGGCTCGGCCCGGTCGAGGTCCGCATCCGTGCCGCCGACCATGATGGCGAGCTCGCCGGTCTTGGCCCGCGGCACGCCGCCCGAGACCGGGGCGTCGATCATCGCCACGCCGCGGGCGGTGAGCTCGGCCGCGATCTCCCGGGTCTTGCCGGGCTGGCCGCTGGTCATGTCGATGACCAGGGCGCCGGCGGCGAGCGCCGGGGCGATCTGCGCCGCCACCTCGGCCACCTGCTTGCTGGTCGGCACGATGGTGACGACGCAGTCCATGCCCTTCGCCGCGGCGACCGGGTCGGCCACGGCGGTGCCGCCGACCTCGGCCGCGAATTTCGCCGCATGGCCGGGCCGGGCGTCGCAGACGGTGACGGCAAAGCCGGCCTTCACTAGGTTGGCCGCCATCGGCCAGCCCATGTTGCCGATGCCGATGAAGCCGATCGTCCTGATGGCGGCCATCTACTTCGTCCCCGGCAGGGCGCCTTCCTTCACCAGCACCTCGTGGGCCGCCTTGAAGGCGTCGAGCCCGGCGGGGATGCCGCAATAGGCGGTCGCGTGCAGCAGGGTCGCCTTGATCTCCTCGACCGTCACGCCGTTGGTCAGCGCGCCCTTGACGTGCAGCTTGATCTCGGGGGCGCGGTTCAGCGCGGTCAGCATGGCCAGGTTCAGCAGGCTGCGGGTCTTGCGGTCGAGCGTCGGGTCGCCCCAGGCCCAGCCCCAGGCGATGGTGGTGGTGGCGCGCTGGAAGGCCATCATGAAGTCGTCGGCCTTCGACATGCTGGCATCGACGTATTCGGCGCCGAGGACTTCGCGGCGGATCGGCATGCCCTTGTTGAACAGGGCTTCGTCTTCGGACATCGGGTCTCTCCCACAGGCGAATGAGGGGCGCAGGCTGGCCCCGGGCGCGGCCCCGGTCAACCGGTGCCAAGCGGCCCGGCCGGGACTAGGATCGCGGCAAACCGGGAGGGATCGCGATGTTCTTCGAAGGCTTCACGCTGGAGGACCGGCAGGTCGAGGGCCGCCGCATCCGGCTCCGCCGCGGCGGCGAGGGCCCGCCCCTGCTGCTGCTGCACGGCAACCCGCAGACCCATGCCATGTGGCACAAGGTGGCGCCGACCCTGGCGCGGCGCTTCAGCATCGTCGCCCCGGACATCCGCGGCTACGGCTTCTCGGCCAAGCCGCCGGCCAGCCCGGACAGCGCGGGGATGTCGAAGCGCGCCATGGCCGGCGACCTGGTCGCCCTGATGGGCGACCTCGGGCATGAGCGCTTCACGGTGGTGAGCCACGACCGCGGCGCCCGGGTGGCGCACCGTCTGGCGCTCGACCATCCCGAGCGGGTCGAGCGGCTCTGCACCATGGACATCATCCCGACGCTCGCGCATTTCGAGCGGGCGGACATGGCCTTCGCCATGGGCTACTATCACTGGTTCTTCCTGGCCCAGCCGCACGACAAGCCGGAGCGGATGATCCTCCGCGATACCGAGGACTGGTTCGACCTGCACACCTCCCGCGAGCCCAAGGACCGCGGCTTCTTCCATCCGGAGGCGCGGGCCGACTACCTGGCGGCGCTGCGGGAGGAAGGCACCGTGCGCTCGATCTGCGAGGACTACCGGGCGGCCACCGGCATCGACCTGGAGCACGACCGGGCCAGCCGGGCGGCGGGGCAGAAAATCCAGTGCCCGCTGCTGGCGCTCTGGGGCAGCAAGGGCTCCATCCCGAAGTGGTACGACGCGCTGGCGATCTGGCGGGACTTTGCCGCGGGGCCGGTCAGCGGCGGCGGCGTCGCCAGCGGGCACTACCTGGCGGAGGAGGCGCCCGAGGAGGTGCTGGGCTGGCTCGGCGGCTTCCTGGCGCCGGGCTAGCGCCCGGCGGTGACCACCCGCGGGTGCACGAAGCCATAGGCCGGGAAGGCGGTGACGCCGAGGGTGCCGCTCGGCGGGTACCAGACCCGCACCAGGGACCAGTCGTTGGCCGCCGAGACATCGGCCACCGCCTGGTCCCGGGCGATCCGGCCCTTGCCGCGGCCCGAGGCCCAGTTGGCGTGGTCCACCCGGATCTCCCGGTCCGAGACCACGCGGCTGACCACCGAGACATGCCCGCTCGGCAGGCGGGAGGTCCGCATCAGCACCAGTACGCTGCCGGGCTGCGGGCTGCGGCTGCGATCGTAGCGGCCGGCCGCGGCATCCCACCACTGCCAGGCGTCGCCACTGATCGCCAGGCCCGACCGGGCCCGGGCATAGGGCACGCAGGACAGGCCGCCATCCGCCTCGGCCAGGGTCCGCGGCAGCGGCTGGCGGGTCGCGCCGCAGCCCGCCAGGGCCAGCAGCGCCAGGATCAACAGCCGGTCCAGCACCGCGACTCCACCCCCGAATCCCCCATGCCGACCCCCAGGATAGCCCCGCCGGCCACAACCGGTAGGTGAAAAACATGCGGGGCCAGCGACTTGCAACGTATTACTGTTATGCCACAACCAGACCCTCGCCCTCGCCCGCCGAGTGTGCTGAAAGGACTCCCAGCGGGGGCGCCATTGCCATTCCGTCGCGTCACGGGCGAACCCCGGGACGCGGCGGACGGCCGGTCCATCCCGTGTCTGCCAGGAAGGGCCAGCTGATGACCGAAACCAATCCGCGGCCGCGTCGCCGCCCAGGTGCCGCGCCGCTCGCGCTGCTGCTCGCCGGCGCCATGCTGGCCGCCCAGCCCGCCAGCGCCCTGCCGCGCTGCGCCGCCGATGCCGACCAGAGCGTCTTCGAGCTGGAGGCGCTGAAGACCGAGCTGATGGTCGTCGCCACGACCTGCAAGTTCGAGGACCGCTACAACGCCTTCGTGCAGAAGTACCAGCCGACGCTGGCCACCAACGGCCGCGCCTTCGGCCAGTACTTCATCCGCGCCCATGGCGGCGTCCGTCCCGGCCAGCGGCAGAACGACATCTACATCACCGAGCTCGCCAATGTCCGCTCGAACGTCGCCCGCCAGCTCGGCAGCGACTACTGCCCGCGCAACGCCGGGCTGTTCGACGAGGTGATGGCGCTGCCCTCGGGTACCGACCTGCCGGCCTATGCCGCCGGCAAGGACCTGCTCTCCTCCGGCGCGACCGCCTGCCAGGGCGCGCCCGCCCCTCGTGCCGCCACCCCGGCCCGCCGCACCGCTGGAACCCACGCCCGATGAATTCCCGCCTTACCCTGGTTGCGCCTCTGACCCTGCTGGCCGCGCTGGCCGGCTGCGCCGAGCCGCAGGCGACCCGCCGCGCGGCCCCGACCACGCGGGTCTATGCCAACGACCTCGCCGGCGGCGCCAAGCTCTGCACCGTGCAGCAGCCGGTCAGCCTGACCGCCGGCCAGCCGACCGAGACGACCATGGTCCTCGACAACGACGGCGGCTGGTGCGGCATCCTGGTCTCGCAGCCAGGGCCGAAGCCCTTCGACCTCGGGCTGGTGGAGACGCGGCCGACCAACGGCCGGCTGCACATCCGCAAGGTCGGCGACAACACCCGCGTCGACTACATCCCGAATGCCGCCTTCGGCGGGTCGGACGCCTTCGCGGTGCGGCTGATGCCGGGCGGGGCCACGCTGCGCGTGGCGGTGACGGTGAACTACACCGCGCCGGCCGCGCCGCCGCCGCCGCCCGCGCGGGCCGCCACCCCGCCGCCGCGCCGCACCCCGGCCGCGGCGCCGGCGCGGCGCAAGTAGGACGTGCCACCCGGGGAGACCACCGTCTCCCCGGGCCCGCGTCAGGCCGCCTTGCGCGCCGCCGGCACCCGCCGCATCGCCCCGCCCGGCGTCGCGCCGGGGATGGCCGCGGCCATGTCGGCGGCCAGCAGCAGCTTGTCCCAGACCACCCCGGTCTCGACCCCGCGGCGGCGGAACATCCAGACCACGTCCTCCATCGCCACGTTGCCGGTCGCGCCGGGGGCGAAGGGGCAGCCGCCGATGCCGCCCGAGGCGGCGTCGAAGACCCGGCAGCCGGCTTCCCAGGCGGCGACCACGTTGGCCACGCCCATGCCGTAGGTGTCATGGCCGTGGAAGGCGAAGCGGGTGCCCCAGGACTGCACCGCCTGGCGGAAGATCCGGCTCACCTGGTCGGGGGAGGCATTGCCGGTGGTGTCGCAGATGGCGATCTCCATCTCCGGGTCGAGCGCCATCACCTGCTCCACCAGGTCGAGCGTGTCCTGCTCCGGCACCACGCCCTCGAAGGGGCAGTGGAAGGCGCAGGAGAGGTTGAAGCGGATCTTCGTCCCCTTCGGCGCGTCGCGGACGATGGCGCCGAGGTCGGCCAGGCTGTCGGCGCGCGCGCGGTTCAGGTTGGCCTGGTTGTGGCCCTCGGTGACCGACATGAACAGGCCGAGCCGGTCGGCCCCGGCCTTCATCGCCAAGTCGAAGCCCTTGCGGTTCGGCACCAGCACGGTGCACTCGAGGCCCTCGAGCTGCTTGGCGTATTGCAGCACCGCGGCGGTATCGGCCATCTGCGGGATGGCCTTGGGCGAGACGAAGCTGCCGATCTCCATCCGGCGCAGGCCGGCCTCGTAGCTGGCCTTCACCAGGGCGATCTTGGTCTCGGTCGGGACGAAGGCGGCGATGGACTGCAGCCCGTCGCGCGGGGCGACCTCGGAGAGTATGGCCTCGTTCATGGGGTGGCCTCCTTCAGTAATTCGGTGAAGACATGCGCGTTGTGCGCCCCGGCGGCGGGGCCCGTCCAGCGCACCATGTCGCGGGGCGGGACGCCGTCGAAGCGGAAGGGCGCGGCGGGGTGGAGAACCTTGCCGAGCAGCGGGTCGGCGACCTCCATCACCAGGTCGCGGGCCTGGAAGTGGGGATCCTCGACGCAGTCCTTCATGTCGAACAGCCGGGAGCAGGGCACCTCGGCGGCGTCCAGCACCGCCTCGGCCTCGGCCGCCTGCTGCGTCACGGTCCAGGCGGTGATGGCGGCGTCCAGCTCGGCGACGTTCTCGCAGCGGGCGGCATTGTTGACGAAGCGCGGCTCCCCGGCGAGTTCGGGCCGGCCGATGGCGGCCATCAGCCGGCGGAAGATCAGATCCGAATTGCCGGCGATGCAGAGCCACTTCCCGTCGGCACACAGGTAGGTATTGGTCGGCGCCGCGGTCTTGATGGCGGCGCCCTGCGGCTGCCGCACCCAGCCGAACAGCCCGTATTCCGGCAGCATGCCCTCCATCAGCGAGAAGACGCTGCCGACCAGGTCGACGTCGATGACGCGTCCCTTGGCCTCCGGGTTGCCCTTGATCCCCCAGCAGGCCGCGACCAGCCCCATCGCCGCGTACATGCCGGCGAGGTCGTCCGAGATGGAGACGCCGCAGCGCGGCGGCGGCAGCGCGCTCTGGCCCGGGTTGGCGGTGAGGTGGCGGAGGCCGCCCATGGCCTCGCCGATCGCCCCGAAGGCCGGCTTGTCCCGGTAGGGCCCGTCCTGGCCGTAGCCGCTGATCCGGGCGATGACGAGCCGCGGATTGACCGCGTGCAGCGCCGCCGGGCCGAGGCCGTAGCGCTCGAGCTGGCCGGGGCGGAAATTCTCGACCAGCGCATCGGCGCGGCCGACCAGCTGGCGGAGCTTCGCTTTGTCGTCCGGGTTCTTCAGGTCGAGGGTGACCGAGAGCTTGTTGCGGCCATGCACGCTGAACCAGACCGCATGGCCCTCGACCTGGCTGCCCCAGCCGCGCACCGGGTCGCCGTCCGGCGGTTCCACCTTGATCACCTCGGCGCCGAGGTCGGCCAGCAGCCGGGTGGCGAAGGGTGCGGCGATGTAGTGGCCGAGCTCGACGATCTTCAGCCCGTCCAGCGGCAGGCCTGGTGATGCGGACATGCTCTCTCCGGCGTTTCTCCGACCGCCTGCATAGCCCCGCACGGCCGGCGACAAAAGCCACGGACCGGGAACGATGCCGCAACGGCCGGCGGCGCCGTGGCGCCCGCCCCCCGGCGGTGCCCGCCCGGGTTCCGCCGCGCGGTCTTTTGCGCCACCATCGCCGCAGCGCAGCATTGAAGGGGCCGCACGCCATGTCCGAGACCGCCACCCTCGCCAAGGCCGCCGGGATCGACCGGGCGCTCCGCGACCACCCCGAGGACGTGGCCGAGGCCGTGGCCCTGGCCGCCCGCTTCCGCGGCGCCTTCACCCGCCCGGCCGACCCCGCCGCCGAGCCGCTGCCCGCCTATGCCGCGCCGGTGTCCCGGTGAGCGCCCCGCATGCCCTGCCGCTGGCCGAGGCCGCGGGGCTGATTGCGGCGAGGCGCCTCTCGCCGGTCGAGCTGCTGCAATCCTGCCTCGACCGCATCGCCGCGGTGGAGCCGAAGCTGAACGCCATCATCCGGCTGGTGGCCGACGAGGCCATGGGCGATGCCAAGGCGGCCGAGACCGAGATCGCCCGGGGCGGGTCGCGCGGCCCGCTGCACGGCATCCCGGTCGGGCTGAAGGACATCATCGACCTCGCCGGGCACCCGACCACCTGCCACTCCAGGCTGCAGCTCGACCGCGTCGCGACCGAGGACGCCGTCGCCACCGCCCGGCTGCGGGCGGCAGGCGCCCTCTTCCCGGCCAAGCTCTCGACCCATGAATTCGCCATCGGCGGACCGGCCTTCGACCTGCCCTTCCCGCCGGCGCGCAATCCCTGGAACCCGCGGCACCATCCCGGCGGCTCCTCCTCCGGCTCCGGCGCGGCGGTTGCGGCGCGCATGGTCCCGGCGGCGCTCGGCACCGATACCGGCGGCTCGGTCCGGCATCCGGCCAGCCATTGCGGGCTGGTCGGGCTGAAGCCGACCTATGGCCTCGTCTCCCGCCGCGGCGTCTTCCCGCTGTCCTTCACCCTCGACCACGTCGGGCCGATGACCCGCACGGTGCGGGACAACGCGCTGCTGCTGAACGTCATCGCCGGGCACGATTCCGGCGACCCCGGCAGCGCCGCGCATGCGCCCGAGGACTACACGCGGGACCTGCACCGGGGGCTGAAGGGCCTGAAGATCGGCTTCGTCCGCCACTTCCACGAGCAGGACCAGCCGGCGACGCCGGAGATGGCCGCGGCGCTCGAGGCCGCCGCCGCGCTGATGGCGGCCGAGGGCGCCACCATCAGCACCGTCACCCTGCCGCCGCTCGGCGAATTCGCCGGGGTCAACCGCACCATCATGCTGCCCGAGGCGACCGCCATCCACGAGACCTGGCTGCGGGAGCGGCCCGGCGACTACGCCCATATCACCCGCCGCCGGCTGCTGCCCGGCGTCTTCGTCTCCGGCACCGACTACGTCCAGGCGCAGCGCCGCCGCCGCCAGCTCGTCGCCGCGGTGGAGGAGGCTTTCGCCGGGGTGGACCTGCTGATGTGTGCCAGCTCGATGGATCCGGCCTGCCGGATAGACGACGCGGCCGAGGTCGAGCGGACCTATCCGCGCCAGGCCCGCACCCCCTTCAACGTCACCGGCCACCCCGCCGCCAGCATCATGTGCGGGCTCAGCCAGGCGGAGGGGCTGCCGCTCGGGATGCAGCTGGTGGCGCCAAGCTTCGGCGAGGCGTTGATCTACCGCGCCGCCGCCGGCTACGAACGCGCCGCGCCCTGGGCGGCGATGGCGCCGGCGCTCTAGCGCCGGGCATCCGGCGGGGCACCGGCCCCGCCCGTCACTCCGCAGGAAAGGACCTTCATGGCCGGCGAAACCCATGGCATCGATCTGGTCGAGGTGGTCGCCCTGCTGGGCGCCGGCGTCGTGGCCGTGCCCATCTTCCGCAAGCTCGGCCTCGGCTCGGTGCTCGGCTACTTCGCCGCCGGCCTGGCGATCGGCCCCTTCGGCCTGCGCCTGATCGCCGATCCCGCGACCATCCTGCATACCGCCGAGCTCGGCGTCATCATGCTGCTGTTCATCATCGGCCTCGAGATGCAGCCCGCCCGGCTGTGGAACCTGCGGCGGGAGATCTTCGGCCTGGGCGCCGCGCAGGTGGTGGTCTGCGGCGTGCTGCTGACCGGCGCCGGCATCCTGGCCGGCCTCGCCCCGGCGGTCGCCTTCGTCGCCGGGATGGGCTTCGTGCTGTCCTCGACCGCCGTCGTCATGCAGATGCTGGACGAGGCCGGGGAGACCTCGACGCCGCAGGGGCAGAAGGCGGTCTCCATCCTGCTGCTGGAAGACCTCGCCATCGTGCCGCTGCTGGCCGCGGTCGCCTTCCTGGCGCCGGGCGAGGCCGACCCGGAGGCGGCGCCGCGCTGGATCTCGGTCGCCGTCGCGCTGGCCGCCGTCGCCGCCCTGGTCGGCATCGGCCGCTGGCTGCTGAACCCGATGTTCCGCATCCTGGCCGCCGCCCATGCGCGGGAGGTGATGACCGCCGCCGCCCTGCTGATCGTGCTCGGCGCGGCGCTGCTGATGGAGCTCGGCGGGCTGTCGATGGCGATGGGCGCCTTCCTGGCCGGCGTGCTGCTGTCCGAGAGCACCTTCCGGCACCAGCTCGAGGCCGACATCGAGCCCTTCCGCGGCATCCTGCTCGGGCTGTTCTTCATCGCGGTCGGCATGTCGCTGGACCTGCCGGCCCTGGCGCGGGACTGGCAGGCGATCGCCCTCGCGGTCATCGGCTATACGCTGGTGAAGGCGCTCGGCATCTTCGCCGTGGCCCGCGCCTTCGGCGCCGGCACCCGGGCCGCCGTCACCCGGACGACGCTGTTTGCCCAGGGCGGCGAATTCGCCTTCGTGCTCTACGCGGCCGCCGCCGCCGCCGGCATCTTCGACGCCCGCACCAATACCGTCTTCACCGCGACGGTCATCCTGTCGATGGCCATCACCCCGGTGGTCGCCACCCTGGCGCGCCGCTGGATGCCGCCGCCGGCGGTCTCGACCGAGGGGGTGGAGGCGGCCGAGGACCTGCAGGGCGAGGTGCTGATCATCGGCTTCGGCCGCTTCGGCCAGGTGGCCAGCCAGGCGCTGCTCGCCCGCGGACTCGCCGTCTCGATCATCGAGAACGACGTGGAGATGATCACCGTCGCCAGCAGCTTCGGCTTCAAGGTCTACTACGGCGACGGCACCCGGCCGGAGATCTTGCATGCCTCCGGCGCCGGGCGGGCCCAGGCCATCATGGTCTGCATCGACGACCGCGCCGCGGCCACCCGCATCGCGCATCTGGTGCGGTCGGAATACCCGCTCGCCAAGCTTTTCGTCCGGGCCTACGACCGCGGCCATGCGCTGGACCTGATCGCCGCCGGGGTGGACTACCAGCTGCGGGAGACCTTCGAATCGGCGATGGCCTTCAGCGCTGCGGCGCTCCGCCGCCTGGGCGTGCCCGAGGAGGAAGCGGCCGAGCTGGTCGAGGACGTCCGCCGCCGCGACCTCGAGCGGCTGGAGCTGCAGATGACCGGCGGCACCTACGCCGGCGTCGACCTGATCCGCGGCAACCGCCCGGTGCCGGAGCCGCTGACCGCGCCGCAGCGGCCGGGCCAAGTGATCGGCGACCTGCCGGCCGGGACGGCCGCGAACAACTAGCCCAGGACGCGGAAGCGGAACCGCCGCACCAGCAGGTCGGACAGCGGGGCGGGCAGCAGGGCCAGCAGCCGCAGCCCCGCCCCCATCGGCCAGGGCAGCACCGCCCTGCCCTCGCCCCGCCGCAGCGCCCGCTCGAGCCGCGCCGCCACCACCGCCACCGGCAGCTTGAAGGGATGCGCGCCGAGGAAGCTCTCGCTCATGGCGCTGGCGAAGAAGCCCGGCGCCAGCACCGTGACGCGGATCCCGGCCGGCCCGTGCGCCGCCCGCAGCGCCTCGCCATAGGCCCAGAGCCCGGCCTTGCTGGCGCTGTAGGCCGGGCTGTCCGGCAGGCCGCGGAAGCCGGCGACCGAGCCGACCAGGGCGATGCCGCCGCGGCGCCGGGCCAGCATCGCCGGCAGCAGCGGCTCGATCAGGTTCACCGCGCCGAGCAGGTTCACCGCGATCTGCGCCACCGCCCGGGCATGGCCCTCCGGCGCCCCGTCCGGCCCGGTGCCGCCGTTGATCCCGGCATTGGCCACCAGCGCATCCACCGGCGCCTCGGCATCCCAGGCGAGCAGCTGCGCGGCCAGCGGCGCGGCGTCCCGCACGTCGAGGCAGGCGGTGGCGACCGCGGCCCCCTGCGCGGCGCAGGCCGCGGCGGTCTCGGCCAGCCCCGCGGCGGAGCGGGCGACCAGGCCCAGCCGCATCCCGGGCGCGGCCAGCCGCAGCGCCAGGGCGGCGCCCAGGCCGCGCGAGGCGCCGGAGATGACGACATGCGACAGGGCGGCGGGGCGGTGTGGCTTTCGTGCACGATCGGTTAACGCTTCGTTCATGGCATCGATGCTATAGGGTTCACTCCGTACACCCGTCATGCGAAACATGCTTGTCGTTGCCTCGCGTTTTGCTAGAGGGAACCGGGGATATTTGATCGTGATGAATTTCGCGTCTGGCAATCGCACATTGTATTTCCTTGCCCGTTCAACCGGCGCCACGGCGTCCCGCGCCCTGGCCGGACTCGCCTTCCTGTCCGTCGCCGGCTGCGCCCAGTTGGCCGGCCCGGCGGCCGAGACGGCGCCGCCGCCGCGGGCCGCGGCACCGGGGCCGATGGATGCGGTCACCACCTTCGCCGCCACCGCCCGCCCCGGCGCCGAGACCACCCTCCCCCTGGATGAGTCCGGCCGCAGCGCCCGGGTCCGTCTGCTGCGCGCCTACAACGCCGCCAGCGGCCGGGAATGCCGGGAGGTGCTGATCGGCGGCGGCATGGAGGAACGGTCGCGGCTGCTCTGCCAGGCCGACGGCCAGTGGGCCGAGGCCCGGCCGCTGCTGCGGGGCGGCGGCATGCAGCGTCCGTGAGCGGCACCTTCCAGCAGGACGCCCGCCGCCGCGGCCTGCCGCCGCGGCAGGACGGGCTGGGCCAGGCCTGCCGGCGCCAGCTGCGGGTGATCGGCGCCCTGCTGCTGCGCGAGCTCGGCACCCGCTTCGGCCGCGACAACCTCGGCTACCTCTGGCTCTTCCTCGAGCCGGCCATCCTCGGCGGCGCCATCGGGCTGCTGCACCTGTTCACCCAGCACGGCCTGCCCGGCGGGCTGAACCCGATGTCCTTCTGGGTGATCGGCTACATCCCCTTCTACCTGCTGCGCGGCGTCGTGAACCGCGCCCCGGTCGCCATCCCCTCCAACCAGTCGCTGCTCTACCACCGCCACATCACGGTGCTCGACATCATGATCTCGCGGAACCTGCTCGAGGGCGCGGCGACGCTGGGCGCGATGGTGGTCTTCCTGCTGCTCTTCGGCATGGTCCTCGGCGAATGGCCGGTCGGGCCCTTCAAGATGCTTCTGGGCATGGTCCTGATGCTGCTCTTCTCCCATGGCCTCGCCCTGCTGGTGGCGACCGGCGCGGTCTATACCGAGCTGTTCGAGCGCATGGTGCACCTCGTCACCTACCTGACGCTGCCGATCACCGGCGCCTTCTTCATGCTGTTCTGGCTGCCGACGGAGGCGCAGGACGCGGCGCTCTGGATCCCGACGGTCCACATGTTCGAGATGATCCGGGACGGCCAGTTCGGCAACGCCGTCCCCACCCGGTACGACCTGGTCTACATGGTGGGCTGGGTCGCGGTGCTGAACCTGCTCGGCATGGCCGGGCTGCGGCGCGCGCGGCGCGACCTCGCCCTATGATTCAGCTGAGCAACATCCGCAAGGCCTACAAGACCCAGCTCGGCACCCGGGAGGTCCTGCGCGGCATCGACGCGACCTTCCTGCCCGGCGAGAAGATCGGCATCCTCGGCCGCAACGGCGCCGGCAAGACCACGCTGCTGCGCCTCATCTCCGGCGTCGAGCACCCGAACAGCGGCACCATCGAGCGGCGCATGAGCGTCTCCTGGCCCTTGGGCTTCGCCGGCGCCATGCACTACAGCATCACCGGCGCCGACAACGCCCGCTTCATCGCCCGGATCTACGAGAAGCCGATCCAGGAAACGGTCGAGTTCGTCGAGGAATTCGCCGAGCTCGGCGAATACTACCGGCTGCCGGTCCGGACCTATTCCTCGGGCATGATCATGCGGCTGGGCTTCGCCCTGTCGCTGGCGGTCGACTTCGAATGCTACCTGGTCGACGAGGTGATCGCCGTCGGCGACACCCGCTTCGGCGAGCGCTGCCGCAAGGCGCTGGCCGAACGCCAGGCGCGGAGCACCCTGCTCCTCGTCTCCCATATCCCCGCGACGGTGCAGGCCTTCTGCACCTCGGCCGCAGTCCTCAACGATGGTAGGCTGACCCGATATGACGATCTGGACGAAGCGATCGCCGTCTACCAAGCTGCCTGACGCGGCCGTCCTCGACACGGCCGGCTGGTCGGGGCCCGTCCCGTCGCCGGGCGGCCTCGGCGCCCGCATGCGCCGGGCGGCGAAGCGCAACGCCTTCCGCCTGACCGTCGTCCTGCCGACGCTGGTCGCCGCCGCCTACCTGGTCCTGGTCGCCACCCCGCAGTATGATTCGGAGGCCCGCTTCCTGATCCGCGGCCGCTCCCAGGCGCCGACCTCCGGCCTTGGCGAGATGATGGCCGGCGCCGGCTTCCGCCCCTCGCACGAGGATGCGATGGGCATCCGCGACTACCTGCAATCGCACGACGCGGTCGGGGCGCTGCGCGCCCGGGTGCCGCTGGTCGACATCTTCCGCCGCCCCGAGGCCGATGTCGTCGCCCGGCTCTGGTGGGAGACGCCGAACGCCGAGCGGCTGCTCGACTACTACCGCCGCATGGTGACCGTGGACTACGACACCACCAGCGGCATCACCGCGCTCCGCGTCCACAGCTTCCGCCCCGAGGATTCGCAGGGAATCGCCCGCGAATTGCTCGCCCTCTCCGAAAGCATGGTGAACCGGCTGAACGAGCGGCTGCAGCAGGACGGGCTGCGCGTCGCGCGGGAGGAGCTCGAGCGCGCCGAGGCCCGGCTCACCGCCGCCCAGCTCGCCATGACCGAATTCCGCGAGCGCGAACGCGCGGTCGACCCGACCCGCTCGGCGGTCGTCGCGGTCGAGAACATCGGCCGGCTCGAGGGCGCCCTGGCCCAGGCCCGGGCCGAGATGGGCGAGGCCAGCCGCTTCGCCCGCGGCGACAATCCCCGCGTCATGCAGCTGCGCAACCGGATCGAGGCGCTCTCCGCCCAGGTCGCCGAGGAGCGCAAGCGCACCAGCGCCAACGAAAGCGGGCTGTCCCAGCAGGTCGGCGAGTTCGAGCGCCTCGCGCTCGACCGCGAGCTCGCCCGCGCCCAGCTCAGCTCCGCCACCGCCTCGCTCGAGAAGGCGCGGGTCGACGCCCAGCGGCAGCAGCTCTTCCTGCTCCGCATCGTCGAGCCCAACCTCGCCGAATACGCCCGCTACCCGAAGGCAATGCTCACCGTGCTCTATCTCTTCCTCTCCCTCTCCGTCGCCTATGGCCTGGCCTGGCTGCTGGTCGCCGGGATGCGCGAACATGCCGCGTAATCCCGCCGCCCGCGGCGCCCTGCTGGCGACCGCGCTGCTCCTCGGCCTGCCGGCCGCGGCGCAGACCCCGCTGCAGAACCTCCAGGCGCTGCAGCAGCAGCAGCTGCTGAACCAGTCGGCCGCCGGCCTCGCCGCCAGCCGGCCGCCGCCGCCCGCGCAGGCCGGCGCCGCGGTGCAGACCCTGCAGGGCCTGCTGCGCTCGGACCGCGTCGTCTCCCGCCCCGGCGAGGTCACCGAATCCGAGGGCGGCCCGATCGCCATGGGCCCGCTCGGCGACGGCCAGCGGGCCGGCGGCGCCACCGCGGTCTTCGGCGCCAGCCTCTTCACCCGCGAGGCGACGGCCGTCTCCGACGCGCCCAACCCCAACTACGTCATCACCCCCGGCGACCGCGTCTCGCTGCGGGTCTGGGGCGCGGTCGAGGCCGAGGCGCTCGGCGTGGTCGATCCCTCCGGCAACCTCTTCCTGCCGAACATCGGCCCGATCCGCATCGCCGGCACCCGCGCCGGCGACCTGCAGCGGGTGGTCGAGGCCGAAGTGCAGAAGATCTACACCAGCCAGGTGCAGGTCTATGCCGTGCTGCTCTCGACCCAGCGCATCGGCGTCTTCGTCACCGGCTTCGTCCGCACCCCCGGCCGCTTCGGCGGCTCGGCGGCGGACAGCGTGATCGACTTCCTGGTCCGCGCCGGCGGCGTCGACGCCGGGCGCGGCTCCTACCGCGAGGTCGCCATCCAGCGCGGCGGCCGCACCGTCGGCAACGTCGACCTCTACCGCTTCCTGCTCGAGGGCCGGCTGCCCGCGGTGCGGCTGCAGGAGGGCGACACGCTGGTGGTCGGCCGCCAGCGCGCCGTGGTCGGCGCCGACGGCGCGGTCCGCAACAACTACCTCTTCGAGGTCCCCGGCCTCCGGATGACCGGCCGGGAGTTGATCGAATACGCCCGGCCGCTGCCCTCGGCGACCAATGCCATCGTGAAGGGCACCCGCGGCGGCCAGCCCTTCTCGCGCTACGCCTCGCTGACCGAGCTCGCCACCCTGACGCTGGGCGACCAGGACACCGTCACCTTCATCACCGACAGCCCGGCCCGCACCGTCCGGGTCTCGGTCGAGGGCAGCCGCATCGGCCCCTCGGTGCTGGTCGCCGACCGCGACGCGCAGCTCTGCCAGGTGCTGGACCATGTCGCGGTGGATCCGGTGCTGGCCGATACCCGCTCGGTCTTCCTGCTGCGGCCCTCCGTCGCGCAGCAGCAGCGCCGCGCCATCGACGAGGCGCTGGACCGGCTGGAGCGCCAGCTCTTCCTCGCGGTCTCGCCGACCACCGGCGTCGCCGCCATCCGCGCCTCGGAGGCGAACCTCGTCTCCTCCTACATCCAGCGCGCCCGCCGCACCCAGCCGGAAGGCCGCGTGGTGGTCACCAGCGCCGGGGGCATCTGCGCCCCGATCCGGCTCGAGGATGGCGACGTCATCGTCATTCCCGAGCGCTCGCAGACGGTGCTGGTGGCCGGCGAGGTCATGGCGCCGCATGCGGTGGTCTGGCGGCCCGAGCTGCGGCTCGCGGATTACGTCCGCCAGGCCGGCGGCTTCAGCGGCCGCGGCAACGAGGGCTCCATCATGATCCGCCGCGCCAGCGGCGAGCTGGTGCTGGACCCGCAGGTGCCGCCCCGCCCGGGCGACGAGCTGATCGTGCTGCCGCGGCTCGACCCCAAGGCCTTCCAGATCGGCAGCGACCTGCTCGGGCTGATCTACCAGATCGCGGTCTCGACCCGGATCTTCCTCTAGGGCCTGCCGGCCGGGGCGGCGCTACAGCCGCTCCGCCGCCAGCTCCAGCGCCGCCGGCCGATGCGGGTCGGGCCGGCGGCCGGCGGCATCCTCCAGCCAGACCTCGATCATGTCCTCGTGCAGCCGGTGGTCCAGCACGCAACCGGCCTCGACCGGGGCCGCCGCCGCGGCAGCCGCGACCGGATGCGCCAGCACCCGCTCCCCGCCGACGAACAGGCTCAGCCAGCGCGGCCCGGGCGCCGCCGGCACCGTGCCGCGCAGGCTCAGCCGCCAGCGCCCGGCCGCGAGGTAGCAGAGCCGCAGCAGCGGGACCCCGAAGGGTCCCGGCCGGGCATCCGCGTCGTCGTCGTGGCGGGCGGCCGGGCTGAACAGGGCCTCGCCGAAACGGAGGGTATCGCCGGGCCGGAGGCCGTGCCGGATCGGCCCCAGGCCGCCGAAGCAGCGGTCGATGGCGGCCGCCTCCGCGGGGGGAAGCACCTCGGCCCATTTGCCGACCCGGCCGTCGCCGAGATGCGCCTCGTTGAAGCCGGTGGCGGGGTCCGAGCGGAAGCCCGCGCCATCCGGCTTGCGTTGCCGCGCCAGGGCCGCCAGCACTTCCCCGACCTTCCCCGGGCTCCAGCCCGCGGCGACCCGCCGGGCGTGCTGCGGGTCGAGCGACAGGCCCAGCGCCGCCGCCAGCCGCGGCCCGATGTCCGGATCGGCGGCGAAGCCCTCCTCGAAGGCGAAGGGCCGGATGCCCGGGCGCTGCAGCACCGTGCCGACCGCCGCCAGGGAGCGGGCGACATCCATCGCCCAGCAGGCCGCATCGCCGCCGAGCCGGCACCGCAGCGAGGCGACGCAGTCGCGCGGATCGCGCGTCGTGACGACGAAGCGCCCGCCCGCCGCGGCGACCAGGGCGAGCAGCGACGCGCTCAGGGTATGCGCCCGGACCACCACCGAATCCGGGCAGCCCCGCAGCGCCGCTTCCACCGCCGCCAGGCCGGTCGCCTCGAACCCCGCCACCGACCCGCCCCCGGCCGCCAGCAGGTCGCGCACGACGTTGAAGGTGAAGGTCGAGGCGCTGCCCTGCATCCCGAGGCACAGAACGATCATGGCATGGCCCCCGCCGTGAGGGTTTCAGGGATAGGGAAGGTCGTGGCGCAGCAGCAGCCAGTTCGGCCCGGCGGCAAAGACCCGGCGGTAGCCCCGCGCCTCGAGGTAGCCGAGCACCTGCTCCTCGGCCGCCGGGGTATTCGCCTCGACGCAGACCAGCTTCGGCCCCGGCCGGGTCCAGTCGATGCCGCAGAGCACGGCGAGGTCATGGCCCTCCGCGTCGACGCTGAGCAGGTCGGGGAATTGCCCGGCGCAATGCTCCTCGACGATGCGTCGCACCGTGGTGACCGGCACCTCGATCCGCTCGGTCACCGCGAAGCCGGCCCGCGCCTGGAGGAAGGCCTCGACCTCCGCCGTCTCGAAGCTGTTCCGGCCGGAGGCGCGGTCGATCATGTGGAAGGTCAGCATCCCCTCCCGGTCGGAGGCGCCGCAGTTGAGGTTGACGTCCTCCGGCCGCTCCTGCCGGAAGGCCGCGATCAGGTGCGGATTGGCCTCGACGTTCACCCCGCGGCCGCCGCGGGCATAGAGCAGCGCGGTGTTGCTGATGTGCCAGGGATGATGCGCGCCGACGTCCAGCCAGGAGGGCTGCTCGATCCCGAGCCGCCAGAAGATGTTGAGGAAGACCAGATCCTCGCCGTGCTGCGAATAGGTGTGCCGGCCATACCATTGGTCGGGCGAGAAGCGCGCCACCGGCTCGGCGGCGGCCAGCAGGCTGTTCTGCTTGGTTTCGATGTTGACCAGCCGCTGCCGGATCTCCGCCAGCAGCGGGTCGGCGGCCGGCGCCGCCTCGGGGTCCGGGGTAGTCGCCATGGCGCGCGTCACTCCGCAATGAGCCAGAGGGCGAGCCAGCGGGCCCATCCCTGCAAGGGGTCGACCGGCAGTCCCCCGGCGAGGCAGAGCCGGACCGGCAGCTCCTCCCCGGCGGTGAGGCCCTGCAGCGTCAGGGCGATCGAGCCGCCCACGGCCGGGTCGAGGCCGGCGGCGGCGATCGGCCGGTCGTGGTGCAGCGCGACCAGGGTGGGGCTCGCCTCCCCGGCGCCGCCGGCGCCCGGGGCCGCCTCGATGATCAGCGTGGCGCGGCGGCTGCCGGGATGCGGCAGGCGCAGCGCGAGGTCGGTGGCGAAGACCGCCGCGCCCTCCGGCCCCGGCCGGCCCAGCGCCCGGTCCGAGACCCAGCCCGGCACCGGCCCGGCCCGGTTCAGCCGCAGCGGGGTGCAGCGGCCGGTGCGGGCGGGCCCGGGCCCGGCCGGCGCC
>NZ_JAUFPN010000184.1 GCF_030409335.1 Paeniroseomonas aquatica
CTGCTGGCCGGGCGCCGGCCGGGCCCGGGCGGGCTGGCCCGCCCCCCGCTCCTCGGCGCGGGAGGGCCGGGGCTGCGCCTCGGCCACCGCCGGGATCAGGCCCGTGCCGAGGCAGGCGGTGGCAAGCAGGAGGACGCGAAGGGAAAGGGACAAAGGGCAGGCCCGTAGCTTATGGGTTCAGCGAGCGGCCGGAGAATAGCCGCCACCACCCGCCACCGCCACCCCGCACCTCGCGCCTTCTGGCGCAGTCTTGCCAAAGGGTTATGCGCAGGCGCTCAGCGGAGGCGAAAACCGCGCCGCCGCGGCGGGGCCGGGCCGCCGGCTCAGCCGACCAGGCCGGCCACCCACTTGCCGATCGGCCCGCCGGCGATGTCGTTCCAGGACGCGAAGAGGAACAGCGTCACCAGCACCGCGAAGCCGGCGCGGAAGCCGTATTCCTGCGCCCGCGGCGGCAGCGGCCGGCCGCGAATCGCCTCCGCCGCGTAGAAGACCAGGTGGCCGCCATCCAGCAGCGGGATGGGAAAGAGGTTCAGCAGGCCGAGGCTGACCGAGAGCAGCGCCATCAGGTTGATGAGCGGGACGATGCCGAGCGAGGCGGCCTCGCCGGAGACCTCGGCGATGCGGATCGGCCCGCCCAGCTCCTTGGCGCTGCGCGCGCCGGTGAACATCTCGCCGATGCCCTTCAGCGTCTGCCAGGTGACGTCGGCGGTCTGCACCGCGCCGGCGGCGACCGCCGAGACCGGGCCGAGCCGCTCGAATCGCGCCGCGCCGCCCTCGATGCCGAGCACCCCGACCGGGCCGTCGGCGCCCTCGCGCGACTGCGGCACCACCTGCAGGGTCAGCTCGGCGCCGTCGCGGCTGACCGCGACCGCCACCGGCTGGCCGGCGCGCGGCTGGATGTAGCGCTGCACCTGCTCGAAGCGGGCGACCTTCTGGCCGTCGAGCGAGAGGATGGCGTCGCCCGGCAGCAGCCCCGCCTGGGCGGCGGCGGAGTCCGGCCGCACCGCGTTGATGCCGGTGCCGCCGACCGGCTGGCCGACGGTCGCGTAGAGCGCGGCGAACAGCAGGATGGCGAGCAGGAAATTCGCCACCGGCCCGGCGGCGACGACGATGGCGCGGCTGCCGACCGGCTTCTCGTGGAAGGTGTGGCCGGCGCGCCAGGCGGCGCGGGCCTCGGGCGTCGCATCCTCCGGCGTCTCCTGCCCGTGCAGCTTCACGTAGCCGCCGAGCGGGATCCAGCCGAGCCGCCAGGCGGTGCCGCGCTTGTCGGTGCCCTGCAGCAGCGGCCGGCCGAAGCCGATGGAGAAGGCGTCCACATGCACCCCGCGCCAGCGGGCGGCGAGGTAGTGGCCCATCTCATGCACGAAGACCAGCACGCCGAGGACGACCGCGAAGGCGATCAGCGTCCGCGGCAGCGACGGCAGCAGGTTCCAGAGATTGCCGAAGAGTTCCAAGGCGATCGCTCCTGCCGCCCGGGGGCGGCGTCATGAATTCTGTCGCCCGCAGCGGCCGCTCAGGCCGCCGCGCGGCGGGCCGCGAGGCGGGTGGCTTCCTGCCGGGCCGCGGCATCGAGGGCCAGCACCTCGTCGAGGCCGCTGGTCGCCGGGTTGCCGAGCGCCGCCAGGGCCTCCTCGACGACCGTTGCAATATCGAGGAAGCCGAGCCGGCGGTCGAGGAACAAGGCAACGGCCACCTCGTTCGCCGCGTTCAATATGGTGGTGGCGCCCTGCCCGGCCTGCAACGCCAGCCGCGCCAGCCGTAACGCGGGGAAACGATCGGCATCGGGGGCGAAGAATTCCAGCCGGCCCAGCGTCACCAGGTCGAGCCGCGGCAGCACCACCGCCATGCGGTCCGGCCAGGCCAGGGCATGGGCGATCGGGGTGCGCATGTCCGGCGTGCCGAGCTGGGCCAGCACCGAGCCGTCGGCATACTGCACCAGGCCGTGCACCGTGGATTGCGGGTGGACCAGGATCTCGATCCGCTCCTCCGGCACCGGGAAGAGCCGGGCGGCCTCGATCAGCTCGAGCCCCTTGTTCATCATGGTGGCGCTGTCGACCGAGATCTTGGCGCCCATCTTCCAGATCGGGTGGCGCACCGCGATCTCCGGCGTCGCCGCCCGCATGGTCGCCAGGTCGGCGTTGCGGAAGGGCCCGCCCGAGGCGGTCAGCACGATCTTCTCGATCGCTGTGGGGTCGCGCGCGTCGAGCGCCTGGAAGATGGCGTTGTGTTCGGAATCGACCGGCAGCAGGGTCGCGCCGGACTTCGCCGCGGCGGCCAGCACGATCTCCCCGGCGCAGACCAGGCTCTCCTTGTTGGCCAGCGCCAGCGTGCCGCCATGGCCGAGCGCGGCCAGGGTGCTGCGCAGCCCGGCGGCGCCGACGATGGCCGCCATGGTCCAGTCGACCGGGCGGCTCGCCGCCTCGATCACCGCCTCGGGCCCGGCCGCGGTCTCGATCCCGGTGCCGGCCAGCGCCGCCTTCAGCGCGCCATGCATCGCCGGGTCGGCGACCACCGCGAGCCGGGCGTCGAAGCGCCTCGCCTGCGCCGCCAGCCGCGCCACGTCGCGGCCGGCGACCAGCGCCTCCACCGCAAAGCGCCCGGGCGGGGCGGCCTCCAGCAGCGCCAGCGTGCTCTGCCCGACCGAGCCGGTACTGCCGAGCACGGTGATCCGGCGCGGTTCGGTCACGCCAGCCATCCTGTCCATCATCGCCACAGCGCTTCCCCGGGGCCCAATGCCACGCCCAGCAGTGCCGCCACGGGGGCAGCCGACAATACGCCGTCCAACCGGTCCAGCAGGCCGCCATGCCCGGGGATGAGGGAGGAACTGTCCTTCACGTGGAAGCGCCGCTTGATCCAGCTTTCAAACAGATCCCCGACCTGCGCCAGCAGGCCGAGGGTGGCCGCGACCAGCGCGACCCGCAGCAGCGGCACCGCCGCCGGCTCCATCACATAGGCGGCCAGCACACCGACCGCCATGGCCGCGGCCAGGCCGCCGGCGGCGCCCGACCAGGTCTTGTTGGGCGAGATGGCCGGCGCCAGCTTCGGCCCGCCGAAGCGCCGGCCGGCCAGGTAGGCGCCGATGTCGCTCGACCAGACCACGAGGAAGAGGAACAGCACGTTGACGAGCCCGGCCGCGGCATCGCCGCGGAGCTGGATCAGCCCCAGCCCGGCGAAGCCGATGTAGGGGATGCCGAAGGCCAGCCAGAAGCCGGGCACGGCACGGCGGAAGCGCGGCGGCTCCGCCACCGCCCAGAGCCCGACGAAGCCGAGCAGCAGCAGCGCCAGCGCCCAGCCCCAGGCCCCGCCCACCGCCAGCACCCCGGCCGCCAGCACCAGCACCGGCACCGCCAGCCCCGGCAGCCGCTTGGTGGAGAACCCGCAGAGCCGCACCCATTCCCAGGCCAGCAGCGTGACCGCCGCCGCCATCAACGCGGTCCAGGCCTCGGCCCCGAGCCAGATGCAGAGGATCGCGGCCGGCACCAGCAGCGCCGCCGACAGCGCCCGCTTGCGCAGGTCCGGCCAGCGCGAGGCGGGAGGTTGCGGCGGAGGGGTCACGCGCGGCCGCGGCTCATCCGGTGCGGGCGCCGTAGCGGCGTTCCCGCCGGCCGTAGTCGCGCAGCGCCCGCGCCAGGTGCTCGGCGCCGTAGTCCGGCCAGAGCACCTCCTGGAAGACGAATTCGGCATAGGCCGCCTGCCAGAGCAGGAAATTGGACAGCCGCTGCTCGCCCGAGGTGCGGATGATCAGGTCCGGATCCGGCATCCCCGCGGTGAAGAGCCGGCCGGCGAAGGCGGCCTCGTCCAGGCTTTCCGGGTCGAGCGTGCCGGCCTGCGCCGCCCGGGCGATGGCCCGGGCCGCCGCCACGATCTCGTCCCGCGCGCCGTAGGAGAGCGCGACGTTGAGGTTCAGCCGGGTGCCGCCGGCGGTGACCGTCTCGGCCCGCTCGATCTCGCGCATGGTGTCGGTGCCGAAGCGGGCGCGGTCGCCGATGACCCGCAGGCGGATGCCTTCCTTGGCCAGGGTCGCCACCTCGGAGCGGAGGTAGAGGCGCAGCAGGCCGGTCAGCGCCCGCACCTCCTCGGCCGGCCGCAGCCAGTTCTCGGAGGAGAAGGCGAAGAGCGTCAGCCAGCCGACGCCCTGCGCGGCGCAGGCCTCGATGGTGCGGCGCACCGCCTCGGCCCCGGCCTTGTGGCCGAGCGCGACGGGCAGGCCGCGGGCCTCGGCCCAGCGCCGGTTGCCGTCCATGATGATGGCGACGTGCTCCGGCACCGCGCCGCCGGAGGCCGGCATCGGCGCGGCGCCGGCCAGGGGGGAGAGTTGGGGGGCGCCGGACACCGACGTCAGACCTGCCTGATGTCCTTTTCCTTGTCGGCCAGGGTGGTATCCACCAGCTTGATGTACTGGTCGGTCAGCTTCTGGACCTCGTCCGCCCAGTTCTTCGATTCATCCTGTCCGATCGGCGCCTTCTTGTCCTTCTCCTGCGCCTTGATCTGCTCCATGCCGTCGCGGCGGACGCCACGGATGGCGACCTTGGTCGCCTCGGCATACTTGCCGGCGGTCTTGATCAGGTCGGCGCGGCGTTCCTGGGTCAGCGGCGGCAGCGGCACGCGGATCACCTGGCCCTCGGTCTGCGGGTTCAGCCCGAGACCCGAGTCGCGGATGGCGACCTCGACGGCCTTGGTGATGGACTTGTCCCAGACCTGCACCGAGAGCAGCCCGGGGCCGCCGACCGAGACATTGGCCACCTGGTTTAGCGGCTGGTTGTTGCCATAGGCCTCCACCCGGATCGGCTCCAGCAGCGCCGGGCTGGCGCGGCCGGTCCTGAGACCGGTGAATTCCTTCTTCATGGTCTCGATCGCGCCATCCATCCGGCGCGTGAGGTCCTGCTTCAAGGTCTTGAGATCGGCCGGCATGGCCACTGTCCCCCGATCGATGGTTAAGGGCCGCTGCCGCACCAGACCATCCGAAGATGGCCGGACGCGGGCGCCCGGTTCAATGTTGTTCGATCACCGTCGTGAACTTGCCTTCGCCCTTCAGGACGGCGGTGAAGGCGCCGGGTTCGTGGATGTTGAAGACGATGATCGGCAGGTTGTTCTCGCGCGCTAGGCTGATCGCCGCGGCATCCATCACCAGGAGGTCGCGTGCCAGCATGTCCAGGTAGGTAAGCGTAACGTAGCGTTCCGCCTTCGGGTTCTTGCGGGGATCGGCGGAATAGACGCCATCCACCTGCGTGCCCTTGAAGAGCGCGTCGCATTCCATCTCGGCCGCCCGCAGCGCGGCGGCGGTATCGGTGGTGAAGAAGGGGTTGCCGGTGCCGCCGGCGAAGATGACGACGCGGCCCTTCTCCATGTGCCGGATGGCCCGCCGCCGGATATAGGGCTCGCAGAGCGACTGCATCGGGATGGCGGACTGCACCCGGGTCGGCAACCCCGCCTTCTCGAGCGCGGACTGCATCGCCAGCGCATTCATGACCGTGGCCAGCATGCCCATGTAGTCGGCCTGGGAGCGGTCCATGCCGGCGGCCGCCCCGGCGATGCCGCGGAAGATGTTGCCGCCGCCGATGACCAGGCAGACCTGCACGCCGAGCTCGACCACGCCCTTCACATCCTCGGCGATGCGCCGGCAGGTGGCGGTATCGAGGCCGTAGTCGCGGCTGCCCATCAGCGCCTCACCGGACACCTTGAGCATGACACGCTGATAGTTGGGCGGGTTGTTCATTATGCGACCGTGACGGGAGCGGGGAACCATATTCAGCGGCCCCTGCCCCCGCAAGGCCCTGGACAGCCGGCGGAATTCCCATGGGGGTGAGCGGCGGCCACCCCCAGGGCAACGGCCGGCGGGAGGAGCACGCCCCTGCCGCCGGCAGCCGCAATCAGGACTTGGGCACGCCCGAGACCGCCGCCACCTCGGAGGCGAAGTCGGGGCCGGCCGGCTTGTCGATGCCCTCGCCCAGGGCGAAGCGGGCGAAGCCGGTGAGGTTGCCGCCGGACTTCTTGACCACGGCCTTCACCCGGCTCTCGCCGTCATGGACCCAGATCTGCTCCAGCAGCACCACTTCCTCGTAGTACTTGCGGATGCGGCCCTCGACCATCTTCTCGATGATGGCCTCCGGCTTGCCGGAGGCGCGGGCCTGCTCGGTCAGCACCGCCTTCTCGCGCTCGAGCGCCGCCGGGTCCACGGCCGAGGCATCCAGCGCCTCCGGCCGGGTCGCCGCGACATGCATGCCGATCTGGCGGCCGAGCTGCTCGAGCGCGTCGATCTCCGAGGCGCCCTCGAGGCCGACCAGCACGCCGATCTTGCCGAGGCCCGGCTTGATCGCGTTGTGGGTATAGGTGGCGACCACGCCCTGGGCGACCTCGATCCGCCGGGCGCGGCGGATGGTCATGTTCTCGCCGATGGTGGCGATCAGCCGGGTCAGCTCCTCGGAGACGCTGTGGCGGCTGCCCGGGTAGGTCGCCGACTTCAGCGTCTCGACGTCGTCGCCGACCGACAGGACCAGGCCGGCCACCTCGGCGACGAAACCCTGGAACTGCTCGTTGCGGGCGACGAAGTCGGTCTCGGCGTTGACCTCGACCATGCCGGCCACGTTCGGGCCGCTGGCGACGCCGACCAGGCCCTCGGAGGCGAGCCGGCCGGACTTCTTGGCGGCGGCCGAGAGGCCCTTGGCGCGCAGCCAGTCGATCGCGGCCTCCATGTCACCGTCCGCCTCGACCAGGGCCTTCTTGCAGTCCATCATGCCGGCGCCGGTCTTGTCACGCAGGTCGCGGACCATCAGCGCAGTGATTTCGGCCATGGATCAATCCTCCATCTGCTGGCGACCCGACGGCCGCCCCATCTCGGTCAGGCGGCCACCGCCCCATCCGGGACGGCGGCCGCCACGGCGCAGGTCAGGCCTGCGCCGGGGTCTCGACATCGGCTGGGGCGGCGGCCGGAGCGGCCTCGCCGGCGATCTCGGGGGTGCCCTCGGCGGCCGGGGCCTCGGTGGCGGGCCCTTCCTCGGCGGCGGCGGCGAGGAACTCCTCCGGGGTCGAATCCTCGGCGGCGGCGACCAGCGCCTCGTCCTCGGGCAGCTCCTCGACCGAGCCCATGTCCACGCCCGAGGCCTGCAGCCCGGCCGAGATGCCGTCGATGACGGCGCCGGCGATCATGTCGCAGTAGAGGTTGATGGCGCGGATGGCGTCATCGTTGCCCGGGATCGGGAAGGCCACGCCCTCCGGATCGGCGTTGCTGTCGACCACGGCGATGACGGGGATGCCGAGCTTGTTGGCCTCCTCGATCGCCAGCTTCTCCTTCACCACGTCGATCACGAAGATGATGTCGGGCAGGCCGCCCATCTCCTTGATGCCGCCGAGCGCGCGGTCGAGCTTCTCCTTCTCGCGGGTCAGCATCAGGATCTCTTTCTTGGTGAGACCGGTGATGTTGCCGCCGAGCTGCTCTTCCATCTGCTTCAGGCGCTTGATGCTGCCCGTGATGGTCTTCCAGTTGGTCAGCATGCCGCCGAGCCAGCGGTGGTTCACGTAGTACTGGCCGCAGCGGGCGCTGCTTTCCGCCACGTACTCGGCCGCCGCCTTCTTGGTGCCGACGAAGAGCACGCGGCCGCCGGCGGCGACCACGTCGCGCACCGCCTTCAGGGCGCGCTCCAGCATCGGCACGGTCTGCTGCAGGTCGAGGATGTGGACCTGGTTGCGGATGCCGAAGATGTACGGCGCCATCCGCGGGTTCCAGCGGCGGGTGTGGTGGCCGAAGTGGACGCCTGCCTCGAGCAGGACGCGCATGGAAACCTGTGGCATCGCCATGGGGCGAGATCCTTCCTGTCAGTCCGGTTGAGCCTCCGCGGCGCATTTCCCGATGATCCGGGACCGGACCCTGCCGGATGGTAGGGCGCGCCGCGTGCGTATTTGCCGCGCCGGGCGGACCCCGGCGGCGACGGCCGGGGATATGGCACAGCCGCCGCCGGGCGGCAAGGCAGGGGATGGGCTTGCCGCCGCCGCGGCGGGACGCGATCCTGGGGCATGGCGATACGGCTCGGCATCGACCTCGGCGGCACCAAGACGGAGATCGTCGCCCTCGACGCGGCGGGGGCGATTCGGCTGCGCCGGCGGGCGCCGACGCCCCCCGCCTATGCCGGGGTCATCGCCCTGATCGGCGAGCTGGTCGAGGCGGCCGAGGCCGAGCTCGGCGCGCGCGGCAGCCTCGGCCTCGGCATCCCCGGCAGCCTGTCGCCGGCCACCGGCCTGGTGCGGGGGGCCAATTCCACCTGGCTGAACGGCGGCCGGCTGGACCGCGACATCACGGAGCGGCTGCAGCGCCCGGTCCGCCTCGGCAACGACGCCAATTGCCTGGCGATGAGCGAGGCCGCCGATGGTGCCGGGGCCGGCTTCCGCACCGTCTTCGCGGTCATCCTCGGCACCGGGGTCGGCGCCGGCATCGTCCGGGACGGCCGCATCCTCGAGGGCCGCAACCGCATCGCCGGCGAATGGGGCCACAACCCGCTGCCCTGGATGACCGCGGCGGAATACCCCGGCCGGGCCTGCTGGTGCGGCCGGGCCGGCTGCATCGAGACCTTCCTCGCCAGCCCGGCCATGGCCGCCGCCGCCGAGGGCCCCGGCGCCCGCGACGCCGGGCCGCTGGCCGCCCGCGCCGCCGCCGGGGATGCCGCCGCCGCCGCCGCCCTGGCCCGCCACGCCGACCGGCTGGCGCGGGCGCTGGCGCATGTCGTCAACCTGCTGGACCCCGACTGCATCATCCTCGGCGGCGGCCTGTCCAACCTGGCGCACCTCTATGCCACGGTGCCGGCGCGCTGGCGCGACTTCGTCTTCAGCGACACGGTGACGACGCCGCTGCTGCGGGCCGCGCATGGCGACAGCTCGGGGGTGCTGGGCGCGGCGCGGCTCTGGGACGGCGGCTAGGGCGCCGGCCAGGATGTTCCGGCCCGGTCAGGCGACAAGCCGCCGCCGGCCTGCTACAGCGCGCAGCCCATGCAGCCGATTCCCCCCCTCATCCCGCGCGCCGCCCTGGTGACCGGCGGCGCCCGGCGACTCGGCCGCGCCATCGCCCTCGGCCTGGCCGGGGCCGGCTTCGACGTCGCCGTCCACTATGCCGGCAGCGCCGCCGAAGCCGCGGCCACCGCGGCCGAGATCCGCGCCCTCGGCCGCCGCGCCGTCACCCTGCAGGCCGAGCTCGGCGAGGAGGCCGCGGTGCGCGGGCTGCTCCCGGCGGCGACCGCGGCGCTCGGGCCGATCGGGGTGCTGGTGAACAACGCCTCGACCTTCGAGCGCGACGAATGGGCCGATGCCACCCGGGAGAGCTGGGACCGCCACCTCGAGCCCAACCTCCGCGCCCCCTTCGTCCTGGCCCAGGCCATGGCCGCCGCCCTGCCGGCCCCGGCCGAGGGGCTGGTGCTGAACATGCTGGACCAGCGGGTCTGGTCGCTGACCCCGCATTTCGTCTCCTATACGGTGTCGAAGGCCGGGCTCTGGGCGCTGACCCAGACCCTGGCCCTGGCGCTGGCGCCGCGCATCCGGGTGAACGGCATCGGCCCCGGCCCGGCCATGCCCAGCCCGCGCCAGAGCCAGGCGCAGTTCGACCGGCAATGCGCCTCCGTGCCGCTGCAGCGCGGCACCTCGCCCGAGGAGGTGGCCCGCGCGGCGCTCGCCATCCTCGGCCTGCCGGCCATGACCGGGCAGATGATCGCCCTCGACGGCGGCCAGCACCTGCAATGGGCGCCGGGCGGCGGCGCCGGCGCGATGGATGAGTAAGGGCAGGAATGTATGCCGCCCCCCGACCAGCCGATCCTATCCCCGCCCCCGCCGCAGCAAAGGTCCGCAAGGATGAATTTCGCCCCGGACGCCGAGCAGCGGCTGCGCCTGGTCTTCGTCCGCGGCCTGGCGCTGCAGGCCCGGCTCGGGGTCTATCCGCATGAGAAGGCGGCGCCGCAGCGGGTGATCATCGGCGTCGAGCTGGCGGTGGAGGACGAGGCGGCGCCCGCCTCGGTCGGCGCCGACGACCTCCGCCGGGTGGTGGACTACGAGCGGGTGGTGCGCGCTGCCCGGGCCGCCGCGGCCGATGGCCACACCCTGCTGGTCGAGACCCTGGCCGAGCGCATCGCCGCCGCCGCCCTGGCCGACCCGCGGGTGCTGCGGGCCCGGGTTTCGGTCGAGAAGCCCGATGCCTTCCCCGATGCCGCGACGGTGGGCGTCGTCATCGAGCGGATGCGCGGCTGAACGGCCCACCCGCGCGGCCCTGAAACGGTTCCCTGCCGGAAATCATCCACCGCAGCTTTGTCACCGCGCAGCCGTCCCGGCCTGTCAAGCGCAACCTCGCTCTTGACCTGGGGTTTGCCGCAACAAAAACAAAACACCGAGCCAATCCAATGACTTATGAAAATGCCTCAAATTAAGGCAAACACTTATGTCCGGCAGATGACAGCCAATTTTCACCTGATACCCGCCGCCCATCCACAGAGTTTTCCACAGCATCGGTGGAGAAGACCGGGTTGCGGCGCCCAGGGGCGGCCCCCTAATCCAGCCGCATGAGCGACGCCGACCCCAGCCCGCCCGGAAACCCGCCGGAAAGCCTGCCCCGCACCGAAGCCGCGCCGCCCCCGGAGCCGGAGGCCGGCCCGGTCATGGAGGGCGTGCGGGTGATCGAGACCGCGCTCGCCACCCTGCCGCTCTCGCCCGGCGTCTACCGCATGCTCGATGCCAAGGGCGACGCGCTCTACGTCGGCAAGGCCCGCGCCCTGAAGAAGCGGGTCGTCGCCTATACCCAGGTCGGCCGCCTGCCCGAGCGGCTGCGCCGAATGGTGCACGAGACCCGCAGCCTCGAGGTCATCACCACCAGCTCCGAGGCTGAGGCGCTGCTGCTCGAGGCCAACCTCATCAAGAAGTTGCGCCCCCGGTACAACATCGTTCTGCGCGACGATAAATCCTATCCCTGGCTGGTCCTCACCGAGGACCATCCCTTCCCGCAGATCACCAAGCACCGCGGCGAGCGCCGCAAGGGCGCCAGCTACTGGGGCCCCTTCGCCAGCGCCTGGGCGGTGAACCAGACCCTGACCGCGCTGCAGCGGGTCTTCCTGCTGCGCTCCTGCCGGGATACCGTCTTCGACAGCCGCGACCGGCCCTGCCTGCTGCACCAGATCCGCCGCTGCTCCGCCCCCTGCGTCGACCGCGTGAGCCGCGACGACTACGCCGAGCTGGTGCGGGAGGCGAAGCAGTTCCTCTCGGGCGAGACCCCCTCGATCCAGCGCAACCTGGCCAAGGAGATGGAGGAAGCGGCCGAGCGCCTGGAATTCGAGCGCGCCGCGGCGCTGCGCGACCGCATCCGCGGCCTGACCCACATCCAGGGCCGCGACCGCATCAACCTCGACGGCGTCGGCGATGCCGACGTGGTGGCGCTGCACCAGCTCGCCGGCCAGACCTGCGTCCAGGTCTTCTTCTTCCGCGGCGGCCGCAACAACGGCAACCGGCCCTATTTCCTGACCCATGCCAAGAACGAGCAGTCGCCCGAGGAGGTGCTGGGCGCCTTCCTCGGCCAGCTCTACGAGGACCTGCCGCCGCCGCCGCTGGTGCTGCTGAGCCACGAGCTGCCCGAGCGGGCGCTGATCGCCGAGGCGCTCGGCATCAAGGCCGGCCGCAAGGTGGAGCTGCACCGGCCGCAGCGCGGCGAGAAGCGCGAGGCGGTGGTCCATGCCGAGACCAATGCCCGGGAGGCGCTCGAGCGCCGCATGGCCGAGGGCACCGCGCAGCAGGCGCTGCTGGCCGGCGTCGCCACGCTGTTCGACCTGCCGGCCCAGCCGGAGCGGATCGAGGTCTACGACAACAGCCATATCCAGGGCACCAACGCCTATGGCGTCATGGTCGCCGCCGGGCCTTCCGGCTTCCTGAAGCAGGCCTACCGCAAGTTCTCGATCAAGTCGGCGGTCGCCCCGGGCGACGACTTCGGCATGATGCGGGAGGTCTTCGAGCGCCGCTTCGGCCGGGCGCTGAAGGAGGACCCCGGGCGCGAGAGCGGCACCTGGCCCGACCTGGTGCTGATCGACGGCGGCCTCGGCCAGCTCAACGCCGCGCGGGAGATCCTGGCCGAGCTCGGGGTCGACGACGTGCCGCTGGTCGCCGTCGCCAAGGGGCCGGACCGCGATGCCGGGCGGGAATGGTTCCACCGCACCGGGCGGGAGCCCTTCCAGCTGCCGCCGCGCGACCCCGTGCTGTATTACCTGCAGCGGCTGCGGGACGAGGCCCACCGCTTCGCCATCACCACCCACCGCGCCGGGCGGTCGAAGGCGCTGACCCGGTCGGAGCTGGACGAGATCCCCGGCGTCGGCAGCGCGCTGAAGCGGAAGCTGCTCAACCACTTCGGCTCGGCCCGCGGGGTGCGGAACGCCGCGCTCGAGGATCTGGCGAATGCGCCGGGGGTGGGTCCCGCGGTCGCGCGGAAAATTCACGGTCATTTCCACCCCGGCGGCGGCTGAGGCGAGGGGCGGCGCCTTCCGGAGGCTTGCCCCGCGCCGCGCCCTCCGCCATGACTGCGCCGGCATGCCAACCGACCTCCCCAACCTGCTGACGCTGTCGCGCATCGCCGCCATCCCGCTGCTGGTGGCGCTGGTGGCGCTGCACAGCCCCTGGGGGGATGCGGCGGCCTGCTTCGTCTTCTCGGTCGCCGCCATCACCGACTACTTCGACGGCAAGATCGCCCGCCAGCGGAAGACGGTATCGGGCCTCGGCCGCATGCTGGACCCGATCGCCGACAAGCTGCTGGTCGCCGCCGCGCTGATGCTGCTGGCCGGCCAGGGCCGGCTGCCGGGCCTCTCGCTCTACCCCGCCATCCTGATCATGCTGCGGGAGATCCTGGTCTCCGGCCTGCGCGAATACCTGGCCGAGATCCGCATCGGACTGCCGGTGACCAGGCTGGCCAAGTGGAAGACCGGCTTCCAGATGGGCGCGCTCGGCACCCTGCTGGCCGGGGAGACCGGCGCCGCGGTGCTGCACCTCTCGTTCCTGCCGGTCGCGCTGATCGGCGAGGCCATGCTCTGGACCGCCGCGGCGCTGACCCTGGTGACTGGCTGGGACTACCTGACCGCCGGCATCCGCCATGCCGGCCAGCCGCAGAACCAGGCGCCGCCGGCCGCCCCCGCCGCGCCCCCCTCCCTCGGCCCGGGCGGCAAGCCGCAGCCCGGCCCCGCCGGACCGCTCGCCCGGCCCTGACCATTCCCCCCTGGGTGGGGCTTCGCCGCGGAGGCCCCTTGAGAGCCTTGTGCCGGCGGCGCATGTTGCAGTCTGTCCCGCCATGGCGGGAGCACAGGAGTGGGCGATGCGACGGATTGGCGGATCGGCGGTGATGCTCGGCATGGTGGCGCTGCTCAGCGGCTGTGCGGTGACCGACAGGGCCAGCTACGGCGTGGCGAACGGCATCGCCACGGTCGGGGAGCGGATCGGCGCACCCTGGGGCGGCATGGCGCCGAAGCGCACCGAGGACAGCGACACCATCGCCCGCGTCCGCGGCGAGCCGCGGCAGCTCGCGGGGCTCGAGACCGAGCCGGGCAACGTCTGGCCGGCCCAGGAAGGCCCGCGCGCCACCCTGGCCAACCCGGATGCCGCCCTGCGCAACATCCCGAGCTACCGCCCCGGCGAGCTGGACCGCATGTCGGCCCCGGCCGGCCGCTCCACCTGGCAGCCCGAGGATCCGCCGCCGGTGCGGCCGATGCCGCCCGGGCTCAGCGGCAGCAGCTCCCCGCCGCCACCGCCGATCCGCGCCATCGACCCGCCGCGCGCCAGCGTGGTCCCGCCGCCGCTGTCGCAGCCCGGGCCGGCCCCGCGGGCGGACGGACGGGTCTACCCGACGCCGGGCGGCAACCTGACCACCACCGGCGGCACCGACCGGGTGCAGACCTACGTCGCCCCCGGCGGCGGCACCGGCACCATCCACAACGACGGCGGCATCAGCACCATCTACGGCCCGAACGGCCAGGTGCAGACCATGCCGACCCCGCGCTGAGCGGGGTCGCGGCGGGATTGCCATGATGCGCGTGCTGTATTTCGCCTGGGTCCGGCAGAAGGTCGGCCTGGGCCAGGAGGAGGTCTCCCCGCCGCCCGCGGTGCGCGACGTCGCCGGGCTGGTCGCCTGGCTGAGCGAGCGCAGCCCCGGCCACGCCGCGGCCTTCGCCAATGCCCGGACCATCCGCGCCGCGGTGAACCAGGACTTCGCCACCCCCGACCATCCGGTGGCGGCGGGGGACGAGATCGCCTTCTTCCCGCCGGTGACCGGCGGATGACCACGCCGACCATCCGGGTGCAGGAGGCCGCCTTCGACCTCGGCGCCGAATCCGCCCTGCTGACCGCGGGGCGCGAGGATGTCGGCGGCCTCGCCAGCTTCGTCGGCCTCTGCCGGGCCGACGACGGGCTCGCCGCCCTGGTGCTCGAGCACTACCCCGGCATGACCGAGCGCGCCATCGCCCGCATCGCCGCCGAGGCCTGCGCCCGCTGGCCGCTGACCGGCTGCACCGTCATCCACCGGGTCGGCCGGATCCCGCCGGGGGGGCCGATCGTGCTGGTGCTCACCGCCTCCTCGCACCGCGCCGCCGCGCTCGAGTCCTGCGCCTTCCTGATCGACTGGCTGAAGACCCGCGCCCCCTTCTGGAAGCGCGAGGAATTCGCCGATGGCGCCTCCCGCTGGGTCGAGGCCAAGGCGGCCGACGACGCCGCCGCGGCGCGCTGGTCCGCCGAAGCTGACACCGGCCCTACCACTGGCCCCACCACCGGCCCCACCACCGGTCCGGGACCGGCGGCTTGAGCCCTGGTCCGCTGGCCCGGCTGGAGCTGCCCTGCGGCGACCCGCTGCGGCTGCAGGATTTCTACGGCCGCATCCTCGGCCTGCCCGCCCTCGGCCCCGGCTCGAGCCTGCGCTTCTCGATGGGCGGGGTGGAGCTGGTGCTGCGGCCGCGCGGCGACGCGCTCTTCCCGCCCGGCGGCGAGGCGGGGGCGCTGCTGGCCTTCGCCGTGCCGGAGGCCGAGCTGGACCGCTGGCACCGGCGGATGCTGACCCTCCGCGTCGCGGTGCTGGATGCGCCGGGCCCCGGCGGCGCCCCGCCGCGGCGGCTGCGGATCGCCGATCCCGAAGGCAACGTGGTCGAGCTCTTCGCCGCCCCGTGAGCCTGCCCCGCCCCGCCGGCCAGCCGGCCGCCGCCCTGGCCCTGGGGCTCGGCGCCGCGCTGCTGCTCTGGCCGGCGCTGCTGAACGGCTATCCGCTGGTCTTCAGCGACACCGGCGCCTTCCTGGCCCAGACCGTCGAGGGCTGGGCGATCTGGGACAAGCCCTTCGTCTACGGGCCGGCGCTGCACGCCTTCCACGGCCGGCTGACGCTCTGGGGGCCGGCGCTGGCGCAGGGGCTGCTGCTCTCCTGGCTGGCCTGGCTGGCGCAGCGGGGCTTCCTCGGCGGCGCCCGGCCGGGCCGCCATCTGGCCCTCTGCGCCGGCCTCGCCGCGGGCAGCGCGGCGCCCTGGTTCACCGCCCAGCTCATGCCGGACATCCTGGCCCCCGCCCTGGTGCTGGCCCTGGCGCTGCTCGGCTTCGCCGCCGACCGGCTGTCCCGCGCCGAGGCCCTCGGGCTGCAGGGGGTGGCGGCGCTGGCGGCGGCCGCGCATCTCTCCCACCTGCCGCTGGCGGCGGCGCTGGTGCTGCTGGTGCTGGCCGCCACCCGCCGGGCGCGGCCGGCGCTGCGCTGCGCCGCGCCGCTCGGGGCGGCGGTGGCGCTGCTGCTGGCCGGCAACCTGGCGACCCAGGGGCGCCTCGCCGTCTCGCCCTATGGCGCCGTCTTCGCCCTGGCCCGGCTGGTCGCGGATGGGCCCGCGGCGCGCACCATCGCCGCCCGCTGCCCGGACGCCGGCTGGCAGCTCTGCCGCTGGGCCGGCCGGCTGCCCACCGATTCCGACCTCTTCCTCTGGTCCGGCGATGGCCCGGTCTGGTCCCCCCGGACCGATGGGCTCCTGCCCGGCGGCCCGATCAGCCTCGCCCCGGAAGCCGGCGCCATCCTCGCCGAGACGCTGCGGCGGGAGCCGCTGGCGGTGCTGCGGGCCGCGCTCGGCAACGGCTGGGCGCAGCTGCGCCGCGCCCGGGTCGGCGATGCGCTGGGGCCGGAGAACCTGGAAGCCTCGGTCGGGCGGCAGCTGGCGCTGGGCTTCCCCGCCGCCGAGCAGGCCCGCTTCGCCGCCGGGCTGCAGGCGCGCGGCCTGCTGCCGTCGGCGGCGGCGCCTGTCCTGGCGCTGCAGCCGCTGCTGCTGCTGCTCGGCGCCGGCGCCACGCTGCTGGGCTGCTGGCGGGCGGCGCGACATGGCGATGCACGGATGCTGGGCCTGCTGCTGGCGGTGCTGGTCGGGGTCACGGTGAATGCGCTGGTGACCGGCGCGCTCTCGGGCCCGCACGACCGCTACCAGGCCCGCATCGCCTGGCTGCTGCCGCTGGCCGGGCTGCTGGCCCTCGCTTCGCCGCGCAGCGAAGCGGCCCGCCGGCGGCCGGGCTAGGAGGGCGCATGGAGCTTCCCTTCGACCCCGCCTATGCCGCCCTGGTCCTCGGCACCTTCCTCTTCGCCGGCTTCGTCAAGGGCATCGCCGGCTTCGGCATGCCGACCGTCACCCTCGGCATCCTGGCGCTGGCGCGGCCGCTGCCGGAGGCGATGGCGCTGATGCTGGTGCCGACCCTGGCCGCCAATGTCTGGCAGGCGCTGGCCGGGCCGGCGCTGCGGCCGATGCTGCGGCGGCTCTGGGGCTTCCTGCTGGCGGCGGGGCTCGGCGCCCTGGCCGGGGCGGGCATCCTGGCGCGCACCGATGCGGTGCTGCTCTCCGGCCTGCTGGGGCTGCTGCTGGTGCTCTCGGCCGCCCTGGCGCTCTCGGGCCGGCCGCTGCCGCCGCCGGGCCGGCGCGAGCGCTGGGTCTCGCCGCTGATGGGCCTCGCCTCCGGCCTGCTGACCGGCCTGACCGGCAGCTTCCTGATGCCGGCGGCGCCGTATTTCGCCGCGCTGAAGCTGCCGCCGCAGGATTTCGTCCAGGCCTTCGGCCTTGGCGTGGTGGTGGCGACCGCCGCGCTGGCGCTGGGCATGGCCGGCGGCGGGCTGCTGCCGGCCGAGATGGGCCTCGCCTCCCTGGCCGGGGTGGCCCCGGCCTTCGCCGGCATGGCCCTCGGCCAGCGGGTGCGGCAGGGCCTGCCCGAGGCCCGCTTCCGCCAGCTGGTGCAGGCGGCGCTCGGGGTGCTCGGGCTCTGGCTGGCCTTCCGGGCCTTCCGTTGAGGGACCAGAGCGGGTTCCGCTCGCACCGGATCACGGAACCCGCTCTAGCCTGTTGGTCCGGCGAGCAGATATCTCCGGTCTGATGCGTCCATCGGACCGGAGTTTGCTCTAGCGCGCCAGGAAGGCGCGGATCGTCTCGCCCACCGGCGCCATGCCGACGACGCCGTTGAGATGCCCGAGCGGCCCGTCCAGCGCCGCCGTCGCCACCTGCTTGCCGGCGGTCCGCAGCGCGGCGGTGAACTCGGCCACGCCTTCGGCCAGGAAGACCCGGTCGGAGGCCGTCGAGACCACCAGCCAGCGCGCCGGGGCGCCCGCCAGCGCCGCCGCCAGGCTGGGGTACTCGTTCAGGAACAGCTGGTTGGCCCGGACCATGTAGAGGAAGGCATTGGCATCCGAGGTCCGCGCCCGGGCCAGCGCCGCCGCATCGAGCCAGGATTCGATGGCGAACCGGTCGCCGATCCGCCGGGCCGGATCCTGCCCATCGGCGGGGCGGCGGTCGTACTGCTTCGCCCAGAGCCGGTCCCGCGCCTGCAGGGTGACGATCTTCCAGGCCTCCGCCAGGCCGCGGATCGGCAGGTCCCGCCCCTGCGCGTAGTAGTCGCCGTCCCGCCAATTCGGGTCCAGCCGGATCGGGCTCTCCCAGAGGTCGAGCCAGCCCTGCATCCAGGCGTCGATCTCGGCGGCGATCACCGGCATCACCCGCTCGACGAAGCCGGGATAGGCCGCGGCCCATTCGATGCTCTGCAGCCCGCCGTTGGAGGGCCCCGCCACCAGCGCCAGGCGCTTGACGCCGAGGCTGTCCAGCAGCCGCTTCTGGGTCTCGACGAAGTCCCGCATCGAGACCACGGGAAAGGTCATGGCATAGGGCCGGCCGGTGTCCGGGTTGATGCTGGCCGGGCCGGTGGTGACGGTATTGGCGTCCGGCACGTTGACGTTGACCAGCGTGTCGGCCGAGACGACGAAGTACTTGTCGGTGTCGATCGGCTTGCCCGGGCCGATGATGGCATCCCAGTAGCCGGCCGGGCCGGTGGCCGAGAGCCGGCCGAAGGCATGGCTGTTGCCGCTGAAGAAGTGGCAGATGAGGATCGCGTTGGTGCCCTCGGCGTTCAGCCGGCCCATGGTCTGGTAGCCGATGCGGAGGTTGCCGATGGTCCCGCCGCCGCGGGTCTGGTAGGCGCCGCCCTCGAAGACGCGCTTCTCCAGCACCTCCTGCGCCGGCGCCGCGCCGGGCGCGGCCAGCAGGCCCATCGTCAGCGCCAGGGCCAGGACGCCGCCCCGCACGCCACGCCGCATCCCACGCCGGATCAGGTCCATGCTTCCCCCCTGGAGTCGCCGCCAGGATGCCGGGGCCGCCCGGCCGCGGCAAGCCGGGCGGCCCGGCGGAAAAGCGCCGGCAGGCCGTTGCGCCTCCATCGCCGGCCGCATAGCCTTCTCCATGTTAGCGCCTCGCGACAGGGTGGGTGCCGGCCAGGCCAGGCCCGCGGCATGCCCTGCCGAAGAAGGTGCGGCTAACCCTTGGGGGGCTACCGTCTTGATGACATTGACGTTGTTGCTCGTGATCGCGTTGGGCGCCCTGTCCATCGCCTATGGCGTGGTCACCGCCAGGCAGGTGATGGCCCTGCCGGCCGGCACCGCCCGCATGCAGGAGATCGCCCAGGCGATCCAGGAAGGCGCCCAGGCCTATCTGAAGCGCCAGTACCTCACCATCGGCATCGTCGGCGTGGTGCTGTTCGTGCTGCTGTTCATCTGGCTCGGCTTCGGGGTGGCCATCGGCTTCCTGATCGGCGCGGTGCTCTCGGGCCTGGCCGGCTTCATCGGCATGAACGTCTCGGTGCGGGCCAATGTCCGCACCGCGGAGGCCTCGAGCCAGTCGCTGGCCGCCGGGCTCGACGTCGCCTTCAAGTCGGGGGCCATCACCGGCATGCTGGTCGCCGGCCTCGCCCTGCTCGGCGTCGCCGTTTACTTCTTCATCCTCGTCGTGCTCGGCGGCCATGCCCCGAACAGCCGGCCGGTGATCGACGCGCTGGTGGCGCTCGGCTTCGGCGCCTCGCTCATCTCGATCTTCGCCCGGCTGGGCGGCGGCATCTTCACCAAGGGCGCCGACGTCGGCGGCGACATGGTCGGCAAGGTCGAGGCCGGGATCCCCGAGGACGACCCGCGCAACCCCGCGACCATCGCCGACAACGTGGGCGACAACGTCGGCGACTGCGCCGGCATGGCGGCCGACCTGTTCGAGACCTACGCGGTCACCATGGTCGCCACCATGGTGCTGGCGGCCATCGCCTTCGCCCCCGACCAGCTGATGCTCGGCATGCTCTACCCGCTGGCGATCGGCGCGGTCTGCGTCGTCACCTCGATCATCGGCACCTATTTCGTCAAGCTGCCGGCCAACCAGTCCATCATGGGCGCGATGTACCGCGGCTTCATCGTCGCCGGGGTGCTCTCGCTGGTGGTGCTGCTGCCGCTCACCTTCCTGGTCTTCGGCAGCGGCACCATCACCGCCGCCGGCGCCAGCTTCACCGCCTGGTCGCTGTTCTTCTGCGGCGCGGTCGGGCTGGTGGTCACCGGCCTCATCATCGTGGTGACCGAATACTACACCGGGACCAACTTCCGACCCGTGCAGGCGATCGCCGAAAGCTCGGTCACCGGCCACGGCACCAACGTCATCCGCGGCATCGCGGTCAGCATGGAGAGCACCGCCATCCCGGCGCTCATCATCATCTTCGGCGTGCTGATCAGCTACAACCTGGCCGGGCTCTACGGCATCGCCATCGCGGTCACCACCATGCTGGCGCTGGCCGGCGTCGTGGTCGCGCTCGATGCCTTCGGCCCGGTGACCGACAACGCCGGCGGCATCGCCGAGATGGCCGGGCTGCCGAAGGAGACCCGCGTCACCACCGATGCGCTGGACGCCGTCGGCAACACCACCAAGGCCGTCACCAAGGGCTATGCCATCGGCTCGGCCGGCCTGGGCGCCCTGGTGCTCTTCGCCGCCTATACCCAGGACCTCACCTACTTCGCGGCGAATGCGGCGACCTATCCCTACTTCGCCGGGATCGGCACGCTGACCTTCAGCCTCACCAGCCCCTATGTCGTGGTCGGGCTGCTGTTCGGCGGGGCCCTGCCCTTCCTGTTCGGCGGCATGGCGATGACCGCGGTCGGCCGCGCCGCGATGTCGGTGGTCGAGGAGGTGCGGCGCCAGTTCCGCGAGAAGCCCGGCATCATGGCCGGCACCGAGAAGCCGGACTATGCCCGGGCGGTCGACATCCTGACCAAGGCCGCCATCAAGGAGATGATCATCCCCTCGATGCTGCCGGTGCTCTCGCCGCTGGTCTGCTACTTCGGCATCCAGGCCATCGCCGGCAAGGCGGCGGGCTTCGAGGCGCTGGGCGCCATGCTGCTCGGCGTCATCGTCACCGGCTTCTTCGTGGCGGTCAGCATGACCACCGGCGGCGGCGCCTGGGACAACGCCAAGAAGTACATCGAGGAGGGCCACCACGGCGGCAAGGGCTCGGAGGCGCACAAGGCCGCCGTCACCGGCGACACCGTGGGCGACCCCTACAAGGACACCGCCGGCCCGGCGGTGAACCCGATGATCAAGATCACCAACATCGTGGCGCTGCTGCTGCTGGCCGTGCTCGCGCATAGTGGCTGACCGGGGCGGCTGACCCGGGGAGGCCGAATTGGAAAGGGCCGGCGGATCGCTCCGCCGGCCCTTCTTCCATCAACGGCAGGCGGGGCTCAGCGCCCGGCCCGCACCAGCGCCAGGATCCCGCGCTGCGGCTTGCCGGAGGCATCCGCGATGCGCTTGTCCTGGGCCTCGATCTCCGTCCGGGCCGGCTCGTCGCCATCGAGGCCGCCGAGCAGCTCGGTCGGCACCTTGCGGTTGGAGGCCCGGCTGCCGTCGGCATAGGAGACGTCGAACAGCACGTATTTTCCGTCGTCGCGGCGCTTGGCCATCGTCTCTGTCCTTTTGCCGCTCGCAGCGGCCTATTTGTCCTGTGCGGCCGGCTCGTCGTCCGGCGGCAGGGTGCCCTCGGGCTCCGGCGGCAGGCCGAGGCCCTCGCGTTCCGTCTTGCGACGGGCGACGGCTTCCTCGCGCTCGCGCTGCTTGGCTTCCTGCTTGGCTTGCTTGCCGCGGTTGATCTCGGCCCGCTGCTGGCCGTAATTCGGTCTGCGTGCCATCGGCGCCTCTTGTCTCGTCCGGCCTTATGGCGCGGCCCTAGGGGCTGGTCGTGCCCAGGCCAGGGCCGGCGGCTGGGACTGGTCGCGGTGGGCCTTCGGTGCGGTTCAACCGAAGAGTGCGGGCGGGCCTACGCGCAACTGGCTTTCCAGCACGATCCGCTCGTGCCCGTCCTTCTGGTGCTTCACCCGGTATTCCCGGTCATTGGCCGGGCCGGGGAGCTGCCGCACCACCGTGTAGAGACCACGCGGCACATTCCCGTCGAACCGCCCGGCGATGAACTCGACGTGCTGGCCGATGGTATAGAGATGCGTCGACATGGGTCCCTCCCGGGGATGCGGAGATGGGCCGGGCCCGGCTTCGCCTCGCGGCGCGCCAGGCCCGGCCCAGGCAACTCAGTCGAGCTTCAGGTTGCAAGCGGAGAGCTTGCCCTGCTGGCCGCGCTGGACGTCGAAGCTCAGGCGCTGGCCGTCATTGAGGCCCTGGAGGCCCGAGCGCTGCACGTCGGAAATGTGGACGAAAACGTCAGCGGTGCCGTCCTCGGGCTGGATGAAGCCGTAGCCCTTGGTCGCGTTGAACCACTTAACAGTGCCGGTAGACATGCGGGGAATCCCATCATGCAAGGGTGCCGCCCCACGCCATCGCGGGACGGGCCAATCTGCCTTTGAGGGACGGAAACCAGGCTCGGGCCCCGGGGGGCAATCGAAACAGGCCGAACCAGACGGGTTGACGCCCGATATATGGGCCTTTGCAAGCCGCCGTACAATGCTTTCCTGCGCCTTGTCGCGCGTCCGGAAGGTTGCGTCCCGGCACCCGGGGCGCCCCCCCCGGCCCTCAGCCCAGCCGCAGGTGGGGCGGGATCGGCAGGCCGAGGCGCAGCGGCACGTGCCAGACCTCGCGCACCGTGCGCAGCTTGGCGAAGCCCGCCGCCAGGTAGTTCGGCAGCGCCCGGGGATGGTCGGCGGTGCAGGTGTTCACCGTCAGCGCCCGGGTGCCCTGCGCCCAGCCGTCCTCGACCGCCTGGCGCAGCAGGGCGCGGCCTAGCCCCGCCCCCACCGCCTGCGGCAGCAGGCCGAAGTAGGAGAGGTTCACCAGCGGCCGGTTGCGCCGGTCCAGCTCGTAGAAGCCGACCGGCTCGCCGTCCCGGTAGAGCACGTGGACGGAGACCGCCGGGTCGCGCAGCACCTGCGCCAGCTCGTTGTCGGTCAGCGTCCGGCGCAGCCACCAGACATGCGCCTCGCCCACGGTGTCGTAGAGGTAGCGGTAGAAGCCGGTCGAGCAGCGGGTGGCGACCTCGAGCCGCAGCCCGGGCGGCAGGCCGGGCCAGGCATCGCCCGGCCGCCGGTCCATCCGCAGGAAGGTGACGTCGACGGCGACCGCGGTGGTGCGGTCGGCCACGAGGCTCATCAGTTGTCCAGGAAGCTGCGCAGCTTCCGGCTCCGGCTGGGGTGCTTCAGCTTGCGCAGCGCCTTGGCCTCGATCTGGCGGATGCGCTCGCGGGTCACGTTGAACTGCTGGCCCACTTCCTCCAGCGTGTGGTCGGTGTTCATGCCGATGCCGAAGCGCATCCGCAGCACCCGCTCCTCGCGCGGCGTGAGCGAGGACAGCACCCGCGTCGTCGCCTCCCGCAGGTTGGATTGGATGGCGGCATCGAGCGGGATGATCGCCGCCTTGTCCTCGATGAAGTCGCCGAGGTGGCTGTCCTCCTCGTCGCCGATCGGCGTCTCGAGGGAGATCGGCTCCTTGGCGATCTTGAGCACCTTCCGCACCTTCTCGAGCGGCATGCCGAGCTTCTCGGCCAGCTCCTCGGGCGTCGGCTCGCGGCCGATCTCGTGCAGCATCTGCCGCGAGGTCCGGACCAGCTTGTTGATGGTCTCGATCATGTGGACCGGGATGCGGATGGTCCGCGCCTGGTCGGCGATGGACCGCGTGATCGCCTGGCGGATCCACCAGGTCGCGTAGGTGCTGAACTTGTAGCCGCGGCGGTACTCGAACTTGTCCACGGCCTTCATCAGGCCGATGTTGCCCTCCTGGATCAGGTCCAGGAACTGCAGGCCGCGGTTGGTGTATTTCTTGGCGATCGAGATGACCAGCCGGAGGTTGGCCTCGATCATCTCCTTCTTCGCCTGGGTCATGTCCCGCTCGCCGCGCGAGACTGTGGCATAGACCCGGCGGAATTCGCTGACCGGCAGGCTGGTGTCCTGGGCGATGGCCGAGAGCTGCGCCCGCACCGCCTCGACATCCTCGCGCGAGCGGGTGATGAACATCTTCCAGGCCTTGCCCGGCAGCTTGTTCAACCGGTCGAACCAGGCCGGGTCGAGCTCGGAGCCGCGCCAGTGCTGCAGGAACTCCTCCCGCTTCACCTTGGACTGCTCGGCGATCCGCAGCACCTGGCCCTCGAGCGCGGTCTGCTTGCGGTTCAGCAGCTTCAGCTGCTCGACCAGCTCCTCGATCCGGTTGTTGTGCAGGTGCACCTTCTGCACCAGGGTCACGATCTCGGAGCGGGTCTTCTCGTAGGTCTTCTCCGAGCGGCTCTGCAGCTCCTCGCCGGCGGTATAGGCCTCCATCCGCTTGAGCTGGAGCTTCTGCAGCCGGCCGTAGCCCTGCTCGATCGCCTCGAAGGCGGCCAGCGCCTCGGGCTTCAGCTTCTCCTCGAGCGCCGAGAGCGACAGGCCCATGCCCTCGCCCTCCTCGCCCTCCTCGAATTCCTCGTCCGGGTCGGGCGGGGCGGCGCCTTCCGGGCTGTCGGCGGCGGCGGTCGCCTCGAGGTCGATCACGTCGCGCAGCAGCATGCGGCCGCCGCGGACCGCGTCGTGCCAGCCGATGATCGCCTTGAAGGTCTGCGGGCTCTCGCAGAGCCCGCCGATCATCATGTCGCGCCCGGCCTCGATCCGCTTGGCGATGGCGATCTCGCCCTCGCGCGAGAGCAGCTCGACCGAGCCCATCTCCCGCAGGTACATCCGGACCGGGTCGTCGGTGCGGCCGAGGCTCTCCTCGTCGACGTTGCCGCCCGACTCCTCCTCGTCCTTCTCTTCCTTGTCCTCGGAGGCCGGCTTGGCGACGGCCACCGCCTCGCCATCCTCGGTCTCCTCAGATTCGACCACGTTGATGCCGATCTCGCTCAGCATCGCCATGGTGTCCTCGATCATCTCGGAGGAAACCTGCTCTGAGGGGAGCGCCGAGTTCAGCTCGTCATAGGTGACGTAGCCGCGCTCCTTGCCGCGGGCGATCAGCTTCTTGACCGCGGCGGTCATGGTGTCGAGCAGCACGCCCTCCACCACCTCGTCGCGCGTCTCGACCGTATCCGTGCCGCCCGCGGTCTTGCTCGCCATGCCTCAGCTCCATAAACGCGCGAGGCGGCCCGGACCCGGGACACCCCTGCAAACCCACCTAACCTATGTGCCCCGTCGGGGCCGCTGCCGGCTCGCCCGGCTGGTCGGCTTCGCCGCCGCGAAGCGCGTTCAGCGCTTCCTGCAGGCGGATGAGGCGCTGCTGCGCGATGGGATCATTGGTTTCCACCAGCATCCTTTGCGCCTCGGCCCGATCCTCGACCAGTTCCGCCTCGCCTCGCAGCAACCCGAAGAAGTGCCACCAGCCGTCGATGGCATCCTTCGGCTGGGCCTCCGGGTGCGCTGCCTGGGACAGGCCCATGCTCCGCACCGCCCAGGCCAGGGGAGACTCCAGCCCAGCCTGCCGCAGGTGGTCCATCAGGCCCTGCGAGTCAAGGACGTCCGCCACATGCAGCCAGCGAAGAAGTGCGGCCCGCAGCACCTGGCACTCCCCCGCGGGCAGGTCCAGCGCCCCCAGCGCCTCCTCCACCTCCGGCAGGATGGCGGGGTGGCGGACCAGGATGGCCAGCAGGTTGCGGGCCCGCTCCAGCCGGATGCCGGGCTGGTCGATCGCCACCCGCTGCAGCCCGGCGATGCTGGACAGCTCGCCCGGCCGGCCCCGCCCCTTGCCCGGGGTCCAGGCCGGGCGCGGCTTGCCCCCCGGGGCGAAGGCCGGGCGGGCGCCGCGGCCGGAGGCGAAGAAGCGGTCGAGCAGCGCCCGCTTGTACTCCGCCGCCAGCGCCCGGTCCGGGATGGCCTTCGCCGCCTCCTCCAGCCGGTTGCGGAAGCCGGCCCGCTGCTCCGGCGTCGCCGGCGGGCTCGCCCCGGCCAGCAGGTCGTAGAGCGCGACCGACAGGGGCCTGGCCGCGTCCAGCACCGCCTGGAAGGCGGCCGGCCCGCCCTTGGCGACCAGCGTGTCCGGGTCCTCGCCGCCGGCGATGGTCGCCAGCCGCAGGCTGCGGTCGGGTGCCAGCAGCGGCAGCGCCAGCTCGGCCGAGCGCCCGGCCGCCTTCACCCCCGCCGCGTCGCCGTCGAAGCAGAGCACCGGCTCGGGCGAGACCTGCCACAGGGCCTCGAGCTGCTCGGCCGTCAGCGCGGTGCCGAGCGGCGCCACCGCCCCGGAGAAGCCGGCCTGGTGCAGGGCGATGACATCCATGTAGCCCTCGACCACCACCACCGGGCCGCCGCGGAAGGCCCCCTCCCGCGCCAGGTCGAGGCCGTAGAGGCTGCGGCGCTTGGAGAACAGCTCGGTCTCCGGGCCGTTGACGTATTTCGGCTGGCCGTCGCCGAGGATGCGGCCGCCGAAGCTGATGGTCCGGCCGCGGCGGTCGCGGATCGGGAAGATCACCCGGTTGAAGAACATGTCGACCACGCCGGCCTCCGGCCGGTCGGGGTCGCGCGGCTTCATCAGCCCGGCGGCGACGAGCTGCTCGGGCGTGATCCCCTCGCCCTTGAGGTCGGCGGCCAGGGCCCCGCGCCCCTCGCCGGACCAGCCCAGGCCGAAGCGGGCGATGGTCGCCTCGCTGAGGCCCCGGCGGCGCAGGTAGGCCAGCGCCTCCCGCCCCTCCGGCAGCGTCAGGCGGCGGCGGAAGGCGGCCTCGGCCGCGGCGCAGACGCCATGGAGGTCCTTCGCCCGGCGCTCCCGCTCGGCCGCCTGGGGCGTTGCCCTCGGCACCTCGAGCCCGGCCTCGCCGGCCAGCCGCTCCACCGCCTCGGGGAAGGCGGCGCCCTCGGTCTGCATGACGAAGCTGATGGCATCGCCATGGGCGCCGCAGCCGAAGCAGTGGAAGTGGTCGTCGTAGACGTAGAAGCTCGGGGTCTTCTCGTTGTGGAAGGGGCAGCAGCCCTTCCACTGCCGGCCGTTCCGCACCAGCCGCGTCTTGCGCCCGATCAGCCCGTGCAGCGGGGTCCGGGCGCGCAGCTCGTCGAGGAAGGCGGGCGGCAGGGCCATGGCCGCATTCTACCCGCCGAGCGCGGCCTTCACCAGCGGCCCGGCCTTGGCCATGTCGAGGCTGGCGGCATGCCGCGCCCGCAGCACCGCCATCACCTTGCCCATCTCCTTGATGCCGGTCGCACCCGCCTCGGCCACCGCCGCGGCGACCGCCGCCTCCGTCGCCGCCGCGTCCATCTGCTGCGGCAGGAAGCCCTCGATCACCGCGATCTCGGCCTCCTCCTTGGCCGCCAGCTCCGGCCGCTTGCCCTGGGCGTACATCTCGGCGCTCTCCCGCCGGCTTTTGACCATGCCGCGCAGCATGGCGACGATCTGCTCGTCCGGCACCCGCTCGGCGGCCGGGCGGGCGGCGATGTCGGCATCCTTCAGCTTGGCCATGACCATGCGGATGGCCGAGGTCCGCGGCGCGTCCTTGGCCAGCATGGAAGCCTTCATCGCCTCGGTGAAGCGGCTGCGCAGATCGTCGGCCATGGGGCCCTCCGGGTGGTCGGCGAGACAAAAAAGGGTGGGCGCTGTAGCATGGGAAGGGAAGCGCCTGGGAAGTTTTTTCCCAATCCCGGGCCGGGCTTGCATTGGGAAATGCTTTCCCACATGTTCTGGCCATGCGGACGGTCGAAGATATCATCGCCTTGCTCGGTGGCCCGGAGGCCGCCGCGGCGCGTTGCGGCATCGGCACCGAGGCGGTGCGCAAGTGGCGGCAGGCCCGGGCCATCCCGCCCCGCCACTGGCCGGCCATCCTCGCCGCCACCGGCCTCGGACTGAACGACCTGCCAGGGGCACCGGTCGGGGCCGCGACCAGCGCCCCGGCCGGCAGCCCGGAACCTCCTGCGGAGACGACCATGCCCCAGCCCGACGCTACCCCAGACCAGGTGCCCGATGGCCAGGATCAGCTCCGCGCGCCTGACGGCGCGACCGCCTGCCTCGTGCTCGGCGACGGCAGCGTCTTCTGGGGCCGCGGCTTCGGCGCCTTCACCCCGGCGGGCGCCGCCCCGGTCGCCGAGCTCTGCTTCAACACCGGCATGACCGGCTACCAGGAGACGCTGACCGACCCCTCCTATGCCGGGCAGATCATCACCTTCACCTTCCCGCAGATCGGCATCGTCGGCGCCAATGCCGAGGACCTCGAGGCCACCACCCCCTTCGCCCGCGGCCTGGTGGTCAAGCAGGACCTGACCGAGCCCGCGAACTACCGCGCCACCCGCCACCTGGACGACTGGCTGAAGTCCCACGCCGTGCCCGGCATCGCCGGCATCGACACGCGGGCGCTCACGCTCCGCATCCGCGACGGCGGCCCGCCGAACGGCGTGCTCTGCTTCCCCGCCGATGGCGCCTTCGACCTCGCCGCGCTGCGCGCCCAGGCCGCCGGCTGGGCCGGGCTCGAGGGCATGGACCTGGCGAAGGAGGTCTCCTGCCGGCAATCCTACGGCTGGGACGAGACCACCTGGGCCTGGCCGGACGGCTTCGGCCGGCAGACGGCGGCCAAGCACAAGGTCGTCGCGGTCGACTACGGCGCCAAGCGCAACATCCTCCGCTGCCTCGCCGCCGCCGGGCTCGACGTGACGGTGGTGCCGGCGACCGCGACCGCCGAGGAGATCCTCCGCCACGGCCCCGACGGCGTCTTCCTCTCGAACGGCCCGGGCGACCCGGCGGCGACCGGGGCCTATGCGGTGCCCGCCATCCAGGGCGTGCTGGCCAAGGGCGTGCCGATCTTCGGCATCTGCCTCGGCCACCAGTTGCTCGGCCTGGCGCTCGGCGGGACCACCTACAAGCTGGACCGCGGCCACCGCGGCGCCAACCAGCCGGTGAAGGACCTGACCACCGGCAAGGTCGAGATCACCAGCCAGAACCACGGCTTCGCGGTGGACGGCAAGACCCTGCCGGACACCGTCCGGATCACCCATGTCTCGCTCTTTGACGGCTCGAACGAGGGCCTCGCCGCCACCGACCGCCCGGCCTTCTCGGTGCAGTACCACCCGGAGGCCTCGCCGGGGCCGAGCGACAGCCACTACCTCTTCCACCGCTTCGTCGACCTGATCGAACAGCACAAGGCATGAGCGGTCGGCAGCCCCGCGCGCTGCTGGCCAATGCCGAATTCGCGGTGGTGGCCGGCTCGGAGCTGGTCCTGCTGGAACTGGCGGAGGAGCTGCTCGGCCGCGGCTGGGCCTGCGACCTGCTGGCCTGGTCGATGGCCGACCCGATGCAGGCCATGGCACGCCAGGCCGGGCTGGGGCTGCTGCACGACCCCGCCGCGGCGCGCCCGCTCGGCTACGACCTGGTCTGGATCCAGAACCGCATGGAGGCGGTGATGGACTACGCGCCGGCGCCGGAGGAGGCCCCGCGGACCCTGTTTGCCTTCGCCCATCTCGACCGCGACTGGAGCTTCGCCCAGCCCGGCGTTGTGGCCGAGGGGCTGCTGGGCGGCGCCTTCCTGGTGACCTCGGAACGCGCGGTCGAGCGGGTCGCCGCCGGCGGCCTGCCGCACGGGCGCATCCGCATGTTCCGCAACGCCGCCCCGGCCGCCTTCGAGCAGCCGGCCCCGCCCCCGGCGGCGGCGCCCGCCCGGATCCTGCTGGTCTCGAACCACGCCCCGCCGGAGCTGCTGGAGGCCTGCGCCCTGCTGCGCGCCGCCGGCGTCGCGGTCAGCCACCGCGGCCTGGGCGGGGATGTGCGGGACAGCCGCGTCACCCCGGCCGACCTGGCCTGGGCGGATGCGGTGGTCAGCATCGGCAAGACCGTGCCCTATGCCCTGCGCTCGCGCCGGGCCGCCTATGTCTACGATCATTTCGGCGGCCCGGGCTGGCTGCTCGACGCCAATTTCGCGGCCGTGGCCGAGCGCAATTTCAGCGGCCTCTGCTGCGGGCGCCGGCTCGAGGCCGCCGCCATCCAGGCCGAGATCATGACCGGCTACCCGGCGGCGGCCGCGGCCGCCGCCAGCCATGCGCCCGGGCGGCTGGAGGCCTTCCGGCTGGAGGGCATCGTCGACGCGGTGCTGGCGCTGGCCGCCGCGGCCCCGACGCCGGACCAGCACCGGGCCGCCCTGGCCCCGCATGCGGTGATGCTGCAGGCCGAGCGCAACCTGGCCCATGCGGCGGGCAGCGCCTTCGCCAACTGGCGCTTTGCCCACCGCGCCCTGGACGCCAGCCGGGCCGCGTCCTCATGACCCACCAAGGCGGGAGCGAACCAGCCATGCAGACCAGCTTCGACCTCACCGGCCGCGTCGGCCTCGTCACCGGCGGCAACGGCGGCATCGGCCTCGGCTTCGCCCGCGGCCTGGCCAGGGCCGGCGCCGCGGTGATGGTCGCCGGCCGCGACGCGGCGAAGAACGCCGCCGCCGTCGCCGAGCTCAAGGCGCTCGGCGCCGAGGCCGATGCCGTGGTGGTGGACGTCACCGAGGAGGCCAGCATCAATGCCATGGTCGCGACCACCGTCGCCCGCTTCGGCCGGCTCGACGTGCTGGTGAACAATGCCGGCATCAACATCCGCAACCGGCCGGAGGCCTACGACCTCGCCGACTGGCACAAGGTCATCGCCACCAACCTGACCAGCGCCATGCTGGCCTCGAAGGCGGCGCATCCGCACCTCAAGGCCGGCGGCCATGGGCGGGTGATCAACAACGGCTCCATGCTGTCGATCTTCGGCCTGCCGCTGCACATCGCCTATGCCTCCTCGAAGGGCGGCGTGGTGCAGCTGACCAAGTCGCTCGCCGTCGCCTGGGCGGCCGACGGCATCACGGTGAACTGCATCCTGCCGGGCTGGATCGACACCGACCTGACCCGCAAGGCCCGCAGCGACATGCCCGGGCTCAACGACAACGTCATGGCCCGCACGCCCAAGGGCCGCTGGGGCTCGCCGGCGGATTTCGAGGGCATCGCCGCCTTCCTCGGCTCGGATGCCAGCGCCTTCGTCACCGGCGTCGCCATCCCGGTGGACGGCGGCTTCTCGGTCCACGGCTGAGCCGTGCCCTCCGCCGACGCCCTGCTGGTCTTCGCCGCCCTGTCGCTCGGCCTCGCCCTGACGCCGGGGCCGAACATGCTCTACCTCGTCTCCCGCTCGCTCGCGCAGGGGACCGGGGCGGGCATGGTCTCGCTGCTCGGCTGCCAGGCGGGCTCGCTCGCCATCATGCTGGCGGCGGCGGCCGGCATCACCGCGGCGCTGCTCGCCATCCCCCATGCCTGGGACATCCTGCGGCTGGGCGGCGCGGCCTATCTGCTGTTCCTCGCCTGGCAATGCGTGCGTCCCGGCGGCCAGCCGCTGTTCGCGCCGCGGGCGATGCCGCGCGAGCCGGCCGGGCGGCTGTTCGCGGTCGGCGCCGCCACCGCCGCGCTGAACCCCAAGGTGGCGCTGTTCTACATGGCGGTGCTGCCGCCCTTCCTCGACCCGGCGCGCGGCTCGCCCTTCCTGCAGGCGGCCGTCCTCGGCGCGGTGCAGATCGCCATCTGCACCGCCTTCGACGCGCTGCTGGTCTGGGGCGCCGCCGGCACCGCCCGCTTCCTCGGGACGCGGCCGGGCTGGATGGCGGTGCAGCGCTGGGTGCTCGGCGCCGCACTCGGGCTGCTGGCGCTGAAGCTGGCGACGGAAAGCAGAGCCTGATGCCCTTCCCCGCCCTGGTCATCCTCGCCCTCGCCTATTCCGGCCTGGTGCTGGCGACGCTCGCGCATGCGCTGCGGAAGATCATGCCGGCACCGCGGGCGGTGCTGGTCGCCTTCGCCATCTCGGCCGTGGTGCATGCCGCCAGCACCTTCCTCGGCACCGAGCCGGACCGCTGGTTCACCCTCAGCCTGTTCTGGCTGCTGCCGCACCTGCTCTTCGTGCCCATCCTGCTGATCGCCACCCGGTTCCAGCGGCCGTGATCCTGCATTCGACGCTCGTCACCGGGCTGATCGGCACGCTGCTGTCGCTGCTGGCCTGCGTCGCGCTGCGCCGGCGCGGCCGGCCGCGGCTGCTGGCGGCGCTGCTGGGCCCGGCCTTCTCGGTCGTCGCCCAGCTCGCCCTGGCCTCGCTGGCCATCGGCATCGCGGTGGCGCCGCGGGCCGCCGTCGAAGCCACCCTGTTTGCCGCCCCGCTGCAGCTCCTGCTGCACCTGCCCATCCTGCTGGCCCTGCTCGCCTGGGCCGCCCTTCCCCGCCGCGCCGCCTGACCGGAGGTCTCCCCATGCCGAAACGCACCGACATCAAGTCCATCCTCATCATCGGCGCCGGCCCGATCGTCATCGGCCAGGCCTGCGAATTCGACTATTCCGGCGCCCAGGCCTGCAAGGCGCTGCGGGCCGAGGGCTACCGCGTCATCCTGGTGAACTCGAACCCCGCCACCATCATGACCGACCCCGGGCTGGCGGATGCCACCTACATCGAGCCGATCACCGTCGAGATGGTCGAGAAGATCATCGCCAAGGAACGCCCGGACGCGCTGCTGCCGACCATGGGCGGGCAGACCGCGCTGAATACCAGCCTCAAGCTGGCCGAGGCCGGGGTGCTGGCGAAATACGGCTGCGAGCTGATCGGCGCCAAGGCCGAGGTCATCGACAAGGCCGAGGACCGGCTGAAATTCCGCGACGCCATGACCAAGATCGGCATCGAGAGCCCGAAATCCGCGGTCGCCCACACCATGGACGAGGCCCGCGCCGCGCTCGACCTCGTCAAGCTGCCCTGCGTCATCCGCCCGAGCTTCACCCTCGGCGGCACCGGCGGCGGCATCGCCTACAACCGCGAGGAATTCGAGCAGATCGTCGCCTCCGGCCTCGAGGCCTCGATGACCACCGAGGTGCTGGTCGAGGAGAGCGTCCTCGGCTGGAAGGAATACGAGATGGAGGTGGTCCGCGACACCGCGGACAATTGCATCATCATCTGCTCGATCGAGAACCTGGACGCCATGGGCGTCCATACCGGCGACAGCGTCACCATCGCCCCGGCCTTGACCCTGACGGACAAGGAATACCAGCGGATGCGCGATGCCAGCATCGCCTGCCTGCGGGAAATCGGCGTCGACACCGGCGGCTCCAACGTCCAGTTCGGCATCAACCCCGCCGATGGCCGCATGGTCATCATCGAGATGAACCCGCGGGTTTCCCGCAGCAGCGCCCTGGCCTCCAAGGCGACCGGCTTCCCCATCGCCAAGATCGCGGCGAAGCTCGCGGTCGGCTACACGCTCGACGAGCTCACCAACGACATCACCATGGTGACGCCGGCCAGCTTCGAGCCGACCATCGACTATGTCGTGGTGAAGATCCCGCGCTTCACCTTCGAGAAATTCCCGGGCACCCCGGCGACGCTGACCACCAGCATGAAGTCGGTGGGCGAGGCCATGGCGATCGGCCGCAGCTTCGCGGAAGCCCTGCAGAAGGGCCTCCGCAGCCTCGAGACCGGGCTCTCGGGCCTCGATGAGATCCCCGCCCCCGGCGACGGCAGCGCCCAGGCCTTCCACGCGGCGCTGGCGACCCCCTGCCCCGACCGCATCGTCATGGCAGCCCAGGCCATGCGCGCCGGCATGTCGGTCGCCGAGATCGCCGCCGCCACCCGCTTCGATCCCTGGTTCCTCCGCGAGGTCGAGAAGATCGTCGCCGCCGAGCGGGTGGTCCAGGCCGAGGGCCTGCCGCGGACGCCGACCACGCTCCGCAACCTCAAGGCGCTCGGCTTCTCCGACCGCCGCCTCGGCCAGCTCGCCGGGGTCACCGAGCTGGCGGTCGAGGCGCATCGCCTCTCGCTCGACGTGCAGCCGGTGTTCAAGCGGATCGATACCTGCGCCGGCGAATTCGCCTCCGACACGCCCTACATGTACTCGACCTACGAGGGCGGCTTCGGCACCCCGGACTGCGAGAGCCGGCCGACCGCGCGGGACAAGATCATCATCCTCGGCGGCGGCCCCAACCGGATCGGCCAGGGGATCGAGTTCGACTACTGCTGCGTCCATGCCTGCTACGCGCTGAAGGAGGCCGGCTTCGAGACCATCATGGTCAACTGCAACCCGGAGACCGTCAGCACCGACTACGACACCTCCGACCGGCTGTACTTCGAGCCGCTGACCGCCGAGGACGTGCTCTCGCTGATCCGCAAGGAACAGGGCAACGGCACCCTGCTCGGCTGCATCGTGCAGTACGGCGGCCAGACCCCGCTGAAGCTCTCCCAGGCGCTGGCCCGGGCCGGCATCCCCATCCTCGGCACCAGCGCCGAGGCGATCGACATCGCCGAGGACCGCGAGCGCTTCCAGATCCTGCTGCGGGGCCTCGGCCTGCGCCAGCCGCAGAACGGCACCGCCCGCACCCTGGAGGAGGCCGCGGTCGAGGCCGAGCGCATCGGCTACCCCGTGGTGGTCCGCCCGAGCTACGTGCTCGGCGGCCGCGCCATGGAGATCGCCCACAACCGCGAGCAGCTCATGCGCTTCGGCATCGAGGCGGTGAAGGTCTCCGGCGAGAACCCGATCCTGATCGACCAGTACCTGGCCGACGCCATCGAGGTCGACGTCGACTGCGTCGCCGACGAGGATGGCGAGGTCTATGTCGCCGGCGTCATGGAGCACATCGAGGAGGCCGGCATCCATTCCGGCGACAGCGCCTGCTCGCTGCCGCCCTACTCGCTCTCGCCGGCCATCATCACCGAGCTGAAGGCCGAGACCGAGGCCATGGCCCGGGCGCTGAAGGTCCGCGGGCTGATGAACGTGCAGTACGCGGTCAAGGACAACGAGATCTTCGTCCTCGAGGTCAATCCCCGGGCGTCGCGCACGGTGCCCTTCGTCGCCAAGGCGACGGGCGTGCCGGTCGCCAAGATCGGCGCCCTGGTCATGGCCGGGCGGCGGCTTTCTACCTTCGACCTCGATGACAGCGCCATCAACCGCCACGTCGCGGTCAAGGAGGCGGTCTTCCCCTTCAATCGCTTCCCCAACGTCGACGTCATCCTCGGCCCCGAGATGAAGTCGACCGGCGAGGTCATGGGGCTGGACAGCAGCTTCGAGCGGGCCTTCGCCAAGGCCCAGCTCGGCGCCGGGGTGAAGCTGCCGCTGGCCGGCACGGTCTTCCTCTCGGTCAAGGACAGCGACAAGGCGGCCGCCGTGGTGCTGGCCCGCCGGCTCAACGACATGGGCTTCACCGTGCTGGCGACCCGCGGCACCGCCGGGCGCATCCGCGACGCCAGCCTGGCCTGCGAGGTGGTGAACAAGGTGCTGGAGGGCCGGCCGCATTGCGTCGATGCCATCAAGTCCGGCGACATCCAGCTGGTGATCAACACCACCGGCGGCGGGCAGTCGGTGGCCGACAGCTTCGACATCCGCCGCTCCGCCCTCACCCACGGCGTGCCGCACTACACGACGGCGGCCGGCGCCCGGGCGGCGGTGCATGCCATCGCCGCGCTGCGGGCCGGCACCCTTGATGTGGCCCCGTTGCAGTCCTATTTTAACCGCTCGTTCTGACCCCGGCCGCGGGCTCCAGCAAAGGCCTGCCAGCCGCCCCCCAAAGGGCGGCCCGGCGGGTCGGAACCGCCGGCCGGGTATCCGTGTTTACATTCCCCATCCTGGCCGCGAGTATCCGGCCCGGATGGGCCTACCGACGGTGCGCGCCCGCGTTTCTGGCCCGGGCGTTTTTTTAGTCGCATTCGCGGCGGCGGACCGCGCACACTCCGCTTCGATACGCTCAAGGGAAGGGCTAGCCGTGCAGAAGTTCCCCATGACCGCGGAAGGTCTGGCGAGGCTGGAAGAAGAGCTGAAGGTGCTGCGGGCCGAGGAGCGTCCCGCGGTCATCCGCGCGATCGCCGAGGCGCGCGCCCACGGCGATCTTTCGGAAAACGCCGAATACCATGCCGCCCGGGAACGCCAGTCCTTCATCGAGGGCCGCATCGCCGAGCTGGAGACCATCATCCCGGCGGTCGAGGTGATCGACGTCTCCAAGCTCTCCGGCGACCAGGTGAAATTCGGCGCCCGCGTCACCGTGGTCGACGAGGAGACCGAGGAGCCCAAGACCTACCGCATCGTCGGCGCCTACGAGGCCGACATGAAGGTGCATTCCATCTCCATCTCCTCGCCGCTGGCCAAGGCGCTCATCGGCAAGAAGGTCGGCGACAGCGTCGAGGTCCCCGCCCCCGGCGGCGCCCGCGCCTACGAGATCACCGGCGTCCGCTACACCTGAGGCCCGCCCCGCGCCGGCCGGGGCTCGCCAGCCCCGGCCCGGCGCGGTAAGGCGCAGCGATGAACGCCAAGCGCCGCGACCGATGACACCCCCCGCCGGCCCGCCCGACACGGCGGTGCGCCTCTCCGACGTGCGCGCCGCCGCCGCCCGCATCCAGGGCGCCGTGCTGCGCACCCCGACCATCGAATCGGATGCCGTCTCCCGCGCCACCGGCGCCCGGGTCTTCCTCAAGCTCGACAATCTGCAGCCGACCGGCGCCTTCAAGGAGCGCGGCGCCGCCAACCGCATCGCCCTGCTGACCCCGCGCGAGCGCCGGGCCGGCGTCGTCGCCATGTCGGCCGGGAACCATGCCCAGGCGGTCGCCCGCCATGCCGCGCTGGCCGGCATCGCCGCCACCATCGTCATGCCGCGCTTCACCCCGGCGACCAAGGTGGTGCGCACCGAATCCTGGGGCGCCCGGGTGGTGCTGCAGGGCGAGACCCTGGCCGAGGCCGCCGCCCATGCGCATGCCCTGGCGCTGGCCGAGGGGCTGGTCTTCGTCCACCCCTACGACGACCCCGCGGTCATCGCGGGACAGGGCACCCTGGCGCTGGAGATGCTGGAGGATGCCCCGGCGCTGCAGGCCATGCTCTTCCCGGTCGGCGGCGGCGGCATGCTGGCCGGCTGCGCCGGCGCGATCCGCGAGCTGCGGCCGGACATCGCCGTGCTCGGCGTCGAGGTCGAGGGCTACCCCGCCATGGCGCAGCGGCTGGCCGGCACGCCGGTTTCGGTCGGCGGCCCGACCATCGCCGAGGGCATCGCCGTCCGCGACATCGGCGAGGTCCCGCTGGCCCAGCTGCAGCGGCTCGGCATCGAGGTGCTGGTGGTGCCGGAGCGGGCGGTCGAGCAGGCCATCGCCCTGCTGGCCGAGGGCGCCAAGCTGGTGGCCGAGGGCGCCGGCGCCACCGGCCTCGCCGCCCTCCTCGCCTTCCCCGAGCGCTTCGCCGGGCGGTGCGTCGGCACCGTCATCTGCGGCGGCAACATAGACGCCCGCATCCTGGCCAACGTGCTGCTGCGCAACCTGCTGCGGGACGGCCGGATCCTCCGCCTGCACCTCAGCATCCCGGACCGGCCGGGGGTGCTGGCCGACATCGCCACCCGGGTGGCGGCGGCCGGCGGCAACGTCATCGAGGTGAGCCACCAGCGTCTCTTTGCCGCCCCCTCGGTGCAATCGGCCGAGCTGGAGCTGATGATCGAGGTGCGCGACACCGTCCAGGGCAACGCGATCATCGCCGCGCTCGAGGCCGGGCAGTACGAGGTGCGCCGCGGCTGAGGCTTGCCGCCGGCGTTCCGTTCTGTTATAGGAATAATGTCCGGTGGCGCCGCTTGGCCGTGACCGGTCAAATCCCTCAATTCTAAAATTCCGGCGCCGGAAGCAGAGGGAAATCAGAGGGTTGGGCGGCCAGGCTTGGCCGGAATTTTACCGAATTGAGCGGAATTGAGCGGATTTGAGCCGAATTGAGGGAGGCTCAGACCGCCACCGGCACGCCGCCCTCGTCCTTCGAGGTGCGGATGGTCTGCAGCGTCTGCACCCGCGCCACCGCCTCCACCGCCGTGAGGCGGGAGGTCAGGGCGTTCTCATGCGCGGTGTCCCGCGCCACCAGCCGCAGCAGGAAGTCGCCGCCGCCGCGGATCATGTGGCACTCCCGCACCTCGGGCCAGCCGAGCACCATCTGCTCGAAGGCCCGCAGCACCGCCTCCTTCTGGCTCTCGAGCCCGACCAGGGCGAAGAAGGTGATCTCGTAGCCCAGCGCCACCGGGTCGAGGTCGGCGTGGTAGCCGCGGATGATCCGCTCCTCCTCCAGCCGCCGCACCCGCCGGAGGCAGGGCGGCGCCGAGAGCCCGACCCGGCGGGCCAGCTCCACGTTGGTCATGCGGCCATCCGCCTGCAGCTCGGCCAGGATCTGGCGGTCCACCTCGTCCAGGGATGCGTCGGTCTCGATGGTCATGGTCCCGTGATTCGTTGCGGCGGTCCGGCCCTCGGCGCAATATCATTGCAGCGGGCCGCCGCCGCAAGGCATGGAAGGCCATCGTCGCCGCGCCTGCAAAGTTGCGCTTGTGGCGGGCCCTCCCGGGACAAATATGCCGGCCCAACCTGTCCCCCACTCTGGCTATCGGGAATCGACCTGTGCCCAGCACCCACCGCACGCGCCTGCTCATCCTCGGCGCCGGCCCCGCCGGCTACACCGCCGCCATCTACGCCGCCCGCGCCGGGCTGAAACCCTTGCTGGTGGCCGGGATGCAGCCCGGCGGCCAGCTCACCATCACCACCGAGGTGGAGAACTACCCGGGCTTCGCCGGCCCGGTGCAGGGGCCCTGGCTGATGGAGCAGTTCAAGGCCCAGGCCGAGCACGTCGGCGCCGGGATCATCCAGGACGTCATCACCCATATCGATCTCGCCGCCCGGCCGATTCGCGCCACCGGCGACAGCGGCGACGAATACCTCGCCGAATCGCTGGTCATCGCCACCGGCGCCCAGGCCCGCTGGCTCGGCATCCCCGGGGAGCAGGCGCTGTCCGGCTTCGGGGTCTCGGCCTGCGCCACCTGCGACGGCTTCTTCTTCCGCGGCAAGGCGGTCGCGGTCATCGGCGGCGGCAACACCGCGGTCGAGGAGGCGCTGTACCTTTCGAACCTCGCCCGCCACGTCACCGTGGTGCATCGCCGCGACAGCTTCCGGGCCGAGCGGATCCTGCAGGAGCGGCTTTTTGCCAGGCCGAACGTCACCGTGCTGTGGGATACGGTGGTGCAGGAAGTCCTGGGCACCGAGGGCCGCTTCCCCGCCGTCCGCGCCATCGCCACCCGCCATGCGCGGACCGGCGCCGCCGGGGAGCTGGCGGTGGACGGGGTCTTCGTCGCCATCGGGCATGACCCGGCCACCGCCCTGTTCCGCGGCCAGCTCGGGATGGATGGGGAAGGCTATGTCGTGACCGAGCCGGGCAGCACCCGCACCAGCATCCCCGGCGTCTTCGCCGCCGGCGACGTCCAGGACCGCATCTACCGCCAGGCGGTCACCGCCGCCGGCACCGGCTGCATGGCGGCGCTCGAGGCGGAGAAGTGGCTGGCCCACATGCCGGCCGACGCCCCCGCCGTCGAAGCCTGGACCTAGGCATGCCGCTGGACTGGGACAAGCTCCGCGTCTTCCACGCGGTCGCCGAGGCAGGCTCCTTCACCCATGCCGGGGAGACGCTGAACCTCAGCCAATCCGCGGTATCCCGCCAGATCCAGGCGCTGGAGGAGGCGCTGCAGGTTCCCCTCTTCCACCGCCACGCCCGCGGGCTGATCCTGACCGAGCCGGGCGAGACGCTGAACCGCACGGTGCGGGAGGTCTTCGCCAAGCTGGCGATGACCGAGGCGCTGCTGACGGAAAGCCGGGAACGCCCGGCCGGGCGGCTGAAAGTCACCAGCACCACCGGCTTCGGCAGCACCTGGCTGGCGCCGCGGCTGGCGCGCTTCCTCGCCCTCTACCCCGAGGTCAGCGTCACCCTGCTGCTCGACGACAGCGACCTCGACCTGGCGATGCGGGAGGCCGACGTCGCCATCCGGATGCATCCGCCGAAGCAGCCGGACCTGATCCAGCGGCACTTGGCCAGCTTCGGCTGGCGGGTCTGCGGCGCCCCCGGCTACCTCAAGGGCGCCGGCATCCCGTCCCGGGCGGAGGAGCTGGATGCCCACCGGATCATCTGCTGGGGCGACCACCGGCCGCCGATCGACGAGGTGAACTGGCTGGCCGAGGCCGGCCGCCGCCCCGGCTCCGCCCGCCGCGCCGCGGTCGAGGTGAACAGCCTCACCGGCATGCTGCGGGCGGTCCAGAGCGGGCTCGGCCTGGCCGCCCTGCCGGACTACATGGGCCGCGACCTGGACGGGCTGCTGCAGGTGCTGCCGGAGCTGAAGGCGCCGCGGCTGGATGCCTATTTCGTCTACCCCGAGGAGATGCGCCATTCGAAGCGGGTCTCGGTCTTCCGCGACTTCCTGGTGGCCGAGTTGGCCGGACATTAGTTTCATGCAACCTGCGCATGGGTGGTGGCGGCTTTCATCAATGCTGCATAGCGGCAGGAGGCATAAGCTACGTCTCGTTCCGACGTACTGCGTTGGAAGAGGGTTTCGGGCCTTGGCCCGGACTCCTTCGTCTCCCAGACGTGAAGCCTCCCTGTTTACCTCGGCCTGCTAACCCAATGGGTTAGCGGGCCTTTCTTTTGCCCGGGCCATGGCTCGGGCGCGCCAGGCAACGCCTTCCCCTTGGCGCGAGGCGGGCGGCGCCGCAGGATGCCGCCCGAACCCCGGCCGCAGAGCCGGGCGAATGGGGGATCCCGTCCATGCGCCGCCTGCGTCTCGCCAGCCTCGTCCTGCTCGCCCTCGCCGCCGGCCCGGTGCGGGCCCAGGAATTCCCCCAGCGCACCGTCACCGTCATCGTCCCCTCCGCCCCCGGCGGCACGCTGGACGCGCTGGCGCGCTTCTTCGCCCAGGCCATGGCCCCGGCGCTGCAGCGCGGCGTGGTGGTGGAGAACGTCAGCGGCGCCGGCGGCCTCATCGGGCTGCAGCGGGCCGCCCGGGCGGAGCCGGACGGGCATGTGCTGGTCTTCGGCAACATGGGCGTGCTCGCCGCCGGCATGGCGCTGAACCCTGACAGCGGCTTCGACCCGCGGCGGGACTTGGCGCCGGTCGGCGTCGTCGCCGAGGTGCCGATGGTGCTGGCGGCCAGCCCGGCGAGCGGCATCCGCAGCCTGCCTGCCCTGCTCGACCGCTTCCGCCGGCAGCCGGGGCGGCTCAGCTTCGGCACCGCCGGGCTCGGCACCACCAGCCACCTCGCCCCGGGCTTCCTGCTGCACCTGACCGGGCTGCAGGCGACGCTGGTCGCCTATCGCGGCTCCGGCCCGGCGATGAACGACCTGGCCGCCGGGGTGGTGGATGCGGTCATCGACCAGACCGTGACGATGATCCCGGCGCACCGGGGCGGCCAGGCCTTCGCCCTGGCGGTCGCCGGCCCCGGCCGCATCCCGCAGGTGCCGGATGTGCCGACCTTCGCCGAGGGCGGCGTCCCCGGCTTCGACATGGTCATCTGGAATGCCTTCGCCGCCCCGCGCGGCACCCCGGCCGCCGCGATCGCCCGGCTGCACGACTCGCTCGAGGCGGCGCTGCGCGACCCCGACCTGCAGCGGCGGCTGGCCGAGCTCGCCAGCAGCATCCCGCCCGCCGAAGCCCGCGGGCCGGCGGCGATGGGCCGGCTGATCGCCGCCGACGTGGCGAAATGGACCGAGTTCGTCCGCCAGTCCGGCCTCGCCAAGGAATAGCCGGCTCAGTCCAGGCGGACGTCCGCCGCCTGGGCCACGGCCCGCAGCTTGATAAGCTCGCTGCGGATGAAGCCGCCGAATTCCTCCGGCCCCAGTGGCGCCGGGGTGGCGCCCTGGTCGATGATCCGGGCCGCCATCGGGGCGCCGCGCACCGCCTCCAGCACCGCCGCCGCCAGCCGAGCCACCACCGGCGCCGGGGTGCCGGCCGGGGCGATCAGCCCGGCCCAGCCCAGCACCTCGAAGCCTGGCAGCCCGGCCGCCTCGGCGACGGTCGGCAGCTCCGGCAGCTGCGGCATGCGCGCGGCCGAGGTGACGCCGAGCGCCTTCACCCGGCCGCCCTGGATATGCGGCAGCGCCGCCGCCAGGCTGTCGAACATCAGCTTCACGTTGCCGGCGATCAGGTCGGTCATCGCCGGGGCGGAGCCGCGGTAGGGGATGTGGTTCAGCCTGATCCCGGCCTGCTGGCAGAAGGCCTCCGCCGCCAGGTGCAACGAGCTGCCAGGCCCGCCCGAGGCATAGTCGAGCTGCCCCGGCGCCGCCTTGGCCCGGGCCACCAGCGCGGCCAGGGACTCGATCCCGGCGCCGGGATGCACCACCGCGATCAGCGGCGTGGTGAAGACCAGGGCGATGGGGACGAAGTCCCGCTCCACGTCGTAGGGCAGCTTCGCCATGACCGCGGGGTTGATGCTGAGCGGCCCGGAGCTGGCCATCCCGAGGGTATGGCCATCGGGCGCCGCCTTGGCGATCAGCTCCATGCCCGGCAGCCCGGCGCCGCCGGCCCGGTTGTCGACGACGAAGGGCTGGCCCAGCCGCTGGCCGAGCTGCTCGGACAGCAGCCGGGCCATGATGTCGGTCGCCTGCCCCGGCGGGAAGGGCACGATGACGCGGACCGGCCGGGCCGGCCAAGCGGGCTGCGCCCGGGCGAGGCCGGGCAGGAGGAGGGGGGTGGCGAGCAGGGACCGACGGTGCATGCCGCATGCTCCCGCAGCGGCCGGCCGCTGGCAAATCCGCCCCGGCGGCGGCCGCCGCCGCCGCCGCTCACGCATTGCTGTAAAGCGGGGTTGATCCGGCGCAAACCCGGCTCGTCCGCCATCCGCCACCCTGCCCGCCTCACTCGGGATGCAGGCCATGGTCAGTCACTTCCAGGATTTCGTCCGCCGGCACCTGGTGGAGACGGTGCCGGAGGCGATGGACCTCTGCCTGAGCTGCAAGCAGGCGCAGTGCAGCCCGGAGCATTTCCGCCAGTGCCGGCCGCGGCAGGACCGGGCCGAGGAGCTGCGGGCGGCGGAGGCGGCCCCCGCCCCTGGCCCCGCCCCTGGCCCCGCGGGCGGCCGGCCGCGGCGGTGACGCGGCGCCCCGGCTAGCGCAGGTCCCAGCCGATCCAGTCGCAGAGGCCGCGGCCCATCACCAGCTCCAGGTCGCGGCCGCGCAGCCAGGGCAGCTCCTCGGTGAAGAAGGTCACGCAGCGCCGGTAGCTGCAGGGCATCCGGGTGATGTCGGTGCCCCAGAAGAAGCGCTCCGGGCCGAAGGCGTCGAAGATCCGCTGCAGCCCGTCGTGCAGGTTGCGGTAGGGATAGGGCTCGGTCGAGTAGTGCGGCGCCCCGGTCGCCTTGACCGCGACATTGGGCAGCTTCGCCAGCGCCATCAGTTCATCGAGCTGGGCGAAGGCGGCCGCGTCCCGGCCGGTGCGGACCAGGCCGCAATGGTCGAGGATCAGCTTGAGGCCGGGATGCGCCTCGGCGATCCGGCGGAATTCCGGCAGGAAGAGCCCGCCCATGGTGGCGACCGGCAGGCCCTCCCGCTCGGCCGCCGGCCAGAGCCAGTCGAGCGTCCCGTCCCGCAGCCAGGCCTGCTGCTCCGGCGCGAGCAGCGCCCAGCGCAGGCCCTTCATGCCGGGCCGGGCACGCCAGCCGCGGATCAGGTGGCGCTGCGCCGGATCGTCGGGCGGGAACTGGCCCATCACCGCGAAGCGCTCCGGGTAGGCCCTGGCCGCCGCCTCCGCCTGGGCGTTGGAATCCGGGTCCCAGCTCGCCGGCGGGTGGATCAGCGCGGCGTCGACGCCGGCCGCGTCCATCTCGGCCAGCGCCTCCTCGGCGGTGAAGGAGGCGACCTTGCGGTGCAGGCCGGAGGGCATGCCCTGCGACCAGATATGGATCTGCGCATCGACGATCTTCATCGGTGTCCCCCCCGGGGTCGTGCCGCCGTTCAGCCGGCGAGCATCGCCTCCGCCTCCCGCACCACCGCCTCCAGCGCGCCGGGCGCGAAGGGCGAGACCAGCCCGGCGGAGGCGACCAGGGCCTGGAAGGGCGCGGCGCCGCCACGGCCACACAGGGCGACGTAGTCGGCCAGCGCCGCCGGTGCATCTTCCCGCGCCTTCACCCAGAACTGCAGGGCGCAGCAGAGCGCCAGCGTATAGTCGATGTAGTAGAGCGGCGAGTTGTAGATGTGCTGCTTGGCCTGCCAGCGGCCGCCCTTGGCGGGGTAGGCGAGGTCGCCGTAGTCGGTCCAGGGCATGTAGCGCCGCTCCAGCCGCTGCCAGATGGCGTGGCGCTCGGCCGGGGTCGCCGTCGGGTTGGCATAGACCTCGTGCTGGAAGTGGTCGACGCAGACGCCGTAGGGCAGGAAGGCGAGCGAGGATTCGAGGTGCATGCGGCGGAAGCGCTCGGCGGCCTCGGCGCCGACCAGCAGGTCCATGTGCGGATGGGTCAGGAATTCGAGGCCCATGGAGTGGATCTCGGCGGCTTCCATGGTCGGCCAGAGGTAGTCGATGCCGGGCTGGAAGCGGCTTTCCCAATTCTGGAAGGCATGGCCCATCTCATGGGTGAAGACGCCGATGTCGTGATGGGTGCCGTTGAAATTGGCGAAGATGAAGGGCACGCCGGCCGAGGGGAAGCTGGTGCAGAAGCCGCCCCCCGCCTTGCCCGGGCGGTTCTTCATGTCGAGGAAGCCGCCTTCGTTCATCAGCCGGTAGAAGCCGGCGAGGCGCGGATCCATGCGCTCGAACATCTCCTGCGCCGCCGCCACGAGCACGTCGTGGTCGCCGATCGGCTTGGGATTGCCGGCCGGGTCGATCAGCGCCTCGTCCCAGGCGTGCAGCCTGTCCCAGCCCTGCTGGCGGCGGCGGGCCTCCAGCAGCTTCGCCACCAGCGGCACGACATGCTCGGCGACCTGGTCGCGGTAGCGGGCGACATCGGCGGCGTCGTAGTCGACCCGGCGCATGCGGCGGTAGCCGAGCGGGATGTAATTCTCGTAGCCCAGCTTCAGCGCCATGCCGTGGCGCAGCGCGACCAGCTGGTCGTAGATCTCGTCGAGCTCGGCGCCGTGTCCGGCGAAGAAGTCCCAGCGCAGCGCCTCGGCCTGGTGGCGCTTGGCCCGGTCCGGGTCCTCGGCATAGGGCGCGAGGCCCGCGAGGTTGATGGTCCGGCCGTCGATCTCGAGCCTGGCCGAGGCCATCAGCGCGGTGTAGCGGGCGGTGAGCTTCGCCTCCTCCTCGAGGTCCTCGGCGATGGCCGGGTCGAAGGTGGTGATGTCCATCTCCCAGAGCCGCAGCGCATGGGCGCCGGCCAGGGCCTCGAGCCCGGCCCGGTCGGCCAGGCCCAGCAGGCGGCGCTTCAGCGCCACCTCATGGCCGGTCGCCTCGGGCGAGAGCGCGTCGCTGTACTCGCGGGCGGCCTTGGCCTCGGCATCCGCCGTGTCCTGGGCGAAGCGCAGGTGCACCAGCGCCGACCAGCTGTCGTAGTCGCGCCGCAGCGCATCCCAGGCGGCCAGCGCCGCGGCCACCTCCCCGGCATCGAGCCGGGCGTGGAGGTAGCCGTAGCTGGCGGCCAGACCCTCCCGCGTCGGGGTGGCGAAGGAGAGTTCGTCGAAGCGGGGTTCGGTCATGCGCGAAGGGCTCCGGGGGGCCGAGGCGAGCGAGGCTCAGGCGATCGGCGTGAAGTGGAAGACGGCGCAGGTCACGGCGTCGATGGCCAGCGGCAGGGAGATGGTATCCAGCGGCTGCGCCAGCGTGCCGTCCGGCAGGATGGCGCCGCCCGAGAGCAGCACCGCGAAGCCGGTGTCCCCGGAGCGGGGCGCGCGGATCTCGACGGCGTGGCGGACGCGGGCGCGGTCGGAGATGGCGTTGACCACCAGGCAGGGCCCGTCCAGCAGCCGGCAGCGGCAGGCGCGGCCGCCGTCGAAGGCGCTCGGCACCAGCGGCTGGTCGACCAGCAGCGGCGGACCCTCGGCGAAGTCGAGCGCGAAGCCATGGCCGCGCAGCAGGGTGATGGTGCGGTCCTGGCCCTGGTAGTCGGAGAACTCCGCCGCGGCGTCGAGCCAGGCGAAGCCGAGGAACCAGCCCGGGCCGCCGGCGATGTCGGCCTTGCGGCCGGCGCCGTTGCGCCAGGGGGAGACGGGCAGCTCGGCATGGCGCAGCAGCATGGCGGTCAGATCCCGCTGAGGGGTGGGAGGGTGTCCCGGAAGGAGGGGCGCTCCGCCAGGGTATCGAAGACGCGGGCCAGCGCCGGGTGGCCCTGCCGCCAGGGCCAGGCGCGGTGGCGCCGCTCGGCATAGCCGAGGGCGCAGCCGAGCAGGATATCCGCGGCATCGGGTCGGGCGGGGGCGGTCCAGCCTTGGGCCTCCAGCGTATCGGCGACACGGTTCACCCGCGTCGTCTCCAGCGCGATGACGCCGGGGGAACGCTCGTGCTCCGGCCGGCGCAGCTCGCGGTTCCAGACCGCCATGCCTTCCAGCAGCCCCAGCACCTGGCCGCAGCGGGACAGCGTGGCCGGCGGCAGCAGCGGGTAGGCGCCGCCGAGGGTATCGAGGTAGGGCAGGATCAGCGCCGTCTCGGTCAGCACCGTGCCGTCGGCCAGCACCAGGGTCGGCACCCGGCCGACCGGGCTATGCGGCAACACCACCGCCCCGGGATCGCGGAGGGTGGTCTCCCGCTCCGCCACCCGGGCCAGCAGGCCGGTCTCGCGCAGCGCGACCCGGACCGCGCGGGCATAGGGGGAGCCGGAGGAATAGAAGAGCTGCATCGGCCGGACTGTTGCCCGGCCGAGGCCCTGCGTCCAGCTAGCGAGGACGGCGCGGCGGGCCGGCGGGCCGCGCCGGGTAGGTCGGGCGCGGGCCCCCCTCCCTCGGGAAGGCCGACCGCGGCCGCGGGGTATCGGCCAACGGCGCCTCGGCCGGGATGATGCGGATATGCGCATCCTTCGCCTCGGTCGCGGGGCGGGAGGCGGCGGCGGCGAAGCGCTCGGCCGCCCAGGGGGCGACCTCGAAGCGGGTCTCCCGCTCCTGCACCTGGATGCGGCCGATGTCCTGGCGCGTCACGTTGCCGCGGCGGCAGAGGAAGGGCAGCACCCAGCGCGGGTCGGCATTCCCGTTGGTCCGGCCGAGGTTCATCTTGAACCAGGCGCCGGGGGCGCTCGGCCCGCCGTTGGGCGGCCGCGGCGCGCGGTCCTCGGTATAGGGCCGGGTCGGCCGGTCGGTGATCTCGGCGAGGTCCTCGGGCGCCGGCAACGGGCCGCGCATCACCCGCATCAGGGCGACGGCGATGGCCTCCGGCGTCTGGCTCTCGAGCAGGGAGCGGGCCAGGACGAGGTCGCCCTCGCCGGCTTCCTCGCCCGCCAGCTCGCCGGCCTGGACCAGGATGCGGGCATCATCCTGCGCCTTGATGGCGGCGGCGGAAGGCGCCGGACCCCAGGCGGCCTGCACCCGGGCCTCGTTCAGCAGCCGCTCGGCGGCCCGCCTGCGGTTGTGCGGCACCAGCAGCGCGCTGATGCCCTTGCGCCCGGCCCGGCCGGTCCGCCCGCTGCGGTGCAGCAGGGTTTCCGGGTCGTTCGGCAGCTCGGCATGGATGACCAGGCCGAGGTCGGGCAGATCGATGCCGCGCGCGGCCACGTCGGTCGCCACGCAGACCCGGGCGCGGCCGTCGCGCAGGCTCTGCATGGCGCGGTTGCGCTCGGCCTGGGACAGCTCGCCGGACAGCGCCACGGCGGCGAAGCCGCGTTCGGCGAGGTTGCCGTGCAGGCGCGTGACGGTGGCGCGGGTGCGACAGAACACGAGGGCGGAGCGCGCCTCGAAGAAGCGCAGGCAGTTCACCACCGCCCGCTCGATCTCGTGCGGGGCGATCAGCAGGCCGCGGTACTCGATGTCGCCATGCTGGGCGCCCTCGTCGCCGGCGGCAATCCGCAGCGCGTCCTTCTGGTAGGTGCGGGCGATGGCGGCGATGCCGTTTGGCACCGTCGCCGAGAAGAGGAAGGTGCGGCGCTCGGGCGGGGTGGTCTCGAGGATCGCCTCGAGCTCCTCGCGGAAGCCGAGGTCGAGCATCTCATCCGCCTCGTCCAGCACCACGGCGCGCAGGGCGGCCGGGCGCAGGTTGCCGCGCTCGAGGTGGTCGCGCAGGCGCCCCGGGGTGCCGACGACGATATGCGCGCCGCGCTCCAGCGCCCGGCGCTCGGCGATCGGGTCGGTGCCGCCGACGCAGGTGACGACCCGGCCGCCGGCCTTGGCATAGAGCCAGGCCAGCTCGGTCTGCACCTGCAGCGCCAGCTCGCGGGTCGGCGCCACCACCAGGGCCAGCGGGTTGCCGGGGTTGGGCAGGCGGTCGGTGTCGCCCATCAGCGTATGGGCCATGGCCAGGCCATAGGCGACGGTCTTGCCGGAGCCGGTCTGGGCGGAGACCAGCAAGTCCCGCCCCTCGGTCTCCGGCTGCAGCACGGCGGCCTGGACGGGGGTCGGTTCGGCATAGCCGCGCTCGGCGAGGGCGACCTGGAGGGGGGCGGGCAGCGGAGGAAAGGGCATGCGGTACTTTACGGACGGATGGCCGGGACGGGCCCGGCCATGACGGGAAAGGGATTCGGCACGGCGGTCAGGCGATGAGCTTCGAGCGGCGCTGCTGGCGCAGCACGTCCTCGATCCAGCGATCGAGGCGGGTGGTCTCGGCCTCGGCCTCGGCGCGCTCGGGATAGGCGCGTTCGAAGCGCAAGGCCAGCCAGCGCCAGGCGACCAGGCGCTTGTGGACCTTCTCGGCCCGCTCCAGCTCCTCCCGCGCGGCGCGCTCGGGCGCCGGCAGGCGGCCGGCCATCGGCGGCGGGACGGGGCGGCCGGCGCCATGCTCGATGGCCCAGCGGGCGAGGCGGGAGACGCCGTTGTCCCGCTCGTCGACCGGGCACAGCGCGTAGGTCCAGCGGTCCAGCAGGGTCAGGCCGGCGACGCCATCCACCGCGGTGGCGACGGCCATCGCCTGGGTCATGTCGGCCAGGCGGTAGTTCGGGTCGTCGGTGCGGAGCACGGCGCGCTTGATGCGGGCCAGCACGCCGAACAGGCTGTCCGAGTTGATCTCGGCGGCGACGGCGGCGACGATGTCGGCATCCGGCTGCACCTGCGGGCGGAGGTCCTCCGGCACGCCGGGCGCGGCGTTCAGCATCAGCCGGATGAAATCCGGGCTGCCGCCGCCGGCGAGCACGCTGACGACACCTTCCTCGTGCTGGCCGAAGCGCCCGGCCCGGCCGCCGATCTGCTTCACCTCCTGGCTGTTCAGCTCGCGCCGGCTCTCGCCGTCGAACTTCCGGAGCGTCGAGAAGACGACCCGGCGGATCGGCAGGTTGAGGCCCATGCCGATGGCATCGGTCGCCACGATCACGTCGGCGTCGCCGTTGCGGAAGCGGGCGGCCTCGGCGCGGCGGACCTCGGGGCTGAGCGCGCCATAGACCACCGCCACGCGCTTGCCGCGCTTGACCAGCTCGGCGCGCAGGTCGAGCACGTCGCGGCGGGAGAAGGCGACCAAGGCATCGCCGGTGCGAAGGTCACCGAGGCCGACCGGGGCGCGGGCGGCGGTCAGCGGGTTCTTCCGCTCCAGCTTCACCTCGTCCATGTCGTCGTCGCAAAGGCGCGCGATGCGGCGGACCAGCGTCGCGCATTCCGGGGCGCCAAGGACGAAGACCTCGCGCGCCGGGGCGCCCATGATGGCGGCGGTCCAGGCGGCGCCGCGGTCGCGGTCGCCGAGCATCTGCGCCTCGTCGATCATCGCCACGTCCACCGGGTTGTGGAAGGGGCACATCTCGACCGTCGCGGCCAGGTGGCGGCTGCCGGGGACCGGCATGCGCTCCTCCCCGGTCGAGAGCGAGGCGGCGACGCCGCGGCTGGCCAGCGCCTCGCGGAATTCGTGCGCCAGCAGCCGCAGCGGGGCAAGCGCCATGCCGCTGTCGGAGGTGGCGAGGCGGTCGAGCGCGGTGTGGCTCTTGCCGGAATTGGTCGGGCCGGTGACCAGGGTGATGCGGCGGTTGAGCGCGCGGGCGGTGGCGAAGTGGCCGGCGTAGCGGTCGAGCGCCGCCACCCGGGCGACGGCGGCATTGGCGCCGCGGCCGAGCTTCAGCGCCGGGGCTGCCGGGTTGCCGGGGCGCTTCCTGGTCTCGCGGGTGTCGGTCTCGCGCCAGGCCGGGATATTGGCCCGCAGCGCGGTGATCTCGCTGGGGTCGAATTCCCACTTCTCCTGGCCGTTGCCGCGGGCCGGGATGCGCCGGGCGACGGGGATGAGCCCGCCGCCGATCCATTTCAGCACTTCCTTGTCGGTGGCCCCGAGCAGGCCGGGCAGCGCGCGGAAGTCGACCAGGCTCCGCTCCCAGTCGCGCAGCCGCTGCACCTCCTCGCGGCGCTTGGCGCGCGAGGCGGCCTCGGCGTCGCGGGCGTCGCGGCGGCGGCGGGCCTCGATGGCGCCCATCCGGTCGAGGAAATCGACCTCGGCGTCGCCGGCCAGGCCGAAGCCGGCGGCGACGTCGCGGGCCAGGGCGGCATGGCGGTCGGCCGAGAGGGCGCTGCCGTTGGCCTCCAGCATCTCCGCGGCGATCGCCTCGAGCGCCGCTTCCGGCGTCGGGCCCAGCCCGCGCAGCCGGCTAGCGACGGCGGCATCGAGGGCCTCGACCAGGGTGGTGTCGTCCGGCTCCAGCACGGCGATGGCGGCGGCGGCGGCCTCGGTCTCGTTGCGGCGGACCCAGATCCGGCCGGCGCGGTTGGCGAGGTCGTTCAGCCGGGAGACCCAGCCGCGGCGGCGGGTCTCGATCAGCGCGGCGCGGATGGTCATGGCATCGGCCGGCATGCGGCGCTCGACGCGGCGGATCAGCGCCGGCATCTCCCGCGCCTCCACCGGGATGCCGGAGGCGAGGATGGCGGCCTCCGCCGGGGACACCCCGAGCAGGGGCACCGGGGCGGGGTCACCGGGAGCGGCGGCGGGAGCCGCGGCGGCCATCCGGGGGCGGGCGGGGCGGCGGGTGGGGCGTGTCTCGCGGTCCTGGCTATCGGCCGGGCCAGCGGCTGCACCATCGTATTCGGTCAAATCGGAAACTCCGCGACCGCGGAGGGGGTCGCGCAAAAGAACAAAGCCGGGGATCGGACCTGCTGGCGCCCTTCTAGGCGCAACCGGGGCATTTTGGCACCCCGTTCGGTCGCATGCCTCATATGGGGGCAGACCGCGGCTTTTCCAAGGCGCAGGGACGGCGCCGGCCGGTTGCCACCCATCCGGGGCCGGGCCATCGTGGCGGGAATGGATAGCAAGCGAACGATGGGCCGGCAGCCTTGAGTCCCTCCCCCGCGACCGGCGAGGCCAGCCGGGCCGCGCAGCAGGCGGCGGCGACGCAGAAGCTGGCGGCGGCGCACAACATCCCGCTCGGCATCCTCTCGATCTGCCTCGCCGGGCTGCTCTTCCCGGTCATGGGCGGCTTCGCCAAGATCCTCGGCACCGAGTACTCCTCGCTGCAGGTCTCCTGGGCCCGGGCCTTCGGCCATATCCTGTTCATGCTGGCGGCCTTCCTGCCGCGGCACGGCCTCGGGATGCTGCGGGCCCGGCGGCCGGGGCTGCAGCTGCTGCGGTCCTGCGGGCTCTTCACCTCCAACCTCTGCCACTTCTACGCCATCACCTTCATCCCCATCGCCAAGGCGGCGGCGATCAGCCTCACCGCGCCGCTCATCGTCGCGCTGCTCGCCTGGCCGATGCTGGGGGAGCGGACGACGCCGGTGCGGCTGGCGGCGCTGGGGCTCGGCTTCGCCGGGGTGCTGGTGGTGATCCGCCCGGGGGGCGAGGTCTTCCACTGGGCCTCGCTGCTCGTCCTGCTGAGCGCGGCCAGCTACGCGATGTACCAGATCCTGACCCGCAAGGTGGCGGGCATCGATTCGGCCGAGACCTCGGCGATCTACAGCAGCGTCATCGGCGCCTTCGGCATGCTGCTGGTGGTGCCCTTCGTCTGGCGCACGCCGGAGAGCTGGGCGCATGTCGGCATGTTCGCCGGCATGGGCGTGCTGGGGGCGATGGGGCACTACTGCGTGGCCCGGGCGCTGGGCTATGCGCCGGCCAACATCGTCTCGCCCTTCCAGTACTTCCAGCTGCTGGGCTCGGTCGCGGTGGGCTGGCTGTTCTTCGGCGACTGGCCGGATGCCGGCACCTGGATCGGCGGCGCGGTGATCGTGGCGGCGGGGCTCTGGCTCGGCGTCAGCCAGGCGCGGCGGCGGTGACGCCGCCGGCCGCCCGGCCGGGACGCTACTGGTCGTAGCCGTTGCGGCGGCTGTAGAGCAGCAGGCCGACCAACGCCGCCGTCAGCCCGAGGGTGAAGACGCCGCCGAGCAGCAGGGCGGCGATGCCATGCCCGCTCATCTCGGTGTCGCCGACCGCAGTCCAGCCGGCCCAGGCGGCATGGATGGCCAGCCCGAGCAGCAGCAGCCCCGGCAGCACCCAGAGACCGAGCTTCAACGCGTATCTCACGGCGACCCTTCCCCCTTGGCGTCGCTCCCGAGAATGGGCGCCCGGGGGCCGCGGTCCAAGGGCGGGCGGCTATTCCGCCGCGGCCGGCTGCAGCGACCGCGCCAGGATGGCGGCCAGGGTGTTCTGCAATTCCCAGGCCCGCAGCGGCTTCTCGACATGCGCATCCATGCCGGCCGCCAGGCAGGCGGCGATCTCGGCCGGGGTGGCGCTGGCGGTGACCGCCAGGATGGGCACCCGGCCGCGCGGCCCAGGCGCGGCGCGGATCCGGCGGGCGGCGGTCAGCCCATCCATGACCGGCATGTGGACGTCGAGCAGCACCGCGTCCCAGTCCCCGGCCAGCGCCGCCGCCACCGCCTGGGCGCCGTCGGCGACCACCTCCACCGCATGGCCGGCGCCGGTCAGCAGGGCGCGGGCGACCTCGCGGTTGACCAGCACGTCATCGGCCAGCAGCAGCCGCAGCGGCTGACCGAGCGGCAGGAGCGGGCGCGGGCCGGAGTCCGGCTCGGCGCCGGGAGGGGCAGGCGGCAGCGGCAGCTCGACCCAGAAAAGGCTGCCCCGGCCGGGCTCGCTCTCGACCCCGATCGCGCCGCCCATCAGGCCGACCAGCCGGGCGGTGATGGCGAGGCCGAGTCCGCTGCCCTCGGCCTGGGCGGCGCCGGGCAGGCGCATGAATTCCTGGAACAGCTGGGCCCGCTCGGCCTCGTCCATGCCCGGGCCGGTGTCGCTGACCTCGAAGCGGGTGGCACCGGCCGCGCCGGGCCGGATGCGCAGCACCACCTCGCCGCGGGGGGTGAATTTCACCGCATTGGCCAGCAGGTTGAGCAGGATCTGGCGCAGCCGCAGCGCATCGGCGGCGACCCAGCCTGCCGCGCCGGGCGCCAGCTCGACGCCGAAGCGGAGGCCCTTGCCGGCGGCGGTGGGGCGGATCAGCGCGGCGCAGGCCTCGGCCAGGCCGGCCAGGCGGACCGGCGCCGGCACCAGCCTGACCTTGCCCGCCTCGATGGCGGCGAGGTCGAGCAGCTCCCGGATCATCGCCATGAGGTGCTCGCCGCTGGCGGTGATCTGCTCGGCGCAGCGCCGCTGCATCGGGCTGAGCGCGGGGTCGGCGACGAGCAGCTGGGCATGGCCGAAGATGCCGTTCAGCGGGGTGCGCAGCTCATGGCTCAGCATCCCGACGAAGCGGGTCTTGGCGGCGCTGGCGGCGACGGCGACGTCCCGGGCGGCGGCGAGGGCCTCCGCCAGCTCCGCCAGCTCGGCATGCTTGGCCTCCAGCTCCGCCCGATGCGCGGCGAGGCGGGCGGCCATGCCGTTCACCTCCCCGGCCAGGGCGCCGAGCTCGCCGCCGAGCGGGCCGATGCTGGCCCGGGCGGCGAGGTCGCCCCGGGCGATGCGGCGGACCGCCCTGGCGAAGCGGGCCATCGGCCGCAGCACCATCCAGTGGCCGGCGGCCAGCGCCAGCAGCAGCGCCAGCAGCGCCGCGCCGCCGGAGAGCAGCAGGACCTGGCGCTGCAGCGCCCGCACCGGCGCCAGCAGCCCGACCGGATCCCGCCCGACCAGCACCACGGCGCGGGTGCCGGGGATGGGGGCGAAGCCGAAGACGCGGGGGATGCCGAGCAGGCCGGTGCCGCTGGCATGGCCCGCGCCGCCCTGCAGCGCGACGGCGAGGGCGGTGCCCTGCAGGCTGCGGCCGATCATCTCGGGGGCGCTGGGATAGCGGGCCACCACGGCACCGCCGGCATCGGCGAGCAGCATCACGTCGGCGCCGTCCGGCACCTGCGGCCGGGCGAGGTCGCCGAGCTGGGCAAGGTCGAGGCCGGCCACGACCAGCCGGCGGACGCCGCCATCGGCGCCGAGGATCGGCTGCACCGCCATGACCATGGGCCGCGGCACCAGCCCGCCGGCGACCAGGTCGGACAGGACGAAGCCGCGGCTGGCGAGGGCGGTGCGGAACCAGGGCTGATCGGCGAGGCCGGCGCCGCCGGCCGCCGCCGGCTGGACGGTGCAGACCGGCTTGCCGTCCGCGCCGTAGACGCCGAGGGCCTGCTGCCAGGCGGCATGGCCGCCGAGGCTGGCCAGCACCGGCCGGCACTCCTCCGGCGTCCCGTCGCGCAGCGCCGGCAGCCTGGCGATGGCGGCGAGGAAGGTCTGGGCCTGACCGATGAGCGCGGCCTGCTCGCGGGCGGTGTTGCGGGCGAGGCCGGCCAGCGCCTCGCCGGCCTCCTCCAGGCGGTCCTCGGCGGTGCGCCGCTGTTCCCAGAGCGTCAGCAGCGCGGGCGGCAGCACCGCCAGCAGCACCAGCGCCAGGAGCCGGAGCCTCCAGCTGCCGAGGCGGCGCGCCCAGCCACCCGGCCGGCGAGGAAGGAGAGATCCAGGACGCACGCCTCACACCTCATGAGTGGGCCGATGGGCCTGAGGCGGAATGATACGACACTTCCGCGTGAGATCAACCTAAAGTTAAATGATTTTTGAATACTTCACGTTTCGGTAAGCGGGCCTGGCGGCGATGCCACTCCCGATGGCAGGGCCGGCGCGGCGGGACCGGCCGCCGGCCCGGCATGGCCATGCCCTGGCATACAACCGCTGCCCCATGCCGATCCAGGGGAATTGCCGTCCGCGGCCCCTGCCCGCTCAGGCCTGCAGGAAGGCCAGCCGGTCGGCCTCCAGCACCAGGCAGGTCAGCTCCCGCCCGAAGACCGCGCCGGTGTCGATGCCGATCCGGTTGGGCCGCAGCACCGGGCCGCGGGTCGGCGAATGGCCATGCACCACCACCACGCCGAACTCCGCCTCCGAGGTCAGGAAGGGGCCGCGGATGCGGATGAGGTCGTCGGGCGACTGCTCGGCGAGCACCACGCCCGGGCGGATCCCGGCATGGACGAAGAGGTAGCCGCCGAGGGCATGGGTCAGCGCCAGCCCCTCGACGAAGCGGCGATGCGCGGCGGGGATGGCGGCGGCCCAGCCGGCCGGGTCGCCCTCGGGGTCGATGCCCCAGCTCGCCAGCGCCTCCCGCCCGCCGTGGAAGCGCCAGTCGGTGACGGCGGCGCGCTCGCCGGCCAGCGCATCCAGCATGGAGCGTTCGTGGTTGCCGATGAGGTTGACCATCGGCACGCCGGCCACCGGCGGGGCGCCGCAGAGCCGGGCGATGACGCCGGCGCTGTCCGGCCCGCGGTCGATGTAGTCGCCGAGGTGCAGCAGCAGCGGCGCCGCCACCGGCCGGGCGGCGAGGTCGGCGGCGACCAGCGCGTGCAGGCTGGCCAGCTTGTCGTCGCAGCCGTGGACGTCGCCGATGGCATAGACGCGGTGGCCCGGCGGCACGGTGGCGGGGGCGGGTTGGAAATCCGGCATCGGGTCCTACTGCTCGGCGCGCCGCAGCCCCATCGCCAGGCTTCGCTCATCCATCCGGGCATCGTAGCGCAGCCCGGCCCGGGCCGCCCAGGCGTTGACCAAGTGCAGCAGCGGGATCAGCGCGACCTCCTCGCTGGCGAGATGTACCGCCTGCCGCAGCACCGCCTCGCGCTCCAGCGGGTCGAGGGTCGCGGTCGCGCGGTCGGTCAGCGCATCCAGCGCCGGGTTGGAGTAGCGCCCGGCATTGGCCGCGCCGCGCCGTGCGGCCGGGTCGTAGCTGCCGAGCACATTGGCCAGCAGGTAGCTCGCCTCCCCGGTGCTGCTGCCCCAGCCCGCCAGCCGCATGGCAAATTCCTGGCGGGCGGCGCGGGCGGAGAAGCTGGCCCAGGGCAGCGCCGCGACCTCGGTGCGGATGCCGATGCGGCTCCACATCTGGGCCACCGCCTGGGCGATCCGGGCATCGTTGGGATAGCGGTCGTTGGGGCTGTGCAGGGTGAGGCGGAAGCCCTCGGGGAAGCCGGCATCGGCCAGCAGCCGGCGGGCGGCGGCGGGGTCGAAGGGCGGCACCGGGGTGCCGGGGTCGTGGGAATAGACCCCGGGCGGCAGCCATTGCCCGGCCGGCTGGGCGGCGCCCTCCATGACCCGCCCGGCCAGCGCGGCCCGGTCGATGCCGAGCGAGAGCGCCCGGCGCACCCTCAGGTCCCGGAAGGGGTTCGCGGGCAGCGGCTGGCCGGCATGGTCGGTGACGAAGGGCAGCGGCCCCTCGTGGGAGAAATCGGGCTGCAGGAAGATCAGCCGCAGCCCCTGGATCTCGAAGACCCCGACCCGGGCATCCTGCTTCAGCCGCGCCAGGTCGGCCGTGGGCACCTGGTCGATCAGGTCGGCATCGCCGGCCAGCAGCGCGGCGGTGCGGGCGGCGTCGTTGCCGAGGAAGCGGAGGCTGACCCGGGCCCAGGGCTCGCGCGGGCCGAAGTAGCCGTCGTTGCGGGCCAGCTCGGTGCGGTCGTTGGCGGTGTGCGAGACGAAGCGATAGGGGCCGGTGCCGATGGCGGCGCGGCCGCTGTTGAACTCCTCGGTCGTCGCGCCCTGGGCGGCATGGCGGGCGATGATGGCGATGTAGCCGAGCTCGGTCGGCAGCAGCGCATGCGGCTGCCGAGTGTGCAGGCGAAGGGTGAGCGGGTCCACCACCTCCACCTGCGTCACCATGCGCAGGAAGCTGCCGTAGCCGGAGGGGCTGTTCGGCACGTTCGGCGCGCGGGCGAGCGAGAAGGCGACGTCGTCGGCGGTGAAGGCATGGCCGTCGTGCCAGAGCACGCCGGGGCGGAGGCGGAATTCCCAGACGGTCGGCGCCACCGCCCGCCAGCGCTCGGCCAGGCCCGGCTGCAGCCGGACCAGCGCGTCGCGCTCCACCAGGCGAGAGAAGACATGCGCGGCGAGCTGCGCGTTCGGCGCCGCGTTGAAGAAATGCGGATCGACCGAGGTGGCCGGCGCGGCGACACCGATGGTCAGGGCGTCCGGCGCGCGCTGGGCCATGGCGGGAATGGCGAGGCCGGCCAGCGGGAGCGCCCATAGCAAGGTCCTGGCGAGGGGCGGCACGTGATTCTCCCGGCTGCGGGGTGAGGTTATGGCCAAGCCGCCCCGGGTATGCCAGGAATTCGCCCAAGCCAACCGACAAGGGGAAGAAACGCATGCTCGAAATCGAGAACATCGCGGCGCTGCGCGGCCATATCGGCCAGAAGCTGGGCAGCAGCGACTGGCTGGTGGTCGACCAGAAGATGATCGACCAGTTCGCCGAGGCGACCGGCGACCACCAGTGGATCCATATCGACGTCGAGCGGGCGAAGAAGGAGATGCCGGGCGGCAAGACCATCGCCCATGGCTACCTGACCCTGTCGCTGCTGCCGAAGCTGAACCAGGGGATCTTCCGGATCAAGCAGCGCAGCCGCGGGGTGAACTACGGCTCCAACAAGGTGCGCTTCACCGCCCCGGTGCCGGCGGGCGCGCGGGTGCGCGGCCATCTGACGCTGAAGGCGGTCGACCCGATCGAGGGCGGTGCCCGGCTGACGATGGAAGCAAGCGTGGAGGTCGAGGGCAACAGCCGGCCGGCGCTGGTCGCCGAGACGCTGTCGCTGGTCTACGAGTAGCCGCGCATGGCCGAGGGCGAGCCCTCACTGCGGGAGCGGGTGAAGGAACCGCCCTCGGCCCTGCTGGTCGAAAGCTACTACCGCGGCGCGGTCGCCCGCGCCCAGCGCGACGTCTTCGACCACGAGATGTGGGTGCACCTGGCGCATGGGCTGATGCTCGAGCGCCAGGGGATCGTCGCCCGGCCGGCGATCGCCGCCTGCCTCGCCGAGGTGCTGGCCATGGCCGCCGAGGGTCCGGCCGGTGTGCCGGTCGATTTCGCCCAGGAGGATCTCTACTCCTATGTCGAGCGGCGGATCGTGCGGGCGCTTGGCCCCGACGTCGGCGGCCGGCTGCACACCGGGCGCAGCCGCAACGACCTGAACGTGACGAGCTGGCGGATGGCGCTGCGCGCGCAGCTGCTGGCGGTCCAGGAAGCGCTGCTGGCCCTGCGCGGCACCCTGCTGCGGCTGGCGGGCGAGCATGCCGCGGTGGTCATGCCCGGCTATACCCACACCCAGCATGCCCAGCCGATCACCTTCGGCTACTGGCTGCTCTCGGCCGCCGACGCGCTGGCCCGCGACCAGGTCCGGCTGTCCGGCGCCCTGGCCCATGCGGATCTCTGCCCGCTGGGCGCCGGCGCGCTGACCACCACGGCCTTCCCGCTGGACCGGATGTTCACCACGGCGCTGCTCGGCTTCGCCGCGCCGCTGGAGGCGGCCTATGACGCGGTCGCCTCGCGCGACGACGCGCTGGAAGCGGCCGCGGCCATGGCGGTGCTGATGACCTTCCTCAGCCGGCTGGCGACCGACCTGCAGGCCTGGAGCACCTGGGAATACGGCTTCCTGGAGCTGGCGGACCGGCACAGCGCGGTCTCCTCCATCATGCCGCAGAAGAAGAACCCGGTGGCGCTGGAACATGCCCGCGCCGCGGCGGGGGCGGTGCAGGGCGCGCTCATGGCGGCGCTGGCGGCGACCAAGAACACCGCCTTCGCCGACGTGAACGACGCCGTCACCGCGGTGAACGAGCCGGTGCTGGACGCGGCGCTGCGGACCCGGCGCATCCTCGCGCTCCTCGAGGAGGTCCTCGCCCATCTCGCCCTGCGCCCGGCGCGGATGATGGCGGCGGCGGCCGAGGGCTTCGGCACCGCCACCGAGCTGGCCGACGTGATCGTGCGGGAGGCGGGGCTGTCCTTCCGCATGGCGCACAGCATCGTCGCCGTGGTGGTGCGGGATGCGCTGGCGGCGGGGCGGCAGGCGGGGGCGATCACCGCGGCCGACCTCGACGCGGCGGCGGAGGGCCTGTTCGGCCGGCGGCTCGGCATCCCGGCCGCGGCGGTGGCCCAGGCGCTCGACCCGGCGGAGAACATCCGCAGCCGGACGGTGCTGGGCGGGCCGGCGCCGGGCGAGATGGCGCGGATGCTGGCGGCGCGCGACGCGGCGCTGGCGCGGGATGCGGCGGCGGTCGTGGCGGTGCAGGACCGCATCGGCACGGCGCGGCAGCGCTGCTTCGCCCTGGCCGAGGCCATGGCCCGGGGGTGAGGCGCGGCGCATTCGCCGCTCGATTGCCTGGAGCCGCCGGCGCATTATCTCTCCGGCAGGAGGATCGGAACATGGTCAGGCGCTTCGCGCTTCTCGCCGCCGGGCTGGTCGCCGGGCTGGCACTCCCGATGGCCGAGGCCGCGGCACGCGGCGGCCATTGGCATGGCGGCGGTGGCTACCGGGGCGGCTTCGGGGTCTTCATCGGCCCGCCGGCGCCCTATTACCGGCCACGTCCCTATGTCCACGGCTATGGCCGGCCCTATCGCTACTACGGCCCGCCGGCCTACCTGCCGCCGCCGGTGGTCTATGCGCCGCCCCCGGTCTACGCCGGCCCCCCGGTCTATGCCGCGCCGCCGCCGCTGGTCTACGGCGCACCCGCGGGGAATTACTTGCCGCCGGTCGCCGGCGCGGACGGCGGCTACAAGCGGTAGTCAGTCGAGGCGGATATCGGCGCGGCGGATGACCTCGCCGTAGCGGGCGATCTCGGCGCGGACCAGCGCGGCCGCCGCCGCCGGGGTGCCGCCGGCAGCCTCGAAGCCGGCCTCCAGCAGGCGAGCACGGAAGGCCGGGTCGGCCAGGGCCTGGTTCACCGCACCGGCCCAGCCCTGCACCACGGCCTCGGGCATGCCCGCCGGGCCGAACAGCATGTACCAGACGTTCAGGTCGTAGCCCGGCACGCCGCTTTCCATCACCGTCGGCACGCCGGGCAGCTGGTCCGACCGTGCCGCGGTGGTCACCGCCAGGCCGCGCAGCCGGCCGGCGCGGATATGCGGCAGCACCGACGACAGCGTGTCGAAATTCACGTCGACCACGCCGGCGGCGAGGTCGATGACCACCTGCCCGCTGCCGCGGTAGGGGACATGGACCATGCGGGTGCCGGTCGCCAGCATGAACAGCTCGGCCGCCAGGTGCTGGCTGGTGCCGACGCCGTTGCTGGCGAAATTCAGCCTGCCCGGGCTGGCCTTCGCCAGGGCGACGAGGCCGGCGAGGTCCTGCGCCGGCGAGGCGGTGGGCACCGTCACCACCATCGGCACCGCGGCGACCTGGACCAACGGCGTCACGTCGCGCAGCGGATCGAAGGGCGGCGCCCGCATGGCGAGCGGCACCTGCACGTTGTTGCTGACGGTGCCCATGGTGACCGCATGGCCATCCGGCCGCGACCGCGCCGTCGCCACGACGGCGATGGTGCCGCCGCCGCCGGTGCGGTTCTCGACCGCGACCGGCTGGCCGAATTCCTCCACCAGCCGGGCGGCCAGAAGGCGGGCGAGGATATCGGTGCCGCCGCCCGGGGCGAAGCCGACGGTCATGGCGATCGGCCGGGCGGGAAAGGCCGGCTCCTGCGCCCGGGCGGCGAAGGGCAGCAGGGCGGCGGCGGCGAGGCCGCGGCGGGTGGGCATGGCCTCCCCTCCCCTACAGCTTCGGCGCGCCCAGCTCGGCCGCCAGTGCATCGAGCTGGGCGCGGAGCTGGGGCGGGATCGGCACGCCCTCGATCGCGCGGCGGGCGCGGGTCGCGGCGCTCTGCTCGCCGGGGAGGAAGATGCGCTCCACCCCGGGCAGCCGCTCGCTGCCGCGGATCTCGCGGGCCAGCGCGTCGATGCGGTCGCGGAAGGCCTCCGGGTCGCCGAAGGCGGCGATGTCGATGGCGAGGATCGCCTGGCCGGTATTGGTCACGCTGGTGTCGTCGGCGTTGAAGTCGACGACGTCGCGGCCCATCGCCGCGCCGTTCAGCGTGCCGGCGAGCAGGCCGAAGATCAGCGCCAGGCCATAGCCCTTGTAGCCGCCGATCGGCAGCAGCAGCCCCTCGTTCGCCCGCGCCGGGTCGGTGAGCGCGCGGCCGAGCCGGTCGATCATCCAGCCTTCCGGCATGGCCTCGCCGCGCTGCGCCTTGACCTTCACCTTGCCGTAGGCGGCGACCGTGGTGGCCATGTCGAGCACGATCGGCGGCTCGTGCCGGGCCGGCACCGCGACCGCGATCGGGTTGGTCGAGAGCAGCAGCTCCAGCCCGCCCCAGGGCGGCAGGTGGTTGGCGCTGCCGACCGCGAGGTAGAGGCCGATCATCCCTTCCTCCATCGGCATCCGCGCATAAAGGCTGGCAGGGCCCGCGTGGTTGCCGCCCCGAACGCCGCACCAGGCGACTCCCTGGGTCTTCGCCTTGGCGATGGCGGTCCGCGCCGCCAGGGTGGTGGCGAGGTGGCCGAGGCCGTTGTCGCCGTCGATCAGCGCCGAGGCCGGGCGTTCCTCGACGATATGCGGCACGGCGCGGGGGTTCATGCCGCCGGCGCGGATGCGGCGGACGTATTGCGCCAGGCGGAAGACGCCATGGCCATCGGCGCCGATCAGGTCGGCCTCGGCCATCAGCCCGGCCACCTGCGCGGCATCGGCCGCGGGGACGCCCGCGGCCTCGAAGATGCCGGCCATGAAGCGGCGAAGCGCGGCGGCGGCGACGGTGTCTGGCATGCGATGTTCCCCCGCCGCCAGGATAGGCCAGGCGGCGTCAGAGGTGCGGCGAATAATCCACCGGGTGGAGCACCCGATCCTCGATCATGCCGACCATCGGCCCCTGGTCCTCGGGCGTGTCGCGCTTGATGCCGATCCATTCCTCGTCGGCCAGGAAGCTTTCCCAGGCGGCGCGCAGGCTCGGCTCGTCCGGCCATTCGAGCAGGTAGCTGAATTCCGGCCCCGCCTCGGACCGGGATTCCCAGATCGCCAGGATGTGGAAGCCGTGCCGGGCCATGATGCGCATGGCGTGGTCGCGGAAGCGGGCGAGGAAGGCGGCGCGGGTGGGCTCGAAGATCTCGTAGATGCGGAGTTGTTCGATCATGCGGCGGCTCCGGATGGTTCCGCCGACAGCAACGCGCCAGGGGCGGCCGGCGGTTCCCCAAGTTGGTTCCCCGCCGGCCGCATGCATCAGGCCGTGACCGCCCGGGCGGAGCGCCGCAGCCCGGCGTATTCCAGCTCGGCCAGCGCCGCGACGATGAGGGCCTGGGCCAGGATGAAGCCGACGCCGAGCCAGTTCGGCGCGATCCAGCCCGGCAGCAGCAGCAGGACGCTGTCGATCGCCCAGAGCGCATTGCCGATGATGACGCCGAGCACCGCCCAGCGCGGCACCGCCGGACGGCTGCCGAGCCAGCCGAGGGCGGCGGCGAAGGCCAGCAGGAACAGGCCCGCCTCCCGCAGCAGCGCCTCCGGCAGGTGGAACCACCCGCCCAGCGGCGCCGCGGCCAGCGCCAGCACCAGGCCCATGCCACCGCTGCAGGCCGCATCCAGCAGCAGCGCGCGGCGAAGGAGGACGGAGGGGAGGATCATCTCCATCACGCCGCCTCCCGCACCGCATCGAGGAAGCCGGTGACGCTGCCGAGGCGTCCGTCGGGGGAGAGGGTGGCGAAGTCGGTGCCGGCGGCGGCGGGCGCCGCGCCCGGGACGCCGAGCTCCCAGGCGAAGCGGAGGTTGCCGCCATGCGCCTCCACCGCGCCGCGGCGGGTGAAGCCGAGGCCGGGGAACTGCGCCTGGGCGGCACCGATCATGGCGGCGATGCCGGCATGGCCTTCGCCCTGCATCAGCGGGTCGCGGTAGCGGGCGTCGGCGGCGAAGGTGGCCGCCACCAGCGCGGCGCGGCGTCCCGCATCCGCCTCGTTCCAGCAGGCGATGTAGCGGTCGATCAGGCTGTCGTGGTCGCTCATCCGAGGTGTCTCCGGTCACGCGGCGGGGACGTCCCGCCGCGTGACCGGACCATCACCCCTCCGGCGGGTCGGAAGCGATTACCTCGGGCGTCATATCGCCCAGCCTCGGCGCACCATGCCGGATCCGCGGCCGCTCGCCGTCGAAGGACAGCGGCATGGCGACGAGGGAGAAATCCTCGCCGGGCACCGCCTGCAGCATGTCCATGGCCGCGGCCTGGGGCTCGGCCAGCACCTCGGGGATGGTATTCACCGGGGCGCAGGGGACGCCGGCGGCGACCAGCGCCTCGGCCAGCGCGGCCCGCGGGCGGTCGCGCAGCAGCTCCGCGATCTGCGGCAGCAGCGCGCCCTGGTGGGCGATGCGCTGGCGATTGGTGGCGAAATGCGGGTCCTCGGGCCAGTCCGGCCGCCCGAGCTGGGCGGCCAGCTTGCGGAACAGCCGGTCGTTGCCGCAGCAGATGAGCAGCGGGCCATCGGCGGTCTCGAAGGCCTGGTAGGGCACGAAATTCGGATGGCCCGAGGCATGGCGTTCCGGCAGCTTGCCCATGTTGACGTAGGCGCTGATCTTCTGCCCCGCCCACATCAGCGCGGTCTCGAACAGCGAGGTATTCACCACGCAGCCGCGGCCGGTGGCATGGCGCTGCTGCAGAGCGGCCAGGGCGCCGATGACGGTCCACATGCCGGTGCCCTGGTCCACCACGGAGGCGCCCATCCGCACCGGCGGGCCGTCCGGTTCGCCGGTGATCGAGGAGAGGCCGCAGAAGGCCTGGAACAGCGGCTCGTAGCCCGGGCGCCGGGCGAGCGGGCCGAGGTGGCCGAAGGCGCCCATGGCGCAGTAGATCAGCCGCGGATGCCGGGCGGTGACGGGTTCAGGGCCGATGCCGAGCGCTTCCGCCACGCCGGGGCGGAGGTTGTGGACCAGGATATCGGCATCCTCGAGCAGCGCATGCAGCGCGGCGACGCCCGCGGGGGATTTCAGGTCGAGCGCCACGCTGCGCTTGCCGCGGTTGAACTCGTGGAAGTTCAGCGCGTCGCCATGGCGGAAGGCCGGGCCCATCTGCCGGGCATCGTCGCCGCCATCGGGCTTCTCGACCTTCCAGACCTCGGCGCCGAGATCGGCGAGGATGGCGCCGGCGAAGGGGCCGGCCAGGACCTGGCCGAGCTCCACCACCTTGATGCCGGCGAGGACGCTCATGGTGCGCCGGTGAAGCGCTTCGGCAGCCCATCCCAGCAAGCGTCGTAACTCGGCTGAAGCTGCGGCGCCGCCATGGCGAAGGCACTGGGGCGGATGACCTGGCTGGTCTCGAACATGAAGGCGAGCGTCCCTTCCAGCTTGTGCGGCGCAAGCTCGGCGGCGATGGCGCGTTCGGTGGTGGCGGCATCCGGGCCATGGCCGCTGAGCCGCGGATGCAGCGAGACGCCGCCGGGGGCGAAACCCTGCGCCTTGCCGTCGTAGACGCCGTGGATCAGCCCCATGCATTCGTTCATCACGTTGCGATGGAACCAGGGCGGCCGGAAGGTGGCCTCGGCCACCATCCAGCGCGGCGGGAAGATGACGAAGTCCATATTGGCGACGCCGGCGGCGGCGCCGGGGCTGGTCAGCACGGTGAAGATCGACGGGTCCGGGTGGTCGAAGCTGACCGTGTTGATCGCCATGAAGTCGCGGGTATCGTAGACATAGGGCGCGTTGTTGCCGTGCCAGGCGACGACATCGAGCGGCGAATGGCCGAGCGTCGTGGCCCAGAGCTGCCCGAGGTATTTCTGCACCAGCTCGCACGGCTCGTCGCGGTCCTCGTACCAGGCGACGGGCGAGCGGAAGTCCCGCGGATTGGCCAGGCCATTGGCGCCGATCGGGCCGAGGTCGGGCAGCCGCAGCGCCGCGCCGTGGTTCTCGGCGACATAGCCGCGGGCGGTGCCGTCCGGCAGCTCGACGCGGAATTTCATCCCGACCGGGATGACGGCGATCTGCCCGGGTGCCACCACCAGCCGGCCGCATTCGGTGGCCAGCAGCAGCCGGCCCTGCTCGGGCACCAGCAGCAGCTCGCCGTCGCTGTCCATGAAGACCCGCTCCATGGAGCGGTTGGCGCGGTAGAGGTGGATGGTGACGCCCGACAGCGCCTCCCCCGCGGCGGTGGCGCCGATGGTCGTGAGGCCGGCGACGAAGTCGGTCGGATCCTCCGGGATCGGCAGCGGGTCCCAGCGGAGGCGGTTCGGCGTCGGCGGCGCCAAGGGGCCGCAGAGCAGCCCCTGGTCTATGGGGCGGAAGGCGCCATGCCCGGCCGAGGGGCGGATGCGGTAGAGCCAGCTGCGCCGGGCCTCGGCGCGGGGGACGGTGAAGGCGGTGCCGCTGAACTGCTCCGCATAGAGGCCATAGGGGACCTTCTGCGGGCTGTTGCGTCCCGGCGGCAGGGCGCCCGGCAGGGCTTCCGTGGCGAATTCATTGCCGAAGCCGGATTGCATGGCCAGGTCCATGGATGCCTCCCTTTGGCCGCCTGATTGCGCCACCCCGCCGGTGGTTTCAAGTGAAACCGTTCAGCGTACCCGGGCCAGCAGCCGCCGGGCGCGCTCCACCACTGGCAGGTCGATCATCGCCCCCTCGAAGGCGACGGCGCCAGAGCCCTGGGCCAGCGCCGCGTCGAAGGCGGCGATCAGCCGGCGGGCCCGGTCGGCCTCGGCCGGGGCGACGCCGTATTCCTCGTTGATGATCGGCACGTGCAGCGGATGGATGCAGGCGGTGCAGGCGAAGCCGAGCCGGCGGGAGCGCTGGAGGGAGGCGCGGTAGCCTTCGAGGTCATTGAAATCGGCGAAGGCCCCGACCGAGCCGAGCGGCAGGATCCCCGCGCCGCGCGCCGCGGCCACCGCCATCATGCCGAAGTGGTAGAGCATGTCGGCGCCGGGCACGGCCTCGAGCTCGGTCGAGAGATCCTCCGAGCCGACGCCGAGGGCTGCCATGCGCGGATCGGCGCCGGCGATGGCGACCAGGTTGGGCAGCGCCTGTGGCGTCTCGACGATGGCGATGAAGCGGGTATGGCCGATGGGCAGGCCGAGTGCCGCCTCCCGCACCGCGACCACTTCCGACAGCAGCTTGATGTGCTCGCCGCCCATCACCTTCGGCAGCATCAGCGCGGTGACCTGCGGCATGACGGCGGCGGCGATGTCGGGGATCGCCAGTTCCAGCGCCCGGTTGATGCGGACCGCGACCTCATTGCCGGCGGCATGGATTTGCGCCGCGGCGGCGGGCAGCGCGGCGCGGGCGGCCGCCTTCTCCGCCGGCGGGATGCTGTCCTCGAGGTCGAGGATGATGACGTCGGCACCGCGGGTATGGGCGCGGGCGACGAAGCGCTCGGCGGTGGCGGGCACGAAAAGCAGGGAGCGCCAGGTGGGAAGGGTCATCATCATTTCCTTCAGGCAGCCGCGCCGGACTGCAGCATGGTGGCGATCTCATCCGCGGTGTAGCCGGCCTCGGCCAGGATCTCGGCGGTCTGGGCGCCGAGCCGCGGGGCGGGCAGCACTTCCTCCCGCATGCCGCCGCGGAAGGTGACGGGGGTGCGGGTGCGGCGGATGCGGCCTTCGGTCGGGTGCTCGTCAAAATTCCAGAAGCCGACGTCGTTCAGATGCGGATCGTCCAGCAGGTCGTCGAGGGTGTTGTAGGGCCCGGCCGGGACATCGGCCTTGGCGAAGATCTCCAGCCACTCGGCGGTGTTCTTCTGCGCCAGGGCCTCGACCTGCACGCTGAAGTAGTCGGCGGCATGCTGGGTGCGGCTGCTCGGCGTGGCGTAGCGCGGGTCGGACTTCAGCTCCGGCCGGCCGATGGCCTCGAAGAAAGCGAAGGCCTGGCGGTTGTCGTTGGGGCGGACGGTGATGTAGCCATCCAGCGTCGGCAGCGGGCGGTAGTCCGGCGAGAGCAGCCGGGCATCGCCGGTCGGGCCCTCCGGCGGGTCGAAGGTGGCGGCGCCGAGGTGTTCGGAAGTCACGAAGCTCGCCATGGTCTCGAACATCGGCACCTCGATCGATTCGCCGTGCCCGGTCTTCTCCCGCCGGTACAGCGCGAAGCCGATGGACTGCGCCGAGACCAGGCCGGTGATGTGGTCGGTCATCACCATCGGCACGAAGCGCGGCTCGCCGATGGCACGGTCGAAGGTGCCGGCGACGCCGGACAGCGACTGGATGATCGGGTCGTAGGCCGGACGGTTGGCGTAGCGGCCATCGGTGCCGAAGGCGACGATGCCGCAGTGGATCAGCCGCGGATTGCCGGGCGCGAGCGAGGCGTAATCCAGCCCGGCGCGGGTGAGTGCCGCCGGCCGCACGTTGGAGACGAAGACATCCGCCGTGGCGATGAGCGCCTTCAGCGCCGCGATGCCGGCGGGCTGCTTGATGTCCAGCACGATCGACCGCTTGTTGCGGTTGAAATTGATGAACTTGCCCGACATGGCCGGGGAGCGCGACCCGGCCGCGAGATAGCGCAGGATGTCGCCGCCCGGCGCCTCCACCTTGATCACCTCGGCACCCTGGTCCGCCAGCGTGCGCGTCGTGATCGGCCCGACCACCACCGTGGTCAGGTCGACGACGCGGACGCCCTCCAGCGGCCCACCGCTCATGTTGCGAACTCGCACTCGAGCTGGGCGTTCTGGTTGCCGTCGCGGTCCTGCACCCAGGCGAGCAGCCTGCCCCCCTCGCCCGGCCGGCCGCAGAGGGTAATGGTCTCGCCGACGTAGATCGGCCGGGTCAGCCGGGCGGAAAAGCCGGCCAACCGGCCCGGCGTCTTCGCCACCGCCGCGTCGAGCAGCAGCTGCATGGTCAGCCCGCCGTTCTGCACCGTGTCCGGATAGCCTTCCTCGGCCCGGGCGTAGTCGGCGTCGTAGTGGATGCGGTGGGCATTCCAGGTGACGGCGGAATAGCGGAAGACCATGGGCGGCGTCAGCGTCACCGCCGTGCTCCAGGCGGCATCGCCGGGCGCCGGCGCCGGCGCCGGCGGCGGGACGGTGCTCTTCTCGCCGGGCTTCACCGCCTCGCGGTAGACCGCATCGAATTCCTCGATCGCCACCACCTCGTCCTTCACCCGGAAGGTATGGCGCATGGTCAGCACGGTGATGAAGCCGGTGCGCGCCTGCTTCGGGACGATGGCGGCGACCTCGGCGGTCTTCACCGCGACGTCGCCGATCCGCAGCGCGCCGGGGATGGTCACCCGGCGGCCGGCGCCCATGCGGCGCGGCAGCGGGATCGGCGGCAGCACCACGCCGGGCTTCGGGTGGCCATCGGTGCCGATGTCGGAATGCCGCGGCGTCTCGGCGCAGAACAGGGTGAACCAATGCGGCGGCAGCACGTCGCCGCGGCGGAAGTCCTCGGGGTCCATGTCGAGCATGCCGGCGATGCGGCGGACGGCGCCGAGGCTGATATCCTCCTCCACCTCGCGGGTGCGGCCCACCCAGGATTGCAGTTCCTCGCTCAGGGTCAGGGACATCAAGACCTCCTATTCGGCGACAAGGTTGAGACGGCGGATCAGCGGCGACCAGCGTGCGCCCTCGGCGCGCGCCATGGCGCTGAATTCCGCCGGCGTATTGGCCGGCGCCACATCGGCGCCGACCTTGGCATAGGCGGCCCGGACCCGCTCGTCCGCCAGGGCCTCGTTCAGGGCGGCATTCAGCCGGGCGATGACCTCGGGCGGGGTGCGGGCGGGGGCCGAGAGGCCGAAATAGCCGCCGGCCTCGAAGCCCGGGATGGTCTCGGCGACGCTGGGCACGCCGGGCCATTCCGGGCGGCGGCCGGGGGTGGTCAGCGCCACGGCGCGGAGGCTCGGCTGGTCCCTCACCGTGGCGCCCTCGGGCAGGCCCATGCAGCGGGCGTGGATGCGCCCCGAGAGCAAGTCGGTCATCGCCTGGGTGCTCTGGCGATAGGGCACGTGCACCATCTCGAGCCCGAGGCGGAGGCCGATATCCTCCATGATGAGATGGGTATTCGCCCCGACGCCGGCCGAGGCGAAGGTGAAGCGGCCGGAATTGGCGCGGATCCAATCGGTCACCTCGGTGAAACTGGCCCCGGGGATGGAGTTGTGGACCAGCAGCACGTTGAAGGTGGAGCAGAAATGCCCGACCGGGGTGAAGTCCGCCTTCCAGTCGTAGCCGAGCTGCTTGTACAGCAGCGCGTTCAGCCCGCTGTTGGTGCCGGCGGTCGCCACCAGCAGCGTGTGCCCATCGGCCGGCGCCCGGGCGACCGCCTCGGCGGCGGTATTGCCGGCGCCGCCGGGGCGGTTGTCGGCCAGCACCGGCTGGCCCAGGGCGCGGCTCAGCGCATCGGCGGTGACGCGGCTGACGATATCGGTCTGGCCGCCGCCGCCAAAGGGCACCACCAGGCGGATGGGGCGGTCGGGGAAGGCGGCGCGGGCCATGGCCGGCATCGCAAGCCCGGCCAGCAGCGTGCGGCGGGCGAGCCTCACGGCCGCCACTCCGCCCGCAGCGCCGCCATGATGCGGTCGACATCGGCCATGGCGTTGTACCCGTGGAAGCTGAAGCGGATGCGCCCGCGCCCGTTCCAGGCCCAGACGCCGTGGCGGACCAACGCTTCGGTCAGCGCCGCCGCGCCGGGCAGGGCGATGCAGACGCTGGCGCCGTGCCGGGCCGCATCGGCGGGCGTGGTGCTGGCGATGCCGGCCTCGGCGAGGCGGGCGTGCAGCGCGGCGGTCAGGGACTGCACATGCGCCAGCACCGCGCCCTCGGGATAGTGGCCGAGGTAGTCGAGCGCCGAGGCCAGCACATAGACCGACGCATGGGCAGGATTGCCGCGGGCGAAGCGCATGGCGTCCGGCACCAGCTGCAGCCCGGCGGCGTAGTCCGGCGCACCGAGCCCTTCGATCGAATTCCAGCCCGCCGTGCTCGGCGCCCAATCCGGCTGACGCGCGCGGTTCCAATAGGCGACCGCAGTGCCGGTCATGCCCAGCAGCCACTTGTAGGTGGCAGCGAAGGCGAAATCGGCGAGGCGCGGGTCGATCGGCAGGTAACCCGCGGCCTGGGTATGGTCCACCACCAGCAGCGCGCCGACACTGTCGGCCACCTGCCGCATCGCGGCGAGGTCGTAGCGCTCCCCGGTGAGGTAGGACACCTGCGAGACCGCCAGCATCCGGGTCCGCGCATCGACCACCTTCGCCAGCGCCGCCGCATCCCCGGCCCGGGCATAGCGGATGCCGATATGCGGATGGCGCTGCAGCGCGACCGGGGCGACCAGCGAAGGGTATTCGTCCGGGTCGACCACGATGGTGTCGCCCGGCTTCCAGTCGATGCTCTCGACCAGCATGGACATGCCCTCGGCGACATTGGCGACCAGGCCGATATCGCCGCGGTCGACGCCCCAGTTCGCGGCCAGCTGGCTGCGGGCGCGCAGCACCTCGGCATCCTGGGCGTGGCGGCCCTGGATGCCGTTGCTCTTGTCGGCGGCATAGCGTGACATCGCCGCGTCGTGGCGATGGAGGAAAGCGGTCTCGCCGCCGGCGCAGACATGGGCGATGCCGGCAGGGATGCGGAAGTCGGCTGGGTCGAACAGCGGATGGGTCATGCTCAGCGTCCTGCCGGTTGCAGCATCAGGGCGAAGCCCGGGATGTAGGTGGTGAGGAAGAGCACCACGAGCATGACCATGATCTGCGGCCAGATGGCGCGCGAGATCTGCCCGAGCGTGAGCTTGCTGATGGCCATGCCGATGAAGAGGCAATAGCCGATCGGCGGCGCCGCCATGCCGATCGAGACATTGGTCACGATCATGGCGCCGAAATGGATCGGGTCCTCCCCGAAGCGGTTGGCGATGGCGATCAGCATCGGCCCGAGGATGACCATGATGGCGATCTCGTCCATCACCGCCGCCAGCAGGAAGAAGGCGATGTTCAGCGAGGCCAGCGCCAGCCAGCGCTGCTCGATGCTGTCGGCCATCCAGTGGGCGAAGCGGGTGGCGATCTGCTCCTGCGCGACCAATATCCCGAAGCCGGCTGAGACGGCGATGATGGCGCAGACGATGCCGCTGGTGCGCATGGCGCTGGCGACGATGCCGGGCAGCGCCGGGACGGTCAGCTTGCGCTCGACGAACAGCCCGATGACCAGGGCATAGACGCAGGAGACGGCAGCGGCCTCGGTCGGGGTGAAGATGCCGCCATAGATGCCGCCCAGCACCACCAGCGGCGAGGCCAGCGCCCACTTGCCCTGATGGAAGGCGGCCCAGGTCTCGGCCAGGGAGGCGCGCGGCAGCCTCGGCACCTTGTTGCGCTTCGCATGCGCCCAGCAGATCACCAATAGGCCGATGGCCAGCGTCAGGCCGGGCACGATGCCCGACAGGAAGAGCCGGCTGATCGACTGCTCGGCGATGATGCCCCAGATGACGAAGGCGATGGAGGGCGGGATCAGCGGGCCGAGCACGCCGGCGCTGACCGCGATGCTGGCGGCGAAGGCGCGGCTGTAGCCGGCCGCTGCCATGGCCGGGATCAGGATGGTGCCGATCGCCGCCGTGGTCGCCGGCGCCGAGCCGGAGATGGCGGAGAAGACCAGCGCCGCCAGCACCGCGACCATGGCGAGGCCGCCGGTCCGGTGCCGCACCAGCGTGCCGGCGAGGTCGACCAGCCGCTGCGACAGGCCGCCCGCGGTCATCAGCTCCCCGGCCAGCATGAACAGCGGGATGGCGAGCAGGCTGAACTGCTGGCTGCCGCTGATGACCGCCTGGGCCAGGAAGGCCGGCTCGATGTCGGCCAGCAGCAGCGCCGCGGTGACGGCCAGCGCGATGGCGATGGCGAAGGGGAAGCCGAGCACGACCAGCCCGGCGAAGCCGGCGGTCAAGCACCAGGAGATGGCGGTCAAGCGATGTCGCCCGTCGGGCCGCGCAGCGCCCGGTCCAGCGCAAACAGCGCGACCAGCGCGCCGCAGAGGGGCGCCAGCGCATTCAGGATCTCGATCGGATAGCCGATGGCCGCCGAGGTGCTGCCGGAGGTCAGGTCGAGGAAGCGCCAGCCGGACCAGGCGAGGAAGACGCCGAGCGCCGCGGTGGTTAGCTCGGTCAGCCGCTCGGTCCAGGCGCGGAGCCTGGCCGGCAGCAGATCGGGCAGCAGGGTCAGCCGCACGTGCCAGCCCTCGTGCACGCCGAGCGCCAGCCCGCCTAGCACCGACCAGCTGAACAGCAGCACCGCCAGCTCCTCGGACCAGGAGGGCGTGTCGCCGAAGCCGTAGCGCAGGACGACCTGATAGGTGATGGCGAGCAGCATCAGCACCGCCGCGAGGCCGATGCTGGCGCGGGTCGCCCAGGCAACCGCGCCGGTGAAGGCGCCGAATGCCCGCACCTACTGCACCGCCGCCAGGGCGTCCCGGATGATGTCGGTGCCGATCTGGCCGCGGAAGCTCTCGTACATCGGCAGCACGCCGCGGCGGAAGGCGGCCTTGTCCGGCACCTCGTTCACCTGCATGCCGTGCTGCGCCAGGCTGCCGCGGAAGACCGCCTGGGCGGCGCCGTTGGCGGCGCGCTGCGCCTTCGTCGCCTCGGCCCCGGCCTCGATCACCGCGGCCTTGAGGTCGGCCGGCAGCTTGTCGAGGCTGCGCTTGGCGATGAGCAGGCCGATCATGGAGTAGATGTGGCCGGTCAGGGAGAGGTATTTGGTCACCTCGTAGAGCTTGTTCTGCTCGATGATGCCGAGCGGCACCTCGAGCCCGTCGATGGCCCCCTGCTGGACCGCGGTGAAGGTCTCGCCCCAGGCCATCGGCACCGCGTTGCCGCCGAGGCTGCGGTACATCTCGAGGTAGATCGGGCTCTGCAGCACGCGGAACTTGATGCCCTTGAGGTCGGCCGGCTGCACGACGGGGCGGACGTTGTTGATCATGTGGCGGAAGCCGCCTTCCATGTAGCCGAGCGGCACGATGCCCTTGGCCTCCAGCCGCTGGCGCAGCTGGGAGCCGACGGCGCCGTCCAGCACGCGGTGGCCCTGTTCCTCCGAGGAGAACAGGAAGGGCATGTCGTTGACCTGGAAGGCCGGCTCGACCTGGGCGATCACCGCATTGGTGATGACGCCCATGTCGACGGTGCCGAGCCGCATGCCATCCACCAGCGGCCGCTCGTCGCCGATGGCGCGATTGGGGTAGAGCTGCACGTCGATCCGCTCGCCGATGCGGGCGGCCAGCGCCTTCTGGAATTCCCGGGCGCCGAGCGCATAGGGGTCCTGGGCGCCGTCGCCGCTGGTCCAGCCGATCCGCAGGATGCTCCGCGGCTGCGCCCGCGGCAGCGCGGGGGTGGCGAGCAGGGCCGCGGCGGCGGCGAGGCCACGCCTCGAGAGCTGGTTCATGGCTTGGTTTCCTCCGGGATTGCGGCGGATGATACGGGGCCGCCGCCCGGGGGCAAGCCGTTACAGGGCCATGAGCCGGCCGAATCCCGGAACGGTGTCCGCCAGGCCGAGGCGGCGGGTGGCGTGCCAGGCCATCGCCTGGTTGCTGGTCAGCACGGGCATGCCGAGTTCGGCCTCCAGCGGGGCGATCAGCCCGGCGGAGCGGATGGCGGTGCAGCTGATGAAGCAGGCCTCGGCGCCCAGGCTGCCGGCGGGGCTGGCGGCGGCGGCGGCCCGGACCCGGGCGGCGATGGCCGCGGGCGGGATGCCGGCCATCTCGGCATTGCTGTCGACGCCCATGCGGTCGCCGCCGACGACCGCGATGCCGTGGCTGGCGAGGTAGCCGATCTCGCGCTCATGCACCGCATCGATGTAGGGGGTCACCAGCAGCAGCCGGCGGATTCCGAGCCGTGCCAGGGCGGCGAGGATGCCATCCGTGGTGGCGCAGGCGGGGATGCCGGCGGCGGCCTCGATCCGGGCGCAGATGTCGGCGGCCATGGCCGGGGCGAAGGTCGAGACCGCGGTGCAGTGGAAGGCGATGAGCCCGGGTCCGGCATCGGCCAGCAGCCTCGCGGCCGGCTCCAGCGCGCCGATCATGTGCAGCAGCTCGGGCTCGGAGCTGCCGCGCAGCTCGAGCCGGGTGACCAGGGCGGTGACGCCGGGCGGCAGCATGGCCTGCAGCTCGGGCTCCGCCACGCGGTTGCCGGAGGGGACCAGCAGGCCGAGCCGGGCGCGGTCGCCGTAGTCGATCATCGCAGCGAGTCCCGGGCGGCGGCCAGCCAGCGGCGGTCGATGTAGTCGGCGGCGCGGCGGGGGCGGCTGGGCAGGTCGCGGATCAGCGCGCTGATGTCGATCAGCGCCTGCACCCCGGCCTCGCTGGCCTCGCCGTCGCGCGGGAAGATGGCCTCGCGGGTATAGTCGTCCCAGGCCGCCTCGGCGTAGCGCGGGGCGATGCCGGCTTCCTGTTCGGCCAGCCGCACGACCAGCGCCCGGTCGGCGTAGAAGCGCTCATGCGCGCGGAGGAAGCCGCGGCAGAAGCGCAGCATCGGGTCGCGGTGGGCCTCGGCCCAGCCGGCATCGACGTCGAGGCTGGTGAACTGGAAGTCGGGCACCAGCTCGCGCGGATTGCCCAGGCTGACGAAGCCCGCGTCGAGCGCGATGCGGTCGAGCGGCGCGCCCTGCAGCCCGGCATCGATTCCGCCCGAGCGCAGCAGCTCCCAGCGCGCCAGGATCGGGCCGCAGGGCACCAGCTCGTAGTCGCCGGGCCAGTGCAGCCCCTGCCCCGCCAGCAGCTTGATGATGAGCGAGGAGCTGCCCGCCCGCAGCGAGGAGACGCCGATCCGCTTGCCGCGCAGCCCGGCGTAATCCGCGATGCCTGCCCGGGCGATGAAGGAGAAGGGCAGCCGGTTGACGTTGCCGCCGATGATGCGCTGCCGGCCGCCGGCCTCGGCGTCGAGGATGACATGCTCGGTCACGCCGTAGGCGAGCTGGGCGCGGCCGTCGCGCAGCCGGTCGTTCACCTCCTCGATGCCCTCGATGTGGTCGATGCGGAGGTCGAGGCCCTCCGCCGCGAAGAGTCCGGCATGCAGGCCGATCCACAGCGGCAGGTTGAAGTAGTTGCGCGAGACCACGGCGACCGTCAGCGGCTGCATGGCGGGTTGACCCCCAATCGTTCTAGGCTGCGTTTCCAGAGTCCAGGGAAGCACAGCATGACGGTCGTCGCCATCGTCGCCCAGGGTGCCATGGGAGCCGGCATGGCCCGGCGGCTGACCGATGGCGGCGCCCGGGTCCTGACCAGCCTCGCCGGCCGCAGCCCGGCCAGCCGGCGGCGGGCGGCCGCCGCCGGGATGGAGGACGCCGGGCCGGAGGCGCTGGCCGCCGCCGATATATTCCTCAGCGTGCTGCCGCCGGCGGAGGCGCTGGCCACCGCCCAGTGGCTGGCGCCGGCGCTGCGGGCGGCCGGGCGCCCCGCCGCCTATGCCGACTGCAACGCCATCAGCCCGGAGACGGCGCGGCAGGTGGCGGGCTGCATCGAAGCGGCGGGCGCCGCCTTCGTCGACGGCGGGATCATCGGCGGGCCGCCGCGGCCGGATGGCTATACCCCGGTGCTCTACGTCTCGGGGCCGGAGGCGGCGCGGGCCCTGGTGCTGCGCGACCACGGGCTGGAGGTGCAGGTGACGCCCGGGCCGGTCGGCGCCGCCTCGGCGCTCAAGATGTCCTATGCCGGGATCACCAAGGGGCTGGTCGCGCTGGGCGCGGCCATGATGCTGGCGGCCGGCCGCGGCGGCGCGGCCGAGGGGCTGCGGGCGGAGCTGGCGCGGAGCCAGCCGCAGCTGCTCGCCTGGTTCCAGCGGATGGTGCCGCCCATGCCGGACAAGGCCTATCGCTGGGTCGGCGAGATGGAGGAGATCGCCGGCTTCACCGGGCCGGAGGCCGCCGGCATCTATCAGGCCATCGGGCAATTCTATGCCGGGGTGGCGGCGGACCAGGCCGGGCCGGGCGAGGCCGCGGCCAGCCTGGCGGCCTTCCTGAAGGGCGGCTGAGCGGCGCGGCTCAGCCCAGCAGCCGGTCCCGCGGCAGGGTGAGCCAGGCCCGGGTGCCCACGCCGGCCAGCCCCTCCAGCCGCAGCGTCCCGCCATGGGCTTCCAGCAGGGACCGCGCCAGGGCCAGGCCCAGGCCGAGGCCCCGGGTGCCCGCGGGGGCAGCGTCGGCGAGATCCCCGGCCGGCAGGCCGGCGCCCTCATCCTCCACCACGATGGCCAGGCTGTCGGCGGTGAGCACCGGCCGCAGCTCGATCCATTCGCCGGGCCGGGTCATCCGGGCGGCGCGGCCGAGGACCTGCAGCAGCGCGCCCTGGAGGGCGCGGCGGTCGGCCTGCAGCGCCAGCGGGGCGAATTCGGGGGAGAGCCGCCAGCGCCGCTGGCCCGGTGCCAGCTGGGCGGCGACGGTGGCGACCGCATCCTCGAGCAGCGGGGCGAGCGGCACCCTGACCTGGGCCAGGTGCCGGGGGGCGGCCTCGGCGGCCAGGGCATCGCCGACGTGATCGGCCAGGGCCAGCAGCCGCTGTGCGGCGGCGGCGGCCGGGCCGGACAGCGCCAGCAGGGCGAAGCCGGAGGCCTGCAGCTCCTGCGCGACCAGGCCGAGGCAGCGGCTGCGGGACTCCGCCAGGCGCCGGGCCATGGCCGCGTCATCCCCGGCGGCCCGCAACCGGTGGGCGAGCACCAGGGTCATGGTCAGGGACGCCAGCCCCAGGACCGATCCGAGCAGGACATAAAAAAAGCCGGGCATGGCCCGGCTTTTAGCATCCAGTCGCTGAAGCGGCGGTTTACGCCGCGGCGCTGGCCGCCTTCTTGGCCTGGGCGCGGATGATCCGGCGCTTCAGGACCATGGCTTCCGCCGGCAGGTTCCGGTTCGGCGTGCCGAGCAGGAAGGCATCGAGGCCGCCGTTGTGCTCGATGGTGCGGATGCCGTTGGTGGTCAGCCGCAGCTGGATGCTCGAGGCCAGCACGTCCGAGAAGAACGAGGTATCCTGCAGGTTGGGCAGGAAGCGCCGGCGGGACTTGTTGTTGGCGTGGCTGACGTTGTTACCCGTCAACACGCCCTTGCCGGTGATGCCGCAGCGGCGGGCCATGGTGCAAATCCTGAAAGCGGGGCGCGCGGCCATAGCCACGCACGGCGGGGGTAAGAAGGTGGGGTCCTATGCCGCGCGGCGGGGGTGGCGTCAAGGCCAGGCTTGCGCGAGGCTTCGTCACCCACACGAAAAAGGGACAGGGAACGTCATGCGCCTCGCCAACAAGACCGCGCTCGTCACCGGCGCCGCCTCCGGCATGGGGGCCGCGACGGCCCGGCTCTTCGCCCGCGAAGGGGCCAAGGTGGCGGTGGCCGACATGCTGGAGGAGGACGGCCGGGCGGTGGCCGCGGCCATCACCGCCGCTGGCGGCACCGCCCAATTCGTCAAGCTCGACGTGGCCGAGGAGGACCAGTGGGAGGCCGCCATCGCCGCCGTCACCGGCGCCTGGGGCGGGCTCGACGTGCTGGTGAACAATGCCGGCATCTCCGGCAGCGCCACCAACAACCTCTATGACACCGCGCTCTGGGACCGGATCATGGCGGTGAACGCGCGCGGCGTCTTCCTCGGGGTGAAGCATGCCGTGGCCGCCATGCGGCTGCGCGGCGGCGGGTCGATCGTCAACCTCTCCTCCATTTCGGGCAACGTGGGGCAGGAGCGGATCCATTGCGCCTACAACGCCTCGAAGGCGGCGGTGCGGCTGCTGACCAAGTCGGTCGCGGTGCAGGAAGGGCCGGCGAAGATCCGGCTGAATACCGTCCACCCCGGGTTGATGCCGCCGATGCGGACCTCGGGCGCGACGGCGGACCCGGTGTTCCGGGCCAAGATGCTCGGCCATGTGCCGCTGGCCCGCTCGGGCGAGGTGGACGAGGTGGCCTATGCCATCCTGTTCCTGGCCTCGGACGAGAGCTCCTACATGACGGGGTCCGAGCTGCATGTGGATGGTGGCTACCTTGCGTCCTGACGCCGGCTTGCCAGGGGGGTGGAAACACAGTCTCATCCCGCCCGGGACGGCTCGCCGCGCGGCACCACAACAAGGTTCGGAGACGATGATGGTGCGCAAGACCATCGCGGCCGGCTTGTGCGCGCTCATGCTCGCCGCCGCCCCCGCGAGTGCCCAAGGCCCGGCGCCCGACCGGGCCCTGCTGCAGCTGGACTGGATCCCGACCGGCGAGCACGCCGCCTATTTCGCCGGCGTCGGCCGCGGCTTCTGGCGGGACCAGGGGATCGAGCTGGCGCTGGCGCGCGGCTATGGCTCGGGCGATACCGTCAACAAGCTGGCGGCCGGGGCGGCGCAGTTCGGCGTCGCCGACCTGGGCGCGGTGCTGGCGGCGCGGGCCCGGCAGGACGTGCCGGTGAAGTCCATCTCGGCGGTCTATACCCATTCGCCGCATTCGCTGTTCGTCCTGCGCAGCAGCGGGATCACCACCTTCCGCGGGCTGGAAGGCCGGCGGATCGCGGTCACCCCCGGCAACAGCCACCGGCTCTATTTCCCCGAGGTCGCCCGCCGCGCCGGCACCGACCCGGAGCGCATCACCTGGGTCAATACCGATGCCTCGGCCATGGCGGCGCTGCTGATCACGCGCCGGGTGGATGCGGCGCCCTTCTACTCGATCCACCACTACTACACGAACAAGGCGGCGCTCTCCGCGCGGGAGGAGATCGTGGTCCTGCCCTTCGTCGAGACCGGCTTCGCCATCTACGCCGCCTCCGTCGCCACCACCGACGACATGCTGGCGAAGAACCCGGAGCTGGTCCGGCGCTTCCTGCGCGGCTTGCAGAAAAGCTTCGAATGGGCGCGCGACAACCAGGCGGAGGCCTGCAAGCTGCACGTCGCCCGCAACCCGGAAGTGGCCCAGGACGACTGCGAGGGCTCGCTGAAGGCGGTGATGGGCTTCGTCTTCACCGACCATGCGCGGGAGACCGGCCTCGGCCGCTTCGGCGCCGAGCGCCTGGCCAATACCTGGCGCGTGGTGGCGGAAAGCCTGCAACTGCCCCCCGCCTGGGACCCGGCCCAGGCGGTGGATACAAGCCTGCTGCCGTGATCCGGCTCGATCGGGTGAGCAAGAGCTTCGGCAGCGTCGAGGCCTTGCAGGATGTGTCGCTGACGGTGGCAGCGGGGGAGTTCGTCGCCATCGTCGGCGCCTCCGGCTGCGGCAAGTCGACCCTGCTGCGGCTGGTGGCAGGTCTGGTGCCCACCACGGCCGGGCGTGTGGTGCTGGGCGGCACGGCGGTGACCGAGCCGCGCGCCGATACCGCCATGGTCTTCCAGGCGGCGACCCTGCTGCCCTGGGCCGACGTGCTGCGCAACGTGACCTTCCCGCTGCGGCTGATGCGGAAGGCCAAGGGGAAGATGCTCGGCGACACGGAAGCCAGGGCGCGGGCGCTGCTGGCGACCGCCGGGCTGGCCGGCTTCGAGCACCGGCTGCCGCGCGAGCTCTCGGGCGGCATGCAGCAGCGCGTCGCCATCTGCCGCGCCCTGCTGCAGGACCCCCGGGTGCTGCTGATGGACGAGCCCTTCGGCGCGCTGGACGCGCTGACGCGGGAGGAGATGAGCCTCGAGCTTCTGCGGATCTGGCAGGGCCGGGAAATGGCGGTGGTCTTCGTCACCCATTCCATCCCCGAGGCCGTGCTGCTGGCCGACCGGGTGGTGGTGATGTCCCCCCGCCCCGGCCGCATCGCCGAGATCATCGAGGTCGGCCTGCCCCGCCCGCGCAGCTTCGAACAGGAGGGCAGCCCGGCGTTCCAGCGGGCGGCGCAGCGCATCCGGGCGCTGATCTACGGCGGGAGGGTGGCGCATGCGGCCTAGCATCCGGGGCGCCCTGCCCTCGCTGATCGCGGTGGTGGCGCTGTTCGCTATCTGGGAGGGCGCCTGCCGCGGTTTCGGCATCCGCCCCTTCATCCTGCCGATGCCGAGCCTGATCGCCGCCGAGACCTGGGGCGCCTGGCCGGTCGTGCTGAACCATACGCTGGCGACCTTCGGCACCGTCATGTGGGGCTTCGCCGCCTCGGTGCTGATCTCGCTGCCGCTGGCGATGCTGATCGCCTCCTCGCCGGCGATCTCGGCGGCGATCTACCCGCTGCTGGTCATCACCCAGTCCATCCCGAAGGTGGCGCTCGCCCCGATCCTGATCGTGGCGCTGGGGGCGAACGAGTTGCCGCGGATCATCGTGACCTTCCTGGTGGCCTTCTTCCCGCTGGTGGTCGGCACCGTCGCCGGGCTGCTGGCGACGCCGCCGGAGCTGATCGAGCTGGGCCGGGCCTGCCGGGCGGGCAAGCTGCAGGAGCTGCTGCGGATCCGCCTGCCCTTCGCGGTGCCCTTCGTCTTCGGCGGGCTGAAGGTGGCGGCGGCGCTGGCGGTGGTGGGCGCGGTGGTGGCGGAATTCGTCGGCGCCGATGCCGGCCTCGGCTACCTCATCCAGACCTCGATGGCCTTCTTCCGCACGCCCTTGGCCTTCGGTGCCGTGGTGCTGCTGGCGGCGATGGGGATCGTGCTGTTCCAGGCGGTCTCGATCGCCGAGCGGGTGCTGTTCCCGTGGTCGAGCGGCGCCGACCGCCCGGTGGCCTGACCGACACGCTAGAAACCTTCCTTTTCCGTTCGGGGGACCCGATGGCGATACCTGAAAAAGGCTTTCTCCTGATCCGTGGCGCGCTGCTGGCGGACCCCTCCCGCCGCCGCGGCGAGCCGACCGACGTGCTGATCCAGGACGGCGTGATCCATTCCATGGGCACCGGCCTCGCGGCGCCCGAGGGCACGCCGGTCTTCGAAGCGACCGGCCTGCTGATGCACCCCGGCCTGATCAACGCCCATACCCATGGCCATACCGGCCTGGCCAAGGGCATGGGCGACAAGTGGACGCTGGAGCTGCTGCTGGCCGCGGCGCCCTGGATCGGCGGCAACCGCACCACCGAGGACAAGAAGCTCACCACCCTGATCTGCGCCGCCGAGATGGTGGCCAAGGGCTGCACCGCCGCCTACGACCTCTACTACGAATTCCCGCTGCCGACGCGGGACGGGCTGGATGCCGCGGCCAGCGCCTACGCCGAGGCCGGGATGCGCGCGGTGATCGCGCCGATGGTCGCCGACCGGACCATGTACGAGGCGATCCCCGGGCTGATGGATGCCCTGCCGGATGCGCTGCAGGCCCAGGTGGCGCGGCTGAAGATGATGCCCTTCCAGCAGACGCTGAGTGCCATCGGCGAGGTGCTCAGGCACTGGCGCTGGTCGGGCCAGGACATCCTGCCCGCGGTCGCGCCGACCATCCCGCTGCATTGCGCCGATGAATTCATGTGCGGCTGCGCGACCCTGGCACGCGAACACGGCGTCGGCCTGCACAGCCATGTCGGCGAGAGCAAGGTGCAGGCGGTGGTCGGCCGCCGGAAATACGGCAAGACGCTGGTCGCGCATCTCGACGGGCTCGGCCTGCTCGGGCCGGAGTTCACCGCCGCGCATGCGGTCTGGCTGGACGACGACGACTTCAGGCGCATGGCCGACCACGGCGCCTCCATGGCGCATAACCCGGGGTCCAACATGCGCCTCGGCAACGGCATGTTCCGGCTGCGCCAGGCGTTGGACGCCGGCTGCAACGTCGGTATCGGCACCGATGGGGCGAGCTGCGCCGACAACCAGAACATGTACGAGGCGATGCGCTATGCCTCGATGCTGTCGAAGGTGCAGACGCCGGACCCGCGCTTCTGGGCGACCAGCGACGAGGTCTACAAGGCGGCGACGGTGGGTTCCGCCAAGGCGCTGGGCTTCAAGGACCTCGGCGCCATCGCCCCGGGCTACAAGGCGGATATCGTCTTCCTCGACCTCGGCAGCATCAACTGGATCCCGCACAATTGGTCGACCAACCAGATTGTCCATACCGAGGACGGCGGCGGGGTGAAGCACGTGATGACCGGCGGCCGCTTCATCTTCAAGGACGGCCGCCACACCACGCTCGACCTGGCGAAGCTGGCGGTCGAGGCCGAGGCGGCGCGGGCCCGGCTGGAGGCGTTGAACGCCGAATGGGCCGAGCTCTACACCAAGCTGGAGCCGGTGGTCGCCAGCTTCTGCCCGGCCATCGCGGCGCAGCCCTATCACCTCAAGCGCTACCTCTGCGATTCGCCTGCTTGAATTTCGATTTGAGTTCTTGATACGTTCCCTCCGGCGCCGAAACGGCGCCGGAGGAATCCGACGATGGACACGCAAGCGATTGCCAAGGAATTCGTGACGCTGTGCCAGGCCGGCCAATTCGCCGAGGCCGGGGAACGCTTCTGGGCCGATGACGTGGTGAGCATCGAGGCCATGGGACCGGTGCCGGTCTCGACCGGAATCGCCGCGGTGCGGGCCAAGTCCGAGTGGTGGTACGCCAACCACGAGATCCATAGCGCGACCGCCGCCGGTCCCTACGTGAACGGCGACCAGTTTGCGGTGCGCTTCAACATCGACGTGACCATGCGCGCCTCCGGCCAGCGGATGGCGATGGAGGAGGTCGGGCTCTACACGCTCCGCGACGGGAAGATCGTCGAGGAGCGGTTCTTCTTCGGCCTGGGCTAGCCCCGCCGCAGCCCCTTCAGGTCCCGCACCGCGCCGCGCGCGGCGCTGGTGACCATGGCGCCATAGGCGCGCAGCGCGGTCGAGACCTGCCGCGGGCGCGGCTCGGCCGGCTGCCAGGCGGCTTCGCCCCGGGCCTCCATGGCGGCGCGGCGGGTGGCGATGACGTCATCCGCGACGGCGAGGTGGATGGTCCGGTTCGGGATGTCGATCTCGATCCGGTCGCCATCCTCGACCAGCCCGACCAGCCCGCCCTCGGCCGCTTCCGGCGAGAGGTGGCCGATCGACAGGCCGGAGGAGCCACCGGAGAAGCGGCCGTCGGTCACCAGGGCACAGACCTTCCCGAGCCCCTTCGACTTCAGGTAGCTGGTCGGATACAGCATCTCCTGCATGCCGGGCCCGCCGCGCGGCCCCTCGTAGCGCACCAGCACGATGTCGCCCGGCACGACCTTGCCGCCGAGGATGCCCTCCACCGCCGCATCCTGGCTCTCGAAGACCCTGGCCGGGCCGGCGAAGACGAGAATCCCGGTATCGACGCCGGCGGTCTTCACGATGCAGCCGTCGAGCGCGAGGTTGCCGTAGAGCACCGCCAGGCCGCCATCCTCGGAGAAGGCATGCGCCTTGTCGCGGATGACGCCGCCGGCGCGGTCGGTGTCGAGGCTCTCCCAGCGCATGTCCTGGCTGAAGGCGACGGTGGTCGGGATGCCGCCCGGCGCCGCCTGGAAGAAGTGGCGCACCTTGTCGTCGGCCGTCCGCCGCACGTCCCAGCGCGCCAGCGCCTCGGCCAGCGAGGGCGCGTCGACGCGGCTGCAGGACGTATCGAGCAGCCCGGCGCGATCCAGCTCACCCAGGATGCCCATGATGCCGCCGGCCCGGTGCACGTCCTCGACATGCACGTTGGCGACCGAGGGCGCCACCTTGCACAGCACCGGCACCCGGCGCGACAGCCGGTCGATATCCTGCATGGTGAAATCAACGTTGCCCTCATGCGCCGCCGCCAGCAGGTGCAGCACGGTATTGGTCGAGCCGCCCATGGCGATATCCAAGGTCATCGCATTCTCGAAGGCGGCGACCGTCGCGATGTTCCGCGGCAGGACCGACATGTCCTCGGTCTCGTAATGCGCCCGGGTGATCTCGACGATGCGCCGCCCGGCCTCGAGGAACAGCGCGCGCCGGTCGGCATGGGTCGCCACCACGGTGCCGTTGCCCGGCAGCGCCAGCCCCAGCGCTTCGGTCAGGCAGTTCATCGAATTGGCGGTGAACATGCCGGAGCAGGACCCGCAGGTCGGGCAGGCCGAGCGCTCGATCACCGCGACCTCGGCATCGGTGATGCTGGCATCGGCGGCGGCGACCATGGCGTCGATCAGGTCGATGCTGCGCGTCTGGCCGCGATGCACCACCTTGCCGGCCTCCATCGGCCCGCCGGAGACGAAAATGACCGGGATGTTCAGCCGCATGGCCGCCATCAGCATGCCCGGCGTGATCTTGTCGCAGTTGGAGATGCAGACCATCGCATCGGCGCAATGGGCGTTGACCATGTACTCGACGCTGTCGGCGATCAGGTCGCGCGAGGGCAGGCTGTAGAGCATGCCGTCGTGCCCCATGGCGATGCCGTCGTCGACCGCGATGGTGTTGAATTCCTTGGCCACGCCGCCGGCCGCCTCGATCTCCCGCGCCACCATCTGGCCGAGGTCCTTCAGGTGGACATGGCCGGGGACGAATTGGGTGAAGCTGTTGACCACGGCGATGATCGGCTTGCCGAAGTCGCCGTCCTTCATCCCCGTCGCGCGCCAGAGGCCGCGGGCGCCGGCCATGTTGCGGCCATGGGTGGTGGTGCGCGAACGGTACTGGGGCATCTTGGGGTTCCGCCTGGCTTGCTCGCCGACGCGGCCGGGCCGAGACATGGAGGGGGTTGGATTCGAACCAACGTAGGCATAGCCAGCGGATTTACAGTCCGCCCCCTTTAGCCACTCGGGCACCCCTCCGCAGTCCTGGTGGTCAAGGCCCGCGAGAGGCGGCGGGTTATCCGGTTTCCGCCCTGCCTGTCAATCCGGCCCGGCCGGGCTTCGCCCGTCAGCCGGGCGATTGCCGGCCGCCCGCGGCGCCGCCGGCCAGGAATTCGCCGAGCCACGGCTGCCGCAGGCCGGTGAGGCTCCAGCCGCTGGCCTCCGCCGCGCCCTCGGGCGGGTCCGGCACGTCGGCCCGCACCTCCTCCGGCGCCTCGCCCCGCTGGCGTTCGCCCCGCAGGTGGGCGAAGCGCCCGGCCGCCTCGAGCCGGAGGGCGCTGGCCGGGCCGCTGAGGCGGGCGATGCCGTCGCTCGGGTGGAAGACGCCGGCCACGGTCACCCCGGGCGGCAGGTGGCGCACCAGCAGGAAGCTCTGGCCCTTGCCGCCCAGCCGCAGCCCGAGGAAGGTGGCGCGCGGGCGCAGGCCGGGCGGCGGGCCGCAGTCCGCGCCGCCTGCCGGAGCCTCCATCGGGCCGGCCCGGGCGATGCTGAGGTACTCGCCCTCGAGCCCCCAGCGGCAGACGATCAGCCATTCCGCCGCCGCCGACCCGGTGCGATGCGGCGCCGCATAGCTGGCGAAGGCGAGGCTGCCGCGCATGGCCATGACGAAGCCTTCGGGCACCATGGTCCGCGGTGTCGCCACGATCATCAGGCGCCTCCCCGCCGCCTGATCTCGAGGTAGTGCCCCTCGGGCCGCAGGTCGGGAAGGATGCGGCATGCCGCGACCTCGGCGGCCGGGATGCCGTGCGCCAGCCGCATCACCCCGGCGGCGTCCCGCTGGAAGCGGACCCAGTCGAAGCAGGCCTCGTGGTATCCCGCCTCGGCCAGGTTCCGGTCGGCATTGGCCACCACCAACCGGCCGCCGGGGCGGAGCAGGGCGAAGCAGGCGGCGGTGACGGTATGGGCTAGGCGGTCGGTCAGGTCGTCGTAGAGCGTCACCGCATAGACCAGGTCGAAGCCGCCGCGCGGCAGGGTGCCGTCGAAGGTCGCCTTGGGGCTGCGGTGCAGGGTCTCGATCCCCCGCGCGGCATGCTCCACCTGCACCACGGCCAGCGAGGCGGCATCCTGGTCCAGCGCGACGAAGCGGCCGATGCGGCCGGCCCGCAGGGCGCGGGACAGCGCGGCCTCCCGCAGGTGGCCGGCGCCGAGCGCCAGCACATGCGGGGCCCGCCGGGCCTCGGCCATCTGGTCGATCTGCGCGGCCATGTGGCCGATCCGCTCCCGCGCCGCCAGCGCCGCCGGGGCGGCGAGGTCGCGGCGGAACAGCGCCAGCCCCAGCGGGGTCATCGGCTCGTTCTCCAGCGCCGCCTCGCCGAGGTAGAGCATGTCCAGCATCGGCGCATCGCCGGCATAGCCGCGCGGCTTGCGGTAGCTGCGGCGGGCCAGCGGGTTCTCGTGCAGCAGCGCGAGCAGCGGATGCGCCCGGACCGCGGCGATGACGCGCTGCCAGCTGGCCGGCGCGGCGGTGGCGCGGAGCCAGCCCAGGCCCTCGGCCAGGGCGTCGACCACCGGGCCGGCCGGCTCCCCGGCCTGCAGCCGGGTCAGGGCGAGGTCCATGAGGCCGCGCGGATCCGGCGGGGCGGAGGCTTGCGGCAGCGCGGGGGGGGGCACCGCCTGCAACGGCATATGGATCATCGGGACGCCTCACTGCATGCAGCCGCCGGCAAGCCGACCGGGGCCATCTCATGCGGTGCAGTCTGGGGCATGCATCGTGACTCCAGCGTGATTGCGCCCCGGTGCCGGGCCGTGCCACGAACGAATCACGCTGAAGTCACGCCCATCTGCGCAAGGTTCCGGCGACGGTGCTGACGGGAGGATGGCGGATGAGGACGGAGACCGATCCGAGGGCGGCTGCCACGGCATCCTGCCCGGTCGCGGCGGGGCTGCCGGATGGCATCCTGGGCGCCCTGCCGGGCTTCCGGCACTTCCTCGGCGATCCCCCGGCGGCGGAGCGCTTCCAGGTGGATGGCGCCGATCCGCGGCAATCCGCCCCGGCCATGGCCACGCTGCGCCGGCGGCTGCGCGGCCTGGCGCTGCTGATGGGCGACCGGCCGGCCCAGGCAGCGGAGAACCCGCGGGTCCCGGCCGGCTATACCTACCTGCTGCAGCTCACGGCGCATGACCTGGTCTCGACCACCACCGGCTTCTGGTCGGCGGGCGGGCCGCATCCCGGCGTCGCCAATGCCGCCGGGACGCCGCTGCGGCTGCGGACCCTGTACGGCGACGGCCCGGGCGCCTGCCCCTTCGCCTTCGCCCCGGACGGCGCCCGCGACCCGACCCGCAGCCGCTTCCGGCTCTCGGCGGTCGGCGGCGAGGTGGCGGCGGCGAACCGGGCCGCGGCCTTCCGCGACATCGGCCGGGCGGCGACGCCAGGCACGCTCGGCAGCCGGCGCGGCTACGGCGAGGCGCTGCTGGCCGATGCCCGCAACGACCAGTCCGCCCTGCTGTCCCAGGTCACCGGCCTGTTCCAGATGCTGCACAATGCCATCCTCGGCATGATCCCGGCGGTCGGTACCCTGCCGGCCAAGGCGGCACGGGAGGCGGCGGCGGCGCGCTTCGCGGTGGCGCAGGAGGCGACGGCGCTGGTCTTCCGCGCCATCCTGCGGACCGACCTGCTGCCGCGGGTGCTGCACCCGGCGGTGCAGGCGCACTACGGCACCGCCGCGCCGGCGCTGCTGGACCGGCCGGCGGATGGCGCCATCCCTCTGGAATTCTCGCATGGCGCCTTCCGCTTCGGCCATGCGATGCCGCGGGACAGCTACCGGATCGGCAGCTTCGAGGCGGCGCCGCTGGCGGAGCTGCTGCGGCTCAACTCCACCCGCAGCCCCAATGCGATGCCGCTGAGCCACGCCTGGATCCTGCGCTGGTCGCAGTTCTTCCAGCTGCCGGGCCAGGCGGCGCCGAACGCCAGCATGAGGCTCGGCCCGCAGCTCAGCCCCATGCTGATCGCCGACGGCCTGCTCGACCCGATCGCCGAGGGCGATCCCTGCGGCCTCGCCTTCCGCGACCTGATGAGCGCGGGGCTGGCCGGGCTGCGCTCGGTCGACAGCCTGGCGCAGCACCTCGGGCGGCTGCGGCCGGCGCTGGCGGCGCAGTCGCCGATGCTGGCGGATGCGGCGCTGCGGCGGGCCGCGCTGGCCGAGTGGCTCGGCCGCGACCCGGCGCTGAGCCTGCTGGATGCGGCCGATGTCGCGGCGCTGGCGGCCGATCCGCCGCTGCCCTTCTACGTCCTGTTCGAGGCGGAGCGGGAGGCCGCGGGCGAGGGCCTCGGCATCCTCGGCTCGGTGCTGGTGGCCGAGGTGATCCATGGCGCCCTGGCCCGCGCGCCGCTGGCCTCCGAGATCGGTGGCGGTGGGCTGGCCGCGGCGCTCGACCGGCTGTGCGAGAGCTGGTTCGGCCCGGGCTGGCGCTTCCCGGACAGGCCCGCGGTGGAGGACATGCCCGGGCTGATCGCCTTCGTCGCCCGCCGGCTCGACCTCGCCGCCGCCGAACCCGCCTTCCTTTGACCCCGCCATCCCCGCCGCAGCAGGAGCCAGGCCGATGACCGACCCGACCGAACCGATGGACATGTCCCCGGTGAATTTCGAGAACTGGGGGAAGCTGATGAAGACCTGGGCGACCGGGGAGGACTACGTGCAGAACGGCCACCGCTTCCCGGTGCCGCGGACGCTGGAGGAGGTGAAGGAGCAGCTGCGCATGGCGCAGACCGGCGTGGTGCTGCCGGCGCGCATCCAGCACCTCAAGGTGGTGCAGGGGCGCAGCGACACGCTGCTGCTGCGGCTGCCGCCACCCGATCTGGTCAAGGCCTCGGAGCAGCGGCTGGAGGCCGGGGATTATTCCCTGCCGGCCTTCTACAACGCGCATTACGACGGCCAGGCGCCGACTCCGCTGCCGGACAAGGCGGCACGGCTGAAATTCCACGCCCAGCGAATCGGCGACTACTCCATCGCCAATTGCCAATAAGACTGGTTCTCACCAGTCATTATGCCGGGCGCCCTCGGTGGGCAGCCCGGCGGCGGCGATCCCGTCGTGCAGCCGGGCCCATTCCTCGGGCCGGCGCATGGGATAGAGGTGCAGCAGCCAGCGCACCATCTCGCCGTCGGTCGGCGCGGTCTCGGCGAACCAGCCGGCGCGCAGGCCGCGCAGGAAGCGTTCCGCCGCCTGCCCGGCCTCCTCGGTGCGGCCGAGCCGGGCCAGCGCCGCCGCCCGCCAGGCCGGCAGGGTGCGGATGACGTCCTGGGCCCGGTCGCAGGCCTCGAGGGTCGCCTGATCGTCGCCGCGCAGGTAGGCGATGGTCACCTGGTAGCCCCAGTGGGTCAGGCTCGGCATCAGCGTCATCTCGAGCGACTGCTGGGCCAGCTCCGCCGCGCGGTCGTGGTTGCCGCTGAAGCTGTGGAACAGCGCGGCCGAGATGAGGGTCCAGCTGTCGTTCGGGTTCAGCTCGCAGGCGAGGCGCATCGGCACCTCGGCCTGGGAATGCTGGCCGCTCATCGCCAGGGACCAGCCGAGGGTGAGCTGGGCGCGGGAATCGGTCGGGTCGAGGTTCACCGCGCGGCGCGCGAATTCCACCGCGCGTTTTTCCCGGTCCCGGCTGCGGCGTTCGCCGGGATGGATGATATGGACCGAATTCTCCATCTGCGCGAGGCCGCTATAGGCCGAGGAGAAGCCCGGGTTGTGCTCGATGCATTCGCGGAAAAGCTGGCCGGCGCGGGCCCAGTTCTGCGGGCTGAAGCTGCGGATCATCGCCGTGGCCCGCAGCCAGCGGTCGTAGGATTCCAGCGAGACGTCGGACTCGACCGAGAGCCGCTGCAGCCGGGCCGAGGAGATCTGCAGGTTGAGCGCGATGGCGATGCGGCGGACGATGTCGCGATGCGCCTCGAACCAGCCGTCGAGCCGCAGCTCCATGCGCTCGGACCAGATGAAGATGCCGCTGTCCTGCTCGGCGAGGGTCAGCACCATGCTGATGCGGTCGCCCACCTGATAGGTGGTGGCGCTGATGCGGTAGCGGGCGGAGACGCGGTTGGCGGTCTCGGTGGCCGGCGGCATCAGCGGCCCGTCGACCACGAACCATTCGCGGAAGCGCACCAGGCAGGCGATGAGGTCGTGGCGGAAGCCCTGGGCGAGGTGCATCTGCTCCGGCGCCACCCCGTTCATGGCGAAGGGCTCGACCAGCAGGGCGATCCGCGCCGGCGTGCCGGCGGCGCGCGGCAAGGGCGCCGGGGCCAGCGCCTCGGCGAAGGCGGAGGCCGCCGGTCCGGCGGCCGCGGAAGCCTCGGCGAGGCCATTGGCCAGGGGTGCGATGCGGCCGAGCTTGATGTCGGCGACCAGCGCCTGGGTCGGCGCCGAAGGCTCGGTGTCGTAGTCATCCTCCAGCAGCTGCCAGAGCTGGTCGTAGGCCCTGAGCGCGCCGATGGTGTCGCCCGCCTCGGCGCTGCCGCGCATGACGTCGCGGCAGGCTTCCTCATGGGTCGGGTCGAGCTTGAGGATGGCCTCGGCCAGGCGCTGGCGGAGGCCGGGCGGCTGGCCGGGCCGGCGCATCGCGGTCTCGAGCGCACGGATCAGCCGGTCGTGATAGCTCTGGCGCGTCACCAGCAGCCAGCCGCGGAAGGCCGGGTCCAGATCCTCGAGGCCCTGCAGCAGCGCCTCGCTCAGCCGCGGCGTGGCCAGCAGCGAGGGATGCACGGCGCCGCGTTCCGCCACCTGCAGCACCTCCCGGGAATCCGCCGCGATGGCGGTGCCGTGGAGCGAGACGCTCAGCCGGCCGGCGCGCAGGGCGTGGCAGCCGACCGCCTCCAGGGCCTCGCGCAACTCATGCACCACCTGGCGCAGCGAGGCGCGGGCCTTCGCCTCCCCGGCCTCGCTCCAGAGCAGGCCGACCAGCCGTTCCCGGCTCTCCTCGCCGCCATCGGTGAGCAGCAGGTAGCCGAGGAGGGCGCGGGCCTTGCGGCTGCGCAGGCGCAATTCCTTGACGGCCATCACGGCGCGCACGGGGCCGAACACCGAGACCAGCAGGGTTGCCGGCGGGCTGAAGCCCGGTGCGACGGCGCTGATTGGCTGCGAAAGCTCCTCCATCCGCTCCTGATCCAGACAACGGCGCAAGGTAGTTGCTTGTCACAACAACCCAATTCCTCCGTGATGGCAATCGCCGCCGCCGCTTGCGGCCTGGCAGGCCAGCAGGCGCGCGCCAAGGAAGCGACCCGGTTCCACCGCCAGCCCCGGGCACAGCACCCGCAGCACCGGGACGCCGAGGGCCGGCCGGGTCAGGTCGCGGACGAGCACCGGGATGCCGCGCGCGCCCAGGCGGCCGGTCACGGCGGCGAAGGCCGCGGCCGGGTCGTCCGGCAGCGCCGTGGCCGGGTCCGCCGCACCCTCCGGATGCAGCAGGGCACAGCGATCGGCGCCGATGCCGTGGTAGCGGGCCAAGTGGGCCCGGTCGCGCGCATTCAGCGCGGCGTCGCCGCCCTCCCGCCGCTTCGCCAGCACCACGGCATGGGCCGTCTCCATCTGCGCCATCTCCAGCACCGCGGCCCGTGCCGCGGCGGCACGGCCGCTGCGGGCGGCGATGCCGCAGCAGAGGCCGCGGCCATCCGCATCGGTGGAGAGGGCGGCGAGCACCGGCACCGCGAGGTCGGTGGTGAGGTCGAGCAGCCAGCTTCGCCGCCCCGCCCCGCCCGGCGGCAGGCCCTGGCGCAGCTGCCCGAGCAACGACGCCGCGGCGGCGGCGGCCGGATCCTCGAGCGCCACCGGGCGGCCGCGGCTTCCGCCGCGCCACCACAGCGCCGCAGCATCGCGCTCGATCAATTCCAGCAGCGCATGCAGCGCCGCGGCCTCCGGCGTCGGACCGGCGGCGCAGCCGATGCTGAGCGGCCAGGGCGGCGGGCCGGAGCCGGCGCTGCGGAAGCAGAGCGACGCCGGCAGCCACAGGCTGCCCGGCGCATCCAGCCGCCGCATCTCCGCCCAGCCCTCCGGCGCTGCCCCGGCCGGCAGCACCTGGCCGAGCCAGTCGGCATCGACCGGATGCGGCGGGTCGGCACGCAGGCTGGCGCGGTCCGCCGCGGTCTCGACCGAGGCCAGCAGCTCCACGCCTTCGCCGAGGCAGCTGAAGAAGGCCTCCAGCAGGCTGGCGCCGGTGCCGCTGGCCGCGGCCAGCGGCAGGCCGGGGCTGGCCGCCAGCAGGTCCAGCGGCACTTCCGCGCCGAAGACCGCAAGCCCCGGCGCGGTGGGACAGTCAAGGCCGAAGAGCCGGGTGAAGCGGCCGGCCGCCCGCAGGAGCAGGGCCCGGTCGCGCTCCACCGGGCCCGGGTCGGCGGGGACCGGGCAGGCGATCCAGTCGAGGAATTCCTGCACCTCGGCGGTGGCCGGGAGGCCGGGTTCCAGCAGGCGGCGCGCGGCGGCCTCGCAGAGGGCGGCGGTATCGTGCATCGGGTCCCCACCATGGCTCCGGCGGAGGATAGCCCGGGGCTGCTTCAGGCCAGGAGGAAATCCCCGGCCTGCAGCGAGGCCCTGGCGACGCCCAGCAGGGTGACGCTGTCCCCCTCGCCGAGGTCGAGGACCAGGCTGTCGCCGTATTGCGCCGTCGCCGCCAGCACCGCGGCGAAGTCGCCGAGCGGGAGGCCGGCCAGTCGCATCCGGTCGGTGCCCGGGGCGAAGTCGCCGATCACGTCGCCGCCGCAGCCGCGGGCGAAGGCAAAGATGTCGACGCCGGCCTCGCCGAACAGCACGTCATTGCCGGCGCCGCCGGTCAGGGTATCGTCCCCGGCACCGCCCAGCAGCCACTCCGCCTGCGCGCTGCCGGTGATCGCGTTGGCGAGCTCGTTGCCGACGCCGAAGGGCGTGGCCCCGAGCAGCACCAGGTTCTCGATATTGGCGTAGAGGTAGTAGCCGGCACCGGCGATATCGGCGAAGACGGTGTCGACCCCCTCCCCCGCCTCCTCGAAGACGACATCGAAGGGCGTGTCGACGCGGTAGCTGTCGCTGCCGGCCTGGCCGAAGAGGTAGTCGCCCTCGCCGAAGCCGCCGGCGCCGTCGAGCGTATCGTCGCCGGCCCCGCCCACCAGCATGTCGAAGACGAAATCGGCACCCCCGGTGAGGCTGTCGGCGCCCTCCTCGCCATAGAGGAGGTCCGCATCGGCGCCGCCATCGAGCGTGTCGTTCCCCGCACCGGCGACCAGGTAGTCCAGCCCGGCGCCGCCGAGCAGCCGGTCGTCGCCGGCCTCGCCATAGAGGGCATCGCCGCCATCGCCACCGGCCAAGGCATCGGCACCCTCGCCGGCGATCAGGTAGTCGGTGCCGGGGCCGCCATCGAGGCTGTCCCCGCCGGCGACCCCGTAGAGGATATCGTCGCCGCCGCCGCCCAGCAGGGTGTCGTCGCCATCCTCGCCGATGAGGAGGTTGGCGCCGGCATTGCCGGTGATGGTGTTCGCCAGCGCATTGCCGACCGCGAAGAGGTCGCCGGCACCGGCCGCCAGGGCCAGCGCCTCGATGTTGTCGAAGAGGTAGTAGCTGCCGGCGGCGACGACCCTGTCCTGGCCCTGGACGGCGAATTCGAAGACCACGTCGGCCTGGCTGTCCACGTAGTAGGTGTCGTCGCCCAGGCCGCCGGCCAGGGCGGTGTCCCCGGCCAGGGCGTAGTGCCAGCCGAGGCCGGCGAAGCCGCCGCCATCCCAGTCGTTGCCGGCGGCATCGGCCACATGCCCTGGCGTCAGTCCGCCGCCGAGCTCGATGTCCTGCGGCAGGGAGGGGCCGAGGAGCGCGCCGAGGTGGAAGACCAGCAGGGTCGGCTGCGCCGCCTCGCCCAGGGCGAGGACAAGCGGCACGCCGTCCAGCTCCAGCGCCAGGGATGGCGCGTCGCCCGAGAGCACCAGCGGCTCGGAGAATTCCAGCGTGAGCTCGAAGCCGTTGTCCGGCGTCGGTTCGGTGACCTGCAGGACGGCGGGCGGGATCTGGTCGGCCGGCCAGAGGCTGGCGGCCAGCGGCTGCGCCGGCGGGACGAAGGCCAGCGCATTGCCGGCGGCGTCCTGCAGGCGTCCGGCAGGGTCGTCGAGCCCGGTGACGAGGATGCCGGACCGCGCCACGTCGCCGGGCTGCACCACCAGGGTGAAGGCGAGGCTGGTCGGGCTGCTCCGGGCCGGGTCATAGGTCGCGGTGCAGGGGGTGCCGTCGAGGTCGAGCAGCAGGCCGGGCAGCGCGAGGCCGTCGGCGAGGCCGACCGCCTCGGTGGTGGTCAGGACCAAGTGGAGGCTCTCGCCGGGGATGTAGCGCGCCGCCGCGGGGGCGACGAGGCTGGCCTCCGGCGCCAGCGCATCCACCAGGACGGTGGCAAGGCCCGGTGCAGCCGGCAGGTCGAGGCTCGAGGGATGGCCCGCCAAGTCGGCGATGCCGTGGTCCGGGTCGTGCAGCTGGACGAGGCCGATGCCGGTGCCCAGCATGCCGGGGGTGACGGTGAAGCCGAAGCGCAGCACCCCCGGATCGCCGCCCGGCAGCAGCGCCGCCCGGACCGGCACGCCGGCGACGGTCAGGTCCAGCGCCGGCGGCGCCCCGGCGGGGTCGATGCCGACCGGCTCGCTCATCCGCAGGAGAAGCACGACCGCATCCCCCAGGCCGAAGGGGCCGGGATCCTCCAGGGTGACGGCACCGATGGCGGGCGCGGTGAGATCCGCCTGGACCAGCACGCCGGAGAGGTCCGGCGGGGCGCCGAGCGCCCCGCTCCAGGCATTGCCGGCGCCATCGGCGATGCCGGCGCCGCCCGGCAGCAGGCGGCCCAGGGCGATGCCGTCCTGGGCTACGGCCTCCGCCTGGATCACCAGGGCGAAGGCGAGGCGGTCGGCGGCCGGCTGGCCCTGGTAGGCGGCGAGCCAGGGGGTGCCGCCGATCAGCACCTCGAGCTGCGGGCCGGCGCCGCCGTCCGGCCGGAGCTGCACCGCCTCGTCGAAGGCGAGGGTGAAGACGAGCAGCTCCCCGGCCGCGTAGTTCCCGGCCGCCGGGCCGGCGATGCCGGTGAGCGCCGGCGCGGCCAGATCCGCCTCGACCAGCACGCCGGAGAGGTCCGGGAGCCCGTCCAGGCCGCCGGACAGCGGGTTGTTCGAGGTATCCGCGATGGTCCCGCCGGTGGTCAGCAACCGGCCGAGGGCGATGCCATCCTGGTCGGCGGCACCCGGCGGCGGCAGCAGCCGGAAGGTCAGCCGGTGCGGTGCCGGGCTGGAGAGGTAGCCGGCGGTCAGCAGCTGGTCGCCGACCAGGACCTCGAGCGCCGGCCCGGCGCCGCCCGGCAGGCTGCCGACCACCACCGGCTTGTTGAACTGGACGGTGAAGTCGAGCGCGGCGCCGGCCGGGTAGTTGGCGGCCGCCGGGCCCTGGACCGCGGTGACCACCGGCTGCGTGGTCTCGCCGACCCGGAGGTCCAGCCCCGCCCGGGCGGAGACGTTGCCGGCGCCGTCCTCGGCCTCGATCCCGATGGCATAGTACTGGCCGAGCGGCAGGGAGCCGAGGTCGAGGCTCCAGGCGCCGCCCAGCCCGGCCAGGGCGGTCCCGAGCAGCCGGCCGCCGTCGTAGGCGCGGATGATGGCGCCTGCCTCGGCGGTGCCGGTGACCGCGGGGGTGGTGTCGGCGGTCTGCCAGATCGGCTGCGACCGGTCCCCGGTGGTATCCCCGGCGAAGCCGGTGACCAGGGGCGCATCCGGTGCGGTCTGGTCGACCACCAGCCGGTAGCCGGCGCTGTCGCCGCCGGCGGTGCGGGCGACCAGGGTGACGCCGGCTTCCCCGATGAGATTGGCCAGGGCATGCCAGGCGCCGCTGCCGTCGGCGATGGCGCTGCCGATCTGCGAATTGCCCAGCATCAGCCGGACCAGGGCGCCGGGGTCGGCGGTGCCGAAGAGGATGGGCGAGGAATCGGCGGTGATGCCGTCGCCCGGCGCGCCGGTGTCGTTCTGCAGGCCGAGGATGGCCGGGGTGGTCAGGCCCATGGGCGGGCCGACCGGGTGGCGGGGCGTGCGGCGGGGCGGGCGGGCATGGCCGGAGGCGTCCTGTCCGAAGGTCGCCGGAAGATGCCGCCGGGCGGTAAAGGAAGCGTAGCCGCCGAGGGCCGGTCCCGGCTCGGGCCGAGGCGCGGCGCCCGGGCCCGAGACGCATCGGGACGGCCATGCTATCGGCCGGGGATGTGTACCGTCCTCCTGCTGCACCGGCCCGGCCATGCCTTCCCGGTGCTGATCGCCGCCAACCGGGACGAACGGCTGGACCGTGCCTGGGACCCGCCCGCCGCCTGGTGGCCCGACCGGCCGGGGGTCGTCGGCGGCCGGGACCGGACGGCGGGCGGCACCTGGATGGCGGCGAGCTGCGCCGGGGTGGTGGCGACCGTGCTGAATCGGCCGGGAAGCCTGGGGCCGGCGCCGGGCCTGCGGTCCCGCGGCGAACTGCCGCTGCTGGCGCTGGCGGCGGGGACGGCCGCGGCAGGGGTGGCGGCGCTCGGCCGGCTGCCGGCGGCGGAATGGCGGCCCTTCAACATGGTGGTGGCGGATGCCGCGGGGGCCTGGTTCCTGCGCGGCACCGGCCAGGGGCGGCCGGCGGTGGAGCCGCTCGGGTCCGGGCTGCACATGGTGACGGCGCATGACCCGAACGACCTGGCCAGCCCGCGCACCGCCCGTCACCTGCCGCGCTTCCGCGCCGCGCCGGTGCCGCGGCCCGAGACCGGCGACTGGGCGGCCTGGGAGGCGCTGCTGGCCGATGCCGGCCAGGAGGGCGGCGCCGCCGCGGCGCTGCGGGTGCCGCCGATCGGGGGCTTCGGCACGGTATCGTCCAGCCTGCTGGCGATCGGGCGCGACGGCGGCCTGGACTGGCGCTTCGCCGCCGGCCCCGCCGGGGCGGCGCCCTTCCTGCCGGTGGCCATGGCCTGAACCGCGCCGGCCCAGCCCTGCTCAGCCCCGGCCGGCCCACCGGCCCGCCGGCATTTCCCCGAAGCCGGCCGGGGGGCCGTGGCGCCCCCGGCCACCCCTTGCTATACCCCACCCGCCGGAGCACCCGGGTCGGCCGGATCGCTCCGCGTTCGGCCATGGGTGCGCCTGCGGAAGTCGCCGACAGAAGGATACTCCACACCATGGCGCGACGCCGTCAGCTCTTTGAGGGCAAGGCCAAGATCCTGTTCGAAGGCCCCGAGCCCGGGACGCTGGTGCAGTACTTCAAGGACGACGCCACCGCCTTCCACTCGCAGAAGAAGGGCATCATCACCGGCAAGGGCGTGCTCAACAACCGCATCAGCGAATACCTGATGACCCGGCTGATGGAGATCGGCGTGCCGACCCATTTCATCCGACGGTTGAACATGCGCGAGCAGCTGATCCGCGAGGTCGAGATCATCCCTCTGATGATCGTGGTGCGCAACGTCGCCGCCGGCAGCCTGAGCACCCGGCTCGGCATCGCCGAGGGCACCCGCCTGCCCCGCTCGATCATCGAGTACTACTACAAGAACGAGGCGCTGAACGATCCGCTGGTCTGCGAGGAGCACATCACCGCCTTCGGCTGGGCGGCGACCCAGGACCTGGACGACATCGTCGCCCTGACCTTGCGGGTGAACGACTTCCTCACCGGGCTGCTGCTCGGCGTCGGCATCACCCTGGTCGACTTCAAGCTGGAATTCGGCCGGCTGTACGAGAACGACGAGATGCGGATCGTCCTGGCCGACGAGATCAGCCCGGACAATTGCCGGCTCTGGGACAGCAAGACCGGCGAGAAGATGGACAAGGACCGCTTCCGCCGCGACCTCGGCAAGGTCGAGGAAGGCTATCAGGAAGTGGCCCGCCGCCTCGGCATCCTGCCCGAGGCCGGGGTGCGAGACCTCAAGGGGCCGGAGATGATGCAATGAAGGCGCGCGTGACCGTCATGCCGAAGGCCGGCGTGCTCGACCCCCAGGGCAAGGCGATCGGCCATGCCCTCGCCGGCCTCGGCTTCCAGGGCGTCGGCGAGGTTCGCGCCGGCAAGGTGATCGAGCTCGAGCTGGCCGAGACCGACCCGGCCAAGGCCCGGGCCGAGGCCGAGGCGATGGCCCGAAAGCTGCTGGCCAACATGGTCATCGAGAGCTTCTCGGTGACCGTCGGCTGAGGCGATGAAGACATCGCTCTTCATCCTGGCGGGGCTGACGGTGCTGATCTCGATCGGCCTGCGCTGGCGCGAGGAGCGGGTCGGCGCGATGCGCCCGGCGGCCGGGCCCCGGCGCGGCTGGGTCGCGGCGCAGAAGCACAGGCTGAACCGCTGGCTGACCGCCGCCACCCTGGCGGCGGTGCTGACGTTACTGGTGCTGGGCGGCCTGCATTGGCTGAAGGTCTGGCAAGGGAGTTGAGCGGCATGCAGGCTGGAATCGTCCTTTTCCCCGGCACCAACCGGGAGCGCGACATGGCCCTGGCGCTGCAGCGGGTCACCGGCCGCAAGCCGGCGATGCTCTGGCACCGGGACACCGACTTGCCGGCCGGGACGGATCTGGTGATCCTGCCCGGCGGCTTCTCCTATGGCGACTACCTCCGCTGCGGCGCCATGGCGGCGCAGAGCCCGATCATGCGGGCGATCCGGGACTTCGCCGCCGGCGGCGGACATGTGCTCGGCGTCTGCAACGGCTTCCAGATGCTGGTCGAGGCCGGGCTGCTGCCCGGGGCGCTGCTGCGGAACGCCTCGCTGCGCTTCCTGTCGATGGACTGCCACCTGCGGGTCGAGCGGACCGATACGCCCTATACCCGGCATTTCCAGCGCGGCGCGGTGTTCCGCTCGACCATGGCGCATGGCGACGGCAACTACTTCGCCGACGAGGCGACGCTGGACCGGCTGGAGGGTGAGAATCTGGTCGCCCTGCGCTACGTGACGCCGGCCGGGGAGCCCACCGCCGCCGCCAACCGCAACGGGAGCGCCCGCAACATCGCCGGCGTCCTGTCGCCGAACCTGCGGGTGATGGGGCTGATGCCGCATCCGGAGAACCAGGTGGACCCGCTGATCGACGGCACCGACGGCCTGCCGCTGTTCGAGAGCCTGGCTGAGGCGCTGGCGGCGGCCTGAGGCCGCCTTGCTACTGCATCCGCGCCGCCTGCACCCGGCGGTTCAGCGACCGGCCGGACTCGCTGGCGTTGTCGGCGATCGGCTCATTCGGGCCGCGTCCCTCGGCGCCCAGGCGCTCGGCGCCGATGCCGCTGGCGACCAGCCATTGCCGGACGCTCTCGGCGCGGCGCTGCGACAGCGGCAGGTTGGTCGCCGCGGTGCCGGTGCTGTCGGTATGGCCGATCAGCCGCAGCCGCAGCGCCGGGTCGTTCACCAGCGCATCCCGCACCTGGTACAGCACCGGTGCCGCCGCCATGTCGAGGTCGGCCGAGCCGGTGCGGAAGGTGATGTAGAGCTGGACCTGGCCGGTCCGCTGCAGGCTCTCGGCCACCGGCGCCTGGACCGGCGCGCCGGCCTTGCCCGCGCGCGCATCGCCGGTGAAGCGGAAGCTGGCGCCATAGGCCCCGAAATTGTTGCTGGCGATGCCGTTGCGGGTGGTGCCGGGATAGCGCGCCGCACCGGGCAGCATCTGCAGCGCGACGCTGCCGCCGGTTTGCGCGATCATCCCGGCATGGACGGCGGCGCGGCAGGTGGCGCTGTCGGCGGTGTAGGTGTCGGTGCCCCAGACCGCGCCGCGCAGGGTGGCCTCGCCGGGGCAGAGGCAGCTCAGCTGCTCGTCGCTGTCGGCGAAGGCGCTCATGTTGTCGGGGCAGACCTGCGGCGCGCCCGGGGCGGCGGCCGCCTGGCGGCGCGGGTCGCCGCGGAAGCGGTAGCTGGCGCCGTAGGGCCCGTAATTGGTGCTGGCGACGCCGTTGCGGGTGGTGCCTGGATAGCGGGCCTCGCCGGGCAGCATCTCGAGCGTGACCGTCCCGCCCTGGCGGGGCAGCAGCCCGGCATGCAGCGCCGCCCGGCAGGTGGCGCTGTCCGCGGTGTAGGTATCGGTGCCCCAGACCGCGCCGCTGCCGGACTGCGCCGCGGGACAGGTGCAGGTCACCACCTCGGCGCTGTCGGCGAAGGCGGTCATGGTGTCGGGGCATTGGGTGATCTGCGTCTGGGTCGCGGCGGGCGCGGCCTGGGCCCGCACCGGCTCACCCTGGAAGCGGTAGCTGCCGCGGTAGCTGCCGTAGTTCTGGCTCTGCACCCCGTTGCGGGTGGTGCCGGGGTAGCGGGCCAGGCCCGGCAGCATCTCCACCGTCACCAGGCCGCCCTGGCGCCCGACCATGCCGGCATGCAGCGCGGCGCGGCAGGTCGCGCTGTCCGCGGTGTAGGTATCCGTCCCCCAGACCGAACCGGCGCCGAGCTGCGCCGCCGGGCAGAGGCAGCTGAGCACCTCGGCGCTGTCGGCGAAGGCGTCCATGTTGTCCGGGCACTGGGAGGGCGGCGCGGCGGCGACCGGCGCCTTCGGCGCCCCGTCCAGCTGCGCCGCGGCGGGGAATGCCAGCAGCGCGAAAAAGACCAAGGACAGAACCGCTCTCGGCATGGCAGGTGTTCCTCCAAGGCTACGGGACCGGCGCAGGCCATTTTCGCGGCGGATGCTATAACACCCCAACATTTCGCCCCCATGGGAATCTCGAACGCGTGAGCATCGAAACACTCGCACCCGCCAGGGCCAGCCAACTCGCCGCCGAATTCGGCCTGAAGCCGGACGAGGTGGAGCGTATGCTGGCCATCCTCGGCCGCTCTCCCTCCTTGACCGAGCTCGGCATCTTCTCGGTCATGTGGTCGGAGCACTGCTCCTACAAATCCAGCCGGGTCTGGCTGCGGGAGCTGCCGACCAAGGCGCCCTGGGTGGTGCACGGCCCGGGCGAGAATGCCGGCGTCATCGACATCGGCGGCGGGCTGGTCGCGGTCTTCAAGATGGAGAGCCACAACCACCCGAGCTTCATCGAGCCCTACCAGGGCGCGGCGACCGGGGTGGGGGGCATCCTGCGGGACGTCTTCACCATGGGCGCCCGGCCGATCGCCAACCTGAACGCGCTGCGCTTCGGCCTGCCCGGCGCGCCGCGGATGAAATCCACCATCGACGGCGTGGTCCGCGGCATCGGCGGCTACGGCAATTGCGTCGGCGTCCCGACAGTGGGCGGCGAGGTCAACTTCCACGCCGCCTACAACGGCAACCCCCTGGTCAACGCGATGACCGTCGGCATCGCACCGAAGGGCGGCATCTTCCTCAGCGCCGCCGCCGGCGTGGGGAATTCCGTGGTCTATGTCGGCTCGAAGACCGGCCGCGACGGCATCCACGGCGCCACCATGGCCAGCACCGAGTTCACCGCGGACTCGGAGGAGAAGCGCCCCACGGTGCAGATCGGCGACCCCTTCGCCGAGAAGCTGCTGATCGAGGCCTGCCTCGAGCTCATGCAGACCGACGCCATCGTCGCCATCCAGGACATGGGCGCCGCCGGCCTGACCTCCTCCTCCGTGGAGATGGCCGGCAAGGGCGGCGTCGGCATCGAGCTGGTGATGGACAACGTCCCCCAGCGCGAGGAGGGCATGACCGCCTACGAGATGATGCTCTCGGAGAGCCAGGAGCGGATGCTCATGGTGCTGCGCCCCGGCGCCGAGCACATCGCCGAGCGCATCTTCACCAAGTGGGAGCTGGATTTCGCGGTCATCGGCCACCTCACCGATACCGGCCACATCACCATCCGCCACAAGGGCATCCTGGAAGCCGATATCCCCCTCGCCCCGCTCGAATCCGAGGCGCCGCTCTATCGCCGGCCGACCGCCGAGACGCCGAAGCAGCCGGTGCTCCGGGCCGACGCGGTCGCCGACCCGGTCGGCATCGAGGCGGCCCTGCTGCAGCTGGTCGCCTGCCCCGACCTCTGCTCTCGCCGCTGGATCTGGGACCAGTACGACAGCATGGTCGGCGGCCAGACCGCCAAGCGCCCCGGCGCCGCCGATGCCGCGGTGGTGCGGCTGGAGGAGACCAGTCGCGCCCTGGCGCTGACCACCGACTGCACCCCGCGCTACTGCTTCGCCGACCCCGAGGAAGGCGGCCGCCAGGCGGTGGCCGAGGCCTGGCGCAACATCACCGCGACCGGCGCCCTGCCGCTGGCGATCACCGACAACATGAATTTCGGCAATCCCGAGAAGCCCGAGATCATGGGGCAGTTCGCCAGCGCCGTCCGCGGCATGGCCAGCGCCTGCATCGCCCTCGACTTCCCCGTCGTCTCCGGCAACGTCAGCCTCTACAACGAGACCGAGGGCAAGGGCATCCTGCCGACCCCCGCCATCGGCGGCGTCGGCGTGCTGGAGGACGTGGCGCTCGCCATGGGCCTCGCCATGCCGGAGGGCGCCGAGCTGGTGCTGATCGGCGAGACCCGCGGCTGGCTCGGCCAGTCGCTCTGGCTGCGGGAGATCGCCGGGCAGGAAGCGGGCGCCCCGCCGCCGGTGGATCTCGCCGCCGAGCGGCGCAACGGCGACTTCGTCCGGGCGCAGATCCTCTCCGGTACGGTGCGCGCCTGCCACGACTGCTCCGATGGCGGGCTGCTGGTGGCGGTCGCCGAGATGGCCATGGCCAGCGGCGTCGGCGCCACCCTGCAGGCCGGTCCGGACGCGACGCCCGCCCATGCCCACTGGTTCGGCGAGGACCAGTCGCGCTACGTTCTGGCGGTGCCGGATGCGGCCGCGCTGCTCGCCGCCGCCCGGGCGGCCGGGGTGCCGGCAACCCGCCTCGGCCGCAGCGGCGGGGAGGCCTTGGTTCTGCCGGGGGGCGCGTCCATATCCGTCGCGACACTGCGGCATGCGCATGAAGCGACCTTGCCGGCCTTGATGGGGAACTGACGGATGGCGATGCAACCGGCGGAAATCGAGGCGCTGATCAAGGCGGCGCTCCCCGATGCCGAGATCACCATCGAGGATCTGGCGGGGGACGGCGACCACTACGCCGCCACCGTCGTATCCGAAGCCTTCCGCGGCCGCAGCCGCGTCCAGCAGCACCAGCTCGTCTACGCCGCCCTCCGCGGCCGCATGGGGGGCGAGCTGCACGCCCTCGCCCTGCAGACCTCGGCCCCCGCCTGACAGACCCGTCCGGCCACCGGACGCCCGCCGACCAGAATGCCTTAACGGAGCAGATCCATGACCAATCCCGCCTTCGAGCGCATCGAGACCGACATCAAGGCCAATCCCGTGGTCCTCTACATGAAGGGCACCCCGGTCTTCCCGCAGTGCGGCTTCTCCGCCCGGGTGGTGCAGATCCTCTCCCACATCGGCGTGCCCTTCAAAGGCGTGAATGTCCTGGAGGACGCCGAGATCCGCGAGGGCATCAAGGCCTACGCGAACTGGCCGACCATCCCGCAGCTCTACGTTCAGGGCGAGTTCGTCGGCGGCTGCGACATCGTCATGGAGATGTACCAGGCCGGCGAGTTGCAGACCCTGATGAAGGACAAGGGCATCGCGGTCTCGGCCGAGGCCTGAGCGGAGCGCGGGGCGGGTCCTCCCGCCCCGCCACCCGGGCCGTCATTCCGCATCGGGATGAGCGAATTGAGTTCACAATTCTGACGCAACGGTGTTCCCTGCTCTCTGTTCCGTGAACAGAGCGAGCGAGGTCATCCTTTGCCGGATACGAACCAACCCTCCCCGACCCCCGCCGCGCTCGACCGCTCACACCTGGGGGAGCCGGCGGCCGAGGGTGCGACCTCCGACACAGACCTGCTTTTCGGCACGCCGGCCACGCCGCCGATCTGGCTCTGGCTGACCATCGAGCCGGCCGAGCTGGCGGCTCTGGAAGCCGCCTTGCTGCGGCACCTGCGCTCGCCGCTGTTCCCCTCCCGCATCGGGGAGGAGGCGGTCCGCCCCGGCGACGACGCCGGCCTGCTGGAATTCGCCACCCGCTTCGGTTCCATCTGCGGCCGCTTCGCCGAAGGCTCGGCCCTCGTCCTGACCGCCACGCGCATCGTCGCCGAACGCGGCGGGCCACTCTCCCGACAGGGCGCGCTGGCCTGCGTCGAGGCCCTGCAGCACCGCCTGCATGCCGAGGCCCGGGGCCTCGCCGGCAACCCGGCGAGGCTGCGGCAATTCGTCCTCGCGGCGCGGCTCTCGGCCGACCTGTGGCTGCGCTACATCCCCGGCCTGGAACAGGGGCGGCCCTTGCCGGCCCGGCTCGCGGAATTCCTGGAAGCGCCCGCCGCGCCGGCTCCTGCCCCGCCGCCCCCGGCGGCCCCGGCCGCGCCGGGGAGTCGCGCCATCGTGCTGCAGCCCTTCACCGCGCCCAACGACCGCAGCGAGTGGCAGTCCTACCAGCCGCTGACCACGCCCCTGCCGCTGCAGCGGGTCCCGAAGGAGGCCCTGGCCCGGCTCGCCACCCTCGCCGAGGCCGCCCCCGGCTTCGCCGCCCCCATCGCCGAGATCCGCCGCACCCTCGCCTTGGCCGCGCATGCCGGGCGTCCCTCCCCCCGGCTACGGCCGCTGCTGCTGGTCGGCCCGCCCGGCGTCGGTAAGACCTGGTTCGCCCGCCGGCTGGCCCAGGCGCTCGGCCTGCCCTTCGCCAGCCTCAACCTCGGCGGCGCCACCGACAACCGCTGCCTGCAGGGCACCGCCCGCGGCTGGTCCGCCACCACCCCGGCCTGGCCGATCTCCGAGATGGCCCGCCTCGCCGCGCCCAACCCGGTCTTCTTCCTCGACGAGATCGAGAAGGCCGGCGGCCAGCGCGACAGCAACGGCCGGGCGCACGACACGCTGCTGGCGATGATCGAGCCGGAAAGCGCGGCCGGCTGGTTCGACGAATGCCTGCGCACCGCGGCCGACCTGCGGCATGCCATCTGGGTCATGGCGGCGAACGAGACGCGCGGGATCTCCGCGCCGCTGCTCTCCCGCCTTTCGGTGCATCACATCGCCCCGCCCCCGGCCAGCGCCTTCGCCGGGACCTTCGCCAGCCTCCTGGCGGGCATCGCCGCCGACATGGGCTGCGAGGCGACCGATCTGCCACCGCTCGAGCCCGAGACCCGGGAGGCGCTGCGCCTGGGATTCGCCGGCCACCGCAACATGCGCCGGCTCCGGGCGCAGATGGAGGAGTGCCTCGGCATAGCGGCCGAGGCCGCACTGGCGGCACCGCGCTGCTGAGGCCTCCCCGGGCGGCGGCGTGGGAGGATGATTTGGCCCGCCGATGAGCCTAGATTGGCGGGATGAGCAGCTTCCTCTCCCTCTACCGTCACGGCTTCGCCCGGGTCGCCGCCTGTTCCACCCGCTGCGCCATCGCCGATCCGGCGACCAATGCCGGGACCATCCTGGCCATGGCGGCGCGCTGCGAGGCGCAGGGGGTCGCGGTCGCGGTCTTCCCGGAGCTCGGCCTGTCCGGCTACGCCATCGACGACCTGCTGCTGCAGGACCCGCTGCTCGATGCGGTGGAGGCCGCCACGGCGCGGCTGGTCGCCGCCTCGGGGGCCATCCGCACCCTGCTGCTGGTCGGTGCGCCGCTGCGCTGGCAGGGCCGCCTGTACAATTGCGCCCTGGCGATCCAGGGCGGCCGGCTGCTCGGCGTGGTGCCGAAGGTGCATCTGCCGAACTACCGGGAGTTCTACGAGCATCGCCACTTCGCCTCGGGCCAGGGCACCGGGGGCGGCCGCATCGCCCTCGCCGGGCAGGAGGCGCCCTTCGGCCCCGACCTGCTGTTCGCCGCGGCCGATATCCCCGGGCTGATCGTCCATGCCGAGATCTGCGAGGATGTCTGGGTGCCGGTGCCGCCGAGCTCGGAGGCGGCGCTGGCCGGCGCCACCGTGCTCGCCAACCTCTCGGCCAGCAACATCACCATCGGCAAGGCGGAAACCCGGCGGCTGCTGTGCCAGTCCCAATCCGCCCGCTGCCTCGCCGCCTATGCCTACGCCGCCTCCGGCCCCGGCGAATCGACCACCGACCTCGCCTGGGACGGCCAGTGCTCGATCTTCGAGAATGGAGCGATCCTGCGCGAGAGCGAGCGCTTCCCCACCGGCAACCAGATGGCGGTCGCCGACGTGGACCTCGACCTGCTGCGCCAGGAGCGCGCCCGCCAGGGCACCTTCGACGACAACCGCCGCCGCCAGCCCGGTGCCGCCAGCTTCCGCCGGGTGGAGTTCACCCTGGACCCGCCCGGCGGCGACCTCGGCTTCGAGCGGTCGATCGAGCGCTTCCCCTTCGTGCCGGCCGACCCCGCCCGGCTCGCCCAGGATTGCTACGAGGCCTACAGCATCCAGGTTTCCGGCCTGGAGCAGCGGCTGGTCGCGGCGCGGATCAAGCGGATCATCATCGGCGTCTCGGGCGGGCTCGATTCGACCCAGGCGCTGATCGTCGCCGCCAAGGCGATGGACCTGCTGGGCCGGCCGCGCACCGACATCATCGGCTATACCCTGCCCGGCTTCGGCACCAGCAGCGGCACCAAGGACAATGCCCACCGGCTGATGGCGGCGCTCGGCATCGATGCGCGGGAGCTGGATATCCGCCCGGCGGCGCGGCAGATGCTGGGCGACCTCGGCCACCCCTTCGGCCGCGGCGAGCCGGTCTACGACATCACCTTCGAAAACGTGCAGGCCGGGCTGCGGACCGACTACCTGTTCCGCGCCGCCAACCTGCATGACGGCATCGTCCTCGGCACCGGCGACCTGTCGGAGCTGGGCCTCGGGTGGTGCACCTACGGCGTCGGCGACCAGATGTCGCACTACAACGTCAATTCCGGCGTGCCCAAGACGCTGATCCAGCATTTGATCCGCTGGGTCATCGGTTCCGGCCAGTTCGACGCCGAGGTCAGCGCGACGCTGGACTCCATCGTGAATACGGAAATCTCGCCCGAGCTGGTCCCGGCGACGGAAGGCGAGCCGATGCAGAGCACCGAAGCCAAGGTCGGCCCCTATGCGCTGCAGGATTTCCATCTGTTCTACACGCTGCGCTACGGCTTCCGCCCTTCGAAGATCGCCTTCCTCGCCTTGCAGGCCTGGGGCGATGCGGCGCGAGGCGGCTGGCCGCCCGGCTTCCCCGAGGAGTCCCGCCGCGCCTTCCATCTGCCCGAGATCCGGCGCTGGCTGGAGGTCTTCATCCGCCGCTTCTTCGGCTTCAGCCAGTTCAAGCGTTCCGCCATGCCGAACGGCCCCAAGGTCTCGGCCGGCGGCTCGCTCTCGCCGCGCGGCGACTGGCGCGCACCCTCGGACGGCAATGCCAATGCCTGGCTCGAAGAATTGCGATCGAACGTACCGGAATAGGCCTGCATCCCGGCCGGCCCTGGCTCGTTTACAGGCCATGGCACAGGATACACTCCAGCATGGCCCGCTGACCGAACGCTGCCTGCACCTCTGCATCGACATGCAGAACCTCTTCACAGGCCAGACCGAGTGGCACACGCCCTGGATGCAGCGCGTGCTGCCGAAGGTCGAGCAGCTGGCCCAGGCGCATCCCGACCGCATCATCTTCACCCGTTTCATTCCCGCGGCACGCCCCGGCGAAGGCACCGGCACCTGGCGGCGCTACTGGGACCGCTGGCCCTCGATGACCCAGGCGCAACTGCCGCCCGACGCCATCGACCTGGTCCCCTCCCTGGCGCGGCTGGTGCCGCCGGCCGAGGTCTTCGACAAGCCGGTCTATTCCCCCTGGCTGGACGGTAGGCTGCATCGCCGGCTGCAGCAGCGGAATATCGATACCCTCATCGTCAGTGGCGCCGAGACCGATGTCTGCGTGCTGGCCGCGGTGCTGGGCGCGGTCGATCTCGGCTATCGGGTGGTGCTGCCGACGGATGCGCTCTGCAGCTCCTCGGACCACACCCATGACGCGCTGCTGACGCTCTACAACGAACGCTACGGCCAGCAGGTGGAAGCGGTCACGACCGGGCTGATCCTGCAGGAGTGGCGCTAGAGCGGGATGTCGACGTCGAGCAGCGGCGCATGCTGCTGCGCGCCGTAGACATCGGTGTCGCCGAAGTCCCCCGCCGGCACCAGCCGCGGCAGCGTCGCCTTGAAAGCGGAGGCGGTATCGTAGGGCGTGAACAGCACATCCGCCTCCGCCACGCTGTACAGCCGGGCGAAGAGCGCGGCGTTCAGCACGCCGGTCGCCTTGACCCGGCGGTAGACCGCCGGATCCTCAAACAGCACGTCGATCGTCACCATGAAGGGCCCGGCGTTCTTGCTCTTGCAGACCTGGGCGATGTCGCGGATCAGGGCCATCAGCCGACCTTCTCGTATTCGATGGGGAACATCTCGTAGGGATCGTCGGGCGCGACCACGTGGAAGATGCTGAAGCGGTAGAGTGCGCCGAGCGGGATGTCGGACGGCGAGAAGGGAAAGGCCATGTTGCCCTCCTTGCAGAGCCGGCCGGCGAAATCCGCGTGCAGCAGGCTGGTGCGGGCCATGGCCAGCACCGCATTGGCCACATCCTGGGTCTCGGCCAGCACCTCGACGATGAAGCCGAGCTCGTGCGAGGTGACCGTCTTCACCGGCTCCCACCCCGCCATGACCGCATCGCGGCCAATGGTGCGGACCGACATGCGGTAGCTCTCGGCGGGGACACCGAAATCCGCCGCCTTGGCCGCAACCTTGGCGCGGTGCGTCGCCAGGTAGTCGTCGATCTGGCTGATCAGCACCGGGTCGCGCGTCGCGCAGATGGTGATGGCGCGGTAGCCCGCCAGCTCCACGCCTTCGAGCTTCACGGTATAGGTCGCGGCCGGCGTCCAGCGCATGCCGGCGACCTTCACCACGCGGTCCGTCATCGCCTCGAAGGTGACGTCGCTGGTGTCGAGCAGCCCGCCCGGCTCGACATGGTGAATCGGGCTCGAGTTCTCATGCAGGGCGAAATTCGCCACCGAGAGCGGGGTGCAGCGGCGGATCGGGTTCGGCGGCTCGCAGGTAAGGTGATCGCCCTCGATCGTCACCAGCAGGCAGTCGGGCTCCTTCGGCGTGGTCGGCTCGGCGCCGCATTCCAGCATCTTGCCGGCGTACCAGCTCGGCGCCGGCGCCATGCCGGCGCGGATCGCGGGCGCCGCCCATTGCGCCGGGTCGCTGCTGCGGCCGGCGAGGATGACCTGCGCGCCGCCATCGAGCGCCCGGGCGATCGGCTCGGGCCCCATCATGCCGACGATGCGGGTGGCGCGGTCGATGGTCGCGGCATCGAGCGGCGGCAGCTTGGCCAGCGGCCGGGTGCGGCCGAGCCGTTCCGTCAGCCATGGCTTGTCCTGTTCCGCGTGGATCAGCGCCATGCGGAAGGACAGCTTCTCCTCGCGGGCGATCTCCCGCACCAGCGCCGCGGTATCCTGCAGGTGCGGCTCGCCGCCGGCGCCGCCGGAGGTGCCGATGATGCAGGGGATATTGGCCGCGACGGCGGCCTGCAGCATCAGCCGCAGGTCGCGCTTGACCGAGAGCCGCGAGCAGAAGGAGGTCCCGGCGCCGAGGTAGTGCGGGCCGGGATCGGTGCTGCCGCCGTCGCAGCCGATCACCTGCGGCTTGCGGGACATGCCGATACGCAGGGATTCCTCGGCATAGCCATAGCCGAGGATTCCGCTCGTCGAGAGCATCGTGAAGGTCTTCATTGTTTCGGCAACAGCCCCTCGCGGTCCGCCTTCGCCCAGCGTGCTTCGTCGTCGCGCAGCACCGCGGCCAGCGCCTCCAGATCCATCGGCGCCGGATCCACCGCCATGCTGTTGTAGCGGGCCTGCATGGCCGGCGTCGCGCTCAGTTCGGCACAGGCCTTGTTGAGCCGCACAGCGATGTCATGCGGCAGCTTGGCCGGGCCGAACAGGCCGGTCCAGCCGATGAAGAGGCACTCGGGCAGGCCGCATTCCACCAGGGTCGGGGTGTCCGGCAGGAAGGAGGAGCGTTCCGGCGAGGTGACGGCGATGACCTTCACCTTGCCGCCCGGCAGCAGCGGCATCGCCGTCGCGGTGCTGCCCCAGGCGAGCTTCAGATGGCCGCCGGTCAAATCCCCGAGGTAGGCGCCGCTGCCGCGATAGGGCACCTCGGTCAGGTCGATCCCGGCGACCTTGGCGAACTGATTGGCGGCATAGGAGGATTGCGCATCCGACGTGGCATGCGCGATCTCGCCCTTCGGCCGCGTCTTGGCATAGGCGATCAGGCTCCGCACGTCCTTGAAGGGCGCATCGACATTCGCCATCAGCACCAGCGGATAGCGCGCCAGCAGCGCGATCGGGGTGAAGTCGTTAGTCGGGTCGAAGGGCAGGTTCGGCACCATGTACCGGTTCATCACATGCGTGCTGGTGACGGCAACGAAGGAATAGCCATCGGCCGGGCTGCGGGCCACCGCCTCGGAGCCGACGATGCCATTGGCGCCGGGGCGGTTCTCCACCACGACGCTCTGGCCGAGCCGTCCGGTCAGCGCCTCCGCCATGGCGCGGGCGGTCAGGTCGGTGCCGCCGCCCGGCGCATAGGCGACGACGATACGCACCGGCCGGGTCGGCCACTGGCCCTGCGCCCGCGCGGCGGGCGCCGCCGCCAGCCCCATCGCCGCAGCCGCCAGCCCACGCCTGCTCCAGTTGCTCATCGTGCGTTCCTCCATTCGCCGTGCCGGGGCCGTTCCAGCCCCAGGTTCTCGCGCAGCGTATTGCCGGCATAGTCGCGGTGATAGAGACCGCGGCGCTGCATCTCCGGCACCACCATGCGGGTGAAATCCTCGAAGGATCCCGGGTTCTGCGAGGCCACCAGCACGAAGCCGTCGCAGGCGCGGCCCTGGAACCAGGTCTCCATCTGGTCCACCACCTGCGTCGGCGTGCCGGTGAAGTTCGGGAATTCGCGCGTCGTGCCGCGGCCGGAGAAGGTGACGAAATCCCGCACCGTCGGATTGGCCTTGCCGCTGAGCGAGACGATGCGGTCCTTGAACCCGCCCCAGGACAGGCCGGCGAGCTCGGCGTCGGTGAAGGGCTCGTCCATCGGCTTCGAGGCGAAGTCGAAGTTCAGCGCCTCAGACAGCAGCACCACGCCATCCTCGGCGGTTGCGAGGGATTCCGTGTAGCGGCGCTTCTCCTCGGCGATCTCGGCGGTCTCGCCCACGTTCACGTAGCAGGCGGGCGCCACCGTCACGCTGTCGGGGTCGCGGCCGGACTCCTTCACCGCGGCCTTCAGGTCGGCATACTGCTTCTTGCCGGCGGCGAGGTTCGGGTAGACCACGAAGATCAGCTCTCCCCAGCGCCCGGCGAAGCGGCGGCCGCGGCCGGACTGCCCGGCCTGGATCAGCACCGGATGGCCCTGCGGGCTGCGCGGCACCGGCAGCGGGCCATGGGTGCGGAAGAACTTGCCCTCGTATTTCACCGGCCGGACCTTGCTGGCATCGGCGAAGCGCCCGCTGACCTTGTCCAGCAGGATGGCGTCGTCGTCCCAGCTGTCCCAATGGCCCATGACCGCTTCCATGAACTCGTCGGCACGGTCGTAGCGGAGGTCGTGCTCGAGGTGCTCGGTGCGGCCGAAATTCGCCGCCTCGCTGTCGTTCAGCGAGGTCACGACATTCCAGGCGGCCCGCCCCCGGGTCATCAGATCCAGCGTCCCGAACAGTCGGGCGACGTGGAAGGGCTCGTAGTAGGTGGTCGAGTAGGTGCCGCCGAGACCGAGCTTCGAGGTCACCGCCGACATCACCGCCAGGATGGTCGCCGGGTCCATCTTCACCACCCGGATGCCGTTCTCCACCGCCGCCACGTGGTCGCGGCCGTAGATGTCGGGCATCGCCAGGCGGTCATCGAAGAAGGCGAGGTGGAACTTGCCATCCTCGAGCACGCGTGCGACGCGGGTGAAATAGTCCGGCGTCAGGAAGTCCGTCGCCGCATTCGGGTGTCGCCAGGATCCGGGCGCGATGGAGCAGTTCTGCGCCTGCAGAAAGCCCACCATCTTGATCGTGCGTTCCATGCTGTCTGCTCCCGCTCAGATGGCGCCGCTGCGGCGCAGCGCGTCGATGTCCCCGGCCAGCAGGCCGAGCCAGTCGTTGAGGATCGTCTGCGTGTCGGCGCCCCGCGCGCGGCCGGCATGGCGGAAGGTGGCCGGCGTCGCGGTCAGCCGCGGCACCGCCGCCGGCAGCGCCAGCTCCCCGGCACGTTCGTCCACCACCCGCAGGATGTTCTCCCGCGCGGCGAAATGCGCATCCTCGAAGATATCGGCGATGCTGTTGATCGGCCCCCAGGGGACGTCCGCCGCATCGCAGGCGACGCCGAGTTCCTCCATCGTCATGCCCGCGGCCCAATCGGCCACCAGCCCGTTGCATTCCGAACGGCGGGCGATGCGCTGCGCCGTGGTCTGCATCTGGTCGGCATTGGTCAGCTCCGGCTTGCCCATGGCGCCGGCCAAGCGCGCGAAGATCTTGTCGCTGGTGCAGGCGATGGCGACCCAGCGGCCCTCGCTGGTCTGCCAATGGCCATGCGGCACCACCGTCGGCACGTCGGCGCCCATGCGTTCCCGCACGAAACCCGTCTTGGCATAGGCCGGGGCGATCTCGTCCAGCAGCCGGAACACGGATTCGTACAAGCCGATATCCACGTCCTGGCCGATGCCGGTCCGCTCCGCGACCCGCAGCGACATCAGCACGCCGACCGCGCCCCAGATGCCGGAGAGATAGTCGGCCAGCGAGGTCGAGCCCGGCACCACCGGCTTGCCGTCCGGCTCGCCCGCCAGGTAGCTCAACCCGCCGAAGCCATGCGCCACGCGGGCGAAGCCCGGCAGCCCGCGCTTCGGCCCGGTCTGGCCATAGGCGGAGACCCGCAGCACCACCAGCTTCGGGTTGATCTCCCGCAGCAGGTCCGGGCCGAGGCCCCATTTCTCGAGCGTGCCGGGGCGGAAATTCTCGAGCAGCACGTCGGATTGCGCGATCAGCTTGCGGAACACCGCGGCCCCCTCGGGGTGCCGAAGGTCGAGCGTCATGCACTGCTTGTTCCGCGCCTCGCTCAGCCAGGCAAGCGTGTCGCCGCATTCGGTCTGGGTGCCGAAGGCGCGCATGGGGTCGCCGAGCTTCGGATGCTCGATCTTCAGCACCGTCGCGCCGAAGTCGGCGAGGATGGTGCCGGCGAAGGGCGCGGCGAGGAAGGTGGCGATGTCCAGCACCTTCACCCCCGCCATCGGTTGTGGCTTGGTCATGCTGTCTCTCCTGCCTGTCGCAATATGTCGCGCGCCATCAGCGCATGGACCGCATCCACCATCATGCCATCCTCGCTTGCCGCGCCGGCGCCGGCGGCTTCCGCCCGCGCCAGCACCGCCAGGATCTTCCGGGCCCACTCGATCCGTGCCGCATCCGGCGAGAAGACCGCATTGATCGGCGCGATCTGGTCCGGGTGGATCGCCCATTTGCCGTCGTAGCCCAGCGCCCGCGACCGCGTGGCGGAGGCCCTGAGCCCCGCCTCGTCGCGGAAATTCGCATAGACCGCGTCGATCGGCCGCACGCCGGCGGCACGGCACGCATTGGCGATGCGGGCCAGGGCGTAGTGCCACTGGTCGTTGGCCGCGCCGTCCAGCGCGTAGTCGGGGTTGGGCTGGCCAACCACCGTATCCGGCGTGCGCATCTCCCGCATGTAGTCGCCGAGGCCGAAGATCACCGTCTCCAGCCGCGGATGCGCCGCGGCGATCTCCTCCACCCGGCCGACGCCCTTCGCGGTCTCGACCAGCGCCGCGATGCCGATCGGCCTTCCGCCGCCGCGCGCCTGCTCCACCCCGTCCAGCAGGGTCGCGAGGAAGCGGATGTCGAAGGCCTCGCTCGACTTCGGCAGCACGATGCGGTCGAGCCGCGGGCAGGCCGCAGCGACCTCGACGATGTCGCGGTGGCACCAGGGCGTGCCGAGCCCATTGACCCGGACCGACATGATCCGCCCGCCCCAGTCCACCTCATTCAACGCCGCGATCGCCGCCGCCCGCGCCTCATCCTTGCGGTCCGGCGCCACGCCATCCTCGAGGTCGAGGACGATCGCATCCGCCGCGCTTGCCGCCGCCTTGGCGAAGAACTTGCCCGAGGTCGCCGGCACCGACAGCTCGCTCCGCTGCGGCAACCTCGCCCGGGCCTCGACGCACCCCTGCTCCGGTGTCACCCTGCGCCCTCCATGTCGGTCAACCTCAAGCTGCTGAACGCCTTCCTGCTGGTCGCCGAGCACCGCAGCTTCCGCCGCGCGGCGGAGCTGTCGCGCCGCAGCCAGTCCGCGCTCAGCCTGCAGGTGCGGGAGCTGGAGGCGCAGCTCGGCGCCTCGCTCTTCCACCGCACCACCCGCGCCGTGAGCCTGACGCGAGAGGGCGAGGCGCTGCTGCCGCATGCCCGCCGTGCCCAGGCCGAGCTCGATGCCGGGCTGCGCCGGGTCCGCGCCGCGGCGGCGATGGAGGGCGGCCGGGTCGCGCTCGGCTGCGCCCCGCATATCGCCATCGTCGCCCTGCCGTCGGTGGTCGCCGGCTTCCGCCTCGCCCACCCCGATGTCGCCATCAGCATCCGCGAGGCGCTGCAGGCCGAGGTGCTGGAGGCGGTGCGCCGGCAGGACCTCGATTTCGGCATCGGCCCGCGGCCGGCCAATGCGCCCAGCCTGACCTTCGCCCCGCTGCGGGAGGAAGCCATCCTCGCCCTTGCTCCGCCGCGCTTCGCCCCGCGCGGGGCGCGCAGCATCGGCCTGGCCGCGCTCGGCGCCCTGCCGCTGATCGTCACCGCCGGCACCAACAGCCTGCGCGCGATGATCGAGGAGGCCGCCGCCAGCATCGGCGTCTCCTTCGAGATCCGCTGCGAGGTGCAGATGCCGGGCACCGCCCTGGCGCTGGCCGAGGCCGGGGTCGGCGTCGCCATCATCCCGGAATTGTCACTGCCCCGCGGCCGGATCGCCGGCCTCAAGGTATTGCAGATCACCGACCCGCCGCTGATGCGGGAGGTCGGCATCGTCCAGCTGCGCGGCAACCGTCCGTCGCCGGCGGTCGCGGCCTTCCTGGCACTGCTGGAGGCGCAGCTCTCGGCCAGGCCTGGTTGATCGGACATCGCGCTCCCACCCCGCGCCTTGGACCGGCGCTTCAAGGCCATCGAAGCGCCTGCCGCCGCCGGATCACAAGCGAGTTTCGGCAACCGATTGATCGCATTTCCCGATCAACCTCCGGCGGCTCGACAGCGGGGCGAAACCGTTCCAGCCTTGCCCCCGGCAGATCGGGGGAAGCGCCATGGCGGATGCACTGGGCAGTGGCGACTACCGCTACGAACCGGTCCCCGGTTGGGGCCGCCTGCCGGAAGGCTGGCAGCTGCGCGACGTCGGCGCCGTGGCGGTCGATAGCCAGGACCGCGTCTATGTCTTCAACCGCGGCGAATACCCGATGGTGGTCTTCGACCGTGACGGCAAATTCCTGACCTCCTGGGGCGAGGGCCTGTTCGCCCGCGCGCATGGCCTGCACATGGGCCCCGACGACACGCTCTGGTGCACCGACGACGGCGACCACACCGTCCGCCGCTGCACCCTGGATGGCCGCGTGCTGATGACCCTCGGCGTCCCCGGACGGCCCTCGCCCTACATGGGCGGGATGCCCTTCAACCGCTGCACCCATACCGCGCTGTCGCCGGAGGGCGACATCTACGTCTCCGACGGCTACGGCAATGCCCAGGTCCACAAGTACTCGTCCAATGGAAAATACCTCTTTTCTTGGGGTGGCTCCGGCACCGAGCCCGGTCAGTTCAACCTGCCGCACAACATCGCCTACGATGCCGATGGCTGGGTCTACGTGGCGGACCGCGAGAGCCACCGCGTGCAGATCTTCAACGGCGACGGCCGCTACGAGACGCAGTGGAACAACCTGCACCGGCCCTGCTCGATCTTCCTCGGCAAGGGCCGCTGCCCCGTCTGCTACGTCGGCGAACTCGGCCCCGCGCTGGCGGTGAACATCACGGCGCCGAATCTTGGCCCGCGCGTCAGCGTCCTCTCGCATGAGGGCAAGCTGCTGTCCCGCTTCGGCGAGCTCGGCGAGGGCGAGGGGCAGTTCCTCTCGCCGCATGGGCTGGCGGTGGACAGCCACGGCGACATCTATGTCGGCGAAGTCGCCTATACCGCCTGGCCGCGCTACCACGGCGGCGCCGCGCCACCCGATGGCCTCCGCAGCCTGCAGAAATTCTGACGGCTCCCGTCATGATGCACCGCCGCGTCCTATTGGCCCTGACGCTCCTGCTGCCCGGCTGCCTCGGCGAGGAAATCCCGGCGCCGCCGGCCGGCGCGCTCGACCAGGCCGCGCCGAGTGGGCCGCATACCGCCATCGCTGCCCGGAGCTTCCCGCTGCCCGCGGCGCGGCTGTTCACCGCCATCACCGCCGTCGCCGCGACCGAACCCCGCACCGAGCCGCTGACCGCCTATGCTGACCGGCTGGAGGCCAGCTTCGTCGCCCGCAGCCGCGTCTTCGGCTTCCCCGACGTCATCCTCCTGCGCGTCACCCCGCAGGGGGAGGCGGCCAGCACGCTGACGCTGCATTCCTCCAGCCTTTACGGCTATTCCGACTTCGGGGTGAACGGCCGCCGGCTGGAGCATTGGCTGGCACGGCTGAGGACGGTGCTGCCGCCGTGAAAGCAAGAACCGGGGAGAAGATATTCTCCCCGGGCCCTTCATCTATTTCTGGGAGTCGCACCTACCGCGCGGCGGGTGCCGGACTCAGAAAAAACAATGGAGGGGTTTGGGGAGGAAATGCTTTCCTCCCCAACCTTTCCGTCACGAACGCAACCCCGGCGCCTCCTGCCCCGTCCGCGCCACGTATTCGGTGTAGCCGCCGCCATACTGGTGGATGCCCTCAGGCGTCAGCTCCAGCACCCGGTTCGACAGCGCCGCCAGGAAGTGACGGTCGTGCGAGACGAAGAGCATGGTGCCTTCGTACTGCGCCAGCGCCGCGATCAGCATCTCCTTGGTCGCCATGTCGAGGTGGTTGGTCGGCTCGTCCAGCACCAGGAAATTCGGCGGGTCGTAGAGCATCTTCGCCATGACCAGCCGTGCCTTCTCGCCGCCCGAGAGCACCCGGCAGCGCTTGCCCACCTCGTCGCCGGAAAAGCCGAAGCAGCCCGCGAGCGCACGGAGCGAGCCCTGCCCGGCCTGGGGAAAGGACGCCTCCAGCGCCTGGAACACGGTAAGGTCGCCATCCAGCAATTCCATGGCGTGCTGGGCGAAGTAGCCGAGCTTCACGCTGCCGCCGAGCGCCACGCTGCCGGCATCGGGTTCGGTCGTGCCGGTGACCAGCTTCAGCAGCGTCGACTTGCCGGCGCCGTTCACGCCGAGCACCGCGCAGCGCTCCCGCCGCCGCACCAGCAGGTCGAGGCCCTCATAGATCACCCGGCTGCCGTAGCGCTTGTGCACGCCCTTCAGGTTCACCACGTCGTCGCCCGAGCGCGGCGCCGGCTGGAATTCGAAGGTGACGGTCTGCCGCCGCTTCGGCGGCTCCACCCGCTCGATCTTGTCCAGCTTCTTCACCCGGCTCTGCACCTGCGCCGCGTGGGAGGCGCGGGCCTTGAAGCGCTCGATGAACTTGATCTCCTTGGCCAGCATCGCCTGCTGCCGCTCGAACTGCGCCTGCTGGTGCTTCTCGCTCAGCGCCCGCTGCTGCTCGTAGAATTCGTAGTCGCCGGAATAGGCGGTCAGGCTGCCGCCATCGATCTCGACGATGCGGTTGACGATGCGGTTCATGAACTCGCGGTCGTGCGAGGTCATCAGCAGCGCGCCGTCGTAACCCCGCAGGAAATTCTCGAGCCAGATCAGGCTCTCGAGGTCGAGGTGGTTGCTCGGCTCATCGAGCAGCATCACGTCGGGCCGCATCAGCAGGATGCGGGCGAGCGCCACGCGCATCTTCCAGCCGCCCGAGAGCGCGCCGACATCGCCCTCCATCATCTCCTGGCTGAAGCTGAGCCCGGCCAGCACCTCGCGCGCGCGGCCGTCCAGCTCGTAGCCGCCGAGCTGCTCGAAGCGCGCCTGGACCTCGCCGAAGCGCTCGATGATCGCTTCCAGCGCGTCGGCCTGCTCCGGGTCGGCCATGGCGGCCTCCAGCGCCGCCAGCTCGGCGGCGACCGTGCTCACGTCGCCGGCGCCGTCCATCACCTCGGCGACGGCGCTGCGGCCCGACATCTCCCCCACGTCCTGGCTGAAGAAGCCGATGCTGACGCCGCGGTCCACCAGGACCTGGCCCTCGTCCGGCTGCTCATCGCCGGTGATCATGCGGAACAGGGTGGACTTGCCGGCACCGTTGGGGCCGACCAGCCCGGTCTTCTCCCCCCGCTGGAGCGCCGCCGAGGCCTCGATGAAGAGGATCTGCTGGCCGTTCTGCTTGCTGATGGAATCGAGGCGGATCATGGGGTCCCGGGGCCTGGGGCGGTTGCGCCGCGCTTATGGCACGGCCCGGCGCAAAGGGCATGCCTGCCCTGCTGCATCCACCGGGACCGCCTCGGCGTAGTACCCGGGGCATGAGGGATGGTGGTCGATGCGCTTGCGACGAATGCTGACGGCGCTGCTGCTGGCGGCCGGCCTCGGCGGCTGTTCCGGCGCCGATGTGCTGAACGCCCTCGCCTCAGGCCGCGGCGTCGCCGCCACCCCGGACATCGCCTATGCGGAAGGCCCCGGCCACCGCCTCGACCTCTACACGCCGGCAACCCCCGCCCCCGGCGCCCCGGTGGTGGTCTTCTTCCACGGCGGCGGCTGGGAGACCGGGTCCCCCGCCGACTACCGCTTCCTCGGCACCACCCTCGCCCGGCATGGTGTCACCGCCGTCATCGCCGGCTACCGGCTGTATCCCGCGGTGCGCTACCCGTCCTTCCTCGAGGATGCGGCGCTGGCGACGCGCTGGGCGCGGGACCATGTGGCGGGCGGCGGCCGGGTCTTCGTCATGGGTCATTCCGCCGGCGCCTATATCGCCGCCATGCTGGCGCTGGACGGGCGCTGGCTCGGCGCCGTCGGGATGCAGCCGGGGCGGGATCTCGCCGGCTTCGTCGGCCTCTCCGGCCCCTATGACTTCCTGCCGCTGGAGAGCGAGACGCTGAAGACCATCTTCGGGCCGGAGGACCAGCGGCCGGATACCCAGCCCCTCCGCCACCTCGGCCCCGCCGCGCCGCCGATGTTCCTCGCCACCGGCTGCGCCGACACCACCGTGCTGCCGGCGAATACGGCGCGGCTGGCGGCGGCGCAGCGGGCGGCGGGGGGCATCGTGACGGAGCGCAGCTACCCGCTGCTCGGCCGCCCGCTGGTGCATGAGCTGACCATCGGCGCCTTCGCCGGCGTGCTCGGCTTCGTCGCCCCGGTGCGGGCGGAGGTGCTGGCCTTCCTGGCCGATCCCGCCGCACCACCGCCCCCGCTGCAGCCCTGCCCGGCCGCCACCGGCTAGGTGGGCATCGCCCGCCGCAGGGTGCCGCAGAGCACCACCATGCGGGCGATCGCATCGCCGCTGAACCGGTCGATCGCCGCCCGCACCGCCGGCCGCTGCGCCTCCGGCAAGGACACCGCCGCTGCCGGGTGCAGCCCCGCCGCCCGCGATTGCGCCAGCGCCAGTACCTCGGCGATTGTCGCCGGCAGTCCTCCCAGCGGCGCCAGCTGCGCCCAGGCGAGCGCCAGGTAGGGCGGCCAATGCGCCAGGGTCCGATACATGCTGGCGAGGATCGGCTCCGGCCCGGCGCCGAGGCCGTTCAGCCGCAGCACCAGCGCGGCGGTCTCCGGCGCCATCGCCTCCAGCCGCAGCAGCGGCGGGAGCGGGATCGCGGCCTCCGGCGGCACCGCCGGGCCGGCCGGGGCCGCCTGGCCCGCGCCGCCATCCAAGGCCTGACGCAGCACCGCCAGCGCCACCAGCGCCATCGGATTGGTCCGCTCGTAGGCATCCAGCACGGCGGTGATCCGCGCCTGCGCCGTCGCATCCAGCCCGGCTGCCGCCAGCACCTCCGGCGGGAGCACCGGCACGAGCGGCAGCCGCCGCGCCGCCCGGACCGCCGCCGCTTCCCGCGCGATGCGGCCATCCACGTACAGCGGCCGCACCGCCCCCCAGGCCCAGGGCAGCGCCCCGGGGAGGGTGGCGAGGTGCCGCCAGATCAGGTTCACCACGCCGACGCCATAGACCGCGCGGATATCGGCAAAGATCGCCGCCGTCTCCCCGGTCGCCGAGGCCTCGGCGACGGCGGCGACCGGGTCGCTCACGCCCCGAAGCTGGGCGCGCTGCGGGCGAGGCCGCCGAACAGGTCCAGCATCCGCTCCCGCCAGGCGTGCACGGGATCGCCGGCCTCCAGCAGCGGCAGCGGGCTGACGCTGCGCGGCCACATCAGCGTGCCGAAGGCGGCGAAATCGCCGTAGTCCGGCGCGACGCCGCCGAGGAATGCCTGCCCCCGCAGCACCATCCGCAACGGATGCAACAAGGCGCGGAATTCGGGCAGCTTCGCCTCCCGCCCCGCGGTCACCTCGGCGAGCTTCATGCCGAAGCGCTTCTCCCGGCTCTCGATGAAATAGGCCGCGTCCGCCGCCCCCAGCAGCGGCGGGATGTCGGAGACGATGAGCTTGGCCAGCGCCGGCAGCAGCACCGCATCGCACCAGGTGGGGTTAAAGCGCTGGCTCTCGGGCGGCCCCTGGAACAGCTTCGGCGCCTCCGGATAGGCCTCGTCGAGGTAGACCGCGATGGCCCAGCTGTCGGTCACCGTGCGGTCGCCGTCCACCAGAACCGGCACCTTGTCGTAGTGCGCGAAGGCCAGCGCCGCGGTATCGGTGAAGCGCCAGGGCACCACCTCGGCCTCCAGCCCCTTGTGCGCCAGCGCCATGCGGCTGCGCCAGCAATAGGGGCTGAAGCGCCGTGCCGGATCGGTGCCGCAGAGCTCGTACAGCTGGCGCGCCATGGCTCTCTCTCCCTCGATGCCGGCGGACGATACCGGCGCCCTTGGCCAACGCAAGCGCCTCCCCCATAGTCCCGGAAAAGGGGAAGGAAACGCGCCATGGCACATCCGCAGGCCGGCAGGCTCGCTGGCAAGGTCGCCTTCATCACCGGCGCCGGCACCGGCATCGGTCGCGCCACCGCCGAACTGTTTGCCCGCGAGGGCGCCCGCGTCGTCATCGCCGAGATCGACGCGTCGAGCGGCGAGGAGACCGCGCATCGGATCGCTTCCGCCGGCGGCGAGGCCATCGCCATCCCGACCGACGTGCGCGAGGCCGACAGCCTGCAGGCCGCCATCCGCCAGGCCGTTGCGCATTTCGGCCGGCTCGACGTGCTGCACAACAACGCCGGCGGTTCCACCTTGCAGGACTCCGACGTGGTGAATGCGCCGATCGAGGAATTCTGGCGGGCGATCACGCTGGACCTCTTCGGCACCTTCCTCGGCTGCCGCTTCGGCATCCCGGAGCTCATCCGCTCTGGCGGTGGCGCGGTCATCAACATGGCCTCGGTCGTCGCGCTGATGGGCTTCCCCGGGCGGGACTGCTACACCGCGGCCAAGGGCGGCATCGCCGCGCTGACCCGCTCGCTGGCGGTGGAATACGCGCCGCAGAAGGTGCGGGTGAATGCCATCGCCCCCTGCGTGACCCTGACGGATCGCGTCAACGGCCTGCTCGCCGGCAACGAGGGCGTGCGCAAGGTGGCCGAGGCGCATCTGCTCGGCCTCGGCCAGCCGATGGATATGGCACAGGCGGCGCTCTACCTCGCCTCCGACGAAAGCCGGATCATCACCGGCCATATCCTGCCGGTCGACAGCGGCATCGTCACCGCCTGAACAGGAGCCTCCCATGGCCAATACCACGCATATCGGCTTCATCGGCCTCGGCCAGATGGGCGCGCCCATGGCCGAACGGCTGCTCGCCGAGGATGTGACGCTCCATGTCCACGATCCGCGGCCGGAGGCGATGGCACCCTTCGTCGCCCGCGGCGCCATCGCCTGCGCCAGCCCGCGGGCGGTCGCCGATGCGGCGGCGGTGATCTTCGCCTGCCTGCCCAACGGCAAGGTCAGCCAGGCCGTCGCCTCCGGCGCGGAGGGAATCATCGGCGGCGGCGCGGTCCGCCTCTACGCGGAGATGTCCACCATCGGCAAATCCACCGTCGCCGGCATCGCCGCGACGCTGGCGGAACGCGGCATCGCCATGGTCGATGCGCCGATCAGCGGCGGCCCCGCCGGCGCCCGCAACGGGACACTCGCCATGCTCGCCGCCGGCGCCCCGGCCGCGGTGGAGGCGCTGCGCCCTTGGCTGCTGCGCATCGGCCGCCAGGTCTTCGTCCTAGGCGAGCAGCCGGGCCAGGCGCAGGTGATGAAGCTGGTGAACAACCTGATCTTCGCCGCCAACATGGTCTCGGCGCTGGAAGGCCTGTCGCTCGGCGCCAAGGCGGGCCTCGATGCCGATACCATGCTCGAGATGCTGAACGCCGGCACCGGCCGCAGCATGGTCAGCGAGCATATCATGCCGGAGGTGCTCTCCCGCCGCTTCGCCTTCGGCGCCACCATCGCGGTGGTGGACAAGGATGTCTCGCTGGGCCTGGCCGAGGCTGCGGCGCTGGATGTCCCGATGTGGGGGCTGGAACAGGCCGCCAGGGTCTGGCGCTTCGCCGCCAGCCAGGGCGCCGGGGCTGACGACATCTCCGAACTGGCCCGGGTGATGGAACGCTGGGCGGGGGCCGAGATCCGCAGCGGGGACTAGGCCGTGACCAGCGCTGCCAGCGCGGCGCGCACCTCGGCCACCTCCAGCCCCGCCAGCGGCGCGTGGCGCAGCACCGCCACCGCCCGGCCGCGCGGGGCGCAGAGCGCCGGGTCGCTGTCGTCACCGAACAGCGCCAGGGTCGGGCAGCCGGCGGCGGCGATCAGATGCGTCGGTCCGGTGTCGTTGCCGATGGCGAAGGCCGCCCGCCGGGCCACCGCGCCCAGCTGCACCAGGCTGGTCCGCCCGGTCAGGTCGATGCAGCCCGGCATCGCCGTGGCCAATGCCGCCTCCGCCCTGCTTCCCACCACCGCCACCGGCAGGCCGAGCCCGGCCGCCAGCGCCGCGAAACCCTCCACCGGCCAGCGCTTGCCCGGCCGCCCCGGCGAGGCGCCCGGCACCAGCAGGGCGAAGCGCGCCGGCAGGCCGAGGCCGGCGATGTCGTCTTCCAGCCAGTCCAGTGCCGGCGCGGGGAATTCGGTGATCCCGGCGACCTCCAGCTGTTCCCGCTGCCGTTCCACCGTATGCAGCAGGTCCCGCCCCGGATTGGCATGCGGGTGGCTCGCCCCGGGGGCGATGCCGGACCATTCGACCCGGCCGGGCAGGAGGCTGCGGTAGCGCGAGGAGCGCGCCGAGGTCTGCAGGTCGTAGACCCTGGCGAAGCCCGCCCCGCGCAGCCGCCGCGCCAGCCGCCACACCGCGCCGAGGCTCGTCCAGGCCGGCCGCCCATCCTCCCACACGTCATCGAACCAGGGGCTGCGCCGGGCCAGCGGCGCATAGGGCGGCGTGGTCAGCAGGGTAATGTGCGCGCCGGGATGATGCGCCCGGATGGCAGCGAAGGGCCCGAAGGCCTGCACGAAATCGCCGAGGGCGGCGAGCTTGATGACGAGGATGCGTTCGGTCACGCCGCCCTCGGCCTGTTATGGGCGCGGCTCCGCCGCGGGAGGGCAGCGAGCTTGATGACGAGAATACGTTCGGTCACACCAATTCCCGATAGACCGCCAAGGTCGCGTCCTGCATCGCCCGCGTGCTGTAGCACGCCAGCACATGCGCCCGCGCCGCCGCGCCGATCGCCGCGCGCGCCGCGTCCGGCATCGCCAGCACCCGGCCCAGCGCCGCGGCCAGGGCCGCCGCATCGCCCGGCGGCACCCGCCAGCCGGTGACGCCCTCCGCCACCGTCTCGCGCGGCCCGCCGAGATCGGCCGCCACCACCGCGCGGCCCATCGCCTGCGCCTCGATCACCGTGCGGCCGAAGGCCTCGGCATCGGTCGAGGCATGCACCACCACATCCGCCAGCAGCAGCGCCGAGGCCATGTCGTCGACATGGCCGACCAGCCGTAGCCGCCCCGCCACGCCCAACGCCTCGGCCCGCGCCGTCAGCTCCGCCCGGAAGGCCGAGCCGCCATCGCCGACCAGCACCGCCATGGCATCGCCGCCGAGCTTCGCCAGCGCCTCGACCAGCACCAGCTGGCCCTTCCAGCGGGTCAGCCGGCCCGGCAGCATCACCACCGGGCGGCCCTCCGGCAGGTGCCATTCCTCGCGCAGCGCCGCCAGCCGCTCCGCCGGCACCAACCCCGGGTCGAAGCGCCGCGGATCGACGCCGCGCGGGATGATGCGGATGCGCGCGGGGTCGGTGCCATGCGCCGCCCGCAGGTGGGCCGCGATGTGCTCGCTGATGGCGATCACTCGCTCGCCCCGCGCCATGACCGAATTGTACCAGCGCTTGCCGGGATAACCGGCGTTGTAGGTGCCGTGATAGGTGGTGACGAAATGCGCCCCCGTCCGCCGCGCCGCCAGCAGCGCCGACCAGGCCGGCGCCCTAGAGCGCGCATGGATGATCGAGACCTTCTCCACCGTCACCAGCTTCACCAGCGATGCCGCGTTGCGCCAGACGCCAAGCGGCGATTTCGCCTTCAGCGGCAGGGTCACGTGGCGCGCGCCCAGCCGTTCCAGCCGCCCGACCAGCGGCCCGCCGGCCGAGGCGACCAGCGCCCGGCCGCCGGCGCCGACGATCGCCTCGGCGATCTCCAGCGTCCCCCGCTCCACCCCGCCCGAGACCAGGGCGGGCAGCACCTGCAACACCGTCGGGAAGCTCATGCGGGAAGCGGCACCGGCGCGGCGATCCCGGCCGCCTGGGCGCGCGCCGCCAGCATCGGCGGGATGGAGGGGTGCAGCGCCACGCCCTCAGCCAAGGCCGCGCTGCGGCGCTGCCAGGCGCGTTCCCCGGGCAGGCGCGGCGCCGGGCCGCCCTTGACCGGCGGGTTCGTGTGCACCGCATCGGCCATCCAGCCGCTTTCGCGGAGGAAGCCCTCGGTGCCGCCGAAGCGGGCCGGGTCGATCACCAGCACCAGCACGTTGGCGCCCCAGCCGCCGGGATTCTCCGCCCGGCCCTGGCCGGAAAGCCCGGAGGTCAGCGCCTCCACCAGCAGCCCCAGGCCGAAGCCCTTGTGCCCCGCCGCCATGCCGCCCAGCGGCAGCAGGGTGCCGGCCGGGTCGGTGAAGAAGGCATTGGGGTCCGCGGTCGGCGCGCCCTCCGCGTCCAGCAGGGCATCGAAGGGGAAGCGCGTCCCCTCCCCCCGCCGCCGCGCCGTCATCCCATTGGTGGTGATGGACATCGAGACGTCGATCATCACAGGCCCGTCCTTGCCCGGCCAGCCGGCCGCCAGCGGGTTCGGCGTGATCACCCGCCGCGTGCCGCCCCAGGGCGCGACCGAGGCCGTCGCCGGGTCCGAGGACCAGACCTGCATCACCTGCCCCCGCTCCACCACCCGCGGCAGATAGGCGGCCAAGCAGCCGATATGATGGCAGCGGCGGATCGAGACCGCCGCCAAGCCAAACACAGCCGCCCGGGCCGAGGCCAGATCCCCCGCCTGCCGCACCAGCCAGGGCCCCGGCAACTTGCGGCCGTCCCAGGTCTCGACGACGGGCGTGCCGGACAGCACCTCCGGCTCCCCCTGCCCCAGCATGTCGCCGCTGGCCAGGCCATCGAGGTAGGGCGGCAGCAGCGCCAGCCCATGGGTGTCGTGGCCCATCAGGTCGCCCTCGACCAACACCTCGGCGACGGTGGCGGCCTTGGCCGGCTCCATGCCGCCGGCTTCGAACAGGGCGGCGGCGAAGCCGGTCAGGGCGGCAGGGGCGTAGCGGGTCATGCGGGCCTCGGCGAGGGTGGGGGTCGTTCGTCGACCGCGCCCCCGGTTTCGTCAAGCCAAGCCGGGTGTAGGATCGGCCCGGGGGAGACCAAGCGGATGATCGAGGACGCCATTGCGGCCCGTTGGCAACAGGCGGCGGCGGAGGATGCGGTGCTGGCCCGCTGGTGCCGCGGCGCCGCGGCGCGCTGCGTCATCCGGATCGGCGGCCGCGCGCTGGCCTTCCCCCTCGGCGCCGGCGGCCCGGAGTTCAGCCTCTCGGCCCCCAAGGCGGTCTGGGACAAGGTCCTGCAGCCGATCCCGCCGCGGCACCACCATTCGATCTTCGCGCTGCGGATGCGGGTGCCGGAATTCGTCCTCGGCGGCGATGAGCTGGCCTTCATCCAGCACTGCCGCCCGGCCCGCCGCCTGCTCGAGATCGGCCGCTGGATCCGCGCCGGGAACGCCGGCCCTACCCCCGCCAGCCTGCGCCCGGCCCTGGCGGAGCCCCCGCCCGCCGAGATCACCGGCCGCTACCTCCCCGTCCATGCCGATGGCACCGACTGGCGGATCCATGCCGAGAGCGCCGGCACCGGCCGCGACCTGCTCTGCCTGCATACCGCCGGCGCCGATGGCCGCCAGTTCCACCGGCTGATGGCCGATCCGCGCCTCACCCGTGACTGGCGGCTGACCGCCTTCGATCTGCCCTGGCACGGCAAGTCCCCGCCGCCTCCTGGGTCGCAGCCGGGCGACTGGCGGCTGACGACGGACCGCTACGTCGAGATCATCATGGGCGTCATCCGCGCCGCCGGGCTGCACCGGCCCGTGGTGCTCGGCGCCTCCATGTCCGGCGAGATCTGCTTGGAACTGGCTCTCCGCCACCCGGAGGCCTTCGGCGGCATCATCGCCTGCGAGGCCAGCGCCCATATCGAGGGCCGCAAGACGGGCTGGGCCGAGCACCCGCAGGTCGACCAGATGGTCTTCACCCCCGAATGGATCGAGGGGCTGGTGGCCCCCCAAAGCCCGGCCGCCTGCGCCACCGACGTCTGGTGGCACTACAGCCAGGGCGGCCACGCCACCTTCGCCCGCGACATCGATTTCTACAGCGGCGAATGGGACGCCCGCGACCGCGTCCACCGCATCGACACACGCCGCTGCCCGCTGTTCATGCTGACCGGCGAATACGACTATTCCTGCACCGCAGAGCATTCCGCGGCGACAGCCGCGCTCATCCCCGGCGCGCGCTTCGCCATGATGCCGGGGATCGGGCACTTCCCCTTCGCCGAGAACCCGCCGCTCTTCGCCCGGCACCTGCTGCCGGTGCTGGACGAGTTGCGCGGCTGATCAGAGGCCGAGGCGGCGCCGGAAGGCCTCATCGCGCATCGAGGCATCCTCGCCCTGCATGTCGTCGGCAGCCTTGGTGCAGAGGTACAGCAGGCCGCTGACCGCATGCGCCACCGGCGAGAGCTCGGCGCGGGGGATCTTGCTGATGACGTTCATCCCCGAGGCCCGGATCTTCACCTGCATCTCGGTATCGATGGTGCCCGGGGAGAAGCCGAAGATACGGATGCCCTTGCCGGCGGTCTCCAGCGCGATCGCCTTGGTCAGCATCGCCAGCCCCGCCTTGCCCGAGCAATAGGCGCTCCAGCCCTCCAGCGGCCGGTAGGCGGCACCGGAGGAGATGTTCACCATGGTCCCGCCGCCGCCCGCCAGCAGCCCCGGCAGCACCGCCCGCACCACGTTGTAGGCGCCCACCAGGTTGATGGTGATGTTGCGCGCCCAATCGCCTGGGTCGGAGACGGCGATCTCGGCGATCGGGTCGATGACGCCGGCATTGTTGATGAGGATGTCGAGCCCGCCCAGCTTCGCCCGCGTCGCCGCCACCACCGCCTCGACCGCGGCGTAGTCCGCGACGTCGCAGGCCATGGATTCCGCCCGGCCGCCGGCCGCGACGATGCCGGCCGCGACAGCACCGATCGCCGCCGCATCCCGCGCCACCAGCATCACCGCCACGCCCTCGGCCGCCAACGCCCGGGCGATGCCCTCGCCGAGGCCGCGCCCGCCGCCGGTGACCAAGGCCACCTTGCCCGTCAATTCCGCCATGCCCGTCTCTCCCCTGTCATTTCGGCGCCGCCGGGTACCAGTAGTCCGGCTCCGGCCGCTGCCAGCCCGGTGCGGAATACCGCACCTCGATCGTCGTGGTCAGGCTGCCCTCGGTCTCGTAATAGGCGAACTGGCTGCCGAGGTAATTCCCCTCCATGACCGGCGGCCAGCCGCGGGCGGTGAATTCCGCCGTGGTCTCGGCCAGGGTCCGGTCGCCGTAGTCCACCATGACATGGTGGATGCCCTCGCCATGGTCGCGCAGGAATTCCTGGTAGATCGAGGGCCCCTCCAGCGGCTGGATCAGCTCCCACATCATTTCGTTGGTCCAGGCCAGCGCCAGCTTCATGCTGTAGGGCGTCTCGATGCCGCGGATGCGCATCCCCGTCAGCTTCGGCGGCGCATAGGTATAGACCCGCCAGGGCCCGACCCCGAGCCTGTTGGCATATTGGTCCAACGCCTTGTCCAGGTCGCGGACCACGATCCCGACCTGGGTGATGTTCTGCACCAGCGGCGCCATGGCCCCCTCCCTCTCGGCAGCCTCTTGAAGCCGGGCCGCCCCGATGGTCTACCACCCCCATAGCGGGAGGCGAATATGGCAGGCGTTCTGGATGGCAAGGTCGCGCTGGTGACCGGCGCGGGGAAGAACATCGGCCGGGCGATTGCGCTGCAACTGGCCAAGGACGGCGCCACGGTGGTGGTGAACGGCCGCTCGGACCTGGCGGCGATCCAGGCGGTGGTCGCCGAGATCAATGCCCTTGGCGGCCAGGCCCTGGCGCAGCAGGCCGATGTCTCGGACGAGGCCGCGGTCGCCCGGATGATGGCGGCGATCGAGTCCAGCCTCGGCGGCGTCGACATCGCGGTGCTGAACGCCGGGCTGCGGCGGCAGACGCCCTTCCTGCAGATGGAATTGGCGGAGTGGAAGGAGATCCTCTCGGTCGCCCTCGACGGCGCCTTCATCCTCTCCCGCGCGGTGGCGCCGCAGATGATCAGGCGCGGCGGCGGCGCCATCGTCGGCCTCTCCGGCATCTCGACCCATGTCGGCACGCCGAACCGGGTGCATGTCTCCGCCTCAAAGTCGGGGCTGGAGGGGCTGATGCGGGCGCTGGCGGTGGAGCTTGCGCCGCATGGCATCCGCTGCAACAGCGTCTCCCCCGGCAGCATCGACACGCAGCGCGGCGCCTCCGCCGGCGCCATGCCGGCGACGCTGGCCGAGCGCGGCATCCCGCTGCAGCGCAAGGGCTCGGTCAAGGAGATCGCTGGCGTGGTGCGGATGCTGGTCGGGCCGGAGGGCGGCTACGTCACCGGCCAGACCATCCATGTGAACGGCGGCGCCTTCCTCACCTAAAGCAGGTCCTCCATGATCCGGGAGGAAAGTTCGCGCAGCCGCGGCACGATGCCGCGCTGCCGCCACTGGTGCAGCTCGATCGGCCGCCCGCGGGCGAATTCGCGTGCCAGGATGCGTTCCAGCGCCTGCGCCGTGTCCCGTCCCAGCACGATGGCATCCACCTCGTTGTTCCAGGCCACGCTGCGGTAATCGAGGTTCGAGGAGCCGATGGCCGACCAGACGCCATCGACCACCGCGACCTTGCCATGCAGCACGCCATCGCCGATCTCGTGGATCCCGACGCCGGCCTCCAGCAAGTCGTCGTAGGTGCCACGCTGCACATCCAGGGCCTGCGGGCTGTCGCTGACATGCGGCAGCAGCAGCCGCACCTTCACCCCGCGCCGTGCCGCCGCCCGCAGCGCCCGCCGCTGCTGCCAGGTCGGCACGAAATAGCCGGTACAGAGCCAGAGGCTGCTGCGCGCCGCGGCGATCGCGGTCAGCAGGGTGACGTAGTAGCGCGGCCGCTTCTCCCCAGGCGCGCTGCCCAGCATCCGGATGCGCGCCGGCCCGGGCGAGGCCAGGACGGGGAACCAGTTGCGCGGGGGCAGCGCCTCGCCGTGCTCCTTCGCCCAGGTTTCGAGAAAGAGCGTCTGCATGGCGCCGACGGTCGGCCCCTCGATGCGGATGGAGGTATCGTGCCAGCAGGCGGCCTCGGTATCTGGCTCCGGTGCCCCGGTGCCACAGGGATTCTCATAGACATGGTCTAGGTTGATCCCGCCCATGATTCCGAGGCGGCCATCCACGATCAGCATCTTGCGGTGGTCCCGGTTGTTCGGCCGCCAGCCGGTCTTCGCCGCGGTCGGGTCCAGCGGATGGAATTCCAGCGTCCGCGCGCCGGCCGCCCGCAACGGCCCAAAATCGCTGCCGAGCGAGCCGTAGCCGTCGTGGATGATGGTCACCGCCACGCCCTGCGCCAGCTTCAGCAGCAGCAGCCCGAACAAGGAAGGCCCCTCGGTGCCGGGGATGCGGACATCCTGCAGGATGTAGAATTCGAGGTTCACATGGTCGGTCGCCCCGGCAATCGCGCGGAAGGCCGCCTCGAACATCGCCACCCCGCCATCCAGCACGTCGACCTTGTTGCCGGCCAGCAGCGGCGCGCCATCGAGCTGCTCGACCAGCAGGGCGTGCCGCTCCATCGGGTCCTCGGGACCATCCGGCAGGACGGGGATCCGGGCGCAGGCGGCGAGTGCCGGCAGGCCGGCCAACACGGCCCGCCGGGTGGTACGGGAATGGGTCATCCCGGCCCAACGCGGCCCGCCCGCTTCGTTTCATTTCAGCAATACGCGAGCAGCCTCCAGCTCCTCCGGCGTGGCCGCCACGCCGCGGCGCCGCAGCGCCGCCGAGACCGCCGGTGACGCGGTGAGGACGCAGAGCGGCACCGCCAGCAGCAGCCCGGCCGTCCAGGGCAGCGCCCACCAGGCCGCCCGCGCCGCCGCCGCCAGCAGCAGGGCCAGGACCAGCGCGCCGAAGGCGGCATGCGGCCAGAGCAGCCGTGCCGCATCCGCCCAGCCCACGCCGCGGTCCGCCCGGTTCTGCGGCGCCCAGCCGGGCTTCACCCCGAAGGGCAGCGCCGCCAGGAACATCGCTTTGTTGAAAATGCTGACGGGGTCCAGCAGGGTGGTGAAGGCCAGCTCCGCCACCGCCCCGCGCAGGAAGGCCCACCGCCCGCCGTAGCGCGCCGCCAGCTCGGTCTTCAGCAGCACCTCGGCATATCCCACCAGCTTCGGCGCATGCAGCATGGCCCAGCTTGCCGCCATCAGCAGCGCCAGCCAGCCGCCGGGGGTCGCCGCGCCGCCGCCGCCCGCCACGTTCAGCACGGCGAAGACCAGCACGCCGACCCAGAGCGGCGCGCCGAGGAACAGCAGGATCGCCTGGGCCAGCTGCCAGCGCCCCATCCAGGTCATCCCCGGCAGGCGGAAGAGCGCGAAATACTGCATATTGCCCGCCGCCCAGCGCAGGTCGCGGGCCATGAATTCCGGCAGCGCCGGCGGGTTGCCCTCCATGCTGCCGGCCTCCTCCGGCAGGCAGCAGACCTTCCAGCCGGCGGCATGCAGCCGCACCGCCTCCACCTGGTCATGCGACAGGATGGGGCTGCCGTCCGGCAGCGCCTCCAGCCGGCAGTGGCGGCGGAAGGGCTCGATGCGGAGGATGGCATTGTGCCCCCAGTAGGGGCCATCGCCGCCCTGCCACCAGTCCTGGCCGGTCGCCCAGCTCCGCATCCCCGCCCGCATGCCGAATTGGAACAGCCGCGGGAAGGCCGCCGTCGCCGGCCGCCCGACGATGAGCTGCTGCAGGATCGCCAGGCGCGGGTCGGCCTCCATGCAGGCGACCAGCCGCAGCACCGCCGCCGCCGTCATCTCGCTGTCGGCATCGAGGCTGAGCATCAGCGCCGCATCGCCGGCATGGTGGTCGAGGAAGTCCATGACGTTGCCGGCCTTGAAGCCGGTATTGGCCTCCCGCCGGCGGTAGCGCACGGCCGGGTGCGTGGCGCGGAAGGCGGCGATCGCCGCCTCCTCCGCCGCCACCGCGGCCGGGTCCTGGGTGTCCGAGAGCAGCCACAGGGTGAAGCGCTCCGCCACCCCGGCCGCGGCCAGCCCCTCCAGCAGCCGGGCCAGCGGTGGCAGCACCTGCTGCATGTCCTCGTTGCGGATGCAGACGGCGATGGCCGTCCGCAGGATGCCGGTAGCGGGCCTAGCCCGCAGCACCGCGGCCGGCGGTGCGGGGGCCCGCAGCAGGATCGCCCCGCCGACCAACGCATTGCCGGCGCAGAGCGCGGTCCAGGGGGCGGTGCCGGAGAAGCAGGCCAGCAGCAGCACCTCCCACGGAGTCCAGCCGCCCGGCGCCAGGGTGCGGACCGCCAGCCAGAGCAGCAGCGACGTCAGGGCGAGGACGAGCAGGGCGAAGCCCAGGCGGCGGATCGGCATGGAGACAGCCTAGCGCGCCGGCATGGCGAAATTGGGAAGCGCGAGCCGCCCTCTCCCCTGGCTTGCGCTTCGGCCCCGCTGTCCCGAGACTGCTGGAAAAGCTTGGGGGAGAAGCGACCGCAATGGTCTATGATACCATCATCGTCGGCGGCGGCTCGGCTGGCTCGGTCCTGGCCAACCGGCTCTCGGCCCGCAGCAGCCACCAGGTCCTGCTCTGCGAGGCCGGGCAGGACACGCCGCATGGCAAGGTCCCGCCGGAGATCCTCGACAGCTACCCCGGCACCGTCTACTTCGACCCGCGCTTCCACTGGAACGCGCTGCGGGTGCAGACCCAGGTGGTGCAGCACAACGCGCCCGAGGCCACCCGCCCGCCGCTGCGGAAGTACGAGCAGGCGCGGGTGCTGGGCGGCGGTTCCTCCATCAACGGCCAGCTCGCCAATCGCGGCGCCCCCTGGGACTACGACGAGTGGGAGCAGCGCGGCGCCACCGGCTGGAACTGGGAGAGCTGCCTGCCCTATTTCCGCAAGGTCGAGCGGGACATGGACTTCACCGGCCCCTTCCACGGCAACGAGGGCCGCATCCCGGTCCGCCGCATCTTCCAGGATCTCTGGAACCCCCATGCCAAGGCCGCCGCCGCCGCCTTCGAGGCCGCGGGCTACCCCTACCTTGCCGACCAGAACGGCGAGTTCAAGGAGGGTCATTTCCCCATCACCATCTCCAATGCCTACGACCGCCGCGTCTCGGCGGCCATCGGCTACCTCGACCCGGCGACCCGGCAGCGGGAGAACCTGACCATCTCGACCAGCACCACGGTCGAGGCGCTGCTGTTCGAGGGCAGCCAGTGCACCGGCATCCGCGCCCGCGTCGCCGGCCGGCTGCAGGAATTCCACGCGAAGGAGGTCATCCTCTCCTGCGGCGCCATCCATTCCCCGGCGCATCTCATGCGCGCCGGCATCGGCCCGGTCGGCCATCTGAAGGAGATGGGCATCGAGGTCCGCGCCGCGCTGCCCGGCGTCGGCCAGGGGCTGATGGACCATCCCTCCATCTCGCTCTCGGCCTTCATCCACCCGGAAGCCCGCATGCGCGACCTGACGCGGCGGCACATCCTCGTCGGCATGCGCTATTCCTCCGGCATCGGCGAGGCGCCGCCCTGCGACATGTTCGTCGCCGCCGCCAGCAAATCCGCCTGGCATGCGGTGGGCGAGCAGGTCTCCGCCATGGTGCTCTTCGTGAACAAGACCTTCTCCGAGACCGGCCAGGTCCGCCTCGCCTCGCGCAGCGTCGCCGATGAGCCGCAGGTGGAGTTCAACCTGCTGTCCGACCGCCGCGACATGGAGCGGCTGATGGACGGCTTCCGCCGCCTCGGCGCCATGCATCTCAGTGGCCCGCTCACCGAGGTCACCAGCAACCCCTTCCCCGCCAGCTATACCGACCGCGTGCGCAAGATCGGCGTGGTCAACACCAAGAACCGGCTGATCACCAAGGCCGTCGCCGCCCTGCTCGACGGCCCGGCCTCCCTGCGCAAGGCGCTGATCGAGAAGGTCATCGTCGAGGGCTACCGCTTCGAGGAGGTCATGGCCGACGACGACGCCGCCGAGGCCTTCATCCGCGGCGCCGTCATCGGCGTTTGGCACGCCTCCTGCTCCTGCCGCATGGGCGCCGAGGGCGACCCGATGGCGGTGGTCGATCCCGCCGGCCGGGTGCGCGGCATCGACGGGCTGCGGGTGGTCGATGCCTCCATCTTCCCCGTCGTGCCCTGCGCCAATACCAACTTCCCCACGCTGATGACTGCCGAGAAGATGGCCGATGCCATCATCGCCGGGCACTGAGGATGAACGCCATGGAAGACGCCGACTACGTGATCCTGGGCGGCGGCTCCGCCGGCTGCGTCCTCGCCGCGCGCCTCTCGGAGGACCCGGCGGTGAAGGTCGTGCTGCTGGAGGCCGGGCCCTGGGACCGCAACCCCTGGATCCATATCCCGATGGGCTTCGCCCGCCTCTACGTCACCCGCAAGTACGACTGGAACTACCAGACCGAGGCGGAGCCCGAGCTGGGCGGCCGTAGCGTCTACTGGCCGCGCGGCCGGGTCATCGGCGGCTCCGGCAGCGTCAACGGATTGGTCTTCCTGCGCGGCAGCCCGCGCGACTACGACCGCTGGGCGCAATCCGGCGCCCGCGGCTGGTCGCATGAGGAGTGCCTGCCCTATTTCCGCAAGCTCGAGAACTTCGCGGGCGAGGCCAGCGAGTACCGCGGCAAGGACGGCCCGGTCCGGGTCGGCGAGGTCCCCGCCCCCTCCCCCGGCTGCCGTGCCTTCGTCGCCGCCTGCGAGCAGCTCGGCTTCGCCCGCAACCGCGACAACAACGGCGAATGGTTCGAGGGCGTCGCCCCCAACCAGCTCAATGTTCACAAGGGCCGCCGCTGGAGCCCTGCCGTGGCCTATCTCCGCCCGGCGCTCGGCCGGCCGAACCTCGTCGTGCATACCGAGCAGGTCGGCCAGCGCATCATCCTCGAGGGCAACCGCGCCGTCGGCGTCGCGGTGCGCGGGCCGGATGGCGTCGAGCGCATCCATCGGGCGAAGCGCGAGGTGCTGCTTTCGGCCGGCGCCATCGAGAGCCCGAAGATGCTGATGCTGTCGGGCATCGGCGACGGCGCCGCGCTGCAGTCCCTCGGCATCGAGACGAAGGTCCATGCGCCGGAGGTGGGGCGCAACCTGCAGGACCACTTCATGATCCGCTTCGCCTTCCGCACCAAGCCCTGCGGCACGCTGAACGAGTTCATGGCCAATCCGCTGAAGACCGCGCAGCTCGGCCTCGACTACGCGCTGCGCCGGCGCGGCCAGATGGCGATCGGCGCCTCGGAGGCCAGCCTGTTTGCCCGGGTCCTGCCCGGCTCCGAGGAGGCCGAGGTGCAGTACCAATTCGTCAACTACAGCCTCGACAACCAGGCGACCTCGGCGGCGGCGCTGTCGAAGCAGCCGGGCTTCACCTTCAACTTCTGCCAGTGCCGGCCGGACAGCCGCGGCGAACTCACCCTCCGCTCGCCGGATGTCGCGGACAAGCCGCGCATCCAGGCGAATTACCTGACCGCGGCCAGCGACGTCCGCATCATGCTGGAAGCGGCCAAGCTCGGCCGCCGCATCTCGCAGACCGAGCCCTTCGCCGGGCTGATCCGCACGGAGGACAGCCCCGGCCCGGCGACCGAGGGCGACGAGGCCATGCTGGACTACATCCGCCAGTCCGGCACCACCGTGTACCACCCCTGCGGCACCAACCGCATGGGCAGCGACGAGCGCAGCGTGGTCGATACCGATTTGCGCGTGCGCGGGGTGCAGGGCCTCCGGGTGGTGGATGCCTCGGTCTTCCCGCTGGTGCCGTCCTCCAACATCCACCCGGCGGTGCTGATGACGGCGGAAAAGGCCGCGGCCGCGATCCGGCGGGCCGTCTAGCCGCCCGGCGCCGGGGCGCGGCGGCTGGCGGGCGGCGCCGCGATGCCGCATGTTGCCCGCCCAGGGCCGCAGGAGGAACAGGCAGGATGGACGCAGTCGCATCGCGCTACGGCACGGCTTGGCCGAGCATCCGGGACCAGGTGAGCCCTGAGGAATGGCAGGCGCGGCTCGACCTCGCGGCCTGCTACCGGCTGGTCGACCGCTACGGCATGACCGACCTCATCTACAACCACATCACCCTGCGGATTCCCGGCACCGACCACCTGCTGATCAACCTCTATGGCCTCCTCTACAAGGAGATCACCGCGACCTCGCTCGCCCGGATCGATGTCGAGGGCAACATCCTCTGGAAGCCGGAGACCGACTACGGCATCAACAAGTCCGGCTACGTCATCCATGGCGCCATCCACAAGGCGCGGCCGGATGTGGCGGCGGTGATCCATACGCATACGCGGGCGGGGATGGCCGTCGCCTCGATGGAATGCGGCCTGCTGCCGCTGACCCAGACGACGATGCGCTTCGTCGGCCACCTCGGCTACCACGCCTACGAAGGCCCGGCGGTCGACCTGGCGGAGCGGGAGCGGATCGTCGCCGACCTCGGCCCGCATGACGCGCTGATCATGCGCAACCACGGGCTGCTGACCTGCGGCGCGACCCTGCCGCAGGCCTTCAACACCCTGTACCAGCTGGAGATGGCCTGCCGGGCGCAGGTGGATGCGATGGCGGCACGGACCGAGCTGACCATGCCCGGCGCCGAGATCCTCAAGCGCACCGCGCACCTCTACCAGCCGGGCACGCGACGGCCCTATGGCGTGCTGGAATGGCACGCGATGCTGCGGCTGCTGGAGGCCGAGCAGGCTTCCTCGGGCTTCCCGCCCTACTGGTCCTGATCCCGGCGCCGGCGTCAGGGCTTGATGAGCGTGCCGGCGCCGCCGTCGGTGAAGAGCTCGCGCAGCACCGCATGGGGGACGCGGCCGTCGAGGATGACGGCGCCCTTCACGCCGCGCTCGATGGCGTAGATGCAGGTCTCGACCTTCGGGATCATGCCGGCGGAAATCCAGCCGGCCTCGATCCCGGCCATCACCTCGGCGACCGTCATCTCCGGGATCAGGACGCCATCGGGGCCCTTCACGCCGGCGACGTCGGTCAGCATCAGCAGGCGTTCGGCGCCCAGCGCGCCGGCGATCGCGCCGGCCACGGTGTCGGCGTTGATGTTGTAGGTCTGGCCATCCTCGCCGACCCCGACCGGGGCGACCACCGGGATGATGTCGGCGCCGATCAGCAGCCGCAGCACCTTCGTATCGACCTCGGCCGGCTCGCCGACGAAGCCGAGGTCGAGCACCTGCTCGATCCTCGACTCCGGGTCGCGCACGGTACGGGTGACCTTGCGTGCCTTGATGAGCCCGCCGTCCTTGCCGGAGATGCCGACCGCGAGCGCTCCGGCGCGGGTGATGGCCTGGGCGACCTGCTTGTTCACCGGCCCGGCCAGGACCATCTCGACCACGTCGAGCATGGCGGCATCGGTGACGCGCAGCCCCTGCACGAAGGTGGACTGCACGTTGAGCCGCTTGAGCATGGCGTTGATCTGCGGGCCGCCGCCATGCACCACCACGGGGCTGACGCCGACCTGCTCCAGCAGCGCGATGTCGCGGCCGAAGCGGAGGGCGGTCTCCTCCTCCCCCATGGCATGACCGCCGTACTTCACCACGATGATCTGGTCGTCGTAGCGCTTCAGGAATGGCAGTGCGCCGGCCAGGGTCTTCATGGCATCGAGGGGATTGTCGGTCATCGGGCCGGCTCCAGCGGATGGCGCATTCGCTGTAGCGGAGATTGGGCGATTGGCAAGCCGGCCGATGCCGGGTTTCGGCGGCGGGCGCCGCCGGGCTGCCTCAGGCCGGCCGCGCCAGGGAGGCCATCTCGGCCCGCAGTTCCGGAATGCCGCCACCGGTATGGCTGCTGGTCACCAGCACCATCGGATGCCCCGCGGTATGCGACCGGGCCAGCTCCTCGGCCTCGGCGATGCGCTGCTTCAGCCACCAGGGCTTGGCGTCGTCGGCCTTGGTGACGACGATCTGGAAAGGCACCGCCGCATCGGTCAGCAATTCCATGGCCATGCGGTCGGCCGGCTTGGTCTCGATCCGGGCGTCCAGCAGCAGCAGGACCCGGCGCAGGGTGGGACGGCCGCGCAGGAAGTCGAACATCAGCCCCTGCCAGTCCTCCTTCACCGCCTTGGAGGCCTGGGCATAGCCATAGCCCGGCATGTCCACCAGGGTCAGCCGGTCGCCGAGGTTGAAGAAATTCAGCTGCTTGGTCCTGCCCGGTGTGTGGGAAACGCGGGCCAGGGCGTTGTGCCCGGTCAGCGCATTGACCAGCGAGGACTTGCCGACGTTGGAGCGGCCGCAGAAGGCGATCTCGGGGCCTTCCGCGGGGGGCAGCTGGTCGATCTTCTGCGAGGCGTAGAAGAACTCGCAGGGCTTGGCGAAGAGCAGCCGCCCGGCCTCGAGCAGGGCCGCGCGGTCCTGCTCGGTTCTCGCTTCCGAAAGTCCCCCCGCCAGGACGGCGGGGTGGACGGGGAGGAATTGGCCGGTCATCAGCCCTTCTTCGGTTTCGCCAGCGCCGGGGCGGCGGGGGCAGGCTTGCCGCCGCCGCGCTTGGCCTCGAGCGACATGATGTAGCGCTGCTGCGCAATCGACAGCAGGTTGTTCCACGACCAGTAGATCACCAGCCCGGCCGGGAAGCTGGCCAGCATGAAGGTGAAGATGATCGGCATCCACTGGAAGATCTTGGCCTGGATCGGGTCCGGCGGCTGCGGGTTCAGCTTCTGCTGGAAGAACATGGTGGCGCCCATGATCAGCGCCCAGGCCGGCATGTGCAGATAGTGCGTCAGCTGCGTCGGGTCGTAGGGGATCAGCCCGAAGAGGTTGAACAGGTTGGTCGGGTCAGGCGCCGAAAGATCGTGGATCCAGCCGAAGAAGGGCGCGTGCCGCATCTCGATGGTGACGAAGAGCACCTTGTAGAGGGCGAAGAAGACCGGGATCTGGATCAGGATGGGCAGGCAGCCCGAGGCCGGGTTGATCTTCTCGGTCTTGTAGAGCGCCATCATCTCCTGCTGCGCCTTGGCAGGGTCTTCCTTATGGCGCTCCCGGATCTCGGTCATCTTCGGACCGAGGATCTTCATCCGGCTCATGGACTTGTAGGCCTTGTTGGCGAGCGGGAAGAAGGCCGCCTTCAGGGCCACGGTGAAGATCAGGATGGCGACGCCGAAGTTGCCGATCAGCAGGAACAGCCAGTCGAGCGCGTAGAAGAAGGGCTTGGTCAGGAAGTAGAACCAGCCGAAGTCGATCGCCTTGTCGAAGTCGGGGATGCCGAGGTTGTCGCGGTAGGCATCCAGCAGCTTCACCTCCTTGGCGCCGGCAAACAGCCGGGTGCCGAGGACGGAGGTGGCGCCGTTGGCGACGCTGATCGGGCTGGTGGCGGCCATGTCGACCTGCCAGCGGTCCTCCGGCCCGCGCGGCCCGGCATCCGAGACGTGGCGGAAAGCGGTGCGGGTGCGGATGGCCGGGTTGGCCGGCGACAGGGCGGCGAGCCAGTACTTGTCGGTGAAGCCGGCCCAACCGGCGCCGGTCTCCTGGTCCAGCGCTACGCCATTGGCCTTGGCGCCGTCGCTCTTCGCGGTGGCGTAGGTGGCTTCCCGCAGCCGTCCGTCGAGCACGCCGACGAAGCCCTCGTGCAGGATGTAGAAGCCCTGGGTCGGCGGCGTGCTCTCGCGCCGGACCCGGGCCCAGGGCAGCAGCTGGACCGGCTCGGCGGCGGTGTTGCGGACCCGCTGCTCGGCGGTGACGAGGTAGTTCTCGTCCAGCGTCAGGGCGATCTCGAAGAGCTGGCCCTCGCCATTGTCCCAGCGCAGGGTGACCGGGGTGGCGGGGGTCAGCCGGGCGCCCGCATCCACGGTCCAGTCGGTGTCGTTGGCCGGGACCTTGGTGCGGCCATCGGTCGCGGTCCAGCCCCACTGGGCGTAGTAGGGGGCCGAGCCCTCCCGCGGGGCGAGGATGCGCACCAGCGGCGAGTTGCGGTCCACCGTCTCGTGGTAGTTGCGCAGCACCAGATCATCCAGCCGGGCGCCGCGGAGCGACAGAGTCCCCTCGACGCGCGGGCCTTCGACCGGCAGCCGGGCGGCCGGGGTCCGCGGCTCGCCGGCGGCCGGCGAGGCATCCGTCGGGGCGCGCAGCGGACCGGGCGGACCGGGCGTGGGGGCGGGCTGCTGGACCTGGGCGGCCTGCTGCTGCTGGGCCCGCTGGGCGTCCCGCGCCGGGCGGTTGAACATGTCGAAAAGCAGCAGGATGCCGATGGAAGCGGCAATCGCCACAAGGAGGCGCTTCTGGTCCATGGAACGGGGTCAGCCTTTCGGGACGGGCTGGATTGCGGCACCGGCCCCAGGAGAGAGGGGGACTGGGTCGTAGCCGCCGGGATGCCAGGGGTTGCAGCGGAGGATGCGGCGGCCGGCGAACCAGGCCCCGCGCAGGGCGCCATGGGTGCCGAGGGCTTCCAGCGCATAATCGCTGCAGGAGGGATAGAAGCGGCAGTTGCAGCCGAGCACCGGCCGCAGCGTGTACTGGTAGGCGAGGACCGCGCCCTTGAGCGCCCAGGTGCCGGGGTGCGGCGCACCGGCGGTCATGGTGCCGGATCCGCGGCCGGCCCGGCCGGGACCACGCCGATATGGCGCAAGGCGCCGCGCAGATCCGCCATGAGCTTGTCCCAGGGCCGGCTGCCGGTGCCGTCGCGGGCGATGAGCACGAGGTCCCAGCCCTGCGGCGGCGGAGCATCGGCCAGGGTCAGCCGGGCGGCGGCGCGCAGGCGGCGCTTGGCACGGTTGCGCACCACGGCGTTGCCGATCTTCTTGGTGGCGGTGAAGCCGACCCGCACCGGCCCCTCGGGCTGCGGCAGGGCCTGCAGCACCAGGGCTGGTCGCGCGGCCTTGCGGCCACGTCCGGCGACGCGGAGGAATTCGCTGCGCCGGGTCAGCCGGGAAAGGCGGCCCGGCATGCAGGGATCCCTCCGGATGCCTTAGGCGCTGAGCTTGCTGCGGCCCTTGGCGCGGCGGTTGGCCAGCACCTTGCGGCCGCCGACCGTCGCCGTGCGGGCACGGAAGCCATGCCGGCGCTTCCGGACGAGCTTGGAGGGCTGGTAGGTACGCTTCACGGCTCGGTCTCCGACAGGAAAACGCCCGGTTTCGCCAGACCCCGGAATGGGGCGGCGCTGCGCGGGCGGCCGGCGACCCTTGCGTGTGGGTCCCGGCGAAGGGAGGGACGTATAGGGAGAGGGATGGGGGCGCGTCAATCGGCCGCGCGTCCTCCCACGGTTTCGGCAGGCCGGACTGGTGCCGCGCCGCCGCATGGCGTAACCGCGGGCAGCTTGCGCAGCGGGGTTGCAGATGCCGGATTTCGACGTGGTGGTCATCGGCGCCGGAGCGGCCGGACTTTCGGTCGCGGCCATTTCGGCCGGATTGGGATTGAAGGTGGCGCTCATCGAGCGAGGCCGGATGGGGGGCGACTGCCTCAACTACGGCTGCGTGCCGTCCAAGGCGCTGCTGGCCGCCGGGCACGCGGCGGCCGAGGCCCGGGCGGCGCATCGCTACGGCATCCGCCTGCCGGAGCCCGAGATCGACTGGGCCGGGGTCAGGGCGCATGTCCAGGGCGCCATCGCCCGGATCGCGCCGACCGACAGCGTGGAGCGCTTCACCGGCCTCGGCGTCGAGGTGATCCAGGCCTCCGCCTGCTTCACCGCCCCCGACCGGATCGAGGCCGGCGGGCGGAGCCTGAGTTTCCGCCGGGCGGTGATCGCCGCCGGCAGCAGCGCCGTCGTGCCGGACCTGCCGGGACTCGACGGGGTGCCCTGGCTGACCAACGAGACGCTGTTCGGGCTGGAGGAGCCGCCGGGGCACCTGATCATCCTGGGCGGCGGGCCGATCGGGCTGGAGATGGCCCAGGCGCATGCCCGCCTCGGCTGCCTGGTGACGGTGCTGGAGGCCGCTCCGCGGGTGGCGATCCGCGAGGACCCGGAACTGGTCGAGGGGCTGCGTGCCGCCCTGGTGGCCGATGGCGTCGAGTTCCGCGAGGGGGTGAAGGTCACCCGGGTCGAGCAGCTCGAGCCGAACAGCAAGGCGGCGGTGGCCGGGGTGATCGCGGTGCTGGAGGACGGCAGCCGCATCGCCGGCACGCATCTGCTGCTGGCGGTCGGCCGGGCGCCGCGGCTGGCCGGGCTCGACCTGGCGACCGCCCAGGTGGAGGCGGGGCCGCGCGGGATCGTCACCGGCGCCGACCTGCGCTCGGTGTCCAACAAGCGTGTCTGGGCGGTGGGCGACATCGCCGACCCCCGGGGCATCGGGCCGCGCGCCTTCACCCATGTGGCGAGCCAGCATGCCGGCATCCTGGTGCGGTCGATGCTGTTCCGCCTGCCCTTCACCAAGGTCGGCTACGCCGCCCTCCCCCGGGTCACCTATACGGATCCGGAATTGGCGCAGATCGGCCTGACCGAGGCCGAGGCCCGCGAGCAGGGGCACGAGGAGGTGACCGTGCAACGCTGGACGCTCGCCGAGAACGACCGGGCCATCGCCGAGGCGCGCACCGAGGGCATGGTGAAGCTGGTCATCAGCAGGTCCGGCAAGCTGCTCGGCGCCGGGCTGCTGGCGCCGCGGGCCGGGGAGATGGCCGGGATGTTCGGGCTGATGATCGACCGCGGGCTGCCGCTCTCGGCCCTGGCCGGGCTGGTGCTGCCCTACCCCACCCTGGCCGAGGCGGCCAAGCGCGCCGCCGGCGCCCATTACACGCCGAAACTTCTCTCGCCCTTCACGAAGCGGCTAATCGGCTTGCTGAAACGCCTGCCCTGAGCGTTCATGCTGCAACTGCGAACTTCGGAGCCTGCTTTCATGGAACAATCTCTCGCCGGACGGACCGCGCTGATCACCGGCAGCACCAGCGGCATCGGCCACGGCATCGCCCTGCTCTATGCCCAGGCGGGGGCCAAGGTCATGCTGAACGGCTTCGGCAAGCCGGAGGAAATCGCCAGGGCCCGGGCCGAGATCGGCGCCGCCATGGGCGTGGCCGAGGCGCCCTATTCCGCCGCCGACCTGTCCAAGCCGGAAGCGGTGCGGCAGATGGTGAAGGATGCCGAGGCGGCGCTGGGCTCGGTCGATATCCTGGTGAACAACGCCGGCATCCAGTTCGTCGCGCCGGTCGACGAATTCCCCGATGATAAATTCGACGCCATCATCGCCATCAATTTCGCGTCCAATTTCCACGCCATCAAGGCTGCGCTGCCGGGCATGAAGGCGCGCAACTGGGGGCGGATCGTCAACATCGCCTCGGCGCACGGCCTGGTCGCCTCGCCGCAGAAGGTCGCCTACGTCTCGGCCAAGCATGCGGTGGTCGGCATGACCAAGACGGTCGCGCTGGAAGTCGCCAAGCTGCCGATCACCTGCAACGCCATCTGCCCCGGCTTCGTCCGCACTCCGCTGGCCGAGGCCCAGGTCGGCCCGCTGGCCAAGGCGCACAACGTCTCGGAGCAGGCCGCGCTGGAGGATCTCCTGCTGGAGAAGCAGCCCTCCAAGCGCTGGATCGAGGTGGATGAGGTGGCGCGCATGGCGCTCTATCTCGTCGGCCCCGGCAGCGGCGGGGTGAACGGCGCCGCCCTGTCGATCGATGGCGGCTGGCTGGCGGCCTGATGGACGACGCTTCGGGCGGCGCTCCGATCGTGCCGCAGGATTTGGCCTCGCCCGCGGTGGCGAGGCCGGTGGCCACCAAGCGGGTCAACCTGGCACTGCAGGGCGGCGGCACCCACGGCGCCTTCACCTGGGGCGTGCTGGAACGGCTGGCGGAGGACGACCGGCTGGTCTTCGACGGCGTCTCCGGTGCCTCGGCCGGGGCGATCAATGCCGCGGTCTTCGTCCAGGGCCTGGCCGATGGCGGGCCGCAGGGCGCCATCAAGGCCCTCGGCAAGATGTGGCGCGAGGTGGCGCAGGGGCTGGCGCGCAGCCCGATGCGCAACACGCCCTTCGAGAAGGCCCTCTGGGGCCATGACATGACCTACTCGCTGGCCTACCAGGCCTTCGAGACGCTGACCCGGGTCTTCTCGCCCTACCAGATCAACCCCTTCGCCGGGGACTTCAACCCGCTGCGCAAGGTGGTGGACGACAACCTCGACTGGCAGCGCCTGCGCACCGACCCCAGGGCGATCCGGCTCTTCATCTCGGCGACCAACGTGCGGACCGGCAAGCCGCGGGTCTTCAACCGGGCGGAGGTCAGCACCGACGTCGTGCTGGCCTCGGCCTGCCTGCCCAACGTGTTCCGGGCGGTGGAGATCGAGGGCGAGGCCTTCTGGGACGGCGGCTATGTCGGCAACCCGGCGCTCTGGCCGCTGTACTACGAGCGCGGCGCGCCCGACATCGTGCTGGTGCAGATCAACGCCATCGTCCGCGACGAGCTGCCGACCAATGCCGCCGACATCATGAACCGGCTGAACGAGATCAGCTTCAATGCCTCGCTGATGGCGGAGATGCGGGCGATCGACTTCGTCCAGCGGCTGCTGGACGGCGGCCGGCTGGAGCAGCCGCGCTACCGCCGCATCTTCCTGCACGTCATCGAGGACGAGGACCGGATGCGCGGCTTCAAGCTGAGCACCAAGCTGAACGGCGACTGGGAATTCCTGCAGATCCTGCGACGCTACGGGCGGGAAGCGGCGGACCGCTTCCTGGCCAGCCACTTCGACACGCTGGGCAAGGAAAGCACCCTGGATATCCAGCGCTACCTGTAGCGGAGCAGCCGCAGGCGGGCCGGCTGGCCCCGCGCCACGGTGACGATCGCGGCCTGGCGGAAGCGGCGGGCCAGGACCAGCAGCCGGCGCGGGTCGGCGCCGACCAAAAGGTGTGCCTCGCGCCAGCGGCCGGCGCCGCCCTGGCCGGGCGCGCTCGGCAGGCGGCGGGTCGCGGTCGCGAGCCGTTGCAGCATCCGGGCATTCCAGCCGTCCGGCCGCCGGTGGCTGAAAGGGTTCCAGGCGGTGACGAAGCCCCCCGCCCGCACGCCGAGCCGGGCCAGCAGAACATCCACCGCCGCGCTGCGCCGGCCGATGCGGGCCACGGCGCCGGCCGCCTCGTAGGTGCTGCGGCGATAGGCGGCCAGCAGCCGGTCGCTCATGTCAGCTGGAAGAGCATGCCCTTGAGGTAGGCGCTTTCCGGCAACTGCGGATGGATCGGGTGATCCGGCCCGGCGCCGCCCTGGAACAGCAGCTTGGCGTCCCGCCTGGCCCGGCCCAGACCCCAGATGACGGATTCGGCGAATTCGCTCGGCGCCACGTGGTGGCTGCAGGAGGCGATGAACAGGAAGCCGCCGGGCGCCACCAGGGTCGCCGCCATCCGCGCCAGCTTGGCATAGGCCCGCAGCGCGTTCGGCTGGTCCTTGCGCTGCTTGGCGAAGGCCGGCGGGTCGGCCACCACCAAGTCGAAGCGGGTACCGGCGTTGCCCAGGCGCTCGAGCTCCTCCAGCGCCTCCGCCCGGCGGCCGATGATGCGCTCGCCCAGGCCATTGGCCTTGGCGGTCTCATAGGCCAGCTCCAGCGCATGGGCGCTGCGGTCGAGCAGCGTCACCTGCGTCGCCCCGGCCGCGGCGGCGCGCAGGCCGAAGCCGCCGGTGTGGCAGAAGGCGTCCAGCATGGTGCCGCCGGCGGCCAGCTTCGCCACCCGGTCGCGGTTCTCCCGCTGGTCGAAGAACCAGCCGGTCTTCTGGCCACCGAGCAGGTCGGCGGAGAAGCGCAGCCCGCCCTCCTCCGCCAGCACCGAGCCGCCCTCCCCCAGCAGTACCTTCGTCTCCTCCGCCAGGCCCTCGAGCGTGCGGACGCTGGCATCGTTGCGGGCGATGATGAGGCGGGGCGAGAGCAGTTCGGTCAGTGCCTCGACCAGCAGCGGGGTCAGTGCCTCCATCCCCGCGGTATTGGCCTGCAGCGCCAGCGCATCGCCGTAGCGGTCGATGACCAGGCCGGGCATGCCATCCGCCTCGGCATGGATCAGGCGGTAGTAGGGGGTGTCATACAGCCGCTCGCGCAGGGCCAGCGCGGTGGCGAGGCGCCCGCGCACCCAGGCGAGGTCGACCGCCGCCGCGGGGTCGCGGTCCAGCCGGCGGGCGGCGATCAGGCTGTGCGGGTTGAACAGCCAGGTGCCGTGGGAGACGCCGTCGTCGCCCTCCAGCCGCACCGGGCTGCCCGGTGGCAATGCCCTGGCCGCCGGGGTCATGGCGATCTCGTTGGAGAAGGTCCAGGGATGGCCGGCCTTGACCCGGCGGTCGTGGCGGGGAAGCAGGCGGATCAGCGGGTGCGGGAAGGTTTGCATCAGGCGGCGGACCATGGCGGCGCCCGCCTTGCAGCGCAACGGCGGATGAGGCAGATGCGTCGGAATGCGCATCGCCCGAGACCTGCCGACCCTCCGTGCCGAGCTGGCGAGCCTCGGGCCGCTGGCCCTGGTGCCGACCATGGGGGCCTTGCACGAGGGGCATCTCTCGCTGCTCGCCGCGGCCCGCCAGGAGGCCCCGGCGGTCGCCGCGTCCATCTTCGTCAACCCGCTGCAATTCGGCCCGAACGAGGATCTCTCGCGCTATCCCCGGCAGGAGGCCCGTGACCTCGAGATGCTGGAGGCGGCGGGCTGTGACCTCGCCTGGCTGCCGAGCGTCGAGGCCATGTACCCGCCCGGCCGGGCGACCACCATCGACGTCGAAGGCGCGGCCGAGGGCTGGGAAGGCGCCGCGCGCCCGGGGCATTTCCGCGGCGTCGCCACGGTCTGCACCAAGCTGTTCCAGCAGACCGGCGCCGTCGCGGCGATGTTCGGCGAGAAGGACTGGCAGCAGCTGCAGGCCATCCGCCAGGTGGTGCGCGACCTCGACATGCCGATCCGCATCATCGGCTGCCCGACGGTGCGGGAGGCGGATGGGCTGGCCATGTCCTCCCGCAACCGTTTCCTCAGCCCGGCGGAGCGGGCCCAGGCTGCGGCCCTGCCGGGAGCGATGCAGGCCGCCATCGCCGCCATGGCCCGGGGCGCCACCCCCGCGGCGGCACTTGCCGAGGCCCGGGCCGGGCTGGCGGCGGCGGGCTTCGCCCTCGACTACCTAGCGCTGGTCGAGCCGGAGACGCTGCGCGCATGCGCCGCGCCGCCGGCCCGGCTGATCGCCGCCGCCCGGCTGGGCGGCGTGCGATTGCTGGACAACATGCCGGCCTGAAGGGCCGGCCTCAGTAGAACCAGTGGCCGGTGGCGGCGTAGTTCGCCTCCGCCTGGGCCGCGAGGGCGTACCAGTCGACCGGCGCCTCGGCAGGGGCGGCCGGCTGCGCCGGCTGCGGGGTGGCCGCGGTGCCTTCGGCGGCGGGCATGTCGTAGTACCAATGCCCGGTCGCCGCGAAATTCGCCGCGGCCTGCGCCGCCAGCGCATCCCAGTCGATGGCCGCCGCGGGGGCCGCCACGGGGACGGTCGGCGTCGGGGTGCTGGGCGCGGGGGCGGGAGACGGCGTCGGATCGGTCGCCGGCAACTGGGCCACCGGGGTGCCGGCCACGCCGAGCGGCACGTAGTCCACGTCGGTGACGGTCATCGAGGTTTCGTAGCTCGTGTTGAGCCAGCCGATGACGTTGTTCATGCCGCCGTGGTCGTAGTCGATCGGCACGTACTGGGTGAACTCGGCCTGCTTCACCCCATCGACCAGGTAGGTCAGGTGGTTCGGCTCCCAGATCAGCTTGAACTCGTGGAAGACCCCGGTGAGGACGCCCTCGTAGATGTCGGTCACCGCATGGTCGCCGTTGTCGTCCCAGTGCAGGGCGCCGTAGATGCGGCCGGTGCCGTCGTTGGTGACCTCGGCGAGGTTGATCTCCTGGCCCGGCCAGTGGTTGTCGCCCGGCCAGAGGATGATGGCGGGCCCGGGCATGGTGCCTTCGAACTTCGCGTTGATCGTGTAGGTGCCGTAGCCCTGGCCGGAGCTGGTGCTCACCGCCTGCTGCATGAGGCCGGAGGTTCCGCGCAGGGTCACCTGACCGGGGACGGAGGCATCGACGTTCCAGTTGTCGGTGAAGACACCGATGCCGTTGTCGAAGCTCTCGTGCAGGGGACGGTCGGTCTCGACGGCACTGGTCGGGCTGGTCGTTGCCATTCGGCAAAATCCTCGCGATTCGGCATTGCGGCTACCTGTCCGGGCGGAAGGCCCGGCCGCGATCCAGCCCCGCAACTGGGCCGAACATGGTGCGGCCGTCGGCTCACCCCAGGGGCGCAAGCATGCCGGCCACGACAGGCATCCCCGGACTTAGACCGCTGGCGCTGGCACGCAAGTACACGAACCCGGCAACTTGGAATGCGCCGAATATTCAACGCCCCAGCCGAAGCCCTTTGTCACAGACAATGAGGTAAAACGAAATATTCCGACGCCGCCTCATTGCTGCTTGACTACATTCGTCGTAGCCAGACCTGCTCGATCCTGTGCTCCGAGTCTTTGCGAAGCACCAGCCTGGCACGATGGCGCGTCGGCTGGATGTTCTCCCGCAGGTTTAGAAGATTGATGTCCTGCCAGATGCCCATGGCCACCGCTCGCGCCTCCGCCGGGGGCAGCTTGGCGAAATGATGGAAGTAGCTGTCGGGCTTGGGGAAGGCGATCTTCTGCAGAAGGAGGAAACGTTCGATGTACCAGGCCTCGATCTCCGCCTCGCCGGCATCGAGATAGACCGAGAAGTCGAAGAAATCGGAGGCGACGACGGCCGCGCCGGCGGCATGCTGCAGCACGTTCAACCCTTCGAAGATGACGATGTCGGGGCGCCGCAGCACCTGCGCCTCGCCGGGGATGATGTCGTATTTCAGGTGCGAGTAGACCGGCGCCGCCACCTCCGCCTCGCCCGCCTTCAGCGCATGCAGGAAGGCCAGCATCCGCCGCAGGTCGTAGCTTTCGGGGAAGCCCTTCCGCCGCATCAGCCCGCGCTCCTGCAGCACCCGGGTCGGGTGCAGGAAGCCGTCGGTGGTGACCAGTTCGACGCGGGGATGGTCCGGCCAGCGCGCCAGGATCGCCTGCAGCACCCGGGCCAGGGTGCTTTTCCCCACCGCGACGCTGCCGGCGATGCCGATGATGTAGGGCGGCGGCGCCGCCCGGTTGCCGAGGAAGCTGTCCTGCGCCATGGCCAGCCGCCGCGCCGCCCGCACCTGCAGGTTCAGCAGCCGCGACAGCGGCAGATAGATGTCCTGCACCTCGGCCAGGGAGACGGTGTCGTTGATGCCGCGCAGCGCGCCGATGTCGGCCCGGGTCAGCGACAGCGGCGTGTTGGCCCGCAGCGCGGCCCAGGCGGCGCGGTCGAAGATCCGGTAGCCCGGCTCGGCCAGCGGGGCATCGCCCGGGAGGTCGCCCGGGAGGCCATCGGCCAGGAGCGGGGCGGCCGGTCGGGGTTCGGCCGGGGGAGGATCGGCCATCAGCGGGGCGGCTTGCATGGGCGCCATCGTGTCATGCCGCGGGAAATCTCCAAAACCGATCAGCCGCGCGCCACCGGCACCACTCCGGCGAGGGTCAGCCCCAGGGCCGCCATGTCGCCCAGGCCGGGGCTTTCGTCCAGCACCCGGACCGGGCCGCGCGCCCGGCCGGCGGCGGTCACGGCGGCAGGGCCGGGTCGGCGAAGCCGGCCAGGGCCCGCACCTCGGCCGGGGTCATGCCGGCGTCGCGCAGCGACCGCAGGCTCGGCGCGCCGTCCCGCTTGGCGAGGCGCCTTCCGGCCGCATCGGCCAGCAGGCGGTGGTGGGCATAGCCCGGCTCCGGCCATCCCAGCAGGGTCTGCAGCAGGCGGTGAAGATGGGTGGCGGGCTTCAGGTCCTCGCCCCGGGTCACCAGCGTGACCCCCTGCAGCGCGTCGTCATGGGTGACGCACAGATGATAGCTGGCCGGGACATCCTTGCGCGCCAGCACCACGTCGCCGAACTGGCCGGGGTCGCAGCGCAGCCGCCCCTCCCCGGCCTCGTGGAACGAGAGATCCCCCGGCGCCGCGGCCAGGGCCGCCGCCATGTCGAGCCGCAGGGCGAAGGCATCGCCCCGGGCGATGCGGGCGGCCCGCCCGGCGGCGGTCAGCCGGCGGCAGGTGCCGGGGTAGAGCGGCCCGTCCGGCCCCTGTGGCGCCCGGCCGGCGGCGGCCACCTCGCGGGCGATCTCGCCACGGGTGCAGAAGCAGGGGTAGAGCAGCCCGCGGCCGGAGAGCCGGTCCAGGGTCGCGCGGTACTCGGCGAAATGCGCCGATTGCCGCCGTGGCGGCGCATCCCATGTGAGGCCCAGCCAGCCCAGGTCGGCCAGGATCGCCGCGGTGAACTCGGGGCGGCATCGGGTGGTGTCGATATCCTCGATCCGCAGCAGGCAGCGGTCCCCCGCCCGCCAGGCGGCCAGGGCGGCGTGGGCATGGCCGAGGTGCAGCAGCCCGGTCGGGCTGGGGGCGAAGCGGGTCACGGTTGCGGCCATGGCCGCCCCTGGGTAGCGGGTGCCGAGCAGAAGGAGCAAGCCGGATGGTGCTGTTGGATGGGCCCCGCATCGGGCCGCAGGCGGGCGGCAGCCCGCGGCAACTCGTGGTGCTGCTGCATGGGCTGGGGGCCGATGGCGCCGACCTGATCGACCTGGCGCCGCAATGGGCCGCGACGCTGCCGCATGCCGCCTTTGTCGCGCCGGACGCGCCGGAGCCCTGCGACATGGGCCCCTACGGCCGGCAGTGGTTCAGCCTGCAGGACCGCCGCCCGGCGGTGATGGCGGCGGGGGCGCGGCTGGCGGCCGAGGGGCTGAATGCCTTCCTGGATGCCGAGCTGGCCCGGCTCGGCCTGCCCGGCACCGCCCTGGCGCTGGCCGGCTTCAGCCAGGGCTGCATGATGGCGCTCTACGCCGGGCTGCGGCGGCCGGCGGCGCCGGCGGCGGCGGTCCTCGGCTATTCGGGCGCCCTGCTGGCCGCCGAGTCGCTGGCCGCCGAGCTCGTCTGCCGCCCGCCGGTGCTGCTCGTGCACGGGGAGGCCGACGACATCGTCCCCGTCGCCGCCAGCCGGGCGGCCGAGCAGTCGCTCCGTGCCGCCGGGGTTCCGGTGGAGGCGCTGTACCGGCCCGGCCTGGCGCATGGCATCGACGAGGCGGGGCTGCTGGCCGGCGCCCGGATGCTCGGCCGGGCCTTCGCCGCGGCGCCCGGCGCATGACAGCCGGATGAAACGAGCCGGCGGCCCTGTTGCACCGCCGCGACGGGACTGGCATGAATGCGCTGTTGATCGGCGGCGCCACTGCATGTTGGGCCCGTTAGCCGTGACAGGCCCCAATGCTGGATGGCCCCGCCCCGGATGAGGAGCGGCGCTTGCCTGACGGCGGTACGTTCATCGGTGGGCAGACTTTCCCGGCCCTGGTATTGAATGCGGACTTCCGGCCGCTTTCGTACTTTCCCCTGTCGATCTGGTCCTGGCAGGACGCGGTCAAGGCCGTGTTCCTCGACCGCGTCTCGGTGCTGAACGAATACGAGACCGAGGTGCATTCGCCGACCCTGTCGATGCGCCTGCCCAGCGTCATCGCGCTGAAGGAATACATCCCGGCGGCCCGCCGCCCGGCCTTCACCCGCTTCAACGTCTTCCTGCGCGACCGCTTCGAGTGCCAGTACTGCGGCGAGAACCGGCCGACCCACGACCTGACCTTCGACCACGTGATCCCGCGCAGCCGCGGCGGCCGGACCACCTGGGACAATGTCTGCACCGCCTGCGGCCCCTGCAACCTGCGCAAGGGCGCACGGCTGCCGCGGGAATGCCACATGCATCCCCGCGAGGTGCCGCGGCAGCCGACCAGCTGGGAACTGCAGGAGAACGGCCGGGCCTTCCCGCCGAACTACCTGCACGAGAGCTGGCGCGACTACCTCTACTGGGATTCCGAGCTGGAAAGCTGAGCCAGCACCAGGGCGGGCGGCGAGCCGGTCATGATCGTGGGGTAAGGCGAGACGAGGCCTTCGCCGGTGGCCAGCGCCTCGGCCAGGCTGGCGGCGAAATTGCCGACCAGGGTGTTCACCGCCATGCCGTTCATCGCATCGTGGTTGACGGTGGCGATGATGGTCAGGAAGCGGCCCTGCAGGCCGGTGACGCAGGTGTAGCGGACCTGGGCGCCCGCCCCGAGGGGACGGCGCAGGACCGAGCAGCGCAGGGCCGTGCCGGCGCCGCCCTGGAAGCCCTGGTCCGCCTCGCGGCGCCACGCCGCGGATGCGGCCTCCGACACGGCCGGTGCCGCCTCCCGGGTGGTGCCCCGGGTGGTGAAGGAGTCGGCCGGGCGCGGCGGCACGCCGGCTGGCGGTGCCCGGTGCTGGACGGAGGTGGTCAGCTGCTCCAGCAGCACCCGCACCTCGGCGCCTTCCGGCCCCTCCGGCAGGGCCTGCGGCGCCTGCGGCCGGGTCAGCACCACGCTCGAGAAGGCGCCGGGCACCCCGTAGGACCGGCCGGCGCTGTCGGCCACCGCCAGGGCGGTGGCGGGACCATGGGCGGTGAAGGCGGCCAGGCGCGGCGGCAGGCTGTTCAGCAGGTCGCGGCTGGACCGCTCGGGGGACTCCGGGGCCGGGACTGGGCCGGCGCAGGCCGCCAGCAGCAGGGCGCCGCCGAGCATCAGGGCATTCTGCAGGGTCATGCGACGCCATCCCATTGCCGCGGCCGGCCGATGCCGCCTCGTCCGGCCGTCAACCTGGTGAGCCTGCCGCCATTGGCGGCGGCGGACCATGCCAGCGCAAAAGGCCACCGGCTGTCAAAGCCCGCTGGCCCGCTACCGCGCCTTCACCGCGCGCTTGCCGTGGCTGTCCTGCGGCACCCCGCGCTGCAGCGACATGTGGCTGTGCACCCCGACCCAGCGCCCGTCCGGCTGCTTCGCCAGCACGATTGTCGCCCGCCCCGGCCGCGGGAAGGCGCGGCCGTCGGGGTGGAAGCCGGTGCTGTCCCAGGGCGCGACCGCCACCGCCATGCCGCCATCCGCAGAGGCCAGGACCAGGGTATTGGCCAGGTCGAAGGCGAAGCCCTCGGTCCGCGGCCAGACATTGTCCCACTGGCTGTCGGTCCAGGCCTGGCGGCTGCGGACCAGCTCCTGGTAGGTCCCGAAGATGACGATGGCATCGTGCCAGAAGGGATAGGCCCGGGCGTAGTCCACCTCCCGGACGCAGGCGGCGAAGCGGTCCAGCCAGTCCTTGACCGAGGCCGTGGTGGCTGCATCCGCCTCCGGGAGCGGCAGGGTCTCCATCAGATCTTCTCGCTCACCTTGATGGCCACCTTGCAGCCGGCCTTGATGGCGCTGCTCAGCAGCCGGTAGCCGGGCGTCAGCTCGGCCTCGTGCTCAAGCCCGGTATCGCGGTGCTCGAGCTCCTCGGCGCGGAACTGCACGATATGGGCGCGCAGCGGCGCCTCGTCCTCGCCGAGGGCGGCCTCCTGCGCCTGGTAGTGCTCGTCGATCGCCTCCTCCACCGCGACGGTGCAGGCCATGGCGGCGCGGTGGCCGAGCAGCGCCGTGGCGGCGCCGAGCGCGAAGCCGGCGACGTGCCAGATGGGCAGCAGCGCGGTGGGGCGGACGCGGCGCTCGGCGATGAGCCGGGAGAAGGTGTCGAGATGCACCTGCTCCTGGTCCTGCATGTGCTGGATCAGCGGTTCCCACCTGGTGCCGCGGAGGACCGCGAGCTGGCCGGCATAGATCCGCTTGGCGCCATACTCGCCGGCGTGGTCCACCCGGATGGTCTCCTCGATCATCCGGCGGGGGGTCTTGCGGGTCATGGGCGGTCTCCTCTCCGCATCCAGATGGCGGCCAGCCCCGAAAGGCCAAGCGCGTAAAGCAGGTTCATCGCCGCCATCGACAGCGGCAGGCCGGGGACCAGGTAGGTCGGCGCGTCGCAGGGCTTGGACGGCGCCGGCGCGAGCGCGCGCATGAGGTCGTCCACCGTCGCCCCGCCGGCCGAGCGCGGCGCCTGGCAGCCCGGCAGCGGCGAGGGCCACCAGCCCTGCTCGACGCCGACATGGAAGCCGGCGATCGCCCCCGAGACCAGGATCGCCCCCAGCGCCAGCCAGAACAGCGGCCGCCGGGCCCGCGGCAGCAGCGCCCCGCCCAGCGCCAGCGCGGCCGCGACCCAGTAGGGCCAGCGCTGCCACAGGCAGAGCTCGCAGGGCGCGATGCCGAAGAGGTCCTCGCTGGCGCGGGCGAACAGCGGCGCGGCGGCCGCGGCGGCGGCGAGCAGGAGCATTCCGATCATGCCGCTATGTCGCGCCGCCGCGCCGCGGGCGCAACTGGACCGCATCCCGCCCGCCCCATAGTCTGGCCGCTCGGCAGGGCGGGACGCGGGACATGATGAAGCTATGGGGCCGGGCCAGCTCCAGCAACGTGATGAAGGTGCTCTGGCTCTGCGAGGAGCTGGGCATCCGCCACGAGCGGATCGATGCGGGCGGCGAATTCGGCCGCACCACCGAACCCTTCTACCGCGCCATGAACCCGAACAGCCGGGTCCCGACCATCGAGGAGGCCGATGGCTTCACCCTGTGGGAGAGCAATACCATCCTCCGCTACCTGGTGGCGCGGCATGCGCCGGGCAGCTCGCTGCATCCGCCGGAGCCCCGGCTCCGGGCCGATGCGGAACGCTGGATGGACTGGCAGCTGGCCTCCCTGAACGGGCCGATGGTGACGGTCTTCTTCACCTATGTCCGGACCCCCGAGGCCGCCCGGGACTACCCGGCGACCCACCGGGCCCGCGACGCGGCGGAGGCGCTGTGGCGGATGGTGGACGCGCGGCTCGAGGGGCGCGACTACCTCGCCGGCGCCTTCAGCATCGGCGACATCGCGCTCGGCCCCTACCTGCACCGCTGGTTCGCCCTGCCGATCGACCGCGCCCCGATGCCCCGGCTCGAGGCCTATTACGCCAGGCTGAAGGCGGGCCACCCGGGCTTCGTCAAGCATGTCGCGGTGGAGATGAGCTGAGATGATCACCGTCTGGGGCCGGGCCAGCTCGGTCAATGTCATGAAGGTGCTGTGGCTGCTGGAGGAGCTGGCCATCCCCTGCCGGCGCGTCGATGCCGGCGGCGCCTTCGGCCGGACCCGGGATGCCGACTACGCGGCGATGAACCCGAACGCCACGGTACCGACGCTGGTGATGCCGCATGGCTACAGCCTGTGGGAAAGCCACGCGATCCTGCGCTATCTCTGCCGCACCCAGCCCGGCGGCACCGCCTTCTATCCCGAGGCGCCGGAGGCCCGGGCCGATGCCGAGCGCTGGATGGACTGGACCCTGGCCAGCCTGAACGAGCCGATGCGGGTCATCTTCTGGACCTTCGTCCGCACGCCGGAGGCCGAGCGGGACCTGCCGGCCGCGGCCCGGGCGCGGGACGCGGCGGAACGGCTCTGGCGCATCGTCGAGGCGCAGCTCGAAGGCCGGGAATTCGTCGCGGGCAGCTTCGGCGTGGCCGACATGGCGCTTGGCGGCTTCCTGCACCGCTGGTTCGAGCTGCCGCTGGCGCGGCCCGAGCTGCCCAGGCTGCGCGGCTGGTACGAGAGGCTGCTGCAGCGCCCCGCCTACCGGACCCATGTGGCGGTGCCGCTGACCTGACCTTGGGGCGTCAGGCCTCCAGCGCCGCGAGGAAGTCCCGTCCCCAGGCCCTCGCCCCCGCCTCCCAGACGGCGGGGCGCATGGCCTCCCAGCGGGCCACCCGTTCCTCCTTCGGCATGCTCAGCGCGGCATCCAACGCCTCGGCGATCGCATCCGGGTCGAGCGGGTTGACCAGCACGGCACCGGGCAGCTGCGGCGCGGCCCCGGCGAAGCGGGAGAGCAGCAGCACCCCCGGGTCGGCCGGGTCCTGTGCCGCGACGTATTCCTTGGCCACCAGGTTCATGCCGTCCCGCAAGGGGGTGACGAGGCCGACGCGGGCGATCCGCATGAAGCCGGCCAGAGTCGGCCGCGGCACGGCGCGGGTCATGTAGCGCAGCGGCGCCCAGTCGGGCTCGGCATGCTGGCCGTTGATGCGGCCGACCCATTCGTCCAGCTCCCGCCGCAGGCTGCGGTACTGCGCCACGTCGCCGCGGGAGACCGGGGCCACCTGCAGGTAGGTGACCTTGCCGTGGTGCGCCTTGAAGCGGGCCAGCAGCTGGGCATAGCCGGCGAAGCGCTGCGGCAGGCCCTTGGTATAGTCGAGCCGGTCGACCCCGATCACCAGGTCGCGGCCGACCAGGCTCTGGCTGAAGCGCCGGGTATCGGCGCGGTCCATGGCCCGCTCGGCCAGCTTGCGGAAGGCCTCGGCATCGATGCCGACCGGGAAGGCGGCCACCCGTTCGGCTGCCTCCGCCTGCCCCACCGCGACCAGGGCGCCGCGCAGGTTGGCGGCGTCATCCTCGGTCTGCACGCCGATCACGTCGTAGGCGGCGAGGTCGGCCAGCAGCTCCTCGGCCTTCGGCAGGGCGCTGAACAGGCCGAAGGGGGGAAAGGGGATGTGCAGGAAGAAGCCCTGGCGCTGCCTGCAGCCGAGCCGCCGCAGCTCCGCCCCGAAGGGGAAGAGGTGGAAGTCATGGGTCCAGACCAGGTCATCCGGCCGCAGCAGCGGTGCCAGCGCAGTGGCGAAGGCGGCGTTCACCGCCCGGTAGCCGGCGTAGTCCGCCCGCTGGAACAGGGCCAGGCCCAGCCGGTAGTGCAGCGTCGGCCAGAGCGTCGCATTGGCGAAGCCCTGGTAGTAGCGCCGGTAATCCTCCCGGCCCAGGTCGAGGGTCGCGTAGGTGAGCTTGCCCTGGGTGTTGATGCTCGGCTCCGTGGCGGTGGCCTCGGCGGTCTGCCCCGACCAGCCGAACCACATCGCCTCCCGCCTCGACATCGCGTCCTTCAGCGCGACGGCGAGGCCGCCGGCGGTGGCACCGCGTTCCCGTGGGTTGGGAACACGGTTGGCAACGATGACCAGCCGGCTCATCGGCCTGTCGCGGCCTCGGCCAGCCAGTCCCGCAGCACCTGCGGGGTGCCGAACATGTCGTCCAGGCGCCAGCCCTGGCCGCCGAAGCTGCGGGCCGCGTCCATCCCCTCCTCGTCGGTCACGTCGTCGCCGATGAAGACGGGGGTGCGGCCGGCGAAGGGGGCCGCGGCCATCAGCGCCCGCACGGCGGTCGCCTTGGAGGCACCGCGCGGGCGGATCTCCCAGGCCATGCGGGCCTCGAGCAGGGTGAAGGCCAGCGGATCCTCGGCCACCATGGAGGCGAGCAGCGCAGCCGCCTCCGGGCCCAGCTCGGGAGCCTGGCGGTAGTGGATGACGAAGCCGTGGGTCTTGTCCTCGACCAGGGCGCCGGGATGCTTGGCGACCAGGGCATCGGCCCGGGCGCGCCAGGCCTCCGGCGGGCTGGGCAGGGACGGCAGGGTGGGCGGCTGCAGCGGATCCGGCCGCAGGGTGGCGCCATGGTCACCCGCCATCGGGATCGGCACCGGCAGGAACTGCTCGAGCTCGCCCAGGGCCCGGCCGCTGACGATCGCCAGGGCGCCGCCCAGCCCCTCGGTCAGGCGGTGGAGCAGGTCGGGAAGGTGATCGGGGACCTCCACGGCATCGGGGCGCGGGGCGATCTCCACCAGGGTGCCATCGAAGTCGAGAAACAGCGCCGCGGCGGCAATGGGGCCAAGACCCGGGACGCGCGGCGGCGGCGGCAGGATGATTCTGTCTGACATGCGTCCGGAACAAGCCGCCTGCGGCGGCAGGGTTGCGTCACGGAAGCGTGAGCGAAGCCAGGGCCCGGCTCCGGCCGCACCAGCCGGGCCGGATCCGGGTTTCCCGGTGCCGGTGCGACAGAGCCGACGGCACCCTGGCCTGTCACCCAACAGTGGGTCCGGTCCGTGGCCCGGATCAACCATTCCGACTCCCAAGGCGGAGGCGGGCCAGTCGCGCCACCGGCATCCGGCGGGCGGCACCGCCCGGGGCTTCCCGCCCGGTCCGCGAGCCTTCACCCTGGGCTGTGGCGGCCTGATCGGCAGGACGCTGCCGGATGCACGAAACCGTGATTGGCCCAGGAACAACGCTCTGGAGCGCACCATGCCCGATGAAGGCCCCACCACCGGCACCAGCAGCCGGACCACCGTTCGCCACGCCGCCGAGGCGTCCCATGAATCGGGCCTCCGCCCCTTTTTCACCTACCGAGACCTCGGCATCCGCGGCGCCACCGGCGGCGGCTACGGCGCGCATGTGGTCCGTGCCGTTCCCGGCGTGCAGGCCGAGCCGCTGTGGCATACCCACAGCCTCGCCTTCCAGATAGTGTTCGTGCTGAAGGGCTGGGTCCGGTTCGAATACGGCGACATCGGCGAGGTGCTGCTGCAGCCCGGCGACAGCGTCTACCAGCCGCCCGGCATCCGGCACCGCGAGCTCGCGCATTCCGAGGACATGGAATTGCTCGAGATCACCTCGCCGGCCGAGTTCGCCACCGCCCTGGCGCCCTGAGCACCGGCCGAACCGGTTCCTGGCAGGCCGGCCGTGCCGGGCGCGGCCCATCTCGTCAGCCGCCCGCCGCCATGCTATCGCTGCCGCCAGCGGGGGCGTGGCGGAACGGTAGACGCAGGGGACTCAAAATCCCCCGACCGCGAGGTTATGCCGGTTCGAGTCCGGCCGCCCCTACCAGCCAAGCCCGGCCTTCCCCGGGCCATTCCCCCGGGCACCCCGCCCAGCCGGCGCTTGCCAAGCGCGCCGGATCGCGCGAAGACCCGCCTCCCATCCCTGTTCGTTCCGGAGATTCCCCATGGCCTCGGCGTTCGAGCGCATCGCCGACATCATCGCGGAGACGAGCGACGTCCCGCGCGAGAGCATCAAGCCCGAAAGCCATGTCATCGAGGATCTCGGCATCGACAGCCTGGATTTCCTCGACATCGTCTTCGCCATCGACAAGGCCTTCGGCATCAAGGTGCCGGTCGAGTCCTGGACCCAGGAAGTGAACTCCGGCGCGGCCCCGGCCGGGCAGTATTTCGTCATGGAGAACCTGGCGAAGCGGATCGAGGAACTGGTCGCGGCCAAGGCCGGCTGATCCGGCGGTGCGCCTCGAATACTTCCAGATGATCGACCGGGTGATCTCGGTTGGTCCCGGGGAGATCGCCACCGAGGCCACGGTGCCGCTGGCGAGCCCGGTCTTCGAGGGGCATTTTCCCGGCCATCCCCTGGTCCCCGGCGTCCTGCTGGTGGAGACCATGGCGCAGGCCTCCGGCTTCCTGCTGCTGCACCGGCTGGGCTTCGCCCGGATGCCCTTCCTGATCGGCAGCAAGGAGACCAAGCTGCGCAGCTTCGTCGCCCCCGGCGCGGTGCTGCAGGTCACCGCGACCCTGGTCCACGAAGGCTCCGGCTTCGCCGTGACGGACGCCGCCATCACCGCCGCCGGCAGGCGGATCTGCGAGGTCCGGGAGCTGAAATTCAGCCTCCAGGGCTTCCCCGCGCCGGAATTGCAGGCCGCGATGCGCGAGCGCGCCCTGCAGATCGGCCTGACCGAGGAGCCGCGGCCATGAGCGAGCCCGTCTGGATCACCGGCGTCGGGCTGGTCTCCTGCCTCGGCGAGGGCGCCGCGCCGCATCTCGCCGCGCTGGCCGATCCGGCTGCGCCGCCGGTGGTCGATGCCACCACCTTCGCCCCCTTCCCCATCCACCCGCTGCCGCCGCTCGACCTCGACCGGCAGATCCCGAAGAAGGGCGACCAGCGCCAGATGGAGCCCTGGCAGCGGCTCGGCACCTATGCCGCCGGCCTGGCCATCGACCATGCCGCAGCGCGCGGCCTGGTAGCCGACATGCACCTCGTGGTCTCCGCCGGCGGCGGCGAGCGCGACGTGCCGCTGGACGAGGCCATCTGCCGGGAACTCGCCGGCCTGCCCGCCGGCGAGGCCGGGCGGCGGCTGAACGAGCGGCTGGCCAACGGGCTGCGGCCGACGCTGTTCCTCGCCCAGCTGTCCAACCTGCTGGCCGGCAACATCTCCATCGTGCATGGCGTCACCGGCTCCTCCCGCACCTTCATGGGCGAGGAATCCGCCGCCGCCGACGCCGTCCGCATCGCCGCGGCGCGGCTGGCCGAGGGCCGCGGCGAGCTGGCACTGGCCGGCGGCGCCTATGTGGCGGGGCGCTGGGACATGGTGCTGCTGCATGCCCCATCCGGCGGCCTCTGGCGCGGCGACTGGGCCCCGTTGGCGGCACGGGCGGCGAGCGGTGGCGGCATGGTCACCGGCAGCGCCGCGGCCTTCCTGGTGCTCGAGACCGAGCGCCATGCCCGGGCCCGCGGCGCCAGGGGGCTGGCGCGGCTGCAGGCGGTGCGCAGCGGCGCGGCGCGGCGGCGCGGCCAGGATACCGCCCGGGCCAGCGCCACCGGCCTCGCCGAGGGCCTGCCCCTGCGCCCGGGCTATGCGGTATTCTCCGGCGCCAGCGGGGTCGCCGCCCCGGCCGAGGCCGAAGCCGGCTTCCTCGCCGATCTCGGCGCCGCCGGCCCCGCCCAGGGCCCGGTCCGCCACACCGCCGACATCCTGGGCCATACGGTCGAGGCGGCCTTCCCTGCCAACCTCGCCCTGGCCGCCCTGGCGATCGACGCCGGCCGCGTGCCGCAGGCGCTGGTGACCGGCTTCGGCCTGTGGCGGGGCGAGGCCCTGGCGGTATTGGATCCCGTCGCCGAAGGGGCCGCCGCATGAGCCGGACGCGCGATCAGCTCGGCCGACCCCTCGTCGCCGTCACCGGCATCGGGCTGGTCACCCCGCTCGGCTTCGGCGTGGCCGACAGCTGGGCCGGGCTGCTGGCCGGCCGGTCCGGAATCAGCCGCATCACCCGCTTCCCGACCGACCACCTCCGCACCACCATCGCCGGGCAGGTCGTGCTGCCCGAGGAGGCGGGGCGCCAGCCCTTCTCCTCTCCCGAGCGGGTCGAGCGCATGGCGGCGCTGGCCGCGACGGAAGCCGTGGCCGGTGCCGGCATCGGCGGGGATTTCCCCGGGCCGCTGTTCCTCGGCATGCCGCCCGTCGAGGTCGAATGGCCGCAGCGGCTGGAGCTGGCGCGGCAGACCCATGGCGAGCAGGCCGGCCGCTACCCGGCCATGGTCGCCGCCGCCGCCGGCCGGCAGGACCTGTTCGAGATGTTCCTCTTCGGCGGCATCGGCGAACGGCTGGCCGACCGCTTCGGCACCCGCGGCGCGCCGATCTCGCTGACCACCGCCTGTGCCACCGGCGCCTCGGCCATCCAGCTCGGCGTCGAGGCGATCCAGCGCGGCGAAGCCGCGGCGGCACTCTGTATCGGGGCCGAAGGCAGCGTGGCGCCGGAGGCGATGATCCGCTTCTCCCTGCTCTCGGCGCTCTCGACCCGCAACGACGAGCCGCAGCGCGCCTCCCGCCCCTTCGAGAAGACGCGGGAGGGCTTCGTGATGAGCGAGGGCGCCGCCGCGCTGGTGCTGGAAAGCCTGGAAGCGGCCGAGGCGCGGGGCGCCACGGTGCTCGGCCTGGTGCTGGGCTGCGGCGAGAAGGCGGACAGCTTCCACCGCACCCGGTCCAACCCGAATGGCGGCGCCATCATCGGCGCCATGCGCGCGGCGATCGCCGATGCCGGGCTGGAGCCGGGGCAGATCGACTACGTCAACGCCCATGGCACCGGCACGCCGGAGAACGACAAGATGGAGACGCTGGGCATGCTGGCGGTCTTCGGCGATACGCCGCCGCCCATCTCCTCCAACAAGTCGATGATCGGCCATACCCTCTCGGCGGCCGGCGCGATGGAGGCGGTGTTCAGCCTGCTGACCATCCGCGACCAGATGCTGCCCCCCACGATCAACCATGAGACGCCGGACCCGGCGGTGCCGCTCGACGTGGTGCCGAATGTGGCGCGACCGGCGAAGGTGAGCCGCGTGCTGTCCAATTCCTTCGGCTTCGGCGGGCAGAACGTCTGCCTCGTCCTGGGCGCCGCGCCATGAGGGCGCTGCAGCTCTTCGGCGACCGCGACACGCGCCTGGTCGAGGTGCCGCCGCCGCCGCCGCCGGGGCCGGGCGAGGTGCAACTTCGCATGCTCGCCGTCGGCCTGAACCACATCGACGTCTGGGGCTGGCGCGGCATGGCCTTCGCCAAGCGGAAGCTGCCGCTGACGGTCGGCGCCGAGGCGGTCGGCGAAATCACCGCGCTTGGCGAGGGCGTCACCGGCTGGCGCCTCGGCCAGCGGGTCATCCCGTATGGCGCGCTGACCTGCGGCGTCTGCCGCGCCTGCCGCGAAGGCCGTGACAACCTCTGCGAGAACGTCGCGGGGGTGAAGGGCTTCCACGTCGACGGCTTCGCGCAGGAGCTGGTGAACCAGTCGGCGCGGCTGCTGGTCGCGGTGCCCAATGGCATCGAGGTTGCGGATGCCGCCTGCGCCGCCGTGACCTTCTCGACCGTCGAGCACATGCTGTTCGACAACGCCAGGCTGGAGCCGGGCGAGACCATCCTGGTCCAGGCGGCCGGGTCCGGCATCGGCACCGTCGCGGTGAAGATGGCCAAGGCCATGGGCTGCACCGTTATCGCCACCGCCGGCTCGGACGAGAAATGCGCCCAGGCCCGCGCGCTGGGTGCCGACCATGTGGTGAACTACACCACCGACCGCTTCGAGAGCATCGCCCGCAAGGTGACGAAGAAGCGCGGCGTCGACGTGGTCTTCGAGCATGTCGGCGCCACCACCTGGGCCGGCAGCCTGCTGTCCCTGAAGATGGGCGGGCGGCTGGTCACCTGCGGTTCCACCTCCGGCGTCTCGGCCGAGACCAACCTGATGATGGTCTTCCAGCGCCAGCTCCGCATCATCGGCAGCTTCGGCGCCGCCATGCGCAACATCGGCGACGGCTTGCAGAAGATGGCGGGCGGGCTGGTGCCGGTGCTGGATACCGTGGCGCCGCTCGAGGGCTTCGCCGATGCGCTGGCGCGGCTCGAGACCCGCCGGGTCTTCGGCAAGATCGTCGTCACCCTCTAGCATGTCGACGACGGACCGCGCCGTCGCCGCGCTGGTCCGCGTGCTGTTCCGGCTGGTCCGGCTGCTGGGGCCGGATCGGGCCGGAGCGCTCGGCGCCGCCCTGGCACGCCGCTTCGGGCCGCTGGTGAAGGCGCACCGGATCGCGCTGGAGAACATCCGCCAGGCCTTCCCGGACCTGCCGGCCGCCGAGCACGGGCGCATCGCGGCGGCGGCCTGGGACAACCTCGGCCGCACCGCGGCCGAATACGTCCACCTCGACCGCCTCTGGGATTTCGACCCGGAGAGCGCCACGGTCGGCCGCATCGAGATCGCGCCGGAGGTCACCGCCCGCTTCGAGGCGCTGCGCCAGGACGGCAAGCCCGCGCTCTTCTTCGCCGCGCATCTGGCCAATTGGGAATTGCCGGCCATCGCCGCCGCCCGGCACGGCCTCCCCTCCGCCGTGCTGTACCGCACGCCGAACAACGCCGCGGTGGCGCGCGACATCATCGGCCTGCGCGAACGCCTGATGGGCCGGCTCATCCCGGCCAATGTCGCCGCCCCGGTGCGCATGATGGAGGCGCTCGACCAGGGCCTGCATGTCGGCATGCTGATCGACCAGCGCTTCAGCCGCGGCCCGCAGGTCCCCTTCCTGGGCCGGCTGACCCCCTCCAACCCGCTGCTGGCCCGCATGGCCCGGCGCTTCGACTGCCCGGTGCACGGAGCCCGGGCCATCCGGCTGGCGGGCGGCCGCTTCCGGCTGGAATTGACCGAGGCGATCCACCTGCCGCGCAACCCCCAGGGCGGCATCGACGTCGAGGCCGCGACAGCCGAGCTCAACCGCATCGTCGAGGGCTGGGTCCGCGAGTACCCGGGCCAGTGGCTCTGGATGCACCGCCGCTGGCGATAGCCGGCGTCAGTGCCGCAGCCGGTCCAGCGGCAGCAGCAGCTCCACCTGCAGGCCCGCGGGGATCCAGTCGAAGCGGGTGGTCCCGCCCAGCTGGGCGGTGCTCTGCGTCACCAGCCGGTGGCCGAAGCCGGCCCGCACCGGCGGCGCCACCGGCGGCCCGCCCGCCTCCTGCCAGACCAGCCGCAGCATGGCCGACCCTTCCTCGGCCCAGCGGATCCCGACCACGCCGGAGGCGGTGGCCAGGGCGCCATACTTGGCGGCATTGGTCGCCAGCTCGTGCAGGGCCAGGGCGACCGGCGGCGCGGCGATCGGCCCCAGCCGCACCGGCGGCCCGTCCAGCACCAGCCGGTCGGCACCCCCCGGCGCGGCGTGGAAGGGATGCAGCAGCGCCGCCGCCAGGGTGCCGAGGGTGGTGCCGGCATCCTCCGGCGGCACCGGCCGCAGCTCCTGGGCGCCGCCCAGGGCAGGGCGCACCAGGTCATGCGCCTGGGCCAGGGCCTGGATGCGGCCGAGCAGGATGTTACGCATCGCCTGGGCATCGGGCGCCGCCCGGGCGGTGAAGCTGACCAAGCCGCCGATGATGGCGAAGAGGTTCTTCACCCGATGGTCCAGCTCGCGCAGCAGCAGCTCGCGCGCCCGCTCGGCCCGCTTGCGTCCGGTCACCTCCTCGCAGATCAGGCCGATGCCCATCACCTCCTCGGTTTCCGGGTCCCGGACCGGGTAGAAATGCTCCACCCAGTCGCGCCGCTCGCCCGGGGCCCGGGCGGTCTCGCCGGTGAACTCCACGCCGGTGATCGGCTCCCCCTGCTCGATCACCCGGCGGAGGACCGGCTCCGCCGCACTGCGGAGGTCTGGCACCAGATCCCAGACATTGCGGCCCAGATGGCGCTCGATCGGGAAGCCGTTGATATCGGCCAGCGCCTGGTTGACCCGGACGAAGCGGAGGTCCCGGTCCATCTGCGCCAGCCCGAGCGGCGCCGTGCGGTAGAGCAGCTCGAGGTCGGCCAGGCGGCGGCGGGCCTCGCGCTCGCTGGCCGCCTGGGCGGCGGCGGCGCGGCGCTGGTCGGTCAGGTCGAGGTGGGTGCCGGCGATGACCAGCGCCCGGCCCGCGGCGTCGCGGTCCAGCGCCTCGCCACGCGCCCGGATCCAGACCCAGCAGCCGCTCGCGTGACGCATGCGGAATTCGGTTTCGTAGCGGTCGGTGGCCCCTTTCACCAGCGGTGCGAGCCGGGCCCGGGTCGGCGCCACGTCCTGCGGATGCAGCAGCGCTTCCCACTCGGCCAGGGGGATGCCGCCGGCCGGGGCCGGGCGGCCCAGCATGCCGGCCCAGCGCGCCGAGACCGTCAGCAGGCCGGTGGCGGCATCCCAGTGCCAGGCCCCGAGATCGGCGCCGGCCAGGGCCACCTCGAGGCGGCGGTTGGCCGTGGCGAGCGCCGCTTCCGCCTGCCGCCGCCGGGCGACGTTGATCAGCCCCACCGAGAGCAGCATCCGCCCCAGCACCGCGACCTGCCGCGCCCGGATCAGCAGGCTGAGCGGCGCGCGCCCATGCGGGCCCAGTACGATGTCGAAGACCTCGGCCGTGGTGGTGGCGCGAATACCGGCCAGCCGGTGCTGCAGCGTGCCGCACTCCGCCAGGGCCGCGTCCCAAGCCGCCGGCAGCGCCGCCAAGCCGCAGCCCAGCAGGATCGCGGCCTCGGCATTGCCTGCCACCAGCCGCCGGTCGGCCGGATCCAGCAGCACCGTTGCCACCGGCGAGGCTTCCAGCACGCCGGCCAAGGCCTCCCCCGATGCCGTCATGACACCCGCAGAGCGGCAAGCGCCGCCCGGGACAGCCGGCCGGGGCGCAGGCAGCGATGACGGGCGAAAACAATCCTGAAGCGCAACATATTGCGCGATATTCGCCGATAAAGTTGCGACTCTTGGCTCACATTGTTGTGTTGTATTGCTGCGACCGTTATCTCAGCGCGCGAATGATGCCCGAAAAATCGACATCGCCGCTGCCGGCATCCTGGAACGCTTGGTAGAGGGCCTGGGCCTTGGCTCCCATCGGCGTCGTCAGCCCGACGCTGGCGGCGGCCTCCTGGCTGAGCCCGAGGTCCTTGGCCATCAGCGCCGTGGCGAAGCCGGGCTTGTAGTCCCGGTTGGCGGGGCTGGTGGGCACCGGGCCCGGCACCGGGCAATAGGAGGTCAGCGCCCAAGACTGGGCGGAGGACTTGCTGGCCACGTCGAACAGCGCCTGATGCGACAGGCCCAGCTTCTCGGCCAGCACGAAGGCCTCGGCGGTGACGATCATGGTGGCGGCCAGCATCATGTTGTTGCAGACCTTGGCGGCCTGGCCGGCCCCGGCCTCGCCGCAATGCACCAGGGTGCGGCCCATGGCGGCCAGGATGGGCTGGGCCTTGGCATAGGCCTCGGCCGGGCCGCCGACCATGAAGGTCAGGGTGCCGGCCTCGGCCCCCATGGTGCCGCCGGAGACCGGCGCGTCGAGCATCGGCCGGCCCACCCCCGCGGCCACCTCCCGTGCGGTGGCGACATCGATGGTGGAGCAGTCGATGAGGATGGCGCCGGGCTCCGTCGCCGCGGCCATGGCATGGCTGCCGAGCCAGGCCTCGCGCACATGCTTGCCCGCCGGCAGCATGGTGATGACGAACTCGGCCCGGCTTGCGGCGGCCGCCGCCGTGCTGGCGGTGGCGGCGCCGGCTGCGGACACGGCCGCCAGGGCTGCCGGCATCAGGTCGAAGGCGGTCACCTGGTGGCCGGCCTTCAGCAGGTTGCGCGCCATCGGCCCGCCCATGTTGCCCAGCCCGACGAAGCCGATGCGTGCCATTCATTTTCTCCCCTTGATGCCGCCACCGTGCCGTTGGCGGGCCCAGGGTGCAATCTGCCGTGCCCCGGCCGATCCGGCCAGCCAGCCGCCGCTGCGCCGGCCCGCCTCAGCCGAGTGGCTGCAGGCCGGGCCGCCCCGCCTCGAGGAGGAAGCGGCCGCGGTCCTCGCGCGCCGCCCCGGGCCGGGTGACCGCGGCGACGGCGCGGAAGGTGGTCTCCAGGCGCCCTGGCCCGGCCGCGTGCAGGCAGTAGCCGCGGCGGTCGTTGAAGAAGCGGACATGCGGGTTGCGGGCGAGGGTCGCGGCGGTGCCGGGCAGCGCCTCGCTGCCGTCGCCGCTGCTGGTGGTGCTGGTGGCGGTGAATTCGCTGGCCACCGGCGGCCCGTCCTCGCCGGCCCGGATGTCGCCGGCCCAGGCAGTATGCACGTCGCCGCTGAGGATCACCGGATTGGCCACCCGCCGCGCCGCTAATCCGGCCAGCAGCCGGGCCCGGGCGGCCGGGTAGCCGTCCCACTTGTCCATCGAGATGCCGCCCCGGGCCAGCCGCCGCGGCATCAGCATCACCTGCTGCGCCAGCACCTGCCACGTCGCCCCGGCCGGGCCGAGGTTGCCCAGCAGCCAGGCCTCCTGCGCCGGCCCGAGCACCTGCGCCGCGGGCCGTGCCACCGCCTCGCAGGCGGGGCCATTGACGTCGCCGCAGGGCTGGTCGTCGCGGTACTGCCGCGTGTCCAGCACATGCAGGTCGAGCAGCCGGCCGAAGCGCAGCCGGCGATGGGCGAGGATAGCGGCGCCGCGGGGCCGTTGGGCGCGGCGCAGCGGCATGGCCTCCCACCAGGCCTGGAAGGCGGCGGCGCGCCGGGCCAGGACGGCGGCTTCCGGCACGGCGACGGGAGGCCGGCTGCCGCCGCCATCGGCCTCGCTCTGCAGCCCGGCCCAGTTGTTCTCGACCTCATGGTCGTCGAAGCTGGCGACGAAGGGATGCGCGGCATGGGCGGCGGCCAGGTCCGGGTCGGACTGGTACTGGGCGTAGCGCTGGCGGTACTCCGCCAGGGTGCGGCAGGTGCCGCCGGCATGGCGGCGGACGGCGGGGCCGAAGCCGCCGGGCTGGCCGGGGGAGCGGCCGGCGGTTTCGTAGATGTAGTCGCCGTAGTGGAAGACGAAGTCGATCTCCGCCTCCTCCGCGACATGCCGCCAGGCGGTGAACCAGCCGTGCTCCAGGTGCTGGCAGCCGGCATGGATGAAGCGGACCGGCGCCGCCGCATCCGGCGCCGGCGCGGTGCGGGTGCGGCCGACCGGGCTCGGCACGCCGTCGGCCAGGAAGCGGTACCAGTAGGGGCGGCCGGGCTGCAGCCCGGTGACCTCGGCATGGAGGGAGAAGCCTTCCCCGGCATGCGCCACCTCCCGCCCCCGCGCGGCGATGCGGGTGAAGCCGGGATCCTCCGCCACCTCCCAGCCCACCTCGACCGCGGCCTCCGGCGGCATCCCGCCCAGCGGCGCCAGCGGCTCCGGCGCCAGCCGGGTCCAGAGCACCACCCCGTCCGGCCAGGGGTCTCCGCTGGCGACGCCGAGGGTGAAGGGTCCCCCGGGGTAGGCATCGGGATGGGCCCCGGAAGCGCGAGCCCAGGCGGCGGGGGCGGTGACCAGCGCCGGCAGGGCCAGCAGGGTTCGACGCAGCGGCATGCCGCCAGGATGCGCCAGCCGCCGCGCCGATCCAACGGCCGCCGCCACCGGTGCAGCGATCCGCAACCCTGCGGGATCCGCGCGCTGGCTCGCCCGGGTCTGCGGCGGTATCCTGCGGGTCCAGGCAGTCAGCGGCAGGGAGGCAACGGATGCGCGTGCTGGTGATCGGCGGGGGCATCGGCGGCCTGACCACGGCGCTGGCGCTGCAGGCCGCGGGCCTCGAGGTCGAGGTGCATGAGGGCGCCGGCGAGGTGCGGCCGCTCGGCGTCGGCATCAACCTGCAGCCGCATGCGGTGCGCGAGCTGACCGAGCTCGGCCTGGGCGCGGCGCTGGCCGCGATCGGCGTGGCGACGCGGGAGCTGGTCTATGCCAGCCGCTTCGGCCAGGTGATCTGGCGGGAGGATCGCGGCCGCGCCGCCGGCTACCACTGGCCGCAGTATTCCATCCACCGGGGCCGGCTGCAGCTGCTGCTGTGGCAGGCGGCAGAGGCGAGGCTGGGCGCGGCGCGGGTCCGCAGCGGCCACCGGCTGGCGGGATTCACCCAGGATGCCGGCGGCGTCACCGCGCATTTCGCCGATGGCAGCCTGGCCCGCGGCGACCTGCTGATCGCCGCCGACGGCATCCATTCCGTGGTGCGCCGGCATTTCGCCCCGGAGGAGGGTCCGCCGAAGTGGAACGGCGCCATCCTCTGGCGCGCCACCAGCGAGGCGCCGGCCTACCTGACCGGAGCCTCCATGGTGCAGGCCGGCAGTCACGACCAGAAATTCGTCGTCTATCCCATCGCCGAACTGCCGGACGGGCGGAGGCTGACCAATTGGATCGCCGAGCTGCGCTTCCCGGCCGACCGGCCCTGGGCGCGGGAGGACTGGAACCGGCCGGGCCGGCTGGCCGACGTGCTGCCGGCCTTCGAGCGTTGGGACTTCGGCTGGCTCGACGTGCCCGGGCTGATGCGCCGGGCCGAGGCGGTCTATGAATTCCCCATGGTCGACCGGGACCCGCTGGAGCGCTGGACGGAGGGGCGGGTGACCCTGCTCGGCGACGCCGCTCATCCGATGTACCCGATCGGCAGCAACGGCGCCTCCCAGGCGATCCTTGATGCGCGGCGGCTGGCCTGGCACCTGGCCGGCAAGCCCTGGGATGCGGCGCTGGCGGCCTACGAGGCGGAGCGGCGGCCGGCGACGGCGGCGCTGGTCGCGGCGAACCGCGGCCTCGGCCCCGACCTGGTGCTGGAGCTGGTGCACCAGCGGGCGCCGGAAGGATTCACCGCGTTGCACGACGTCATCAGCCAGGCCGAGCTGGAAGGCACCGCCAGCGCCTACAAGACGCTCGCCGGCTTCGACCCTTCGCTGCTCAACGCACGGGAGAGCTGGAGCGTCACACCGGGACCTCGCCCGGCGGCTTGAGCGCCGAGAGGACGAAGCTGCTGCGGGTCTCCTTCACCCCGGGCATGCGCAGCAGGGCTTTCAGGGCGAAATCCGCATAGGCCTCGAAATCAGCGGCCAGGACGTGCAGCAGGTAGTCCATCTCGCCGCTCATCGTATAGGCGGCCAGCACCTCGGGCCGTTCGGCGAGCGCCTTGTGGAAGCGCTCCACCACCTCCTCCGCATGGCTGTCGAGCGCCACCATGACGAAGGCCTGCAGGGGCAGGCCGAGCCGGGCCGGGTCCAGCACCGCGCCGTAGCGGGTGATGACGCCGGCTTCCTCCAGCCGCTTCACCCGGCGCTGGCAGGGCGTGGCCGACAGCCCGACCTGCTCGGCCAGCGCCACCACCGGCAGGCGGCCGTCGCGCTGCAGGGCGCGCAGGATACGGCGGTCGATGGCATCGAGGCTTATGGTGGATTTCGCCATGGAAAACGCCTTCCAGTAGCCGATTCAGCTCTATCCTAGCCGATCCGCCGGGAGATTCGCCGGAAACCCCTCGCCGCCCGGCGCTATGCTGGGGGCAACCGGGGAGGCTCGCATGGCGGGGCTGATCGAAGGGTTGCCGTCGGGCCTGCGTGGCGACTATGCCGGATTGGGTGCCGACCTCACCCTGGCGCAGGATATGGCGGGCTACGCCCCGGCCGACCACGCGACCTGGCGCAGCCTCTATGCCCGGCAGGCGGCGCTGCTGCCCTGCCACGCCGCCGCCGCCTTCCGCGAGGGCCTGGACCGCCTCCCCTTCGCCGCCGGCATCCCGGACTTCGCCCGCTGTTCCGCCCTGCTGCGGGCCGCCACCGGCTGGGTGCTGGTCGCAGTTCCAGGGCTGATCCCCGATGCCGCCTTCTTCGGCCACCTCGCCGCCCGGCGCTTTCCCGTCACCCGCTGGATCCGCCGGCGGGAGGAACTCGACTACATCGTCGAGCCCGATGTCTTCCACGACGCCTTCGGCCACGTGCCGCTGCTGACGCAGCCGGATTTCGCCGATTTCCTGCAGGCCTATGGCGCCATGGGCGAGACCGCGGCGCGGATCGGGGCCCTGAAGCCCCTCGCCCGGCTTTATTGGCACATGGTCGAGTTCGGCCTGATCCGGGAGGGGGGCGCGATCCGCGCCTATGGCGCCGGCATCCTCTCCTCCGTCGCCGAGACGCGGCATGCGACCGAGGGCGATGCGCCGCGCCGGCTGCGCTTCGACCCGCGGCGGGTGCTGCGCAGCGACTACCGCATCGATTCGGTGCAGCCGACCTACTTCGGCATCGGCGGCTATGCCGAGCTCTTTGCCACCATGCCGGCGCTGCCCGCGCTCCTGGCCGAGGCGCGCGACGCCGCGCCCATTCCGCCCGGCGCCGCGGCGCCGGGCGACCAACCGCTCTGAGGAGACATCGCATGGACATCCCTCCCGACCGCACCCCGCTCGCCGGCGTCATCTCGGAGGCCAATCCGATGGGAACCGACGGCTTCGAGTTCGTCGAATTCACCGGGCCCGACCTGCCGGGGCTGGAGGATCTCTTCACCCGCCTCGGCTTCCGCGCCGTGGCGCGGCACCGCAGCAAGCAGGTGGCGCTGTGGCGCCAGGGCGACGTGAATTTCATCCTGAACGCGGAGCCCGAGAGCTTCGCCCAGGCCTTCCAGAAAGTGCACGGGCCTTCCGCCTGCGCCATGGCCTTCCGCGTCGCCGACGCCGCCAAGGCCTATGAGCGCGCCATCGCGCTGGGCGCCAGGCCGGTCACCGGCAAGGTCGGGCCGATGGAGCTGAACATCCCGGCAATCGAGGGAATCGGCGGCTCGCTGCTGTATTTCGTCGACCGCTACGGGGCGCGCGGCAGCATCTACGACGTCGACTTCCGCTGGCTGGAGGGGGCTGACCCGCATCCGGCCGGGAATGGCCTGACGGTCATCGATCACCTCACGCACAACGTCCTGCGCGGCCGGATGGACGTGTGGTGGGCCTTCTACGAGAAGCTCTTCAATTTCCGCGAGATCCGCTACTTCGACATCGAAGGCAAGCTGACCGGGCTGAAGTCCCGGGCGCTGACCTCGCCCTGCGGCCAGATCCGCATCCCGATCAACGAGAGCAGCGACGACCGCTCGCAGATCGAGGAATACCTGCGGGCCTACAACGGCGAGGGCATCCAGCACATCGCCCTCGGCACCACCGACATCTTCGCCAGCGTCGAGGGCATGCGGGGGGCCGGCGTCGCCTTCATGGATACGCCGGAGACCTACTACGAGCTGCTGCCGACGCGGATGCCCGACCTCGACGCCGCGGAGATCGACCGGCTGCGGCGCAACCGCATCCTGACCGATGGCGCGCCGACGCCCGAGGGCGGCCGTCTGCTGCAGATCTTCACCGGCACGGTCATCGGCCCGATCTTCTTCGAGCTGATCCAGCGCAAGGGCGACCAGGGCTTCGGCGAGGGCAATTTCCGCGCCCTGTTCGAGAGCATCGAGCTCGATCAGATCAGGCGCGGGGTCCTCGCCGCCGGGTAGCGGCTTCGTCCAGCAGTGCCTGGGCCCGCCGCTCCGCCCCTTGCGCGGCGGCGGCCTGGCGCGCCTCACGCAGGGCGTCCAGCCCGCGCTCGGCCGCCCGTGCCTCCGCCAGCACGGCCTGGGCGGTGGCGGCCCCGGCGCGGGCCAGGCCATGGGCGATGCCGGCCCGGTCGCGCTCGGCCAGGCCGCGGCGCAGCCAGGCGGCGTAATCCGCCGGCGCGGCCGCGACTGTCTCGGCCTGCAGCCGGGCGCTGGCCTCCGCCACCCGCGCCTCGGCCGCGCCAAGCCGGTGGAAGGCCTCGCCGAGCCGCCGCTTGGCCTCGGTGGTCTCGAGCCGGCGCAGCCGCGCCAGGGCCCCGAGCGGATCACGCGCCACCGGGGTCCTCCATGGCGTCGGCCAGGGCGGCGAAGGCGCCGGCCACGGTGTCCCGTTCGCCCTTGGCCTGGGTCAGCATGGCCTCGATCCGCGGTGCGAGGCGGATCGCCTCATCCACCGCCGGATCGGCGCCGGCGCGGTAGGCGCCGAGCCGGACCAAATCCGCCATGTCGGCATGCAGCGCAAGGATGGCGCGGGCGCGGCGCATCAGCCCGGCCTCGGCCGGCGCCAGGCAGCCCGGCACGGTGCGGGAGAGGCTGCGCAGCACGTCCATCGCGGGGTAGCGGCCACGCTCGCCGATGGCGCGGTCCAGCACCACATGCCCATCGAGGATGCCGCGCACCGCATCCGCGACCGGCTCGTCATGGTCGTCGCCCTCGACCAGCACGGTGAAGAGGCCGGTGATGGCCCCCGCGCATCCCTCGGTCCGGGGGCCGGCCCGTTCCAGCAGCCGCGGCAGCTCGGCGAAGACGCCGGGGGTATAGCCACGCGTGGTCGGCGGCTCGCCGGCCGCCAGACCGATCTCCCGCAGCGCCATGGCATAGCGGGTGACGCTGTCCATCAGCAGCAGCACCTGCTTGCCAGCATCCGCGAAGTGCTCGGCGATGGCCATGGCGGCATGGGCCGCCTCCCGCCGCAGCAGGGGAGGGCTGTCGGAGGTGGCGCAGACCACCACGCTGCGGGCGAGGCCGTCCGGGCCCAGGTCGTCCTCGATGAATTCCCGCAGCTCCCGCCCCCTTTCGCCGACCAGGGCGAGCACCACCACGTCGCAGTCGGCCCCGGCCGCCAGCATGGCCAGAAGGGTCGACTTGCCGATGCCGGAGGCGGCGAAGAGCCCGAGGCGCTGGCCGCGGCGGCAGGTGGCGAAGGCATCCAGCGCCCTGACGCCGAGGTCGAGCCGCGGCCCCAGCCGGGCGCGCCGCCCGGCATCCGGCGGCGGCGCCCGGAGCGCCCGGGGCCTCGGCCCGGGGCGCAGGGGCCCCTGCCCGTCCATCGGCTGCCCCATCGGGTCCACCACCCGGCCCAGCCAGCTGTCGTCCACCGCAAGACAGGGCGGCGGGGCGAGGACCGCGGGCATGCCGGGGGCGATGCCGTCCAGCGGGCCGAAGGCCAGCGCCGTGGCTTGGCCGGCCTGGAAGCCGACCACTTCGACCGGCAAGGACGGCCGGCCCGATGCCTCCAGCCGCAGCCTGGCACCGACCTGCAACCATGGCGCGAGCGCCTCCAGCGACAGCCCCAGTCCCGTGGCGGCAGCCACCCGCCCCTGGAGACTGATGGCGGGCAGGCGGCGGAGGGCGGCCGTTGCCGTCACAAGTGTGCTAAGCGCATGATTCATCGGGTTTATTGGTCCTGCCCTGCTCCGGTTAGCCTCGAATTTACGGATTGTCTCGTAAATTGATACGTCTCAATGGTGAATATGCTCTTCACTGTGCGCGCAGAAGTGGTATCTCTATACACGTTAAAGGTGTAGGAGACCGCAACATGCGCGTTCTGCTGGTTGAAGATGACCTGACCGCCGCCCGTGGCATCGTTGCCATGCTGAAGGCCTCCGCCATGGTGGTGGATGCCGTCGACACCGGGGAGGAGGCGCTGGAGATGGTCCGCCTCTACGACTACGACATCGTCGTTCTCGACCTCGTCCTGCCGGACATGGAGGGCTACGAAGTCGTGCGCCGGCTGCGCGCCGGCCGGGTCGAGACGCCGGTGCTGATCCTCTCGGGGCTGGTCCGGCCGCAGGCCAAGGTGAAGGGCTTCGGCGTCGGCGCCGATGACTTCCTCACCAAGCCCTTCGACAGCCAGGAACTGCTGGCCCGCATCCATGCCGTGGTCCGCCGCGCCAAGGGCTTCTCCCAGCCCAGCCTCTCGGTCGGCCCGCTGACCCTGAACCTCGGCTCCCGCGAGGTGACGGTGGATGGCCATCCGATCCATCTGACCGGCAAGGAGTATGCGATCCTCGAGCTGCTCACCCTCCGCAAGGGCATGGTCCTCACCAAGGAGGCCTTCCTCAACCACCTCTACGGCGGGATGGATGAGCCTGAGGTGAAGATCATCGACGTCTTCATCTGCAAGCTGCGCAAGAAGCTGGCCCAGGCCGGCGCGGACAGCCTGATCGGCACCGTCTGGGGCCGCGGCTATGTCCTGCGCGACCCAGATACCCGGCTGACCGCCGGCTTCGCCCCGCCCCGCCCCGTGGCGGCGCCGGCCCCCGCCCTGCCGCTGGCCCGCGAGGTCGCCTGACCGCAGGTGCCGCCGGGGCCCGGCCGGGCCCCGGTTGCCTGGCCGCGTCACCCTTCGGACTCAACGGAGGCCCGGCGGAGCTGCTCCGCCGGGCCTCCGTTGCTTCCGGCGCCCCGCCGGTGCCGCCTAGCCCGCCAGGGCCGCCTCGCGCGGCCGGCCATAGGCGCCGCGTTCGCCGGCGAGCGGCGCCAGCCGGTCGGTCAGGCCCAATACCGTCTCCGCCCCACCGAGGTAGAGCACCCCATCCGGCAGCAGCTGCGCCGCCAGCGCGTTGAGCACCCGCGTCTTGGTCGGGGCATCGAAGTAGATCAGCACGTTGCGGCAGAAGATCACGTCGAAGCGGCCGAAGCCCCGCAGGTCGCCCAGCAGGGTGCCCCGCTCGAAACGGGCCATCGCCCGCAGCTCGGGCGAGACCCGCCAGCGCCCGCTCTCCTGCCGGAAATGCTTGACCAGGAGCCGCGCCGGCATCCCCCGCTGGACCTCGAACTGGGTGAAATACCCCTCGCGCGCCCGGGCGACGACGCTGTCGGCGATATCCGTGCCGATGATCTCGACCCGCCTGCCCTCCAGGTTCAGCTCCTGCACGAGCATGGCGATCGAATAGGCCTCCTGCCCGGTCGAGCAGGCCGCCGACCAGATCCGCAGCAGCGATCCGGGCGCCCGGGCCCGCGCCAGCACGGGCAGCGCCTGGCGCAGGTGGTCGAACGGCTTGCCGTCGCGGAAGAAGCTGCTTTCGTTGGTGGTCAGCGCCTCGGTCACCGCATCCGCCAGGGCGCTGGAGCGCGGGTCGCGCAGCTTCAGCGCCAGCGCATCCAGGCTTGCCAGGCCATCCCGCTTCAGCAGCGGTCCGAGCCGGGTCTCCAGCATGTAGCCCTTGTCGGAGGTCAGTACCAAGCCGGATCGGGATTTCACCACACCGGCGATGAAGGCGAAGCTTTCCGGCGTCATGCCATCACTCCCTGGCTCGTCATGTAAGGGCCGGCGGCGCCGGGGCGGGCACCGGCGGCTGTCAGCAACTGCTCGGCCAGGCCTTCCGGCGGCAGCAGCGCCCTGGCCAGGCCCGCCCGGGCCACTGCGCCGGGCATGCCCCAGACGACGGAGCTCGCCTCATCCTGCGCGAGCACGGTGCCACCCGCTGCGGCGACCGCCTGGCAGCCGAGCAGCCCGTCCTGGCCCATGCCGGTCATGATCACCGCCAGCAGCGCCCCGCCGCAGGCCGCCGAGAGGCTGCGCAGCATGGGGTCTACGGCCGGGCGGCAGAAATTCTCGGGCGGCCCCCCGTTCAGGCGTGCCGTCAGGGCACCGCCCGGGCCGGTATCCACCAGCAGGTGCCGGTCACCCGGGGCGAGGTAGAGCGCGCCGGGCCGCAGCGTCTCGCCGTCCTGCGCCTCGGCGCAGCCTGGCCCGCCGAGGCGGTTGAGGTGGTCCGCCAGCATGGCGGTGAAGCCGGCCGGCATGTGCTGCACCACCACCAGCGGCACCTGCAGCGGCCGGGTCAGCCCCCGCAGCAGGGTGGTCAGAGCCTGCGGCCCGCCGGTCGAACAGCCGATGCCGATGGCGCGGAGGCCGCGGAGCGGCGCGCCGGCAGCGGACCGCGGCGCCGCCCGGGCCACGCCCAGGGCCGCCGCCGGCACCGCCGTGACGCCGGCCTGACCCAAAGCCGCCTTGCGGCCGACCCGGGCCCAGCCCTTCACCTTGGCCAGCAGCTCGGCCCGGAAGGCCGGATCCGCCAGGCCGCCGCCGGCCGCGCCGGGCTTCGGCAGGTAATCCGCCGCCCCCGCGCGCAAGGCCGCCATGGTGGCGCTGGCGCCCTTCTGGGTCAGGGCGCTGGCGACGATGACCGCGGGCCGCGGCTCTTGCCTGAGCAGGAGCGGCAGCGCGGTCATGCCATCCATCACCGGCATCTCCAGGTCCAGCAGCACCACCTGCGGCCGACCGGCCATGGGCATCGAGGCGAAGGCGGCCACCGCCTGCTGCCCATCCCCGACGCGGGAGACCACCCTGATGCCGGGGTCCGCCTCCAGCGCCCGGGCCAGGGCGGACCGCACCGTCGGGCTGTCGTCGCAGAGCATCACCCGCACCGGCTCCGGCACGGGGGCCGGTGGCGGATGCGCCGGTCGCGTGGAGCTCACGCGGCCTCGTCCCGCAGCAGCCCGACCTGGACGAATTTGTCCCGCAGGATGCCCTCGTCGAAGGGCTTCATGACGTATTCCTGAGCACCGGCACCCAGCGCCTCGACGATCTTCTCCATCGCGGCCTCGGTGGTGCAGAGCACCACGATGGGATGGTCCGGGCCGAATTCCGCACGCGCCGCGCGCAGGAATTCCAGCCCGTCCATGACCGGCATGTTCCAGTCCAGCAGCACGACCTGCGGCATGCTGGACCGGCAGGCGGTCAGGGCTTCCGCGCCGTCGCCCGCCTCGGCGACCGTGAAGCCCAGCTTCTCCAGGATCCGCCGTGCCGCCTTGCGGACGGTACGGCTGTCGTCCACCACCAGGCAGGTTGCAGGGCTTTCGCCGGTCATTCCACGCTCTCCCTCTCAGCTTGGGTCCGGCACCGGTCAGCCAATGGCCAGGATCCGTTCGACATCGATGACGATCAGCAGCCGCTCACCGACGCGATGGACGCCGCGCGAGACCTCCCGCCACATGGCGTCGAGCGTGACCGGATTGGCCGCGCGATCCGCCAGCGGCAGCGGCAGCACCTCGCCGACCTGGTCGGCCAGCAGGCTGTAGAGCTCGCCCTCCCGCTCGACGACGATGCTCATGGCGCCGCGCTGGCCCTCGGCGCGCGGCGGCAGGCCGAGCCGGCACCGCAGGTCGATGGCGGTGACGATGCGGCCGCGCAGGTTCAGGCTGCCGGCCACCTCCGCCGGCGCCAGCGGAATGCGGGTGATGGCCTGCACGCCCAGCACGTCGCGGATCGCCAGCACCGGCACGCCGCAAAGCTGGTCGGCGACCGTCAGGGTCAGGTAGATCTCCTCGGCCGCATCGGCGGGCGCCGCGTTGCCCCGGGCCAGGTGGCCAGCAGGCGAGCCGTCGCTCAGGGTGCTCTGGGTCTGCATGTCTGGCGCTCCTCAGCCGGCGACCGCCGCGTCCAGGCATTGCCGGAGGCTGTCCAGCAAGGCGGCGCGATCGAATTTGGCGACGTAATCGGTGAAGCCGGCGGCACGGCCGAGCTCGACGTCGGCCGGCTCGGCCCGGCCGCTGAGGGCGATCAGCGGCAGGTCGCGCCAGGGGCCACCCTCCCGCAGGGTGCGGGCGAAGGCGAAGCCATCCATCCCCGGCATCACGATGTCGGAGACCACGGCATCGAAGCCGGCCCCCGCATCGCGCAGCCGCAGCGCTTCCTCGGCATCCGCCACCGCGGTCACGACGAAGCCGGCCGCGCCGATGGCGGGCACGACGAGGTTGCGGAAGAAGGCGCTGTCCTCCACGACCAGGATGCGGCGGGCCGGGCCCTTGCTGCCCTCGGCGCCAGCGCCGAACCAGTCCTCGCCGGCCTGGCGCAGCCACCAGGCGGTGTCGAGCATCTCGGTGACCTTGCCGGCGATCACGGTCGTACCGAGGAAGCCGGGGCGCTCGCCGGCGCCGTCGATGACCATCTTCTCCTCGATCACGTCCAGGATCTCGTCAACCATCAGCCCCATGGCGCGGTCGCCGTCGGAAAAGACCAGCACCGGCTGGCGCTCCGGCGCCATGGACTGGTCCCAGTGGCCGGCGATGGGCACCAGCGGCATCAGCTTGCCGCGATACTGCACTAGCGGCCGGCCGCCGGCATTCTCGATCCGGTCGCGCTCCACGTCCTCGAGCCGGGCGATGAGGCCGAGCGGCACCGCCTTCGGGGTGGTGTCGCCGGCGCGGAACAGGAGCATCGCCGTCTGCTGGTCCGAGCGATGCGTCACCACCATGCGGCCGCCGTCGCGCTCATTCTCCCCCTCCCCGCTCTCGGCGCCGACGCCGGTGGCGCGGGCGATGCCGTTGGGGTCTAGGATCATGATGACGCTGCCGTCGCCGAGGATGGTGTTGCCGCTGAACATGGTGACATGGCGCAGGATCGGCGCGACCGGCTTCACCACGATCTCCTCGGTGTCGAAGACCCGATCGACGATGATGCCGAAGACATGCGCGCCGACCTGGGTGACGACGACGAAGGCGCTGTCCTCGTTGGCTCGGGAGTCGAGCTGCAGCAGGCCGGCCAGGTTGACCAGCGGCAGCAGGCGGTCGCGCAGCCGCAGCACCGCGCTGTCCTTGATCCGCTCGAGCTGCGGGGCCCCTTCCCCGCCGACCCGGACCAGCTCGACCACGCCGATCTGCGGGATGGCGAAGCGCTCGCCGCCGGCCTCGACGATCAGCGCCGAGACGATCGCCAGGGTGAGCGGAATCTTCACCACGAAGGTCGTGCCGCGCCCCTCCTTCGAGCGGACCTCGATGGTGCCGCCGATGCGCTCCATGTTGGTCTTGACCACGTCCATGCCGACGCCCCGGCCGGAAACCGCGGTGACGGCGGCGGCGGTGGAGAAGCCGGCGCGGAAGATGAAGCGCTGCACCTCGCGCTCCGGCATGGCGGCCAGCTCGGCCTCGGTGGCGAGGCCTTGCGCCAGCACCTTCTGGCGGATCCGGTCCACGTTCAGCCCGCGCCCGTCGTCGCCGATCTCGATGATGATGTGCCCGCCCTCGTGCGAGGCATTCAGCAGGATGCGCCCGGTCTCCGGCTTGCCGGCGGCCGCCCGCTGCTCCGGCGTCTCCAGCCCGTGATCGGCCGAGTTGCGGACCATGTGCGTCAGCGGATCCTTGATCAGCTCGAGCACCTGCCGATCCAGCTCGGTCTCGGCGCCGCGCATCTGCAGCTCGATCTTCTTGCCGAGTTCGACACCGAGGTCGCGCACCAGCCGTGGCAGCTTGGCCCAGGCGTTGCCGATCGGCTGCATGCGGGTCTTCATCACCCCCTCCTGGAGATCGGAGGTGATGTGCGACAGCCGCTGCAGCGGCACCGCGAAGGCGCTGTCGGCACCGTTGCGGGAAAGCTGGAGGAGTTGGTTGCGGGTCAGCACCAGTTCCGAAACCAGCATCATCAGCCCCTCGAGCACCTCGACGGTGACGCGGATGGTCTGCGGCGGGGCATTGCCGCCGCCGGAGGCTTCGGCGTCGGCGGCCGGGACCGCCTTCGGCGGTGCCGAGGCGGGCGGCGGCGCGACCGGCGGCGCGGCGGCCACGACGACCTCTGCCGCCTCGGCCGCCGGCGGGCTGGGTGGTGCCGCCGCGGCCGCTTCGGCCGCAGCCGGGGGCGCGGCCGGCGGGGCGTCCTCACCGGAGGCGACGGCATCCAGCGAGGCGATCAGGGCGGCGTCGCTGCCGGCCGGCTCGGCACCGGTCGCCTCCAGCCCGGCGACGATCCCGCGGATGCAGTCCAGTGCCGCCAGGATCAGCGAGATCCCCCCCTGGGTGACCCGCAGCGTGCCGTCGCGGTAGCGGCCCAGCACGCTCTCGCCGGCATGCGCCACCGCTTCCATGCGGGTCAGCCCCAGGAAGCCGAAGGTGCCCTTGATGGTATGGACGATGCGGAACACCTCGGAGAGGGTTGCCACGTCGTCGGGCGATCGCTCCAGCCGGACCAGCGCGGCGTCCAGCGCGCCGAGGCCTTCTTGGGTTTCGGTCAAGAAATCGGCGAGCAGATCGTCCATTGCGGTCCTCGGGGCGGTATCCGGCGGAGCATGCCCCCGCAGGCCCGAAGATTCGGTAAACCCCGGCCAGCCGCCTCAGGCGGCGCCCAGCAGCAAGGGCTGCGGCCCGGGACCGGGGCCGAGGGAGGCCCGCCATCCCAGCTCGGCCAGCATCGCCAGCAGCAGCGGCGCCACCACCTGCCGCGGCCCCGCCGCCAGCCCTTCCTCCGCCGCGGCACCCGCCAGCAGCCGCAGCAGCAGCGGCGGCCAGGACACCGTGCCGGCCCCCGGCGCCGGGGCGCGATGCGGCTGCGGCAGCACCACCAGCCCGGCCTCGGCGGTGCCGGACAGGACGACGGTGCCGCCCCGCGGCAACGCCTCGGCCCCCAGCAAGGCCGCGTTCAACGCCACCGGCACGATGGCGGCGGGGAGCAGGGTGCCCGGAGCCAGCCCGTCCAGGTCGAAGCGCACCCGGGGGGAAGCCGGCGAGCCCAGCAGCATGTCGGCCAGCTCGGCGGCGTCGTGCTCGGCGGTGGGCCCGCCCCAGGCGGCGGCGCAGAGCCGCAGCCGCTGGCGGAGCGCCACGCCGGTCTCCCGCGCCATGACCATCATCTCGTCGTCGGCCGACCGGACCAGGTCCAGCGTGCCCGTAAGCCCCCCGACCGCCCCCCCGAGGTCATGGCAAAGCCTGGCGCAGAGGATGCGGGCAAGGCGGGTGTCCGGGCTGAAGCTCATCGCTGGGTTCCTGTCGACAGCCCCGCAGGCTACCCTGCCGGCGTTAGCGAAGCGTTGTCCGGCCGCATCTGCAAGGGAGCCCATGCCGAGCCTTCTGGAACCTGGGATGCGGGTGCGCCACCCGAGCCTGCCCGACTGGGGCGTCGGCCAGATTCAGTCCGTGGTCGGCGACCGGGTGACGGTGAATTTCGAGCATGCCGGCAAGGTGCTGATCAATGCCGCGATCATCGACCTGGAGCCGATCGATGACGCCGAAGCCTGAACGGGCGCAGGGGGGTTGCGGAACAGGGGGGGTGCGGTCCAAATGAGAACGCTCCTGTTCGCAGTGTTGAAGGGTTCCGCCGCATGATCGATCCGTTCGGCCGACGGATCAGCTACCTCCGCGTCTCCGTCACGGACCGCTGCGACCTCCGCTGCGTCTACTGCATGGCGGAGGACATGACCTTCCTGCCCAAGCGGGAGGTCCTGACGCTCGAGGAGCTGGACCGGCTATGCGGCACGTTCATCGGCCTGGGCGTGGAAAAAATCCGCCTGACCGGCGGCGAGCCCCTGGTGCGGCGCAACGTGATCGGCCTGGTCCGCAGCCTCGGCGCGCGGATCGGGGCCGGTGGGCTGAAGGAGCTCACCATCACCACCAACGGCACCCAGCTGACCAAGCTGGCCGATGACCTCTACGGCGCCGGCGTCCGCCGCATCAACGTCTCGATGGATACCCTCGACCCGGCCGTGTTCAAGTCCGTGACCCGCTGGGGCGAGCTGGACAAGACCATGGAGGGCATCTTCGCCGCCAAGGCCGCCGGCCTCGCGGTGAAGATCAACGCCGTGGCGCTGAAGGGCGTGAACGAGGGCGAGTACGACCGCATGATCGCCTGGTGCGGCGAGCACGGGCTGGACCTCACGCTGATCGAGACCATGCCGCTGGGCGAGATCAGCGGCGACCGCACCGACCAGTACCTGCCGCTCTCCATCGTCCGGTCGCGGCTGCGCGAGCACTGGACGCTCGAGGAAACCGACTACCGGACCGGCGGCCCCGCCCGCTACTTCACGGTGAAGGAAACCGGCCGGCGGCTCGGCTTCATCACGCCGATGACCCATAATTTCTGCGAGACCTGCAACCGGGTGCGGCTGACCTGCACCGGCACGCTGTACATGTGCCTGGGCCAGGAGGATGCCGCCGACCTCAGGGCGCCGCTGCGGGACCCGGCGGTCGGCGATGACGGCCTGCGGGCGGCGATCGAGCAGGCCATGCTGCGCAAGCCGAAGGGGCACGACTTCATCATCGACCGCCGGGAGGCCAAGCCGGCCCTGGCCCGCCACATGAGCGTCACGGGGGGCTGATGGGCCTGTTGCAGGAGTTGTCGGCCCGGCTTGCCATCCCCGGCTTGCCGGCCTGGACCGGCCCCCTGGCGCTGCTGGTGCTGCTGCTGGTGGGCCTCGCCTACCTGCTGATGCCCTTCAGCGTCTTCGGCGTGAAGGGACGGCTCGATTCGATCGAGGCGCAGCTCGACGAGCTGCAGGGCGAGCTCCGCCTGCTGGCCATGCGGCTGGCCGATGCGCCCCGGCGCGGCGCCGTGGCCGACGACTGGGTGGAGATGCCGAACCGCGCCCGGGCGATGCCGGAGGAGCCGGTCCTCCGCGCCACGCCGCCGGTCCCGCCGCCGGCCGCCTGGCCCGACAGCGGCCGGCGCGGCCGGGCCGAACCCCGTCTGGACTGAGCCGCGCCCGCTTGCCCTGGCGGCCATGCCGGGGCTTGATGCATCGACCCGGCGGAGAGTGGCGATGCGCGTCAGCGTCATCCAGATGAACCAAGGCAGCGAGAAGCAGGCGAACCTCGACCAGGCGCGGCAGCTGGTCGAGGCGGCCGTTGTGGCGGACCGGCCCGGCCTGGTCACCCTGCCGGAGACCTGGACCAACCTCGGCGGCGGCCGCGAAAGCCGCCAGGCGGCGGCGGAGGTGCTGCCGGCGCCCGGCTCCGGCGCGGCCGGCGGCCCGGCCTATGAGCTGCTGCGCGGCCTTGCCCGCAGCCATGCGATCCATGTCCATGGCGGCTCGATGATCGAGGCCCCCGGGCCTGGCGACGACCCGGAGAAGCTGTTCAACACCACCGTGGTCTTCGACCCCGGCGGGGCGGAGATCGCCCGCTACCGCAAGATCCACATGTTCGACATCGTGGCCCCCGACGGCACCGGCTACCGCGAGAGCGCGCTCTACGGCGCTGGCGAGCGGCTGGTGACCTTCGTGGCCGGCGGCATCACCTTCGGCTGCACCATCTGCTACGACATGCGCTTCGCCGAGCACTACGTCGCCCTGCGCCAGATGGGGGCGGAGGCCATCCTCGTGCCGTCCAATTTCACCCTGCAGACCGGCAAGGACCACTGGGAGGTGCTGCTGCGCGCCCGGGCGATCGAGACGCAGTGCTGGATCATCGCCGCCGCCTCCACCGGGCAGTACCTGGAACGCGGCCAGCCGCGTTCGGTCTACGGCCATTCGCTGGTGGCCGACCCCTGGGGTCATGTGGTGGCCAAGGCCTCGGACGGCACCGGCTGGGCGACGGCCCGGCTCGACCCGGCGGTCACGGCCCGGGTGCGGCGGGACATGCCGGTGCTGGCCCATCGCGCCGCGCGGCACCTGCGCTTCGACGCCTCCGGAGGCCCCCCGGATGCGGGGAGCCGATGACGCCTTGCCGCCGATGCCGCCAGCCGGGCGCCTGCGCTGTGGCCCCGGCGTGAACGAGATCCTGCCCTTCCCGCAGCCCCTCGCCCTGCTGCCCGAGGACCTGGCCGGCCGCATCGCCTTCCTCGCCGCCGCGACCGAGACCGCCGCCGCGGCCCGCGACCGGCTGGTGGCGCTCTATGGCGATGCCCCGGCCGAGACCGCCCTGGCCATCGTCGCCCTCGGCGGCGACGGCTGCATGCTGGAGACCCAGCACCGCCTGCTCGGCCGCAACATCCCGGTCTACGGGATGAACTGCGGCAGCGTCGGCTTCCTGATGAACGACTTCCGCGAGGATGCGCTGGTCGAGCGCCTGGCCGTGGCCCAGGCGGCCATGCTGTATCCGCTGCGGATGCGGGCGGTGGCGGCCGATGGCACGGCGCATGAGGCGCTGGCGATCAACGAGGTCTCGCTGCTGCGGGAGACCCGCCAGGCCGCCAAGATCCGCATCGTGGTGGACGGCAAGGAACGGCTGCGCGAGTTGATCTGCGACGGCGTGCTGGTGGCCACGCCGGCCGGCAGCACCGCCTACAACCTCTCGGCGCATGGCCCCATTGTGCCGCTCGGCGCCAACCTGCTGCCGCTGACGCCGATCTCGGCCTTCCGCCCCCGCCGCTGGCGCGGCGCCCTGCTGCCGGGCGATGCCGCCGTGGTCTTCGAGATCCTGGAGGCCGAGAAGCGTCCGGTCGCCGCGGTGGCCGACTATACCGAGGTGCGGGACGTCCGCCGGGTGGAGGTGCGGGAGGACCGCAGCCTGTCCCTCACCCTGCTCTTCGACCCGGACCATGGATTGAGCGAGCGGATCATCGCGGAACAGTTCACGGTCTAGCCGGCCTCCGTTAGGCTGGCGGCATGGAAGGCAGCCTGCCCACGACGCCCAAGCCGGCCGCCCCCGCGCCGGCCCCTGCCTCCGACCGCCGGCTCATCCTCTGCATGGCGATCGGCCAGACCATCGGCTGGGGCACGCTCTTCGCATCCTTCCCGCTGTTCGGGGCGCCGCTCGAGGCGGAGTTCGGCTGGACCCGGACCGAGTTCAACACCGGCCTGACCCTGGCCCTGCTGATCTCCGGGCTGGTGGCGGTGCCGGTCGGCCGCTGGGTGGACCGCCGGGGCGGCCGCTGGCTGCTGGCACTCGGCGGCTGGGCGGGCGCGGCGCTGCTGGCGGCGCTCGCCGCCACCTCCTCCCTGCCGGTCTTCTGGCTGATCTGGGCCGGCATGGGGCTGGTGCAGGCCTGCGCCCTCTGGGGGCCGGCCATGGCGGTGGTCGTCACCACGGCGCGGGACCCGGTGAGGTCGATCGCCGGCATCACCTTCGTCACCGGCTTCACCAATACGATCTTCGTCCCGCTGACCGCCCTGCTGATCGCGCAACTCGGCTGGCGCGGTGCCCTGCTCTGCCTTGCGGCCCTGCAGCTCATCCCCGGGATGCTGGCGCTCCGGCTGCTGCCGCCCGCCGCACCGCGTGGCCGGGCCACCGGGCAGGGCGCCTTCAGCCTCGCCCGGGCGGTGCGTTCCCGCGCCTTCCTGGGCATCGCCGGCAGCCTGGCGGCGCATGCCTTCATCGGGGTGGGGCTGGGGGCGCATGTGATTCCGCTGCTGCGGGAGAAGGGCCTGCCGGAAGCGTCCGTGCTGCTGCTGGTCTCGCTGCACGGCCCCTTCCAGGTGGCGGCCCGGGCGGCGCTCTACGGGCTCGGGCAGCGGGTGACGATGCGCAGCGTCGGCCGCCTCGGCGCATCGCTGGTGCCGCTGGCCATGCTGGCGCTTGCCCTGGCGCCGGCGGACTTCGCCTGGCTGGTGCTGTTCATCCTGGCCTGGGCCATGGCGGATGGGCTGATGACCATCGTCCGCGCCGCTGGGGTGGTGGAGATCCTGGGACGCGACGGCTACGGCGCCATCACCGGCGCGCTCAGCGTCGCCACGGTGCTGCCGCGGACCCTGGCGCCGGTCGCCATCGCCCTGATCTGGCAGGGGGCCGGCGGCTACGGCCCGGTCCCCTGGCTGCTGGCCGGGCTGGGCGCCCTGGGGGCCGCGGCCTTCGCCCTGGCCGCGGCGCAGCCGCCGCCCGCGTCTCAGCCGGGCGTGGGGACGTAGCCGTCGTCGTCGTCCTCGGCCACGGGTGCCACGAAGCCTTCCTGGCTCTTCATCATGACCAGGGTCCCGGCGAACATCCCGGTCAGCGCGACCAGATGCCCCCAGATGTTCGACCTCGGCTGCTGCCAGACCCCGACGGCCAGGGCCGCGGTGGCGACCGCGGCAAGGCCGATCCAGAGCCACATGTTGTCCTGGATATGGCGACCGGCAAAGGCGCTGGACGCCCGATAGGCTCGCATCGGCATGGATTGGCTCCCTGACCGGTGCATGTGCCGGGCGAGGCAGCCTGCACAGGCTTTCGGTCGGCTTGCTAGCGAAATAACCGGCGCCGCCCCGGCCCGACGGCCTGGCGATGAAAGCCCGGGCCGGTCGGTCGCCTCAGCGCAGCCGGCCGTCGTCCCGGATGGTGGCGCCGACCGAGCCGCCGACATAGGGCCCGCTGGCCGTGCCACCGCCGGCGCAGGCGGCCAGCAGCAGCAGCGCCAGGATCGCGGCGGTGCGGGTCATGCGGCGTCGTTCAGGTGGCAGGCACTGCGATGCCCGGCCGCGATCTGCCGCAGCGCGGGACGTTCCACCTTGCAGCGATCGAAGGCGAAGGGGCAGCGCGGGTGGAAGTGGCAGCCGCTCGGCGGATTGAGCGGCGAGGGAATCTCCCCCTTCACCCCGGCGAAGGCGCGCTTGCGGGCATCGATGCGCGGCACCTCGGCCAGCAGCGCCTGGGTATAGGGGTGGTTGGGCTTGCGGAAGACCTCCTCGGAGGGCGCCTCCTCGACCACCCGGCCGAGGTACATGATGACGACGCGGTCGCTGAGATGCTCGACCACGCCGAGGTCGTGGCTGATGAAGAGGTAGGTGAGATCGAGCTCCCGCCGCAGCTTCATGAACAGGTTCAGGATCTGCGCCTGGATGGAGACGTCGAGCGCCGCAACCGCCTCGTCGCAGACCAGGAATTCGGGCTGCACCGCCAGCGCCCGGGCGATGCCGATGCGCTGGCGCTGGCCGCCGCTGAACTGGTGCGGGTAGCGCTTCTTCAGGCTGGGATCGAGGCCGGCGCGGCGGAGCTGCTCATCCACGTAGCCCTCGTAGTCACCGCGCGGGATCATGCCGTGGTACTGCGGCGCCTCGCCGACGATCTCGGCCACCTTCAGCCGCGGGTTGAGCGAGGCGTAAGGGTCCTGGAAGATCATCTGGGTGCGGAGCTTGGCGTTCTTCGCCTCGGCCGCGTTCAGCGTCTTCAGGTCGCGGCCGCGCCAGAGGATGCTGCCGTCGCTCGGCGGCATGATGCCGGCGACCATGCGGCCGAGCGTCGACTTGCCGCAGCCGCTCTCGCCGACGAGGCCGACCACCTCCCCCTTGCGGACGGTGAGGTCGACGCCGTCCACGGCATGCACGATCTCCTCCCGCACGTTGGCGCCGAGGCGCTTGGCGAAGCGGGCGGCGAAATCCAGCGTCTTCGAGAAGCGCTTGGAGACGCCGCGCAGCTCGATGATGGGGTCGGCGAGGGCCGCGGCAGGGGCGGCCGGTGCAAGGACTTCACTCATGCGGCCACGGCCTCGTCATGCGGGTGGATGCAGCGGGCGTGGCGGCCGGGCCGGTATTCCGCCATCGGCGGCGGCTCGGCGCAGCGCGGTTCGGCCCGCGGACAGCGGGAGCGGAAGGCGCAGCCGGCCGGCAGGTTGAGCAGGCTGGGGGTCATGCCGGGGATCTGCCGCAGCGGCTCGCCCCGGCGGTTGCGGCTGGGGACCGAGCCGATCAGCCCGAGGGTATAGGGATGCAGCGGCGCATCCATCACCTCGGCCACCGGGCCGCTTTCGACCACCTTGCCGGCGTACATGACCGCGATGTCGTCGGCGAGGCCGGCGACGACGGACAGATCGTGGGTGATCCAGACCAGCGCGGTGCCGAACTGGGTGCAGAGCTTCTGCGCCTCGGCCAGGATCTGGCCCTGGATGGTCACATCCAGCGCGGTGGTGGGCTCGTCCGCCACGATGACGTCCGGCTTGTGCAGCAGGGCGATGGCGATGGCGACGCGCTGGCGCATGCCGCCGGAGAATTGGTGCGGGTAGCTCTGCAGCCGCTCGTCCGGGCTGGGGATCCCCACCTGCCCGAGGGCATCGCGCGAGCGCTGACGGGCCTCCTCCCGGCTGACCTTGGCATGGGCCTGCACCGTCTCGATCATCTGCGTGTCGATGCGCAACACCGGGTTCAGCGTCATCATCGGATCCTGGAAGATCATCGCGATGCGGTTGCCGCGGAGGCTCCGCATCTCGGCTTCCGGTAACGTCGCCAGGTCCCTCCCCTTGAACAGGATCTGCCCGCCGGTGATCCGGCCCGGCGGATCGACCAGGCCGATGATGGAGAAGCCGGTCACGGTCTTGCCCGAGCCGCTTTCGCCGACCAGGCCCATGACCTGCCCGGCCTTCACCGAAAAGGAGACGTCGTCCACCGCCTTCACCACGCCGGCGCGGGTGAAGAAATGGGTCCTGAGGTTGCGGACCTCGAGAGTCGGCGCGCTCATTTCTTCAGCCTCGGGTTCAGCACGTCCCGTAATTGATCGCCGACGAGGTTGATCGAGACGATGGTCACCAGCAATGCGATCCCCGGGTAAAAGCTGATCCAGTACTTGCCGCTCAGCATGTACTCGTAGCCGTTGGCGATGAGCAGGCCGAGCGAGGGCTCGGTGATCGGCACGCCGAGGCCGAGGAAGCTGAGCGTCGCCTCCAGCGCGATGGCGCGGGCCACCTGCATGGTGCCCACCACGATGAGCGGCGGCAGGCAGTTCGGCAGCAGGTGGCGGAAGATGATGCGCGAGGTCGGCAGCGCCAGGCACTGCGCCGCCTCGATGTATTCCCGCCGCCGCTCGACCAGGGCCGAGCCGCGCACGGTGCGGGCGTAATAGGCCCATTCGACGATGACCAGGGCGAGGACCACGTTGAAGATGCCCTTGCCGAGGAAGGCGAGGATCATCAGCGCCGCCAGGATGGCGGGGAAGGACAGCTGGAGGTCGACCAGCCGCATCAGCAGGCTGTCGGTCCGGCCGCCGGCATAGGCGGCGATCATGCCGAGCGAGGCGCCGACCAGGCAGGCGATGATGGCCGAGCCGGCGCCCACCGTCAGCGAGATGCGGAGCCCGTAGAGGATGCCCGAGAGCATGTCCCGGCCCTGGTCGTCGGTGCCGAGCCAGTAGGTGAAGCCGGCGCCGCCGACCGTGCCCGGCTCCATCCGCCCGTCCATGATGTCGAGCTGGGCGAGGTCATAGGGGTTCTGCGGCGCGATCCAGGGCGCCAGCACCGCGATGACGACGATGAAGGTGAAGATCAGCAGCCCGAGGAGCGCGAGGCGGGAGGCGCAGAATTCGGAGACGAAGCGCTGCAGCGGCGTCTCCACCCGCGGCACCGGGGGTGCCGCGGCGATGGTGGTGGTGCTCATGACTTGCCCTCCAGCCGGACCCGCGGATCGAGCAGCGAATAGGTGATATCGACCACAAGGTTGATGGTGATGAAGAGCAGGACAATCATCATGAGGTAGGCGACCATCACCGGCCGGTCCAGCACGTTGATGCTGTCGATGATGAGCTTGCCCATCCCCGGCCAGGCGAAGACGCTCTCCGTCACCACGGAGAAGGCGATGGTCCCGCCGAACTCGAGGCCGACCACGGTGACGACCGGGATCAGGATGTTCTTGAAGACGTGGACGAAGGTGACGCGCGCCGGGGAGAGGCCCTTGGCGCGGGCGAATTTCACGTAGTCCATCAGCATCGTCTCGCGCACGCCGGCGCGGGTCAGGCGGATGACGAGGCTGATCTTGAACAGCGCCAAGTTCAGCGTCGGCATGGCCATGTGGGCCAGGCCGTCGAGGGTCAGGAAGGACCAGCGGGTGCCGAGCAGGGTCACCGTCTCCCCCCGCCCGGTGCTGGGCAGCCAGCCCAACTGCACCGCGAAGACCATGATGAGCATCAGCCCGACCCAGAAGGTCGGCAGCGAGAAGCCGAGGATGCTGGTCGCCATGATCCCCTTGGACAGCGCGCCATTCGGCTTCAGCCCTGCATAGAGGCCGAGCGGCAGGCCGATCAGCAGCGCCAGCACGGTGGCGCCGATGGCCAGCTCCAGCGTCGCCGGCATGCGCTCGAGGATCAGCTTCAGCGCCGGCTCGTTGAAGACGAAGGAGCGGCCGAGGTCGCCCTGCAGCGCATTGCCGAGGAAGACGAGGTACTGCTGCCACAGCGGCAGGTCGAGGCCGAGCGCCTTGATGGCGCGCTCGCGCTCGAACTGGTCGGCCTCGGGGCTGATCAGGATCTCGATCGGGTCGCCGATGGCGAAGACGCCGAGGAAGACCAGCAGCGACATCACCAGCACGACCGCCGCGGCCTGCAGCAGCCGGCGGAGCAGGAAGACGGTCATCGGGCCGCCGCCGGACGGATGTCCTGCGCCCGCGTCAGCTCGTCGGCCCGGGCGTCGTGCGCGAAGCCGCGGCGCATGGCCCAGGCATTCTTCTGGATGTGGACGGGAATGATCCCGGTGTCCTCGAAGACGATGCGGGTCGCCTGCTGCAGCAGCGCCTCCCGCTTCGGGTCGTCCAGTTCGCGCATGGCCGCGTCCAGGATGCGGTCGGCCTCCGGGTTGGAGTAGCGGCCGCGGTTGGAGGCGCCGTAGCCCTTCTCCCGGTCGTAGGTCGCGGTGAGGTTCCGCAAGGGATTGGACGCCTCGCCGGAGGAGGTGCCCCAGCCGATCAGGAAGGCGGAGAAATCCTGCTTCGCGGCGCGGCCGACGAAGGTGGTCCAGGGCTGCGCCTCGATGGCGGTGCGGATCCCGGCCCGGGTCCACATCTGACCGATCGCCTGGATGATGCGGGCATCGTTCGGGTAGCGGTCGTTCGGCCCGTGCAGGGTCATGCGGAAGCCCTGGGGGAAGCCGGCCTCGGCCAGCAGCTTCTTCGCGGCCTCGGCGTCCTGGCGGGGCGCGGCCAGGCCGGGCGCGTAGCCGAAGCTGCCCTCCGGCAGGAACTGGCCGGCCGGGATGGCGGCGCCTTCCATCACGCGCTCGGTGATGGCGCCGCGGTCGATCATGAGCGAGAGCGCCCGGCGCACGCGCGGATCGCGCAGCGGGTTGCGCGGGACCGGCTTGCCCTCGTTGTCGGTGACGAAGGGCGAGGCTTCGGCGCTGAGGTGGTCGAGGCCGAGGAAGATCAGCCGCAGCCCGGTCGTCTCCGACAGGGTCAGCCGCTGGTCGGCCCGCAGCTTGGCCAAGTCGCTGGTCGGCACCTGATCGATGACGTCGACGTCGCCGGCGAGCAGCGCCGCGGTGCGGGCCGGGTCGTTGGTGATCATCCGGTAGGTCACTCGCGCCCAGGCGGGGGCGGTGCCGAAATAGCCCTCGTTGCGCTCGAACTCGATCCGGTCGCCGTTGCGGTGGCTGACCATGCGGAAGGGGCCGGTGCCGATGGCCATGGGCCCGGCATTGAAGCCCTCGGTCGTCGCCGCCGCATGGGTCTCGCGGTCGAGGATCATCACGCTGGCCAGGTCGGTCGGCATGAGCGGATAAGGCACTGCGGTGTGGAGGCGCAGCGTATGGCTGTCGACGATCTCCACCCGGGTGATCGGCCGGGTATAGATGGCATAGGAGGAGGGCGAATTCGGCACCTTCGGCACCCGGTCGAAGGTGAAGGCGACATCATCCGCGGTGAATTCCGAGCCGTTGTGGAAGCGCACGCCGCGGCGCAGCTTGAATTCCCAGGTGGTCTCGTCCACCGCGTGCCAGCTCTCGGCGAGGTCCGGGACGATCCGGGCATGGCCGTCCGTCGTCGTCAGCCCGCTGAAGATCATGTGGGCCACGGCAGTATTGGGCGACAGCTGGTGGTAGTGCGGGTCGATCGAGGTGACCGGCGCACCCACGCCCACGGTGAGGCTTTGCGCCGCGGCAGGGCCGGCGACCGCAATTGCCAAGGCAGCGGCCAGACCGGCCGCGTGACGATGATGTCCCATTATGTTCCCCGGAAGCCCCAGCAGCGGCGAAACTAGCATTCTGGTAACCCTCTCGCTAGGTTCCGCTGGGTTTGGTACGGAATTGACCCTTTTCGCGCCACTTTGCTGCGCGGGTCGCCCAGATCCTCGGCATGCATGCGGGACTCGAAGGCGATCGGTCGTGTCATCGGCCCATCCCCGTCCGCCCTGCCACCCGCGCACGCAAGCCGGATGCCAAGCCTTGGCGGGGAGGCATCGTCGCCGCTAGTGTCCGCCGCAATCCGGGAGAAAGTGCTGATGCATCGACCAATCCTTGCCGCCGCCCTCACGCTGGCGGCCCTGCCCGCCCTCGCCCAGCCAGCGTCCACCCTCAACATCGGCATCGGTGGTGCGGTCACCTCGGTCGACCCGCATTTCTACAACGCCTCGCCCAACAACAGCCTGTCGATGCACGTCTTCGACCGCCTGGTGGAACGCGACGCCCGGGCCCAGCCCTTCCCCGGCTTGGCCGAGAGCTGGCGCGTGGTCTCGGACACGGTCTGGGAGTTCAAGCTGCGGGCCGGGGTGAAGTGGCACGACGGCCGGGACTTCACCGCCGACGACGTCGCCTTCACCATCCAGCGCACCCCGAACGTGCCGAACAGCCCCGGCGGCTTCGGCGGCTTCGTCCGGGCGATCGAGCGGGTGGAGGTGGTCGATCCGCTGACCCTCCGCTTCCATACCGCCCGGCCGCACCCGCTGCTGCCGACCGAGCTCGCCTCCGTCGCGATCATCGCCCGGCATGCCGCCGAGGGCGCCGGCACCGAGGATTTCAACAGCGGCCGTGCGGCCATCGGCACCGGCCCCTACCGCATGGTCGCCTACCGCTCCGGCGACCGCACCGAGCTGGCCCGCAACGACGGCTATTTCCGCGGGCCGGAGCCCTGGGCGCGGGTGAACTACCGCTTCATCGGCAATGACGGCGCCCGCACCGCGGCGCTGCTGGCCGGCGACGTGGACATCATCGACCAGGTGCCCTCCACCGACCTCGCCCGGCTGAAGCGGGACCCGAAGGTGACGGTTTCGGAGATCCAGGGGCTGCGGATGATCTACCTGGTGATGGACCACTCGCGCCGCGGCCAGGTGCCCTTCGTCGCCGACAACGACGGCAAGCCGCTGGCGACCAACCCCTTCGACGACCTCCGGGTGCGGCGCGCGCTGTCCCTGGCCATCAACCGCGCCGCCCTGGCCGAGCGGGTGATGGAGGGCACCGCCCAGCCCACCGGCCAGTGGCTGCCGGACGGCACCTTCGGCTACAACCCGGAGATCCGCCCGCCCGCCTTCGACCCCGAGGCCGCCAAGAAGCTGCTGGCCGAGGCCGGCTTCCCCCAGGGCTTCCGCCTGACCCTGCACAGCCCGAACGACCGCTACCCGAACGACAGCAAGGCGGCCCAGGCCGTGGCGCAGATGTGGAGCCGCGTCGGCATCCGCACCGAGGTCGAGGCGGTGCCCTGGGCGAGCTTCGCCCAGCGGTCCAACCGGCAGGAATACGCCATCCGCCTGTCCGGCTGGGCCAGCGTGACCGGCGAGGCGAGCTACGCTCTGGTCAATATCCTCGGCACCTTCGACCGCGAGAAGCGGACGGGGGCCAGCAATGCCGGGCGCTATACCAACCCGGCGCTGGACGCGCTGACCGAGCGCGCGGCCGCGACCATCGACGACCCGACCCGCGAGCGGCTGCTGCGCGACGCGGTGAAGACGGCGATGGACGACCAGGCCATCATCCCGATGTTCCAGCTGGTGAACAGCTGGGCGCTGCGCCGCGGCCTGCGGTACGAGGCGCGGATGGACGAGCGCACCGTCGCCACGGGGGTGCGCGCGGCGCCCTGACGGCCCGTACCGGGCGACCCGGTCAGACGATCCGGTCGAGCACGACGACCGGGATCTCCCGCTCGGTCTTCGCCTGGTACTCCGCATAGGGCGGCCAGAACTCCAGCGCCTGCTCCCAGAGCCGGGCGCGCTCCGTGCCGGTCGCGGTGCGCGCCCGCGCCCGGGCCTTCACCGTGCCGGCCTGCACCTCGACCTCGGGATCGGCCAGGATGTTGCGGTACCAGCCCGGATGCTCCGGGGCCCCGCCCTTGGAGGCCACCACGATGTAGCCGTCGCCGGTCTTGCCGTAGAACAGCGGGAAGATGAACCGCTCGCCGGACTTGCGCCCGGTGGTGGTCAGCAGCAACGAGGGCACCACCAGCTCCGGCCGGTCCGGCTGGCTGATCCGGTACATGTGGCCATCGGTGCCGCCGCTGGCGAGGTAGCGCCTGGCGTGCTCCTGCATCCAGTCGGGAAGATTGGGGGCGAGCTTGGCCTCGGACATGACGACGTCTCCCTGGGAGCCAGGCGTCAGCCTAGCACGACGCGCCCGGCGGGCGTCCCCGCCCTATTGCAGCACCCGCCCGGCCGCCGCGTCGGCCGCCGGGGCAGGCTGCGGCATGCCCGGCCGCGCCAGGCGGACGTCATGCCGCGCCAGCATCGCCGCCAGGGCCTCGGCCGAGCGCAGCGCCGGCGTCAGGTTGCCGGGCTGCAGCCAGGCGTCCAGCTCGTCGAGCGCTGCCAGCCGGTCGCCGCACTGCATCGCCCCGAGCAGGCGCAGCAGCGCCTCCTCGTCCCGGCCCAGCCGGGGACAGGGGCAGCAGCGGACGTCGAGCGACCGCCGCAGCGATTGCCGGACGAGCGTCATGAAGGAGCCGAAGGCCGTGGCCGCCGCCGCCGGCAAGCCGGCCAGGGCGACGATCTGCCGCCACTCGGGCGCCCCGGGATCCGGCTGCAGCGCCGCGACCCAGGCCCGCAGCACCCCCACCACGAAGAGCGGCTCGGCCTCCAGCGTCAGGGTGGCACGGCCGCCGGCCTCGGCCTCGTCGCGATGGTGACACTGCGTCATGCCTGCTGCTCTCCCGGGCACTGCCGGGACAGACGCTAATGAGAATCACTTGCAATAACCAGAGCCATGTTTCGCGGGGCCGCGCCGGCCGCGGGCGGCCTATTCCTCGGTGGCCGGCGCCACCGGCAGGATGGAGGTCTCCTTGACCGTGGCGATGGCCAGCAGGGTCTCCACCCGCTGCACCCCGGACTGGGCCCGCAGCTCGTCGTTCAGGAAGGCATCGAGCGCCGGCAGGTCGGCCAGCCGCACCTTCAGCAGGTAGGTCCAGTCGCCGGTGATCGCATGGCATTCCAGCACCGTCTCCTGCCGGCGCATCGCCATGCGGAAGGCGGTTTCGTCGCGGCCCGGGGCGACGGTCACCAGGATATGCACCAGGAGGGGGCAGCCCGCGGCGACCGGATCGAGGTCGGCGCGCCAGGCACGGATGACTCCGCGTTCCTCCAGGCGCTTCACCCGCTCGGCGGTGGCGGAGACCGAAAGCCCCGCCACCTTGGCCAGCTCCGCCAGCCCTGCGCTGCCGTCCAATTGCAGGGCAACGGTGATGTTCCGGTCTATCTCGTCCATGGCGCCAGACTATGCGCCCCGCGCCGCCTTGGGAACGGAAAGAATCGGACCGCGAGGCGGCCCGAACCCTTCAGACGTAATGTTCGGCCAACGGCCGGAAGCCGTTGAAGCCCTGGCTCGCATAAGTGGTCACGTAGGCGCCGGTCGCCAGCAGCTCCACCCGGTCGCCGCAGTCGAGCGCCAGCGGCAGCCGGTAGTTGGAGCTCTCGTACAGCGTGTCGGTGCTGTCGCAGGAGGGACCTGCGATCGTCACCGGACCGTCCACCGCGCCGTCGTGCGGCGTACGGAAGGCGTATTTGATCGCCTCGCCCTCGGTCTCGGCCAGGCCGCCGAAGCGGCCGATGTCGAGGTAGACCCAGCGCACCGGATCATCCTTCGCCTTGCGGGAGACGAGCACGACCTCGGCGCTGACCACCCCGGCATCGCCGACGATGAAGCGGCCGGGCTCGATGACCAGCTCCGGCAGGGCATTGCCGAAATGCTCGGTCATGGCGCCCATGATGGCGGCGCCGAAGTCGTCGATCTCCGGCACTTCCGAGCGGTAGCGCACGGGATAGCCGCCGCCGAGGTTGACCATCCGCACCTTCACCCCGGCGTCGCGCAGGTCGGTGAAGAGCATGGCGACCTTGGCGATCGCCGCCTCATAGGCGGCGGTCTGGGTCTGCTGGCTGCCGACGTGGAAGCTGAGGCCGAAGGGGTCGAGGCCGAGCTCGCCGGCCAGCACCATCAGCTCGCGCGCCATCTCCAGCTCGCAGCCGAACTTCTTCGACAGCGGCCATTCGGCGCCGAGGTTGCCGACCAGGATGCGGCAATAGACGCGGGAGCCGGGGGCGGAGCGTGCCAGCTTGCGCAGTTCCGCCTCGCTGTCGAAGGCGAACATGCGGACGCCGGCGGCATAGGCGGCGCGGATCGCGCTCTCCTTCTTCACCGTGTTGCCGTAGCTGATCGCTTCCGGCCGCGCGCCGGCCTCGAGGCAGGCGGAGACCTCCTCGAAGGAGGCGGCATCGAAGGAGGAGCCGAGGCCGACGAGGCGCGACAGCACGGGCTCGGCCGGGTTGGCCTTCACCGCGTAGTAGATGCGCGCGAGCGGCAGCGCCGCCATCAGGCGCCGGTAGTTTTCTTCGACCCGATCGACGTCGAGCACCAGGCACGGGGTTGCCGGCGCGACTTCGCGCAGGAAGCGGGAGACCTTGGGGGTCATCGCACCATCCTTCACAGACAGAAGGACCGCCCCACACATCGGGTGCAGCCCCAGATTAACGAAACGGTCGAACGAACCAGCGACCAAGTGAACCGCAGGACTTGCGGCCCACGGGGTTGCCAGAACGCTTGACGTCGTTGCGTAAACCTTGCGCCGCGGTGACCGGGTGGGCTGCGCCGTTGTGGAGGGGCGCCGGGTTCCGTGGGCTTGGGGCCAGAGGCACGTGCGTACTGCGTCTGATGTGGGATATAGGACCGGCTTCTGCCGACGCAAAGCGGAATTCGCCGATCCCGCGGATTTTTTTCCAGCCTACCGCCGGGAAGGCCGGAAACTCCTCCGAAGGCCCGCAGGTGTTCCGGGTGATCCGCGCGCCGTGATGGTGAATGGCCGTCAATAAAGCGGCGGCGACTCCGGCCCGGCCCGCCGGCTCAGCGGATCAGCCCGGAGAGCGGGCTGGAGGGATCGGCCGCGTACTGCCGCGGCATCCGCCCGGCGAGGAAGGACAGCCGCCCGGCCTGCACCGCCGCCTGCATGGCGCGCGCCATGCGGACAGGATCCCGGGCATGGGCGATGGCGCTGTTCATCAGCACCGCGTCGCAGCCCAGCTCCATGGCGATGGCGGCATCCGAGGCGGTGCCGACCCCGGCATCGACCAGCACCGGCACCTTGGCATTCTCGATGATCGACCGGATCATCACCGGGTTCTGGATGCCGAGGCCCGAGCCGATCGGCGCGCCCAGCGGCATGACCGCGACCGCCCCCATCTCCTCCAGCCGCTTCGCCGCGATGGGATCGTCCGAGCAATAGACCATCACCTGGAACCCGTCCTTCAGCAGCACCTCCAGCGCCTCGAAAGTCGCCCGCATGTCGGGATAGAGGAAGGGCGGCGGCCCGAGGACCTCCAGCTTCACCAAGTTCCAGCCGCCGGCCTCGCGGGCCAGACGCAGGGTGCGCACGGCGTCCTGGGCGGTGAAGCAGCCGGCGGTATTGGGCAGGTAGGTATAGCGCTTGGGGTCGACGTAATCCTGCAGCATCGGCGCCTTAGGGTCGCCGAGGTTCACCCGCCGCACCGCGACGGTGACGATCTCCGCCCCCGAGGCATCGATGGCGCGGCCGGTCTCCTCCAGGTCCTTGTAGCGCCCGGTGCCGACGATGAGGCGGGAGCGGAAGCGGAGGCCAGCCACCTCCCAGGCGTCCTCGGGCCAGCGCTCGTCCAGGGTGGTCACGGCGTTTGGGGTTCCGTCCATGGTCAGCCTCCGCCGATGAAATGCACGATTTCCAGCTGGTCGCCGGCCGCGAGCCGCACGGCGGCATAGGTGGAACGCGGCACGATCTCGAGGTTGCGCTCGACCGCCACCTTGCGGATGTCGAGGCCGATCTGCGCCAGCAAGACAGCCACGGTCGCGCCCTCCGGGATCTCCCGCGGCTCGCCGTTCACGGTGACAGAAATTGAAATCGACGCCTCCATCGGGGGGAATGTGGCGAAGGCCCCGTGCGAGGACAAGGCGGCAAGCCGTCGCCGGCGCATCCGGGCGCCCCGCGGCACGGCAGGGCCGCCATGCGCCGGAGGCGGGGCCGGGGGTCAGCTTGGGCTCCGCTTGCGGCCCGAAACCCCTCCGTGGTAGCGCAACCGCCCCATCGCCCTACCCTGGCTCCACCGGATTCCGCCCCATGTCGCCACCCCTCGTCGTCGTGCTCAACGGCCCGAACCTCAACCTGCTCGGCATGCGCGAGCCGGAGAAGTACGGCAACGCGACCCTGGACGACGTCGAGGCGCTCTGCGCCGAGGCGGCCGAGACGCTGGGCCTCGCCATCGACTTCCGCCAGACCAACGGCGAGGGCGAGCTGATCACCTGGGTGCAGGAATGCCGCGGCCGGGCGAGTGGCATCATCATCAACCCGGCGGGCTATACCACCACCTCCATCGGCCTGCTCGACGCGCTGCTGGCGGTCGGGCTGCCGGTGATCGAGGTGCACATCACCAATATTCACCGCCGGGAGGAATTCCGGCACCATAGCTTCGTCTCGAAGGCCGCCACCGGGGTCATCGCCGGGCTGGGCGTGCAGGGCTATGCCCTGGCGCTGGAAGCCATGGCCGGGCTGATCGCCCCCATGGACGACCCGGACGACGCGGCGTGATCGGCACGCCTGGGACATACGCATGAGCAACGGCATCCAATTCGACCCCGAGGCCATCCGCGCCCTGGCGCAGATCCTGCGGGACACCGACCTGACCGAGATCGAGCTGGTCGAGAAGGACAGCCGCATCCGGGTCGCCCGCAAGCCGCCGGCCGCGGCGCCGCAGCCGATGAGCTGGCCGGTCGGCATGGCGCCGGGCATGCCGCATGGCGCCATGGTGCAGGCGGACGCCTCGCCGGTGGTCGTCCCGGTGGTGGAGGCGGTGCCCGATGCCAAGCATCCGGGCCTGGTCACCTCCCCCATGGTCGGCGTCGCCTATCTGGCGCCCGAGCCGGGGCAGCCGCCCTTCGTGACGCTGGGCGCCAAGGTGGCGCAGGGCCAGACCCTGCTGCTGATCGAGGCGATGAAGACCTTCAACCAGATCAAGGCGCCGCGCGCCGGCACCGTGACCCGCATCCTGATCGAACCCGGCACGCCCGTGGAATACGGCGAGCCGCTGATGATCGTCGAATGAGGGGGCGGGTTGCCCGGCCGTCCGGCCGCCGCAGGGCCGCAGGGCCCGGAGGCGTGAATCGGCCCCTTGCCCATCGGGCGAGAACGCCATGATGTTCGGCAAGGTCCTCATCGCCAACCGGGGCGAGATCGCGCTGCGCATCCACCGCGCCTGCCAGGAGATGGGCATCCGCACCGTCGCGGTGCATTCCACCGCCGATGCCTCCGCCATGCACGTGCGCCTCGCCGACGAGAGCGTCTGCATCGGCCCGCCGGCCGCCCGCGACAGCTACCTGAACATGGCGGCGATCATCTCGGCGGCCGCCATCACCGGCGCCGATGCGGTGCACCCCGGCTACGGCTTCCTGTCGGAGAATGCCAATTTCGCCGAGATGGTGGAGGCCCACGGCCTCGCCTTCATCGGCCCGACCGCGGCGCATATCCGCATGATGGGCGACAAGATCACCGCCAAGGACGCGATGCGCCGGCTCGGCGTGCCGCTGGTCCCCGGCAGCCTGGGCGCGCTCGCCTCGGTCGAGGAGGCGCGGCAGGTCGCGGCCGAAATCGGCTATCCCGTGCTGATCAAGGCCGCCGCCGGCGGCGGCGGTCGCGGCATGAAGGTGGCGCACGACGAGGACGAGATCGAGGAGGCCTGGCGGGTCGCCCGCACCGAGGCCCGCGCCGCCTTCGGCAACGACGAGGTCTACCTCGAGAAATACCTCGACCGTCCCCGCCACATCGAATTGCAGGTGCTGGCCGATACCCACGGCAACGTCGTGCATTTCGGCGAGCGCGACTGCTCGCTGCAGCGCCGCCACCAGAAGCTGGTCGAGGAAGCGGGCTCGCCGGTGCTGAATGCCGCCGAGCGCGATGCCCTCGGCGCGCAGGTGACGCGGGCCCTGCGCGAGCTGGGCTACCGCAATGCCGGGACGCTGGAATTCCTGTGGCAGGACGGCACCTTCGCTTTCATCGAGATGAACACTCGCCTGCAGGTCGAGCATCCCGTGACCGAGATGGTCTGCGGCATCGACCTGGTGAAGGAGCAGCTCCGCGTCGCCGCCGGCGAGGCGCTGGGCTACGACCAGTCGGAGATCCGCTTCCACGGCCATGCCATCGAATGCCGGATCACCGCCGAGGACCCGGAAACCTTCGCCCCCTCCCCCGGCCGGGTGCATACCTACCACGCGCCGGGCGGCCTCGGCGTCCGGGTCGATAGCGCGCTCTATTCGGGCTATGCGGTGCCGCCCCACTACGACAGCCTGATCGCCAAGCTGGTGGTGCATGGCGCGACCCGGGCGGAGGCCATCGCCCGGCTGAGGCGCTCGCTGGCCGAGATGGTGGTGGACGGCATCCACACCACGCTGCCGCTGCACCGGGCGATCGTCGAAGACCCGGAGTTCCAGTCCGGCGACTATACCATCCACTGGCTGGAACGCTTCGTCGCCAAGCGCCTCCCGCAGGCCTGAAGGCTTTCCGGTAGCGATCCGGCCCGCCGGCGGCTATGGTCGCCGGATGCCGATCCGCGCCATCGCCGGACCGCGTCTCGAGGGGCGACGGCCTGGTGATCCCATGCTTCCTGGTACCGGCCCCGCCCGCCCGCCGGTGGCCGGGGCATGAGCCGCCGCCACATCGACATTACGCCCGAGCTGATGCTGCGCGCCTATCGCGCCGGTCTCTTTCCCATGGCCGAGAGCCGCGGCGGCGACAAGCTGTACTGGCTGGACCCGGAACGGCGCGGCATCATTCCCATCGATGCCGGCTTCCACCTCTCGAAGCGGCTGCTGCGGACCACCCTCTCCGGTCCCTATGTCGCCACCGCCGACGTGGACTTCCCCGGCGTCATCGCCGGCTGCGCCTCCCCCGCCCCGGGCCGGGAGGACACCTGGATCAATCCGGAGATCGAATCGCTGTTCCTGTCGCTGCACCGCATGGGCCATGCCCATTCGGTCGAGGTCTGGGAGGGCGACCGGCTGGTCGGCGGCCTCTACGGCGTGGTGCTGGGCGCCGCCTTCTTCGGCGAGAGCATGTTCAGCCGGGCCCGCGACGCCTCGAAGGTCGCGCTGGTGCAGCTGGTGGCGCGGCTCCGGCTCGGCGGCTTCACCCTGCTCGACAGCCAGTTCCTGACCGAGCACCTGGCCCAGTTCGGCGCCCACGAGATCCCCCGGGCCGACTACAAGCGCCGGCTCGCCGCCGCGGTCATGACCCCGGCCGACTGGATCAGCCGCCCCTACCCCGCCATGCTGGAGGCCGAGATCCGCGCCCTCCGCGCCAGCGGCGAGGCATGAGCGAAGCACCGGAGGAGAAGGCCGCCGCGGCGGTCCCGCCGCCGGCCCGGGCGAAGCGGGTCCAGGGCGGCGTCGCCACCGCCGATGTCGTGCTCTCGGCCCATTCCGGCGGCAATGCCGAGCTCTTCCCCCGCATCCTGGCGCTGCACGTGCCGCCCGGCGCGGTGATCGCCGACGTCACCTATGGCCAGGGCATCTTCTGGCAGCGCGTCCCGCCCGGCCGCTACACCCTGTTGCCGAGCGACCTCGCCACCGGCACCGATTGCCGCGCCCTGCCCCATGCCGATGCCAGCCTCGACGCGCTGGTGCTCGACCCGCCCTACATGGAGGGCCTGCTGCGGCCGAAGGCGGCGACCCGCGGCGGCCTCGGCAGCCATGCCGGGCTGCGCAACTACTATGCCGCCGGCGGCGGGCATCCGGCCACGGCCCAGGGCCTCGCCGGCGGCCGCTGGCACCAGGCGGTGCTGGACCTCTACCTCGCCGCCGCCGCCGAGGCGCGCCGCACCCTGCGGGACCACGGCATCCTCATCGTCAAATGCCAGGACGAGGTCAGCGCCAACCGGCAGGAACTGACCCATGTGCAGATCATCACCGGCTTGGCCGAGCTCGGCTTTTATGCCCGGGACCTCTTCTTGCTGGTCCGCGCGAACCGCCCCGGCGTGGCCCGGCTGCTGCGGCAGGTCCATGCCCGCAAGAACCACAGCTACTTCCTGGTCTTCCAGAAGGTCCCGGCCGGCCAGGCGGTGGGCCGCTACCGGACCCGGGACCTGCCCCTTCACAGGCCATGACCGCGCCGGGAGGGCACGCGGCACGGTCGCCCCCCCTGCCCGGCCGCATGATCCGCGCCCGCCCCGGGTGATCCGGCGCCGGCCGGGCTTGGCGGCCGGCGCGTAAGGGCGCAAGTAACCCGCCCGCCGTTTCCGGAGCCCCCCATGTCCGACCGCCTCTCCCTCCCCAAGGACCGCATCCGCGTCCTGCTGCTGGAGGGCATCTCCGACAGCGCGGTGGAGCTGATGGGCGCCGCCGGCTACGCCAACGTCACCCGCCTGCCCAAGGCGCTCGATGGCCCGGCCCTGGCCGAGGCGCTGCAGGGCGTCCATATCCTCGGCATCCGCTCCCGGACCCAGGTCACCGCGGCGGCGCTGGCGGCGGCAGACCGGCTGATCACCATCGGCTGCTTCTGCATCGGCACCAACCAGGTGGACCTCGAGACCACCCGGCTGCGCGGCATCCCGGTCTTCAACGCCCCCTTCAGCAATACCCGCAGCGTGGCGGAGCTGGTCATGGGCGAGGTGGTGATGCTGCTGCGCGGCATCCCCGACCGCTCGCGCTCGGCGCATAAGGGCGGCTGGGACAAGTCGGCCGAGGGCAGCTACGAGGTGCGCGGCCGGACCCTCGGCCTGGTCGGCTACGGCAACATCGGCAGCCAGCTCAGCGTCCTCGCCGAGGCCTTCGGCATGCGGGTGATCTACTACGACCACACCACCAAGCTGCCGCATGGCAATGCCCGGCCCTGCACGACGCTCGGCGAGCTGCTGCGCGAGGCCGACATCGTCACCCTGCACGTGCCGGAGACGCCGGAGACGGTGGGCATGATCGGTGCCGCCGAGATCGCCCAGATGAAGCCCGGCGCCATCCTCATCAACAACGCCCGCGGCACGCTGGTGGACCTCGAGGCGGTGGCGGCGGCGCTGCGCTCCGGCCGCCTGCTGGGCGCCGCGGCGGATGTCTTCCCGGAGGAGCCGGCCCGCAACGGCGAGCCCTTCGCCACCCCGCTGCAGGGCCTGCCGAACGTGATCCTGACGCCGCATATCGGCGGCAGCACCGCCGAGGCGCAGTCCCGCATCGGCCAGGAGGTCGCCCGCAAGCTGATCGACTTCTCAGATACCGGCGCCACCATGGGAGCGGTGAACTTCCCCCAGGTCCAGCTGCCGGCCCGGGCCAGCGGCGCCCGCTGGATCCATGTCCACCGCGACGCGCCCGGGGTGCTGTCGCGCATCAACGAGTCCTTCGGCCGCCGCAGCCTCAACATCACGGCGCAGTACTACCAGACCCAGGCCGACCTCGGTTACGTCGTGGTCGAGAGCGTCGAGGCGCGGGACGCGGCCGAGGCGATCCTCGGCGAGCTTCGGGCGCTGCCGGGCACCATCCGCGCCCGGCTTATCTACGAGCGCGAGTAGCCTCCCCGCCACGGCGCTTTGATCAAGATCATATCCATCGGGTAATCCTTGCTTCATGTTCCGTGCAAACCCGGCGGTCTGGCCGGGGTATGGAGGATCGCCATGCTCGCCCGTGACCTGATGTCCCGCGACCTCGTCGTCGTCGCGCCGGAGACCCCGGTTTCCGCTGTCACCGAATTGCTCGCCTCCCGCGGCATCTCGGCGGTGCCGGTGATCGACGCCGAGGGCAGCCCGGTCGGCCTCGTCACCGAAGGCGATCTAATCCGCCGCCTCGCCGAGGCGCCGCGCGGCCCGCTCGGCTGGTTCCTCGACATGTTCCGCAACCCGGAGCCGCTGGTGGCGCGCTTCGCCAAGGCGCATGGCGCCACCGCCCGGGACGTGATGACGGCCAAGCTGGTGACGGTGCCCGAGGATGCCGACGCCGAGACCATCGCCCGGCTGATGGAACAGCACCACATCCGCCGGGTCCCGGTGCTGCGCGACGGCAAGCTGGCCGGCATCGTCAGCCGCGCGGACCTGCTGCGGGCGGTGCTGCGCGACGTGCAGCGCCCGGCCGACGCGCCCCGGCAGGACGACGCCAGCCTGCTGCGGGCGGTGGTCGCCGCCATGCGCGAGCAGCCCTGGACCGATACCTTCTGGGTCTATCCGGATGTCGAGGGCGGGGTGGTGACCCTCTATGGCTATGCCCGGTCCGAGGTGCTGCGGGACGGGCTTCGGCTGCTGGCCCAGGACATCCCCGGGGTGACGCGGGTGGAGGACCGGCTGAAGCCGATGCCGCTCATCCTCCGCGCCGCCCTGTAACCGAGGGGTGGCGATCCTGCCCTAGCGGATCGGCGGCGCGATCATCAGGCCGCCGCGGGTCCAGAGGTCGTTCAGCCCGCGCGGCAGTTGCACCGGGCTGTCCTTGCCGAGGTGCCGGTCGTAGATCTCGCCGTAATTGCCCACCGCCTTGATCGCGTTCAGCAGCCAGGCGCGGTCGAGGCCGATGGCCGGGCCGAGGTCGCCGGTCCTGCCCAGCAGGCGCTGCACCGCCGGGCTGGGGCTGGTGGCCAGCATCTGCTCGGCATTGGCGCGGGTGATGCCCAGCTCCTCCGCCTCCACCAGGGCGTAGATCACGTAGCGGACGATGTCGAACCACTGGTCGTCGCCCTGCCGGACGGAGGGGGCGTAGGGCTCCTTGCTGATGCGGTCCGGCAGCAGCAGGATGGAGGCCGGGTTGGGCGTCGCGGCCCGCACCGCGGCGAGCTGGCTGGCATCGTCGGTATAGCTGTCGCAGCGGTTGCTCTCGAAGGCGCGGCGGGCCTCGTCCTTGTCGGCGAAGATCACCGGGGTGAAGCGGATGCCCTGGGTGCGGGACCAGTCGGCCAGGTTCAGCTCATGCGTGCTGGCGGAGACGAAGCAGATGGTGGCGCCGTCGAGCTGCTTCGCCGCGGTGATGCCGCTGTCGGCGCGGACCAGGAAGCCCTGGCCGTCGTAGAAATTCGGCGCGGTGAAATTCAGGCCGAGCTGGGCGTCGCGCATGTAGGTCCAGGTGGTCGTGCGGGTCAGCAGGTCCACCTGCCCCGAGCCCAGCGCCGGGAAGCGGTTCTGCCCGGTCAGGTGCTGCCAGACCAGCTTCTCGGCGCTGCCGAGCACCGCCGCGGCGACGGCGCGGCAGACATCGGCATCCATGCCCTGCCAGACGCCGCGGCTGTCGGGCTGGCTCCAGGCCGGGTCGCCGGTCGAGATGCCGAAGGAGACGGCGCCGCGGGCGCGGATCGCGGTCAGCGTCGGCCCGGTGGCCACGCTGCCTTGTGCCACCGCCACCCCGGGTGCCAGCAGGGCCAAGGCGAACAGGATGCGAATCAGCATGGGTGATGTCTCCGGGGTCATGGCCGCAGCGGCCGGGGCGCGCGCATGCCCTGCGTCAGGGCGATCGCGGCCGGCACCCCGACCGCCACCGCCAGCCGGACCATGTCCGGCACGCCGTGGTAGAAAGCGGCGAAGAGGCCGCCGCAGGCCAGCAACAGCCGCGCCGGCCCGCCCATCGACGCCCTGAGGTAGCCGGCATAGGCGGCGCAGAGGGCGGTCAGCGCCCCGACCTGGATGGCGGTCGCCACCAGGATATCCACCAGCGATCCCCGCAGCATGATCCCGGGGTCGTAGAGGAAGGCGAAGCCCACGGTGAAACCGGCGATGCCGAGCCGGGTCGCATGCATGCTGGCCATCAGCGGCGAGGATTTGGCGATGGCCGCCGCCGCGAAGGCTGCCGCCGCCACGGGCGGCGAGGCATCCGCCAGAACCGCGAAGTAGAAGATGAAGAGATGCGCCGGCAGCAGCAGCTCCTGCGCCGAATAGCCCAGCGCCTTGCTGCCGAGGTCGAGGATCTGCGGCACGCCGATGGCGGCGGCGATGATGTAGCTCGGCGTCGTCGGGATCCCCATGCCGAGCACCAGCACGGTGACCGCCAGCAGCACCAGCAGCAGGGCGAAATTCCCCGCCGCGAGGTCCTTTATGATGCCGCCGAGAGCGACCACCAGCCCGGTCGCGGTCAGCGCCGAGACGACGATTCCGGCGCCGGCGATGGAGACCGCCAGCGGCGCCATGGTGAGGCCGGCATTGGCCAGGCTCTCCAGCACCTGCCGCCAGCCCATGCGGCTGCGGCGGCGGAGCGCGGCAATGCCGACCATGGCAATGGTGGCGCAGAAGGCGGCGTAATTGCCGCTCCAGCGATCCATCATCAGCCAGACCAGCACGACGATGGGAATGACCAGGTGGGCGTCCTGCGCCACCTCCCGCCAGGCCGGGATGTCGCGCAGCGGCATCGGCGCCATGCCGGCCTGCTTTGCCTCGAAATGCACCGCGGCGAGAATGGCGAAGTAGTACAGCACCGCGCCGATGGCGGCGGCGACGATGATCTCGCCATAGGGGATGCCGGTGATCTCGGCGAGGACGAAGGCGGCGGCGCCCATGACGGGGGGCATCAGCGCGCCGCCGACGCTGGCCGCGCTCTCGATGCCCGCGGCGACGACGGGGCGGTAGCCGATGCGGATCATCAGCGGGATGGTCATGGCGCCGGTGGTGATGACGTTGGAGACGCTGCTGCCGCTCATCGTCCCGAACAGGCCGGAGGTGATGACCGCGACCTTGGCCGGGCCGCCGGTGAAGCGCCCGGCCGCCGCGGCGCCGAGGTTGGTGAACAGCCGCCCGGTGCCGCTGCCCTGCATGAAGGCGCCGAAGACGATGAAGACCGCGATGGTCGTCGCCACGATGCCGGTCAGCGGGCCATAGACGCCGCCCGCGGTCGGCACCAGCCAGGAGGCCTCGAGAATTTCGGCCACCGAGAAGGGCCGGCTGTTCAGCAGCCCGGGGATATAGTGGCCGAAGCCCATGTAGGCGACGGAGATGATGATCATCCAGGCAAGCCCGACCTCGACCGCGCGGCGCGTCGCCTCCAGCAGGGTGAGGATCGCAAGCGCCGCCAGGACCATCATCTCCCAGCCGAAGGGATCGACGTATTCCATGCGGTCCGAGACCTTGTCCCAGTTCCACATCACCCAGGCATGCGGCGCGGCGGAGGCCAGGGCCCAGAGCCAGTCGATCACGCTCGGGCGGCGCGCCGGGGAGCGGCCGGGGAAGGCCGGGAACAGCAGGAACAGCGGCGGGACGAAGACCAGCAGGTGGAAGCCGCGCATGGTGATCGGCTCGGGAAAGCCGAAGCCGCCGAAATAGAGGTGGATGGCGGAGGCGGCGGCGAGCCAGAGGGTGACCAGCAGCTTCAGGGGGCCGGCGAGGTCGCGCATGGAGGGGGCGCTCCGAAAGGAAGAAACACGTTTGGGGACGCTGTCCCCAAGCCCCTGCCAGGGGACGGGCGTCCCGTGGACCGGCCTGAGTCTGGGCTAGGCGGGCAGGGCGCCGGCCTCGCGGAAGGCTTTTGCGGCACCGGGGTGCAGGGGGACGCCGGCATACTTGGCCGAAGCCGCCGGGTCCCAGGCCCCCATGCTGGCGTGGATCTGCACCAGCCTCGGCCCTTTGTTCCGGATCAGCGTCTTCGTGACCTTGTAGGCGGCATCCTCGGGCAGGCTCTCGTGCACCATCAGCACGCTGTCCATCATCGTCACCGGCACCGCCGCCGTCTGCAAGGTCGGGTAGGTCCCGGCGGGGATGAAGCCCTCGGCGTAGGAGTACTGGTCGATGAGGTGGCGCCGCACATCGGCGGGGAATTCCACCAGCTTGCCGGTGCGGCGGCCCTGGGCGATCTCGCTGAAGATCGCCGCCGGGCGGGCCAGCGCGGCATAGAGGTAATCCGCCTGGCCGTCGGAGAAGGCGGCGCCGATATCGGCATAGCTGCCGGTCAGGTAGCGCCCGCCCTCGGCGCGGATCTTCTCCGGACTGGTGCCCAGGAATTTCAGGATGCGCTGCAAGGTCATCTCGTCGGTCGAGGACCGCTGCGGGCAGGCAAGCCGCAGGCCCTTCTGCGTCAGGATGGCGCGCATGTCCTCCGGCCCGCCATCGGTGCGGCGGAGGAAGTGGTGCTCGGTCGGGGAATAGCCGGTGCCGAGACTGCGGAGGTTTTCGTGCTTCTCGGTATAGGGCTCCTCGCCGCGCCGGGCGGAGGCGGCGAAGGTATCGATGCCCCAGCCCATCTGCGACTGGTTGCGGTTGACCCGGGTGGCATTGGCCAGGCCGCCGCCGGGGACGACGCGGATCTGCAACTCCGGGTTCTCGTCCTTGATCAGGGCCGAGAGGCCGGCGGCGATGGTGTACCAGCCGCCGCCGAGCGAGCCGGCGACCCATTCGATGGTCTGCTGCGCCGCGGCGGTGCGGACGAAGGGCAGCGCCAGGGCGCCTCCCGCGAGGGAACGTCGGGTCCAGGTCAGGCTCATCGCAACTCTCCCAAGCGTAGCTTGGGGCGATGATGCAGGCCCGGCGTGGCCGCCGCAACCGGTGTCGCGGCGGCTTTCGCGGCCCGGCGGACCGCCTCTGCTCAGCCTAGCGGCACATCAGCACCGGCATGTCGCTGTTCTCCAGCACATGCCGCGTCACCCCCCCGAGGATGAGCTGGCGCAGCCGCGAATGGCTGTAGGCGCCCATGCAGAGCAGGTCCGCCTGGAAGTCCCGCGCCGCGCCCAGCAGACCGGCGCCGACGTCCTTGGTGAGCGGCTTGAACAGCGCCGGCTCGGCCTCGATCTCGTGCCAGCGGAGGTAGGCGCGGATGCCCTCCACCTTGGGGCCGCGGCGCTGGTACTCGTCGGCATGCAGCAGCCGCACCGCGTTGGCGCGATGCAGCCAGGGCAGCGCCGCCTCGATGGCGGCGGCGCTCTCGGCCGAGCCGTTCCAGGCGCAGCAGACCCGGGTGCCGATGGTGGCCGGCGCCTGGCGCGGGGCGATCAGCACGGGGCGGCCGCTGTCGAACAGCACGGCATGCAGCGCATCGGAGGAGGAGACATCCTCATCCGCTTCCGGGTGCGGCACCACCGCCATGTCGTACAGCCGCGACTGCTGGGCGACGACGTCCTCCTCGCGCCCGGCGATGCTCTCGAAGGAGAGCGTCGGACCATCGGTCTTCAGCGCGGTCTCGGCGCTGTTGGCGATGGTCACGCCGCCGCTGTCGCCGGCGAAGCGGTCGAACAGCGCCCGCACCCGGCCGGCGCGGTCGCCGCTCTCGCGCTCGGTCGCCGCCATCATCTCCTCGATCATGGCGCCCGACAGACCCTCGCCCGCGAGCGGCGCGACGTCGCGGGCATCGACCCGGACGTGCAGGCAGTGCACATGGGCGTTCCAGATGCGCGCCACCATCAGCGCGGTGGCAAGGGCCGCTTCCCCGGCGGCGGTGCCGGTGAGGGGCAGCAGCAGACGTCGGTAGGCCATGGCACGTCTCCCAAGCGGCGCGGATGGCGCATGTCTAGCACGAATCGGATTTTTACAAGCCAAGCCGTTTGCGCGCCGCCGGGATGGGGTCCTCGGTCGTGTCCAGCACCTCCCAGCCGAGCGGACCCGGGTCACGCGCCGCGGCCGCGGCCAGCACCGCCGCATCCGCATCCGAGGCGTCGCGCTGCGCCGGCGCGCGCAGCCCCGCCTCCCGCCGTGCCGCGATGCGGGCCTGCAGCACCGGCAGCGGCGCCACCAGCCAGAAGCCGGTGAAGGGTTCGCCCGCGGCCTCGATGGCGGCGCGTTCCTCCGGCCGCAGGAAGACCCCGTCGGCCACCACCGCATGGCCGGCCCGCAGCGTGGCCGTGGCGGTCGCGGCCAGCTCGGCGAAGACCGCGGCGCTGGCGGCCGGGGCATAGGCCTCGGCCGGCAGCGCCACCTCCGGCGCGACCCCGGCCTGGCGCTTGCGGATCTCGTCCGAGCGCAGCACCAGCGCCCCGGGCGCCGCGCCCAGCGCCGGCGCCAGCGCTCGCGCCAGCCGGGTCTTGCCGGTTCCCTGCAGCCCGCCCACCGCCACCAGCCGCGGCGGCGCCGGCCGCAGCATCGCCTCCGCCAATGCCAGGTAGCCCTGCCCGCTGGCGCCGCGGCCCGCGGTCGCATGCGCCCGGATCATCGCCCGCAGCGACAGCCAGAGCGGCAGGCAGCCGACCAGCCCGGCATCGCCGCCGCGCGCGACGTAGCGGTTCAGCACCCGATTGGCCGCCGGCCGGCCCAGCCGGTGGTCGAGGTCCATCAGCAGGAAGGCGAGGTCGTAGCCGGTATCGATGGTGCCCAGCGCCTCGTCGAATTCCAGCGCGTCGAAGGGCGTCACCTGGCCCTGCCAGAGGCAGAGGTTGCCCAGGTGCAGGTCGCCGTGGCAGCGCCGCACCCGCCCGTCCCGTGCCCGCGCCGCCAGCCGCGGC